>NZ_NKHP01000042.1 GCF_014467235.1 Xenorhabdus indica | reverse complement strand
TCAGTCCATTTTGGGATTTTTTTGATTTGGCGATTAATCAGATCGCAAAAATTGGACTGAGTTCCCTCCAAGTGATCTACTATTTTGAAAGCTTATTTATAGCATTTATCATAAGCTAGTCTATGTAAACTAATTGCTATTTCCTTATCTGACTCTTTAGATATTGTAACATGAGGTTGTAATGTCACTTCGGTAAATCTTCCCTCTTTTTCATTCATTATGCCTTTTGTATCATCTCAATATTGCACCACACTGACGCCAGCCGCCGCACATAGATGCAAATACCAAAGTTGATGGCAAGCTGATAGTGATGCAATCAAGAGTTCTTCTGGATTCCAGCACTCTTTCTTGCCTAAAAACTTAGGGTCTGCCGAGCCCTTTAAAAACTTGCCATGCTCTCCAGAAATCTCATATTCACGGGCATATCCTCTATAATTTTCGGTCCCTTGACCTAAATTACCGGTCCAATATAAAGAAATTTCATAGTAATGCAGTGTATCAGCCATAAATTACATCCTTATTAACGTTAATTAAAAAGAGAAAAAGACTGCGTTGTTGAAATTGTGGGATTACCTGGGCGTAATAACATTTTCCCCTCTTCCGGTAACATCACGACAGAAGCAACAGTTCGCTCACGGCGTATATCACCGTTATCTGCAACATAAACTGGTGGGGTCATAAACAAGGAAAAACAGTCATCACTGTTAATGTGTTCTTGCTGCAATAGTTTTCGTATTTTTTCTAACCTTTGTCGTGAAGAGTTTTTAGCGAAGATATTGATTTCATCATGAGCAGCAAAATCAGGATGCAAAAAATGATTAGTGTGTGCAGTTGCATAGCCAGTTTTTACAATACGCAGCTGGTTATTCAAAATTTCCACACAGAGCGCGTGACGTTTATCACATAAGGTAAAGGAACGTGAACTGGATAGAGGGAGACAACGAAGCGTCTTTACTGCCTGCTCCACTGTGTCGCAATTATCCAGAAGATGACGAATCACCAAATAAGGTGGAATACCCACTCCCCACTGCCCTCCTAGGACCATGTTGAGCCCAATAGCTAATCCGGCACGATTAAGCCCAAGATAACCCAAGAGACCTGCGAAACTTAAAATCACTGATGGATTGCGAGTTTCTTTACATTCCAGAATATGAATAAAATCATCGAGATTACCATTCAGATCTACCGTTTGCGCAAGAATGGGTTGCCCTTTGAAAGATGATAATGTCGTGCAGTCTCCTGACGTTGTAGTGCGATTATAACCTAGTACCTCTCGCCTCAACTGCAGTAGCCAAGCCAAATCTAACGGCATCTCAGCGCCGATCGATACCCCTTCAATCTCTTGCGCAATATCAGGCAGCCAAGTTTTTACACAAATACGGTAGCGTTCGATACTTTCACCAAGCTGGTTAAGGGACAACTCTGATTGCCCTAGATGATTTAAACGACAAAGACCATCATCAGCAAACTCCCATAACGTCTTCCGGCATTGCTGGCCATGTTGGATGCCCCTCTCAAGGGCATCTCCGCTCAGTATCACGACATTAACATTAGGGATCATTGCTGCTCCGTATGAGGCCGTATTTTCCTGTGATCCTGTAAGCCTTGTTTTACCCTCGGCCATTCGGTGTTCAACACACTGTAGAAAATAGCGTCACGTCGCCGTCCATCTGGCATAAAATTAAAACTACGTAATGTGCCTTCTTCCACGGCACCAATATTGCGTAGGCTAGCTCGAGCTTGCAGGTTGAGGATGTCGGTTTTAAACTCAACGCGCAATGCCTGCAAAGTCTCAAAAGCATGCTTCATCAGTAAATATTTTGCCCATCTGTTGATCCCCTTACCTCGAAATGTCTCCCCCAACCAAGACCAACCGATTTCCAATCGAGCCTCATATTCATGCATATTACCAAAACTCATACTGCCTGCTATTTGACTAGAACGTTTATCGATTACCATGAAGACTACACGATTTCCAGTAGCCTGATCATTTAACATCACATCAAAGAAACGCTCAAATTCGACGTCATTACTGACACGAAAAACGAAATATGTCCAAATATGTGAGTCGCGAGATAAAGCTCTTACCTCCTCCCGATCCTCTTCCTTCACAGGTCTTAGCATGACATATTCATTTTCTAAAACTTTGGGGGCATTATCTTTCCAGTTCATCGCTAATATCCTTAAAATGGTAATTAATTTATATGATTATTTAAAATATCAATGACATTCCCGAGAGTTTGCATATTTCCCAAATCGTCTTCGGTAAAGTTGGATAAATCAATATTCATCTCATTACATAGAGATGTGATAAACAGGATTTTATTAAGTGATGTCAATCCATATATATCACTCATATTTTCTTTTAGATTTAGCTGGGTTGCGTCGATATCTGTAGATAAAGACGCTGCCAGTTTTTGTCGTGCTATGGTTTCCAATTTTGTAATGACGGCATCAGTTTGCATAACTACTCTCTTTATCTGTAGCGTGAAGTTGTTCTTGATAAGATTCAAAAATCATTTTTCGCAGTGGCTTAAATTGTGAGGACAGCAGACCATTTTCTATACTGAACGGTGGGTCAGCGATAATGATTCGGGCTATATGCTCGTCTTTCTCACCTGAGGCGTTTACATTCTCTAAAGCTTGTAAAATAGACTCGTGTTCGACAGCGTCACCGACCGGTGAAATGATGGCAACCAGTTCGGTCTGTTTCGGACTGAAAATTACGCATTCAGCAATAGCTGGTTCATTACGCATGCGCGCCTCGATGGGCTGCACATCTATTTTTTTCCCGTTGTCCAAGACTATCACGTTGTCAGAACGGCCTTTGATGTAGAGGAATCCTTGTTCATCAATGTGGCCAATATCGCCAGTCCGCACACCGCCATCGGCGGTAAACATTTTTTCAGATGCGCCAGGCTGAGCGTAAAGATAACGAGTGTTTACCGGGTAATCGCTATAAACCACAACGTTACCGTCCCGATCAATAATGACTTTTTTCTCATCAACGACTTGTCCAACACTGCCTAATTGGAAGGCTGCCGGGTGATTTTTTGTCACAATGCAGGTTTCATTCATGCCGTAGCCTTCATAAATGGGTAGACCTACTTGATGGAAGAATTGAAGCATTCCCACTTCTGCCGGAGCCGATCCCGTCCACAAGTAGCGAATGCCTGTGCCAAACAGCGCTTTTGCCTGCGATACCATCGTTGCTAGGTCACGACTCTGGCGCTCAATATGGCGACGCGCTGAGTCAAAGAAAGCAGGTACGCCCATCACCACCGTCGGATTAAGCTGAGGCATGACAACAAATGCAGACTGATAGTTGGTGAGTATCGTATCGTGACCAAACTTCAATGCAGAATAGATCCAATAACGCTGCTGCAATAACGACAACGGCAGAAATACCAGCAGCCGATCTCCACTACCGTGATTAAAAATGTTCTGCACGCTACGCAGCGAGGAATCAATGCTGCCTGCCGTGGCAGCTAATCCTTTAGGAATACCGGTTGAGCCTGAAGTAAATTTGATCGTTGTAGTCTTAAATTTCCCAGGATCGAAGCCGGCAGTGCGTACTTTTATTCTCAGCGCAGCCAGGTCGAGTAACACCCATTCCAAGCGGTTATCGGACAGGATACCGATGGTGTCACCCGGTTTAATCCCGTGAGCGAGCAAACCGTTAGCAACACGTCCCGACATTTCATAAAGTGTGGATAACGGTATTGTTTTACGCTCGCTCAGTGTCGCAACTATCAAATTACCCCCCGCCTTCGGGGGATAGCTCACGATATCGTTAATGATCGATGGTTTCATGGTTAAGCTTCCTCGCTGGCGATTCTCGCAGCCATTGCCTTCACTGTATTTAGCTGATAAATAGACTCTAGTGGCATCGATATCCCGAAAACTTTGTGTACGGAAGTTAAAATCCTCAAGGCACTCAGCGAATTGCCACCACGGCCGAAGAAATCTTCATCCACACCAATGGGACCTGTGGCCAAGATCTCCTGCCAAATTCCCTGCAAAGTGCTTTCGATCCTGCCATTGGCTTGGCTGACTAATGATGATGCGACACTCCCTTCATCAAGTGGTAGCTCACCCAGCGCTTTTCTGTCAATCTTCAGGTTACGGTTTAACGGCAAAGCATCGTGCCATACCACACGTGAAGGGATCATATAATCGGGTAGGTGTTGGCTAAGACGTTGGCGAATTTCCGCAGAAGAAAGGGGATCATCATTGGCAACTAGGTGTGCGACAAGCACATCCCCTTGCGAACTTTTTGACACAACAACCGCTACCTGTCCAATTTCTGCAAATTTTGCAATGCTGCTTTCAACCTCTCCCGCTTCAATTCGATAGCCGTTAACTTTTATCTGTAAATCAACCCGGCCCAAAATATCCACATCCCCATTGGGCAGATAACGACCAAGATCTCCAGTTCGGAAAAAGCGTTTTCCGCTCTTAGGGTCAATGGGATAACGTTCAGAAGTACGCTCTTCATCCCCCCAATAGCCCAGCGTAATCCCCATGCCAGTGGCATAGATCTCCCCAGGTACCCAATCAGGGCATTCGAGCCCTTGTTCATTGCGGATGCTGCATTGATTATTGGCGTTTGGACGACCATAAGGGATCGAATCCCCTGTGCAATCCTGTGAGGAGATCGGGTGACAAATATTCCAAATGGTCGTTTCCGTCGGCCCCCCCAATGACCAGAGGTCAATCTGAGGTTGCGTCGCGATTATGGCTGCGGGCAAATCTGGTGGAATGCGATCGCCACTCATCATGATCAAACGCAGCGAGGAAGGCATAGCTTGCGTATGCTCATACATCATACGCACTATGGCAGGTACTGAGTTCCAGATAGTCACACCGGTTTTACTGCATAGAGTTGCCCAGTGCTCAACGTCAGCAGCTTTATCGGCTTCGGGAATTACTAAGGATGCGCCAGCAGATAACGCCCCAAACAGATCCCATACCGACAGGTCGAAGTTAAATGCGCTGATAGCAAAAAATCGGTCTTCCGGTGTCACCGCGAAGCGGTTCTGACAGTCAGCTATCAAGTTGATGACATTACGATGGGTAACCATGACCCCTTTAGGGTTACCTGTCGTACCCGAAGTATAGAGCACATAGGCAAGATCATCTGGACACGCAAGAGGATCAATCGACGGTAATTCTGCAGGGGTTAGTGGGCAAGTTCGCAAATCGAATTGCGGTTGCTCAGTAACAACGTCGGCATTGGTCAAGACCAGATTAACCTGACCATCTTTCAGCATAAAATCACGGCGCTCAGCCGGCAACCCAGCGTCAATCGGTAAATATGCGGCTCCAGCAAGTACAATCGCTAATATGCCTACGATATGCTCGGGTGAACGCTCTGCAATCAAACCGACCAATTCGTTGTGCTTTACCCCCCGAGCTTTTAACCACTGTGCGGCAGTCGCTGCCCGGTTTAGTAATTCCCTATAGCTGATCTGACGCTGTAGCGTATGGATGGCAATGCTTTCTGGCTGCCGTAGGGCAACAGCGACAAAGACGCTCCCTAACATATCCTCGGTACATGGCATTTGGGTATTGTTTGCCAATGCACGTTGGTGGCGCTGTTCGTCAGGTAGTAGTTCGAATGTCAATTGCTGCCAGTTTTCTGGTACGCAGAGCAGATGCAAGAGGCGCTGGAATCCGCTAACCAATGCCGTTAGGAATCCAGAAGGATAATAAGCGTCAACCCCATCCAAACGAATCACCAAAGCTCCCTTCTGTTCGAAAATGAAAGCATCTAACAAAACCTGGGGGGTTTGGCTGATGGTGAATACTTCACGGCCGAAATATTCCAGGGAATCGCCATTAACAGCACCGATAGCCCCTAACGTACAGTTAAAGGTATAGGACATACGCGCTGCGCTTAACCCGCGCTTTCGCGCTAGCTCCTGCATAACGTCAATACCAGAAAAATAGCGGTGATCGATATCTTGATGCAGACGAGACTGTAGCTGTTTCGCGCGTTCCAGAAAGGAACTCTGATGGTCTAAAGAAATTTCGGCAAGCATGGGATCGGAAAAAGGTCCGATAGTGCTGAATACCTGAGGATGTATCGGGCGGCGTTCGGAGATTGTGACATTAAGCGTAAAGTGTTCCCCTGCGCCCCACACGTATAGTGTTTCCGCGTAAGCTGCCATCAACGCCGCCGATGGCGTCAGTTGATACGCTAACATCAACTTCTGCAATTGCTGCCACTGTTGCGGGGGCAGCGTTACAAGGTGCTGGCAAAAACGTGTCGCTCCGTTACGCAGCTTATTGGCTGATGGAAGCTCTGGAGCTTTTGGCAGTGTAGGGAGACGCTGTAGCCAATAATCGCACGAACGCTTATAAGCAGCGTGCTCACGTTCCTTTTCTTTGACACTGATATGCTGAGAAAAAGGTAGATAGGCGACGGGTTCCAAAACCGTTTGGTAGTGCTGATACCAATGATGGAAAAATAAGAACATACTGATGCCATCAACGACCATGCCATCATGATTGACGTAGAGCACCATACTGTCGTCAGACAAGATAGCGACATCAACCTGAAGCAATGATTCACTCGGCGACAAAATCAGATGGGATTTCTCGGTACGCAAATTCTCGCGAGCCTGCACCTGCTCCGATGTCGACAGGGAGCGCAGATCATGCCGTATGATGCTGGGAATATCATTGCTTTCATACTGTTCGCCATCACTGGTAACACGCAGGCGCAATGCGGAGTGTTCAGAAATAACCTGTTGCAGGGCCTGCTGCAGGCGCTCTATATCCCATACGCCTTCAATTTCATGAAAGACCTGATTGGCTATCCCACCGCCGTCAAATAGCGGTGAACGGCCACGATAATAGGCTTGCTGCAAAGGGGTCAGAGAGAAACGTGCTGCTCGCCGCTGTAGATAATCGAGCAACACCGCCTTATGTTCCCTGATAGCGTCCACCAGTTGAGGAGAAATAGAACGCGTAGCTCCCTCTAACTTCAAATTACCTTCTAGGATGCTGATCTTCAGGCCAGCAGTTTCAATATCCTTCAATAATTCCACCGCAGTCATGCTATTACTCCTTTTGCCAACTCGACACCGGATGGCTGCCGCTTCGCGATATGTTCCGCAATGTCACGTAAAGGTTGGTTAAGTAACATTTCGAGTTGAATATCGACTTGTTGTTCATGGAGCAATTGATATTGCAACGTAACGGTCATCAATGATGTCACCCCAAAATTTGCCAAAGCATGATCGGGATGGAATCGGGTATCCGGCATCAGCACACTGAGTTTTTCCTGTAACCAATCCCAGTGGGGGACTTCGGTCAAAGCATCAGGATCGGTAAAGAAGCAGATATCATGTAAAGTAATTCGATTGCCAACGGCAACTAATTCAGCCTGTTCTGGCCAAGCGCTTGCCGTCTTATTGCCCAAGGCCGCTGCTAGCCGCGTAGCAAAACGAGGCATCAAAGGGGTGGAAATGTGAGAAAGCAACTGCGCTGCAGCCAGTTCCAATGCAAGTGCGGTACGATATTCGTCCTTCCAGTTTTCAAGCCCAGACAAGCGAGCTTGGCTGCGAGAAAATTCAATCGTTTCACGTACTAACATTTTGAGCTGTTGGGCGGCGTTACGCAGGGAGAAGCCATCTGCGTTCAGTGCATTCGTTACATTTTGCAAATAGCCGTTGAGTCGGGCCCAAAACGCTACATGCTCTTTAGTCCAGATGCCTGCGTCCGGTACATTACCCATGAAGTGACTCGCCGTACGCTGCCCAAGATCCTGTAGCCAGCTTTGCCACTCATTAATCAGCGTATGGCGTAGTTCAGCCTTATAGGCGTCGATCTGAAAATTGGTTCTTTCCTGTTCTGGACGAGTCAGGCATAGGTAATAGCGAACAGCATCCACACTTTCTGGGGTAAGAATTTCTTTTCCCCATACTGCATGACGTCGGCTAGTGGAGAATTTTTTATTATCCAGCAGGTAAAATTCATTATAGTGATAGTCAATATCAGGCTGCCAATTAGGATAGGCTAAATGGTAAAGTACAGGATATAGGATACTGTGATAGAAACTGTTGTCATAACCGAAGAAATGGACAATTTTCCAGCTCTTATCAGGATTGTTCGCTTTCCAAGGCTGGTTCAGCTGTTTGCCAAGCTGTTCGATACCGTACAAAAAGCCATAGCTCATCTCTGGCCATACCCATATGACCTGCCCAGCCCCTTCTGATTCTGCAGGCTCGATACCCCAATGAGAAGGATGGGATACTGGAACATCGGTTGTAGGGCGAGAGAATACCCTATACGCCAGTTCGCGCATTCTAGCTGGCACTCGCCCAAGCTTGTGATGTTGTTTCACAATATGTTCGAACTGATGCAGAGGCAGCATATAGCGGTTAATGTGGATTTCTTTCGGCTCCATTTGGCTAATATTCGATGTGGGTGATGCTAAATCAACCACTAAGTTAGGTTCACCACACTCTTCGCATATATTGCCGCTAGTACCTAAGCTACAGCTAGGACACTGGCCAGAAACGTTAACTTCATACAGATATTCGCCACTAGTAGCATCACAAAAGGCTGGAGAATCTCGAAACGACACTTTGCTGGGACCAATCATTCGACTGAAGAAATCTCGCGCACCTTCAGCATATTCAAAGGCATTGTTGGTGATCGTATATTGAGTAACCTCAATATCCATCATTTTAAGCGTTTGCAGAATTTCTTGTGAATAATGTGCGGCGATCTCAGCTGGTGTGACCCTTTCCCGTTTTGCTAGTGACACGACATAACTTTGATAATCATCAGATCCCGTCATATGCCAAGCGGGATTACCAATGAGCCGCTGATAGCGTACATAAGCATCGGCTCCCAGATAAGGCCCTGATAAATGCCCCAGATGCAAATCGCCATTAGGAGTTGGCGGAGTAGAGAAAACAAACTGTGGACGCTTGGGATTTTGTCGTTCTCTGGAAGAAGCAGATCGCTTAGCACTGGCAGCATCTCGACGATATTGCAGGAAGAAGATCATGTCCTGATCGCCAGTGTTTTCTAATACATGAGATTCGAACGGCGAGAATTGTGCAATGGTACCGGCTTTAACTGGGTACGTATGACCATCAACAATCAGTTGCCCCTGACCGCTGACAATGACAAACATTTCTATCTCATCATGCTGATGGCTACTAGAGCGATTACCCGGTGTAACTCTTCCCCAGCCGGCAGGAATATCCAATCCATCAATGCTGCTGATATCAATATCGAACTGTTTCGACATTTCTGCATCGTCATAGTTGTGAATAATCATTTTACTGTTCTCTTAGGTGTCGGTTTGCGAGAGTAAAGCAATCACTTCGGAAGCAATGGCGGGGGCTAGCCGATAACCTGAACCGTTTGCTCCACCGGCGTAAATCAATCCATCATCCAACTGTGTGATAATGGGTTCACTCGATGCACTGTAGGCATCGCAGAAAACGCGCCCGTCATGAATGCCTTGAGCTAGTGCAGGCGAATATCGGCTCAACACATCCTTTGCGGTCTCAATGTCTTGACTCTGAAGAGCAGTAATATCTTTAGGTGTCATATCCCACTCTTGGCAGGTGTAGCTAAACAGCCAGTGATTACGGCTGTAGAAAGGCAGTAGGAAAGCATCGTCATCATGAAAGATGGTCAGTGGAGCATCAGCAGCGGGAACTTTTGCAATATGCACTGCGACGATTTTTTTTATGCGCACACCCAAATAGGCTATTCGGTCTCTCCAGGCAGGTTCGGTAAGCCAAGGTCCGGGTGCCAAAATCACTTTGCTTGTGATCACCTGTTCGCCGGAACTCAAACCTAACAGATAGCTATTATCCTGACGCTGTAAGCTGTCAACGCTGACACTTTCATAGATATCGATCTGTAAACGCAATTCGTGCATAAATAGATTAACCAGTTTAAAAACATCGGCATAATGCCCACCTTTTCCCTGAAGGATTGCTAATTCTTTTTGTCCAGAAAGTTCAATATCAGAATTTAACGAAGTGTTGACGGGAGTAAAGTTGGCCAAAGGCAAATAATTACTCAGTGTTTTATCCAAATGGGCATTATGGGTAATTAACTCCATAGTTAAAGGGTATATAGGAGTATTCTCTCCTATGAGCTCTTGATAATAATTATGACTATAAAGCGACATTTTCTGGACTCGAGGATTAATGCCACGAGGAAAATGAACGCCAGCAGAATAAAATGAACTACCTGAACCTGAAATTCTTTTTTCAAAAATAGTGATTGATGCATTGGGTGTGTTTTTTATTATTTCACGAGCTATAACAGCTCCAATAATACCACCACCGACAATAGCAATATCAGTTTTTATCATGATTTTAAATTCTTATATTGGATGCTACATTAGCTTTAAAAGCTGTATGACTTACTGTCTTTTATTTTTTCATTCACAATAAAATTATTTTCTTTCGAAATTTTGACATTATTTTTCGGATGCCAGTCAACAAATGAAGGTTGCTGCTGCTTAGGATACTCTCCGCATAGTCGCCCCATAATACGTTGGGCACGCCATGCATTTAAGCTGAGATTTAAATCAGGCAACCCACGCTGACCTCTAACAGCATTCTGAACAAATATATGATTTTTTGCGGAACCATCCCAAACCACCGCATAATCCTCGTTTACGACAAATTCGTCTTTTTCATAATGAATACGATCTTTTAATGTTCCCAAAAAGTTCTTCTCTGCTGGCCTGTAACCGGTAGCCCAAATGACTACATCAGCATTTATTTCTTCTGCATTATAGGCGTCAGTGTGCTGGAAACTCAGCCTCCAACGATTATCTGCTGTAGCAACAACATTTGTGACAGAACGGTTGGTCATCAGATCAAACTTAACCTGATTTGGAGTGATAAAATACAAGTAATAAAGCTTTTGATAAATATCACGTAACGTTGATTCTGATATTCCGTCTGAGGTCAGAACATTTTCACTATTTGTTTTTTGACGTAAATGTAAGGGAAGTTTTCGAAAATAGTCTGAATAACAAGGCATATAAAAGTCATTAGTAAAAGTTGAATCGTCGATTGGAAAGAAATTTCGACGCCGTGAAATCCAACTGACATGGCTCGGGCGATCATTATCTGGTTTAGATAAAAGATCGAGAAATGCCTCAGCTCCCGATTGTCCTCCGCCTACGACCACAACATGTTTTCCAGCAACATTTTTACTTTTTTTCATGTATTGACTGATGTGATATTGCGTTTCTCCCAACTTAAGAGCAGCAAAATCAGGAACCCATGGTTTAGTTCCTACCCCAATTACTAAATACCTTTTCATAATTATGAGACTTCCATATTTCCTATTCCTTTCCAGCTACTTGCTGAGGCTGTATTCAAAAAGATCTTAATTTTTTTGATCAA
>NZ_NKHP01000041.1 GCF_014467235.1 Xenorhabdus indica | reverse complement strand
ATGGGAAAGGCTATGGGAAGGATGGTTCATATTACAAACCATCCTTGAAGGTTACTTGCTTGCACAGTCTCTTGAGCTATAGATGTGATCAAGAGACAGCGCATTACCGGGCTAAGATTCCGGTGAGGCCGAAGCCTCCCCTGCCTGAATCACCATTGAAAGGGTGAACGAGGTCACTGGTAGAAACATCCTACCAGTGTTCTTAGCTCAGGGATGCGAAGCCCTGACCATTAGATTTTGCTAATGGCGGGGCTACTTTAACTGATTGGTTTATCGGACTCAATAAGTGAACCAGTATAATTGCTTATCTTTTTACGCTATATCCCACTAAATTACTTAAGGCGTTGCCTCTATTCATCACTGAGGCTGAAAGTAAAATCTTCATGATCATTTTGCCATGTTCCAAAGCTCATCAGAGACACGATATGTAGGTCAATACACTAAATGCTCTGACATTGTGAAAGGAGGTTGCAATTTATTTAGTCGGAATCTATTGGAAGATTTAAGAGATAGTTAATTGGTATTTTCTACGCTTATTGTTTGACGTCCGTGTCCAGATGCCGGAGGATCCAATTTGGAATCATCGACAACAATCCACAGAAAAATTAAGCCTGTAATTATTCACCCTTAGCAGCAGGCATTTGCACTCGGACAGAAACAAATCTGCCATCGGGAATATCGATTAAATCACCGTCAGCATAACCTTCTCTTACATTTCTGGCGAAAATGGGGGCGTCTGAATGTTCACGGTGATAAGTCATTAATTTGATGGAACCATCTGAAAGCTCTTCGTGACTAATCCAGATTAGCGGCAGTTTATTTTGACATAGTGGTATTTCTATATTGCTCCATATTTCATCGACATTAAAACCAGAAACTCCTTTGATAAGATAGACTCCCCTAGAGACTCGCTCAGCAGTTGCTCCTTTAGATTCATGATTTGTTTGCAACGAACCATCAGAATATAGATTAATTATTGGAGAAATGTTTTTCACAAAGCCACTGGTATCAATATAATGCTGAGACGTTGACATGATGGTGCCAAATCCTTTTGGTAAGGTTTGAACAGATTTGTTTGAACCAGCCGAATCTCTATCTATAAAATTGAGTAAATGTGTTGCATCATTAGGGATTCCTTCTATCCTCCAGAATGTTCCATCAGGGCGAAACATGTTTATGCCTCCCCATTGAAAATCTGGATTTATAGTTATCCCCCATCTATCTACTGCAAATGCTCGGCGTGTATTAATATCTATTGCGTATCCAAAAGTATCAGCCCCTCCCCCTCGCACAATCCCTGTCTGGATATTATTGCTGTCCCAGCCATAATTAGTGAAGGCTACAAGCTTATTTGCTTCTTGATGGGGCGCAGATACTATCTTTACAGAGTTACTTTCTTTTGGGATTGTTTCTATTTGCTGAAATTGGAAAGAGCCTGGATAAACTCCACCATTTTCAGATACTGCGCCTATGTTTTTAATAAACTTTGCTTTATCTGGTATATCCGCACCATTCTGTTTCTTCTCCAAATAGAGATCCGAATTATTATTGAGAGCGTTTTGGTTAGCGGTATTGGCTAGATCATATGCTTTTTTAACAGCTTTAGAAGTTGCAACGGTTATTTCACTGTCACTATCTGTTTCATTACTTAGTGTAACAAATCCCGGTTCTGCCTGAGTTGCGTAAGGATGATTACGGCTCTGGGCGTGTTCTTTGATTGCGTCCTTCATATATTCGCGAGTTGGTACAACTACAACATTATCTTCTAAGACTTTTGATTCAGGCTTCTTATCTTGCATATTTATTCCCTCATTTAATCAACAATAACATTGCTAAATAACATGAAGGCGGTGAGATACTTCTCCGCCGGTGAACATCAATAAATTGGTTCATCAATATTGGAGAGTACGACTTGATTTAATTCAGTGGATGAGTTGCATGTTTTGTTGGCAGGATGACATAAAATGACAGATGGTAAATTAATAAAATTTATCTAATGACTGATAAAATTGAGTGAAATAAAGGTGAAATATCTCACCTCCTAAATATTTTTTATTAAATCCCATCAAAACTATCCAGTCTCTGCTGTTGTTCTTCATTTAATATAAACGCAAAATCTTCATGCTCACTCTGCCATGTGCCAAAACTCATCAAAAACGCGATTGCTGGGTCTATCTTATTTGCCGATTTCTTTTTATTCGGTTTGATATTGGCGTTAGCATCCGTTTCCATCACCACATTGGACATTGCCCACGCCAGCACCGGATCGCCGTTGTGACGAATGATTTTGCGATTCACAAACACCTCGGCGGATTTAGCCACAGGGCTAAAGCGCATGTAGGTTTGCGGGAACGGCTCAACATCCAAACCAGCGCCCTGTAACTGGGTGCGTAGGTGCGTGGCGTTCCACGTATCAAAGCCGATTAGCTTGATATCAAAGTGCTGGCTGTCTTTGAGAATATCATCACGGATACGGTCATAATCAATACAATCGCCTGCTGTGGTACGTATCCAGCCCATTTGTGTCAACTGACGGTAAATTGCCCGATTCTTATTGGCAGGATTTTGTAACTGAGCTTCCGGCAAGTAATGACGGGTCAGTAATAACAGTTCGTTATCCACGGGGAAGGTGTAACAGATGCTGGTGATATCCCCCGTTGAAGATAAGTCCAAGCCAGCGTAACACTCCAGTCCTTTCAGGTCGTTCTCGTCATAATCAGTCTTACAGGCTTTCCAAGCCCCCTCACCCATCCACGGTGTTGCACCCTGACACCAGATATTAAAGCGTTTGGTGAGCATTTCCGTCCATTGTGAGGGAATGCCCCGCGCTTTCTGGATAGTGTCATGCAAAGCAGCGCTATCCACGGAGATATTCAGATTGGGATTGGCCTTTATCCAGAGCGCTTCATCATCAATCTCGTTCTCGTCGTCCAACTCGTAGATCAGGGCAAACAGGGATGCGTTTTGCTCTTCACCATCCAATATCTGACAGCAATAATCATAGTGCTGTTTACAGGCTGAAATAACGTTACTGCCCGCCGTGGTAATGGCAAACAAGATACCTTCGGGACGTGCGCCCATGCCCAGTTCAAGGGCAGAGTAGACAGCGTTATCAGGGTGCAAATGATATTCATCGACAATTGCCAGACTGGGGTTTGTACCCTCAATCGTAGCGGCTTTGGCTGCCAATGGTTTTAGCAGACTGTTGCTCTTGGCATAAGTGACTTTATGCTGTTGGACAGTTACCCGTTTCTTGAGTGGTTTGGATAATAGGCACATCTGGCGGGCATCATCGAATACAATACGCGCCTGATCTCGACTCACGGCGGCGGTGTAGATATCCTGCTGACCTGACTCCATCACGAGAAACCAATTTGCCAGTATCGCGGCAACGGTAGACTTTGCATTTTTGCGCGGCACCTGAATATAAGCACTGCGATATTTTCGGCGTCCGGTTGCTTTGATCTTGAAGCCAAACAGGTTAGCAAAAGCGAACTGCTGCCACGGCTCTAATATAATCGGTTTACCGCGCAAGTGGCCTTTGACGTGCGGACAGTAACGGGAAAAGGCAATAAACCGTGCCACCACCTCCGAATCAAACATATAAAGCGGGTTATTCAGGTCGTTAAAGTAGCGTTTCACCGCCTGTTTTACCCGTTTACAAGCCGGAATTGTGCCGTTTTCGATATCAAAAGCGTACTGTTCCCATGTGTTCATAGTCGGTCTAGCTCGTCCTCTTCCTCTGTTTCCACCGGATTTTTCCGCCGTGATACCGGATCAAAACCCAGTAATGAAGACATTTTTATCATGATTTTTTCGGCATCGGCTTTGGCGCTCAGTGATGGGTTACGGCTTTCGCTGCCCTGACTATTCACGATGCTAAAGCCCCGGATATCAAGGTCTGCCACCGCTTTTCGGTAAATGGCATAGTTAACGCAGTAGAGTTCTAAATTGTTCCAATCGGCGGCGTTCAGGTCTTCCCGCTCGCTTAAGATTTTGCCTTTGGCTTTCCATTGACTGGCGGCAATCTCATTTAAATAAGTAGGCGGTTTCGGTGCTCTTGCCATAATGTTCGCTGTTCCTTGTGATTTATTTTCAAAAAAATTGCCGTGCGTAAAAATTGAAGGAGGGGGCGGTTCCGCTCAGAGGGATGTTTGTCATTTTTGATACCCCACCCCGTTATTTTATTTAGTTATTATTCTTGTGATAAATAATCGTGCCGCTTCTGCTTCCTGCTCGCGATAAGCACCTTGTTTACGCCTCGCTTTGATGAGTGGGTCTGCCTGTACCGTTTTACGGTTGTGGCAGGCATGGCATAGTGCTTGATGGTTGGATACAGGCCAGAACAGCACATCAGCTTCACCCTGTATCGGGATAATGTGATCGACAATGGTGGCAGGTGTGTAGCAGTTCTGCTTGAGGCAATGCACACATAAGGGATTCGCCTTGAGATACATCAGTCTGTACTTGCTCCATCGGTTACTGTAGCCACGTTCGGTACGTGTACCGCGCTGCCTGTTCTGTTCCCGCCGGTGTTCCTCACAGCGACCAGATTTTATCCGTTGCTTACAACTGGGATAACTACAACGTCTTAACGGTTGCCACGGCATCAGTAGATCCCCACATCACGATAGACAGACCACAGTGATTTGATGGTAAAAGGCACTTCTTTTAGCTCAACATCGGTTGCCATTTCCCGATTCTCATACAACAAGCCGATATAGAGCAGGCAACCGACTTTAATCGCTGGCGTGAAAACCAATTCCTTATCAAAGCGTTTACCGATATGTTGCTGGCAGACTTCCAACGCTGCGGCGGCATAACCCGTTAATAGGGCATCATCAAGGGTGTGATCTTCTTCCAATCGGCAATGTTGTTTAATTTCGCTCAGGAGAATTTCAATCCGGCTCATCGGAATATCCCTCCCTTGCAAAGCAACTCTAGGCGGGTGTATTTCGCATCGGGGATGACCGCCATAATGCTAAAAGCAGTGCCCGTCGTGTTCGCGCCGTGAAAGGTAATGCTGTTCGCTGTGGTCACATCAGCACGATAACGCAGCCAGATACGCACGGTGGCTTCTGAGAATACGGCGCCGGATGCCACCAGCTCCCGTCCACTAATCGCTTTCACTTCTGCCCAGACAGTGGCTAAATCTACCCAGTTGTTGAGTACTTCACCGAATTTACCCCGACTGGCTTCATTTTTTCGGATTGTCACCCGATGCCTTAATCTGCCTGCTCTCATTCGTTACTCTCCTTGTCTTGTTTGATTTCCACGGTTTGCTTCCATGCCTGACTGAATTCATCGCCACCGGCACGGGGTGATAATCCCTCCCGTTCACCTGTCTCTTATACACAACTTTGTATCCTGCTGTTTTTTTTATATGAATTATTTTAAACTTATCGAGACAGCATTGGGAAATATTTCCTTTAAAATCAGTTGGGTATATTTATCAAATTGCGGTCATTTTCTCGTAATTTGAGATGTGACTAAAAGACAGCCCGTTCACGGGCTTCATTCGGGCACATCACACCAGATTTAATCGCCGTTTCATAACTCTGGAAGCGTTCTTTCGGATTGGCGCGAAGCAGATCGGCTGTGTCGAATTCGACTTGGTAGCGAATGCCTCGTTTTGGTGAATTTATCAGTAAGGTGGATTTGATTTGCTGTTCGAAATTGGCAAGCCAGGGGCGCATGGTGATCGTCAGAAATGCGCGTGACGCTTCGCTAAAGTTACTGTAGGTACTGTTCGAATACTCTTGCAGAAAGATAGGACTGACATTGAACATCCGGGCGATATCTTCAATGGTGAAACGACGGGAGGCCAGCCATTCTGCATCCTGATTGCTCATCCCTAATTGCTGATATTCCATCCCACCCTCAAGAATGGGCGTTTTGCCTGCATTACGAGCGCCTTTATAACGTTCGAGGGCTTCCAACGCTTTATTACCCTTGATGCCATCCAGCCAGTCAGCGGCTTTAATCACGCCCGCTGCCATCATGCCCTCTTTCATAATGCTTGCACCGTGGCGCTGTTGCGCCAACCCCAAACCCAGCGTTTCACGGCAAATCGTGACCGGTGAGCGACCAAGAAAACCGTCTTCCGTGGCATAGCGTAAATGTAAAACTTCTTCCTGTAGATAGGTTCTGACCTTGCCTCTATAGGGTTCGGTAATGATATAAGCAAAGCGGTGATCCGATAATCTCTGTGGGACAACTGCTGACGGCGGATAAGGGTGCAACGAATGTGGTTGTCCGTCTTTTCCCCAGACTATGACTGCATACGCATTGCCATTTAACAGGCAATGACGCATCAGCGTTCGCTTAAACTGAAACGGTGTTTGGCAATCGTTCGGGCATTCATTGAGCAGGTAATCAACCGGATGATCACTTAACCACTCACGGGACTCTGTGCCGTGACTATTTTTTACTCGATAGAGATAACAGGGCATTGTTGCTACCGCTTCACTAATCACCGTGATGGCATTCATCACCGCTGGTAAACCTTCGGCGGTCGAGGGGGAAACATGCTCGCCGGATTTGGTATTAGACATACCCGCCAGAGAAAGAAACTCATCAATGCTGATACTACGAGTCTCAGAGGCTTTTCGCTTAAAAGGCCACATAATCACGCCTCAGACAATTGCAGCCAGTAATGGCGCAAATCCGCATTGCAGGGATTTACTGCATTCAGGGAGCGTTTGGCAATCTCAACACCGCTTTCAGGGTAGGCGGGTAAACTGGTGACAGTAATTTCCCGTAATTCAGCCTCTAAGACGGTTCTGACATACGGTGTTTGGCTGGTATCCCACTGATCTTTAATGGCACGAAAACCAAAGGACATTCCCTGAATATCATCACGCTCAACCAGTGTCAGCACATCACGCCCTAATTGCGTATCAGGCGGGGTGAGTTCGAAACGTAATCCGGTGGCATCTTCGCTAAGTTGCAATGTTCCAGATGTGGTACGGCCTAACAGGTTCATATGATCATGTTCATACAGTGCCCTGATATCAGCACTTGCCGCTAGACTGGCGCTAAAGGCATTCGGGGCGAACTGTTCGATAAACTCATCCCACAAGATATGTGATCGGCTGTTCCACTTAATCACATAGCCTGTCAGTTTCTTATCACTGGCAGAAAGGGAAGCAGTGCGGATTTCAAAATCATTTTTCATTGGTAGATTCCAGATTACAAAGGGGCGCAGTGCCCCTTACCGTTAACCCGCTTTAGTGCCTTTGATTTCCAGCACCTTGATTGCGTTGGAATCCACCAGCCCGCCGCCCAGATATTTATCGGTATGTACCTTATAAAATCCCGGTTCGGTGATATTGTCAGGACGGGTACGAATGCCCGTTTGATGGTCAACGATGAAGTAACCGCGGTTGAAGTCGCCCAGACTAATGATGTCATCCGGCATAAATTCGAGATAATGGACAGGTAAGCCCAGCAACATATCAGGATCACCCGCTTGCAGACGTTCGCGCCAGATGTAATCGCCATTGCCGTTTTTCAGTTTTTGCACGTTGGCGGCGGTCGTGGAGTTAATCACCCACACTGCATTTTTACGATATTTGTTCCTGAGCAGAAATTTCAGGTCAATTAGGCTATCGGCCTCAAGGCTGGTAACTTCCAGCTTTTGCAGCGTACCGAATGCACGTACCTTGTCAGCTTTGTTATCACGGGGATAAGACAGAAAGCCTTTCGCTTTTTTGCTACCGTCACTGCTAACCAGATCGGTTTCTTCGGTGTCAACAAAGGTGTCAGCGATTTCTGAGGTTAACCAGCCTAACATATCGACATCGCTAAAATCGATGATTTCTTGGGTAGTTTTGGGGTAGGCATAGATAGGAAACAGCTTGATGCTGACCTCTTCCATCTTTGGTGTCGCCGTCTCACTACGCGCCTTGCCTTCTTCCCCGTGGATTACGGCTGCGCCACCGACCGAAACAAGCTGTTTATATTCATTGCTGCGCGTGGTTTTGATGGTACAGATTCGACGCATAACCGACTCATCAGCCAGTTGCTGCATAATTTGTTTATTCAGCTCAGGGATAACGGTATAACCGCCATCAGCCGGAACACCGGTAGACAGGGAACGGGCTTCGCCAGTCAGAATATAATTGCGCAGCTCGTCATTGCTGAGTTTATTACTGGTAGGTTGGTTCTTAGCCTGACTGCGTTCTTCATCAGCCAGCACTTCATAACGCACAATTTCCGTATTCAGCGCGTCGGACTGGCTGCGCAGTTCGTCGAACTGTTTGGCTTCATCAGCATTGAGTGAGCGTTGTTCCGTTTCGGCTTTGGTCAGCAGCGAACGCATTTGTTGGGTTAAATCGGCTTTTTGTTGGCGTAATTTGAGTAGTTTTTTCATGGTGTCTTATGGTTATTTATTTTCCTAAAAGACACTATTTAATACTATCTAAAATAATTAAAAAGCCTCTAAAGTTTATATGATAAACAGGACAAAACATAAGAACGAAATATTTACAAAAAAATTCATTTACACAAGGATAAATTTTTCACGTAAGTATTTGGTGACATCCACGATATTTTATCACATGTCAGATAGCCATCATTTTTTAATTTATAGTCAACATAAAAAGAAATAGGAAAACCAATTATAAATGATGTAATCATCAACTTACTCAGATAGTTAACAATTATTTTGTTAAATTTAGGTAGTCTATTAAATATAAAGAAAAAAATAGATCCTGATAAAGAGTAAAATACTATAGGAAAAGATAGAATACTGATAATAACTGTTCCTGAGAATGTTATTTCATCTTTCATTAATGCTAATGAAACGGCAGAATCAATAACTAAGCACATCATAAATGTCAACCCTAACAATAGAATTAGCACCCCTAATGCTTTAACATATTTACTATTCACATTATCCTTCCTAATCCATTAAAAAATGTCGTAAATTCGCTTCTGGTGCTCTTGGTTTTTCTGCATTTCTTCTTTTCCTATGTCAGATCATAGATCACCCCCTATAAATCTTTTTCACCCTCTCAGTTATGCACCCTCTGCACATTCTTCTCAAAGCCTTGCTACATCTGGGTTTGCAGTAATTAATAGGATATTCATTCACTGTACCCTCTGTTCACCCCTTTTTTATCCTAATGAAGAGAATGTATATTTGATGTATAGCTAAGAAATAACTATACATCTATTATTTTCTTTTAAATACAGATGGATATTTAAAATGATGCATGGAATGCAGACTTAAGCCCAAAAAGTTTATAGCGGGGATTTAAAATCCCGGCACTCAGGCACAGACGGCAACCATTCTTCGGCTTCTTCGGACAACTCAACGTTATAAGAATAACCTTTCTTGGTTCGCACTTTCCGATACTCCTTTTTGTATTCCAGCATAATTTTAGGCAGAGATTCGCCGAACTTGGTCAGTGTTAACGGGCGTTCAAAGCCGTGCGCTTCCATAAAAGAAAGATAAGCATGATACAAATATAACCTCGGCGCTCGTGGGCTAATGTTCTTAGTGCCCATCTTCATCCCAGTAGCTTCATTGACGGTTATCAAATAACCGCAGAAACGATACAACGGATCGGAATTGCTTTTCACCGTTAATGCTTCGTTAGAGTCGCGTTGCGCCTGTAGCAGCTTTTTAGCCTTGTTCTGGTCGGCAAATTCCGTTAATAAATGACGAATAATGACAGGCAGTTCCCGACTGATTTTCTCCGGCAAATGTGGATCTTTCTCTGACTCTTTGACCGGAATATTAAACGGGAATATCACCCGCCGCCGTGCAATACCACCATTGCGTTCTGTGAAGCTCATTGGCTCGTTATTGGTGGCTAATACCACGGCCTTAATGACCGTAGAAAATTGCTTCTCATATTTCCCGTCAACTTCGATTAAATCACCGCCAGTAATCGCCTTAATGCCCGCGCCTTCACCGACATATTTAACCTGATCGGGCAGCGTAATCAGGCTTTTCCCGACAAACTGATAACGCCCTCGCGCTTCGTCCAATGCTCGCATGTTGCCACTGGCCGTATTGTGTTCTCCCGCTAATAAGGTGGCGATATAGGTAAAGATACTTTTACCGCTGCCACCTTCGCCCGTGACTTCAATAAATAGCTGCCAGTCATAACGGTTTGCCAGGATCATAAACAGGGCAGCTTTGATACGATTCATCTTGTTTTCATTGCTTCCCGCCGCATGGGATAACCAGCGATAAAAATCTGGGGCATGATCTGGTAAATTTTCACCGGCAGCAGGCGGGGTGAATTCAATGCCGTTATGGTTCATTAACCAGTGTTCCGGCTGGTGCGAAGTAAACTGTTGAGCCGATAAATCATACACACCATTGCGGAACCCGATTAAATCCTGCCGTTGTTCGCCGATAATCGGTACTTGTAATTTCATGGCATAGATAGCGTTATTGATCCCGTTCGGGCTGTAAGGGGTTTCGTGCTGGTCGAAGATTGCCACCATTGCGCGGCGCAGCTCATTATCCGACACGGTTTCCCATGTTGTGCCGTTATAGTGGTAAACCATTTCGCTATCAGGGTTAACCGCCACTTTACCGTACCGCTCAACCAATAGTGCCCCGCGCTGACTGGCTGCCATTTGTGCCAGATTGTTATTGGCTTTTTTGGGCTTAGTTTCGTGGATAATCACTGCTTCTGCTTCCATGAGTTTTTTCTCTCCAACCTGATATAACCCGTTGCTGAATGCCTGCTTTGCTGCTTCGATACCATGATGTTGGCGATAATCGTCCCAATCAGATTTCAATGCCATAGGCGGTAGCGATACCCAGCCATTAATCTCTATAGCGGCTTTCTCTGCCGCTATCTTGCCAACATTCTTTTTTAACCTACCGTTTTTGTCCCGTTCTTCCGGTTCGTGCCAATCGTTATCAGCAGCAAGGATAATTTTTGCGTTAGGCCACTGTGTTCTGACCTGTTCGGCAACCGTGAATAAATTACTTTCATCAATCGCCGCCAGTACAACGCCCTCATATAGCTGGCTGACGGTTAACGCGGTGGCGTAACCTTCGGTAATGATGAACGTGTCCGACATTCCGGTAATCTCGGATACGGAGATAAAACTCCCTTTTTTCTGAGTGCCTGCAACAAGGCGTTTTTCACCGTTCGGCTTGATGGTCTGTGCGCCCGTGATTGTGCCGTCCAGAGTCTGAATCACCAGCAATAAAGAGCCATCTTTCAGTAACCGCTGATTGGGGCATTGCAGCCCCTTTTTAGTCAGATACTGAGATTCACCCATGACAGAAGTTGCAACCAGCGCAGCGATGCGTTCTGTAATCGGTTTTACTGTTCGGGGCTGCTCTTTGGTGGACTTGGGGTCAGGTAAGGGAAGTGCCAGCGCATCAGCTACCAACTTAGCGGCGGCAAAGACCGTGATCCCTTTGGTTCTTGCGACTAAATCCAGTCCATCACCGTGATTCGGCACATCACATTGGCGACAATGCCAATCGCCATGATGGTTATCGTCGATAAAGTGAAAGCGGTCAGTACCGCCGCAGATTGGGCAAGCACCGTGTTTGCCTTTTGCCGGAACTTCAACACCACAAGCAGGCAACAGGCTTTGCCAGTGATTGATGGCTGATGTTTTCACTGTTCGAATCACATCTAACGGGCGGCTTTTCTGATTATTATTTCCCTGATTCATGATCACTCGTCCTCGCCATTAACTGCTGCATAAAGCGAATAGTAGACTTCCTGATTGATGTCACAGGCCAGCGAAAGCAAATCATGTAATTCTTCCGAACAGTGTTGGCTGGCCTGCTCAAGAATGACCTCATATAAAGAGATACATAAACCCGCACGAAATGAGGCCTGACCTAATGGATCGGATTTCCTGTATGCAATGCAATTTAATAATTTATTCATCGGTGGCTGCGGAGCATGTTTCAACAGGGCGCGGTGAACCTCCTGATGAATGCCGTGTGCCAATGCAATCAAGTTATTTAAATTGATTTCACAGCGTTCATCTTTGGCTTTTTGGGTAATGAATGTGAAAAGTGAAATACCCAGACCTGCACGATATAGCGCCTGTTTTAGTGAGATAGGTTTATTACTCATAGTATGCCCCCTGACGTAATGCGAAGATCAAAGAGGACATATCAGCCAGCCGCTGAGTGTCGGATGTAATAAGGAATGTAAATTTAAGGCGAGTTTGGTTAGACTGTGTATCAGCCATAGCATTAGCTCCGATAATGTTGTGGTCAGACGCCTCGATAGTGTTAGCGCACTTCGAGGCGTTGCTATTTGTATCACCTGAATAAAGCATAGTGTCAGCCACCATCGTATTTTTAAGTGTCAGCTACGTCAATTCTTTTTTATAAAAATTTTTTGCGTATACTGTCAGCCACCAACTACTAATGGATGCAGATATGGCAACGAAAGCAGTAAACGCAAAGTCAAAAAAATTAGAAGCTCGTGTACCGCATGAGCTTGTTGA
>NZ_NKHP01000040.1 GCF_014467235.1 Xenorhabdus indica | reverse complement strand
GGCAGCTATCAATGGCATTTCATAGGCAGTGGCGAAAGTGGTTGTTTCCGTTGGGCCATAGACATGCAGTAAGTGCTCAGGTGGGTGATCAGATCGCAGGCGAATGGCAGAACGCATATCGGTTTGTTCACCCCCGAAAAGGAGATAGCGTAAACCCGATAACGCGGGTGCAATCAAGCCAGCATATTGGTTAAACAGCGCCGTCGTCAGAAACAGTGCGCTGACCCCTTCCGATGACAGACACTGACCAAAATAATCCGGCTGTAGCAAAGTTTTTTCGGGGATCAACAGGATACGCGCCCCATGCACCAGGCCCGCCCAGATCTCCCAGGTAGCGGCATCAAATGAAACGTTGGCGCAGTGGGCGATACAGTCATCAGGCCCAATATCGGCGAAACCGTTATTGATAATCAGACGCAGCACATTGCGGTGTTCGACCATCACCCCTTTAGGTAAGCCGGTGGAACCAGAGGTGTAGATCACATAGGCCAGATGGCGTGACGTCAGCCCCAATGTCTGTCTATCCGGGTTATGAGTTGGTTGGTTTATCAGGTTCAATGCCTGATCATCCAGTTCTACAGTGGGGACAGTGCTATTCAGTTTGCCAATCGATGCCGTTTTGGTGAGCAGCACCACGGGAGCAGCATCTTCCAGCATATACGCCAGCCGCTCAGCCGGATAAGCCGGATCGAGTGGTACATAGGCGCCGCCGGCTTTGAGGATAGCCAGTAAACCTACCACCATTGCCGGGCTGCGTTCAGTACAAATTGCTACCCGGTCATCGGGCCGTACGCCTAATTCAATCAGGTGGTGCGCCAGACGGTTAGCGCGACAGTTGAGTTCGTCATAACTTAACACCTGCTTTTCAAACACTACAGCAATAGCATTGGGACACTGTGCTGCCTGAGTTTCAACTAATTGATGAATAAGAGCATCCTGTGGGAAATCTGCCTGAGTGACGTTGAAGTTGACTAACAGTTGTTGTCGCTCTGAGATTGGCAGAATGGGGATTGGCAGAATAGGTTGCTGTGGATCACGAACTAACGCTTCCACCAGACCGCTGAGAGCAGTGATCAGATAAGTGGTTATACGAATCGGGTCGATACTGGTTACAGTCTGGGCTATCAGGTGGAAATCAACGCCCGTATCATCCACCGATAAAGCGATTGGATAATGAGTTTGTTCTGATGTTGCGACGATGCGCATACCCATCTGAGTCGTTGTCGCATTTTCTATCTCATTTGCTTGCGAGTGCCGATAATTAAGCAAGGTACTGAACAGTGGCATAGACTGTGCCACGCCACTACAACGTTGTGCCAATGCTAATGGTGTTTGTTCATGCTCCAGCAAGGTTGTCAAATTACGATAAGCCGCCTGTACCGCTTCTTGCACGCTGCTATTTGTCAGAGTGATCCGTATGGGCAGAGTATTGATAAACATACCCAGAGCTTGGCTAGCGCCGCGCCCTACCAGTAATCTGCCCAGTAACACAGAGCCAAAGACCACATCATCACGACCACTGGTTTGTGCCAGTACCTGCGCCCAGGCCACATGGAACAGCACACTCGGACTGACGCCCAGACGACGCGCTTGTGTGCGGATAGCTTCCGCTAATGCAGGTGCGATAGGAAGATGGGTTTCAGCGACGGAGTTATCGTTATTTGATATTGAAAGAACACCAAATGGTGCTGTTGGTTCATCAATATCAGCAAGTTGAGCACGGAAATAGGCTTCGTGCACAGCGGCCGGTACGCTCAGGGTTTGAGCGATAAAGTTGCGGTACGGCAACGTTGGGGGCAGTGTCACGACTTCGCCCTGTAGCATTTTGTGCTGTATTTGAGCAATTTCGGCAAAAATCAGCGCCAGTGTCATATGGTCGCAGACCAGATGGTGGAAACGCAGCGCCAGCAGCCATTCATCCTGTACCGGATCGTAGGCGATATCTGCGGCAAACAGGGGGGCACGGCTCAGGTCAAAACGATATTGGCGCGGATCGGTGTGAGCTTGTAACTGGGCGGCAACCTCTTCCGCTCTGGCAGGAGTGAAGACATTGATTGACAGTGGTGCCTGACGCCAGACCACCTGAACCGGTTGTGCCAGTCCTTGCCAACACGCCGCGGTGCGCAAGATATCGTGACGGTCAATAACTTGTTGTAAGGCAGAGAGAAAAGCATCAAGGTGATTGCGGGTGTCAAAAGCGAGCAGGCTATGTAACAGGTAAGTATCGCCCTGAGTCTGCAACAGATGATGGAACAGAATTCCTTCCTGTAGCGGTGCCAGTGGGTAAATATCCTGAATATTGCTTACCCCGCCGGAAGTTGCTTCAACGATGGTATCAATCTCAGCCTGTGACAACGAAACTAACGGTAGCATATCGGGCGTGATGGCGGTGCAGTCTGCCGGAATACGGTTAGGGGGGACGGTAGCCGTGTTAACATCACGTTGAATGGCTTGTGCCATTTCGGCAAGAACAGGCGTTGCAAATACACTGAGCATATCGAGTTGCCAACCGAAATGATGCAACCGTTCAATCAGACTGATAATCATCAGCGAGTGACCGCCGAGTTCAAAGAAGTGGTCATGACGGCCCACTTGTTCCATGCCCAATAACTCTTGCCAAATTTCAGCCAGTACGGTCTCAGTTTCATCGATCGGCGCTTCGTAGCTGCGTGCTATGACCGCGGATGCGTCTGGCTCAGGCAGCGCCTGACGATCCAGTTTACCGTTCGGGGTCAGTGGGAATGCTTCCAGCACCACATAGGCACTGGGCAGCATATAACCGGCAAGGTATTGCGCCAGTTGCTGACGCAGTTCAGCCGGCATCAATTTAATGCCAGGCTGAGGCAAAATGTAGGCAATCAGACGTTTTTGTCCCGCTATGTTTCCATGTAAATTGTTTTTATCAACAATAGGTTCTTCATGAATAGGTTCTTCATGGGAAATATATTCGCGCGCCAGTACCACGGCTTCACGTACCCCGTGACATTGCATCAATCTGGTTTCGATTTCTCCCGGTTCAATACGGAAGCCGCGCAATTTAACCTGAAAATCATTGCGGCCCAGATATTCGAGATTGCCGTCAGGTAACCAACGGCCGAGGTCGCCGGTTTTGTACATACGGGCGCTTGGCAATGCGGAGAAGGGATCAGGCAGGAAACGTTCGGCCGTCAGTTCAGGACGGTTGAGATAACCACGGGCAACACCCGCACCGGCAATATGGATTTCCCCCGTCACACCAAGCGGCACCGGCTGACCATATGGGTCAAGGATATAAATCTGGGTATTGGCGATTGGGCGGCCGATATGGCCGACAAAACCGGCTGCCCGGTTCATGCGTGCCCAGGTTGAATAAGTCGTTGTCTCAGAAGGGCCGTATAAATTACACACATTCTGCACAGAAGCGCGGGCAAACAGATGTTCAATGACATGGGGTTTTAGTGCTTCACCGGCTAAATTGATGGTTTTGGCGGTCATGGGAACCGCATTCGCTTCAATTAACTGTGTAATGGCAGAAGGTACGGTGTTGATCAAACTGACAGGCTGCTCCGTTGTGACCAGCGACAACACATTGGGGACAAGATGAACTGTCCCTCCCGAAATAAGCGGGGCAAAACATTCATATACGGCCAGATCAAAATTCAGCGAAGTGGCAAAAAGGGTATGCGCCAGTTCTTCCAAACAAAAAGTCCGCTGTGCCCAGGTCAGGAAATTCACTGCATTGCGGTGAGTGATCGCCACACCTTTTGGCCGCCCGGTAGAGCCGGATGTGTAGATCACATAGGCCAGATGGTGTGATGTCAGCCTTAACCCTTGTGCCTCTGGATTGTGGGTGGGTTGTGACGTCAGGGAAATGTCCGGGGCATCAAGCACCACCGTGGTAGCTGGAGTATTCAGTTTTCCGGCCAGTGTTGTCTGGGTCAGTAGAGCCACCGGTGCTGCATCTGCCAGCATATAGGCCAGCCGCTCAGCAGGATAAGCCGGATCGAGCGGCACATAAGCACCACCGGCTTTCAGGATGGCAAGCAGGCCAACCACCATCTCCAGATTACGCTCAACACAAATCGCCACCCGGTCATCAGGTTGTACTCCCAACGTAATCAAATAATGGGCCAGACGGTTGGCTCGGTTGTTCAGTTCTTCGTAACTGAGCGTTTGATCTCCATATGCTTGATCTCCACATACTACAGCCGTTGCACCGGGAGTGCGGGCAACTTGGGTTTCAATCAGTTGGTGAATCAAGGCATCTTGTGGAAAATCTGCCTGGGTGGCGTTGAAGTCTACCAGCAATTGTTGCCGTTCTGATCCCGGCAACATTGACAGAGTGGCAATGGGTTGTGTCGCATCGGCGACCATTGTTGCCAGTACCTGCCGTAAATAACCGGCTATGCGTTCGACAGTTGCAGAATCGAACAGATCGGTGGCGTATTCCAAATCTCCAACCAGACCGGTATCGGTTTCAGTCAGGAATAGTGTCAGATCAAATTGGGCGCTCTGGCGTAGCGGTTTGATCGGAGTCAGTTGCAGATCGGGTAACGTCAGGGGCTGAGACGGCGTATTGTTTAAGGCCAGCATTACCTGAAAAATGGGGCTGTAACTGAGGCTACGTTCAGGTTGCAACGTTTCTACTATTTGCTCAAAAGGCAGATCCTGATGAGCATAAGCGGCTAAAGCCCGTTCCCGAACCTGCGCAAGCAAGTCAGCGACACAAGGGTTATCATTCAGCGTGACACGTAAAGCCAGTGTATTGACAAAGAAACCAATCAGACCTTCGAGCTTATGGTGCGGACGATTGGTGACCGGTGTACCGATAACGATATCATCCTGACCGCTCAGCCGGGAGAGTACGATACTCCAGGCCGCCAGAAGAGTCATAAATAGGGTGGTATTATGGTGTTGTCCCAGTTGCTTGAGCGATGCCAGCAAAGCAGCATCAAGTTCAAAGGACACCTGACTACCGCGATAAGTCTGTACGGCAGGGCGTGGCCGGTCAGTAGGCAGAGCTAATAAAGTCGGGGCGTCCGCCAGTTGTCGACACCAGAAATCACGTTGTACAGCGAGGATATTTCCTTGCAGCCAGTCATGTTGCCAGGCGGCATAGTCGACATACTGAATGGGGAGAGGCGGCAACGGTTCATCATGACCTTCAAGGGTAGCCTGATAGATCGTACCCAATTCATGCACCAGCACACCGACAGACCAGCCATCAGCGATGATGTGATGCAGCGTTAACAGCAGCACATGCTCCTCGTCGGTCAATTGCAGTAATTGACCGCGAACCAATGGGCCTTGCGTAAAGTTAAAAGGTGTCTGTGTTTCGGTAACAGCAATTTCGGCAATGCGATGAGCCTGTTCTTCTGACGCAAATTGGCGCAGATCCTGACAAGATAAGGCAAAATCAGTACCCGCAGGGTCAATGTGTTGACAAGGCTGCCCGTCAATCAGGTCAAAACGGGTACGCAAACTTTCGTGGCGGGCAATCAGGTAATCAAGTGCGGTCAATAAGACGTGCTGATTAAGTGGCCCTGTCAGACGCAATGCCACTGGAATATGGTAAGCGAGACTGGCAGCCGGATCGAGTTGGTGAAGGAACCATAGCCGTTGTTGCGCAAACGATAGAGGCAGCGCTTGGTTGCGATCAACCGGGGGAATAACGATTTGTTCAGTTGCTGAAGTATTGGTGAGTACTTGTGCCAGATCTGCCAGCAGAGGGTAGGTAAAGAGCTGTTGTATGAGTAGTTCTCGTGCCAACGTCTGACGCACACGCGAAGCGAGCTGAACAGCAAGCAATGAATGACCACCGAGTTCAAAGAAATGGTCATAACGACCAACTTGTTCCACTTTCAGCAGGTCTTGCCAGATTTGCGCCAGTATGATTTCAGTTTCGCTGACGGGGGCTTCATAACTGCGCACTACGACAGCGGACAAATCTGGCGCGGGTAATGCCTGACGGTCAAGTTTACCGTTGGGCGTCAACGGAAAAGCTTCAAGAGTGACAAAGGCACTGGGTAACATATAGTCGGCAAGGCGTTGCGTGAGTTGCTGACGCAATTCGGCAGGAACTAATTTCACCCCTGCCTGCGGGCACAGATACGCTACCAATCGTTTCTGATTCGGCTCATCTTCACGAACCAATACGACGGCTTCTTTTACTCCGTGACATTGCATCAATCTGGCTTCGATTTCGCCTGGCTCGATGCGGAACCCACGCAATTTAATCTGAAAATCATTGCGGCCGAGATAGTCAATATTGCCATCAGAACGCCAGCGACCGAGGTCACCGGTTTTGTACATACGCGCATCCGATTCGGCAGAGAACGGATCAGGCAAGAAACGTTCGGCCGTCAATTCAGGGCGGTTCAGATAACCGCGGGCAACTCCCACGCCGGCGATATAAATTTCGCCAGCCGTGCCAAGGGGCACCGGTTGACCCTGCGGATCGAGGATATAGATCTGCGTGTTGGCAATCGGACGCCCGATAGGCGGTGCGCCTTCTTCCTGACTATTGCATAGATACATCGCTGAACAGACCGTACTTTCCGTTGGACCGTAGGCATTAATCATACGTCGTTCTGTAGCCCAACGTTTAACCTGTGAAGACGGGCAGGCTTCGCCGCCGACCAGCAGGGTTTCCAGCGTTGCAGGTATAGCATCCAGCGCTGCTAAGGCGGCCGGTGGCAAAAGCACATGCGTGATGGCCTGTATTTCCAGTGTCTCCAAGAGTGCCACACCCGGCAGCAGCGCAATACGCGAAGCCAGATGGAGGCAGGCGCCGCTCAAAAGTGCCATACAACATTCCCAGATACAGGCATCAAAACTGTTTGAAGCAAATTGCAAAATACGGCTGTTGGGGGTGATTGCCAGAGTATTTTGTTGGGTGACAATCAGGTTAGCCAGACCGCGATGCTCAACCATCACCCCTTTAGGCATGCCGGTCGAGCCGGAGGTATAGATCACATAAGCCAGATGATGTGATGTCAGTCCCAGTGTATGTACATCCGGGTTATGAGTCGGTTGTGTTGCCAGAAACGGTTCCAGATCGTCAAATGTCACCGTAAAAATGGGGCTTGTCAGTCTGTCGAGCTGTGTTGTTTGCATCAGCAACGTTTGGGTCAGCAGAACGACCGGCACGGCGTCTTCGAGCATATAGGCCAGCCGCTCCGTGGGGTAGGTAGGATCGAGCGGCACATAGGCGCCGCCGGCTTTGAGGATAGCCAGTAAACCTACCACCATCTCCGGGCCGCGTTCGACACAAATTGCCACCCGGTCATCGGGGCGCACACCTAATGTAATCAGATAATGTGCCAGACGGTTGGCGCGGAGATTAAGTTCGCCATAGCTGATAGCTTGCTCTTCAAACATAACGGCAATGGCGTCGGGATGATGCGCGGCTTGCACCTCGAACAGTTGGTGGATCAGGGCATCTTGCAGGAAGTCTGTCTGAGTTGCATTGAAATCGACTAATAATTTTTGTCGTTCTTCCGACGGTAATATGGGTAACGCTTGAATCAATTTTTGTGGGGCATGAGCCAATGTTTCAACCAGTCCACTAATGGCAGTAACCAGATAAGTGATTACGCGGTTGGGATCGATACCAGTTACAGCCAGAACTGTCAGACGAAAATCGGCGTCCAGATCATCTATCGATAAAGTAAGCGGATAGTGACTTCGCTCTTCAGTTGCGACAATACGTATCCCCGCTTGCGTCATCTCAATGCCATCTGCTTGACTATGGCGATAATTGAGCAATGTACTGAACAGAGGCATGGATTGATCCATACCACTACAGCGTTGCGCCAGCACTAATGATGCCTGTTCGTGCTCCAGCAGTGTTGTCAGACTACGATAGATAACCTGCACGGCTTCTTGTACGCTGAGACCAGCCAGAGAGAGGCGCACAGGAAGAGTATTGATAAACAAGCCTGGCGTTCGTGAGGCTCCGGCAATCCCTTGTGAACGTCCCAATAGCACGGAACCAAAGACCACATCATCACGGCCACTGGTTTGAGCCAGTACTTGTGCCCAGGCTACATGGAACAGCACACTTGGGCTGACGCCCAGGCGGCGGGCCTGGGAGCGGATTGCTTCTGCCAGCACAGCATCAAGCGGAAGCTGCGCTTGGCTGACAGTTTTATTGTCGTTTTGTACTTTAAGTATGCCGAACGGTGCGGTTGGCTCGTCAATATCGGCAAACTGAGCGCGGAAATAGGCTTCGTGTACTGCCGCCGGTACGCTCAGGATTCGGGCAATAAAGTTGCGGTACGGCAGTACTGGGGGGAGTGTTTCGGCCTTGCCCTGTAATATTTGGGTAATTTCGGCAAAAATCAACGCCAGTGTCATATGGTCGCAGACCAGATGGTGGAAACGCAGCGCCAGCAGCCATTCATCCTGTACCGGATCGTGAGCAATATCCGCGGCAAACAGAGGGGCACGGCTCAGGTCAAGACGATATCGGCACGGATCGGTGTAAGCCTGTAACTGGGCGGCAACCTCTTCCGCTCTGGCAGGAGTGAAAACATTGACCGACAGCGGTGCCTGACGCCAGACCACCTGAACCGGTTGTGCCAGTCCTTGCCAACACGCCGCAGTACGCAGAGTATCGTGGCGATCAATGACTTGTTGTAAGGCAGAGAGAAAAGCATCAAGGTGATTGCGGGTGTCAAAAGCGAGCAGGCTCTGGAGTAAATAATCATCCCCCTGTGTCTGTAACAGATGATGGAACAGAATTCCTTCCTGTAGTGGTGCCAGCGGATAGATATCCTGAATATTGCTTACCCCGCCGGAAGTTGCCTCAACGATGGTATCAATCTCGGCCTGTGACAGCGAAACCAGCGGCAACATATCGGGCGTGATAGCGGTGCAGTCTTCGGGAATGCGGTTAGGGGGGACGATGAAAGTGTCTGCGTTAAGCTGAACCGCCTGTGCCATTTCGGCAAGAACAGGTGTTGCAAATACGCTGTGCACATCGAGTTGCCAGCCTAGCTCATACAGCCGTTCAATCAGACTAACAATCATTAAAGAGTGACCGCCGATTTCAAAGAAGTGATCATGACGGCCCACTTGTTCCATGCTCAGCAATTCTTGCCAAATTTCAGCCAGTGTAGTCTCTATTTCACCGACGGGTGTCTCATAGCTGCGTGTTATGACCGCGGATGCGTCTGGCTCAGGCAATGCCTGACGATCCAGTTTACCGTTCGGGGTCAGTGGGAATGCTTCCAGCACCACATAGGCACTGGGCAGCATATAACCGGCAAGGTATTGCGCCAGTTGCTGGCGTAGTTCAGCCGACACCAGTTTAGTATCAGGTTGGGGCAGAATGTAGGCGATCAGACGTTTTTGTCCCGCTATGTTTTTATGAGAATTGGTTTTATAAGAACTGGTTTCATGAGACATATTTTCTTCATGGGGAAGATATTCACGCGCCAGTACCACGGCTTCACGTACCCCGTGACATTGCATCAATCTGGTTTCGATTTCTCCCGGTTCAATACGGAAGCCACGCAATTTAACCTGAAAATCATTGCGGCCCAGATATTCAAGATTGCCGTCAGGTAACCAACGGCCGAGGTCGCCAGTTTTGTACATACGGGCGCTTGGCAATGCGGAGAAGGGATCAGGCAGGAAACGTTCGGCCGTCAGTTCAGGACGGTTGAGATAACCACGGGCAACACCCGCACCGGCAATATGGATTTCCCCCGTCACACCAAGCGGCACCAGCTGACCATATGGGTCAAGGATATAAATCTGGGTATTGGCGATTGGGCGGCCGATATGGCCGACAAAACCGGCTGCCCGGTTCATGCGTGCCCAGGTTGAATAAGTCGTTGTCTCAGAAGGGCCGTATAAATTACACACATTCTGCACAGAAGCGCGGGCAAACAGATGTTCAATGACATGGGGTTTTAGTGCTTCACCGGCTAAATTGATGGTTTTGGCGGTCATGGGAACCGCATTCGCTTCAATTAACTGTGTAATGGCAGAAGGTACGGTGTTGATCAAACTGACAGGCTGCTCCGTTGTGACCAGCGACAACACATTGGGGACAAGATGAACTGTCCCTCCCGAAATAAGCGGGGCAAAACATTCATATACGGCCAGATCAAAATTCAGCGAAGTGGCAAAAAGGGTATGCGCCAGTTCTTCCAAACTGAAAGTCCGCTGTGCCCAGGTCAGGAAATTCACTGCATTGCGGTGAGTGATCGCCACACCTTTTGGCCGACCGGTAGAGCCGGATGTGTAGATCACATAGGCCAGATGGTGTGATGTCAGCCTTAACCCTTGTGCCTCTGGATTGTGGGTGGGTTGTGACGTCAGGGAAACGTCCGGGGCATCAAGCACCACCGTGGTAGCTGGAGTATTCAGTTTTCCGGCCAGTGTTGTCTGGGTCAGTAGAGCCACCGGTGCCGCATCTGCCAGCATATAAGCCAGCCGCTCAGCAGGATAAGCCGGATCGAGCGGCACATAAGCACCACCGGCTTTCAGGATGGCAAGCAGGCCAACCACCATCTCCAGATTACGCTCAACACAAATCGCCACCCGGTCATCAGGTTGTACTCCCAACGTAATCAAATAATGGGCCAGACGGTTGGCTCGGTTGTTCAGTTCTTCGTAACTGAGCGCTTGATCTCCACATGCTTGATCTCCACATACTACAGCCGTTGCACCGGGAGTGCGGGCAACTTGGGTTTCAATCAGTTGGTGAATCAAGGCATCTTGTGGAAAATCTGCCTGGGTGGCGTTGAAGTCTACCAGCAATTGTTGCCGTTCTGATCCCGGCAACATTGACAGAGTGGCAATGGGTTGTGTCGCATCGGCGACCATTGCTGCCAGTACCTGCCGTAAATAACCGGCTATACGTTCAACGGTTGCAGAATCGAACAGATCGGTGGCGTATTCCAAATCTCCAACCAGACCGGTATCGGTTTCGGTCAACGATAACATTAAGTCAAAATGAGCTGTATTTCGTTGGTGTTCAAGCCGTGTGATCTGCAAATCAGGGAGAGTTAATTTCTGGGGCGGCGTATTATTTAAGGCCAGCATTACCTGAAAAATGGGACTGTAACTGAGACTGCGCTCAGGTTGCAGCGCTTCTACTACTTGCTCGAAGGGCAGATCCTGATGAGCATAGGCCGCCAGTGATCGTTCACGAACCTGTGCAAGCAGATCAGCTATGGTAGCACTATTGCCTGGTGTCACACGCAACGCCAGTGTATTCACAAAAAAGCCAATTAAGCCTTCCAGTTCAGGAAGTGAGCGATTAGCGACTGGTGTACCGATAACAATATCATCCTGACCACTCAACCGGGAGAGGACAATACTCCAGGCTGCCAGGAGGGTCATAAATAAGGTGGTGTTATGGTGTTGTCCCAGTTGCTTGAGCGATGCCAGCAAAGCAGCGTCAAGCTCAAAGGATACCTGACTACCGCGATAAGTCTGTACAGAGGGGCGTGGCCGATCAGTGGGAAGCGATAGTAAGGCTGGCGCTTCTTCGAGCTGTGCACACCAGAAATCACGTTGTTCAGTAAGGGCAATCTCTTGCAGCCAATGACGTTGCCAGACAGCATAGTCAGCATACTGAATCGTCAGTGGTGGTAACGGATCATCGTGGCTGTTAAGAATGGCATGGTAGAGAACCTTTAGTTCATGTTCCAGCATTCCCATAGACCAACCATCAGCAATGATATGGTGCAACGTTAATAGCAGCACATGCTCCTCGTCTGTCAATTGCAGTAATTGACTGCGAGCCAAAGGGCCTTGCGTAAAGTTAAAAGGCGTCTGTGCTTCAATAGCGACAATTTCAGCAACGTGATGGGCCTGTTTCTCTGAGGCTAACAGGCGTAGATCCTGGCAGGACAGGGAAAAACCAATATCCGCAGGGTCAATATGTTGACAGGGTTGACCTTTAATTAATACAAACCGAGTGCGTAAGCTTTCATGACGAGCGACCAAACGATCAAGAGCGGTGGTTAGGGCGTTATGTTCGAGCGTGCCGGTAATATGTAGCACTAGCGGAATCTGATAAGCCAGACTGGCTGCCGGATCGATTTGAGCAAGGAACCATAACCGCTGTTGGGAGAAAGATAAAAGCAGCGGTTGGTTGCGGTTAGCCGGAAGAATAACGATTTGTTTGGCCGCTGAAGCATCGGTGAGTACCTGCGCCAACTCTGCCAGTTGAGGGTGAGCAAAAAGTTGTCGTATTGGCAGTTCTCGTCCCAGTACCTGACGCACACGTGCAACGAGTTGAACAGCAAGCAATGAATGACCGCCAAGTTCAAAGAAATGGTCATAGCGGCCCACTTGCTCTAACCCCAACAGCTCTTGCCAGAATTGTGCCAGTAGTGTCTCAATTTCGCCGATGGGTGCAGCATACTCATGTGTTACCACGGCTGAGACATCAGGGGCAGGGAGTGCCCGGCGGTCAAGTTTGCCATTAGGGGTTAGCGGAAATGCTTCCAGTACCACATAGGCACTGGGCAGCATATAGCCCGCAAGATGTTGCGCCAGTTGTCGGCGCAGTTCAGCCGGCACCAGTTTAACCCCCGTCTGTGGCAGGAGATAAGCCACTAGCTGTTTTTGCCCCCCGGTTTTATCAGATATCGTTTCATGTA
>NZ_NKHP01000004.1:16350-227409 GCF_014467235.1 Xenorhabdus indica | reverse complement strand
TGGTTAGCATGGCAGTTAGGTATCAGTTTCAACAAGTGTCACTTTGGCTGGTTTGATACTGATATGTGTAAGAAAGCAGAGAGTATATGCAGGAGGTTTAGGTGGTAGCCAACTCAGATATTATTTATGACGACGACGATGAATATATAACCAGTGACCGTTATTTTAGATATGAAGATTGTGACGGTAAGGTCACAAGGTTCAAAGTGTATTCAGTGAAGTATGCAGGCAGACCAATGGTACATAAAGATGCATTTTATGAGCTGTATACCAAACGGGGGAACGTCAGATTTATAACATGCTTATGTGGCTCAAATGATTGGAATGAAAACGGCAGATTTATAAATGAATATGAATGTAACGGATGTGGTCAATTTATTGAAGTTACAAAAGATGACATTATGCAGGAGGTTGGGGTGAGAAATGACAAAATAGTATGCGCTAAACGTCAATGTAAGCATGTTCATTATGAAAACGATCGAGTTCCAGTTTCACACCCTGAGTTTCCAGATTTCGCATTTATCAAGACTTGTCCAAAATGCGGGGCTGATAAATTTTCTATAATAGAAAAATCGAGAGAGAATAATAATGAACAATGATGTGATTGAGTTGGCGCGGGAAATAAAAAAACGTAGTGAGGCAGTGTTAAGCGCAGAACAGGAAGAAAATGGAGAATACCCTAAATATTTTTTCCACCTCAGCCCCATGGTGACTCCACAAAATTTAATAAAACTCTGCGCTGAAATAGAAAAACTGCACAATAAACTCGCTGAATATGAAAATATGGAACCTATGGCTTATTACAATTTAGTGGATGGAAAAATATGTAAGAGCACAGATGATTTTGATAAGGGAAAAACAATGTTTGCAGTTTGTCTCTATCCCCATCCAAATAAACAATGAGAATAAATAATGTCAGACTTCGGAGGAAGTAATACTCCTAAAGAACTGCGTGACCTCTGGCAAACTCCACTTCCGTTATTTAAAGCACTCAACCTCGAATTTAAATTTACTCTTGATGCGGCTGCTTCTGCTCAAAATACCCTGTGCGTTCATTATCTCACAGAACGAGATAATGCACTGGAGTGTGATTGGGAAAGTAACGGCGCTATCTGGTGCAATCCCCCTTATTCCAATATTAAGCCGTGGGTAGAAAAAGCCGCTATCGAGTGCCAGAAGCAATTACAGCCAGTCGTGATGTTAGTTCCGTCTGATATCTCTGTGGGCTGGTTTAAACTGGCATTAGAAACAGTGGATGAGGTCAGATTAATAACGGGTGGAAGAATTTCATTTATTAACGCAGAAACACAAAAGCCAGTGAATGGAAATAACAAAGGTTCATTATTGTTAATCTGGAGACCATTCACTAAACCACGCGGAACAATAACAACTGTTGGCCGGGATTATTTACTTAATGTCGGTCACGAACTATTGAGGACAATAGCATGAACACTCCAAAAATAAAAATCGAAATGACCAGAACCGCAGCGGAAGAATTTACAATTCCACTCTACACCGTCCCAAGTGAAATGCTGGCAGATTTTGTGACAGATAAGATAGTACCAGGCTTGCAGCAAATGGGATTCCCAGAATCGGATATCGAAGTACTCATCACCAATGACTAACGAATTCGAGAATGCAAGGAGGAAGGTGGCGAGGGATTGCCTCAAAGAACTGAAAAAACTCAAACGCCGCACTGATCAGCAAACCAACGAAACACTCACCAAATACCTTTCTCGATTTGAAATCGTAATGTCCAACTATCAAAAGAGTAAGTTCCTGCCAGTGATGTGGCTGAGATATTACGTCGATATGATTGATAAGGAGATGAAATGAAATTCATCATTCGCAGTGCTGTTACGCCATTAGAAAGGCAAGCAGCTAAGGCTGCGTTATCAGAGCATAAAAATAAATATGGAAATTACGGATTATATAAAAAAATAGAAACGTACGTTGTTTTAGTAGGCGGGAGTAAGTACCCAATAGAGATTCTTAATGGCAATAAGTCGTATGTAGCAACGGTTGTAAACAAAAAGAGAAGGCTATGTCAGATAAAGGAGGTGTGACGTGGATTTAAATGATGAGGTTTTCGATACCAAACATGCTGCTGATTTTTTGAAAAAATCGGTAAGACAGGTAAGAAAGCTTATACATGATAAAAGACTAAAAGCAGCTAAAACTGGCAAGAAAGGAGGAGGTGAGTATGAAATTTTAAAGTCCTCCTGTCTTGAATACGTGATAAATAATCATCACAATGCAGATATGAGTGATGATTGTTCAGTTAAATCAAAGGAGGGATTTGAATGTCAATCATACAACGCAATGGCCTATGGCACTGTGATTTCGTTTCCCCAAGCGGAAAGCGAATTAGGCGCTCTCTTGGAACAGAGGACAAGAAGCAAGCGCAGGAACTGCACGACCAGCTAAAAGCTGAAATGTGGAGAGTAGAAAAATTAGGTGATTACCCGAAAGTAACGTTTGATGAAGCTTGCCTGAGGTGGTTGCAAGAGAAGGAACATAAAAAATCATTGGATGATGATAAAAGTAAGATAGAGTTTTTTTTGTCTTATTTTTCCGGCTGGCAGTTATCAAATATCACTGAGATTGAGATCCTGGCTGCAACAGCCAAGATGACCAATAGAAAATACAAGGAGGTTTGGGATAAAAAATCTGCATCAGCAAAACGTAACGGGGTATCAATAGAGCCGTATAAAAGCAAGCCTGTGTCTCAAGCAACAAAGGCGAGGTATCTTTCTTTTTTACGCTCTTTATTCCGTGCAGCGGTCAACGAATGGAAGTGGTTAGGAAGGGCGCCTAATATCAAAGTTCGTCAAAAAAAGGAAATCAGGGTGAGATGGCTTACGCAAGAGGAAGCCGCGAGACTAATAAAATGTATGCCTGATATCATGAAACCTGTTGTCATTTTTGCATTAGCCACAGGGCTTAGGCGTTCAAACATTTTAAATCTGGAATGGTCACAAATTGATTTACAAAGAAAAGTTGCGTGGATACACCCAGAGGACACTAAAGGCGGTAAAGCGATAGGTGTTGCCCTAAATGATACCGCATGCAAGGTGCTACGGGATCAAATAGGGAAACACAATCGCTGGGTTTTTGTTCACACTAAAGCATGGCATAGATCTGATGGAACTCCTACAGCTGAGGTCAGAAAAATGCGGATTGATGACAATACAGCATGGAAAACAGGGTTGCGTCGAGCGGGTATTGAAAATTTCCGATTCCATGACCTGCGTCACACATGGGCAAGCTGGCTTGTTCAGGCTGGAGTGCCTTTGAGTGCATTGCAGGAAATGGGGGGTTGGGAGTCAATTGAGATGGTGAGAAGGTATGCGCATTTAGCCCCTAATCATTTGACAGAGCACGCTAAAAAGATCGATGCCCTGATAATCAGTCATGACACAAATATGACACAAGCGACTATCAGGGCATTCGGGTCAACGTCATAACACGTTGATTTTATATGGTGCCGGCTACCGGAGTCGAACTGGTGACCTACTGATTACAAGTCAGTTGCTCTACCAACTGAGCTAAGCCGGCGAAATTTGGCGGAAGGATAGAGATTCGAACTCTAGGATGGTTTCCCATCGGCGGTTTTCAAGACCGCTGCCTTCGACCGCTCGGCCATCCTTCCATGGCGCGAGATTATGCCTATATCTCTGGAATGTGTCTAGCCCTTAAAAAGAAAAAATTATGATTTTTTTACTGCTTGCTCAATCTTCGAACGCTAATGGCCTTTTTATCCTCTAACCTGCTAGTATTATCACAGTTCAATAAATTAGTTAACTTCGAGTTGATTCAAAATTAACCACAAATATATCCACATTAAAGGCAGCCATCCAAAGAATGTATAAACAAGCATCTATTAAGCCATCTGTCGTTCCCCGTTTTTACGCGCTGTTTATTATTTTGCTTTTTACTTCTCTATTTTTATTCGGGTATAACTATTTTGATAGTTGGCTGACGGAGAAAAAATATGCTATCAGTAGTGTAACGGCCAAGATGCGATTGCAGATCGAAGATTATCGTTATCATGCTGGTCGTATCTTCGAACAGTCTAATATTCAGCCATCCTCCTTACAGGAGGTTGCATCACCGTTAGAGTTGCGTCCCAATGTTTATTGGCTGGAAAGTCATAACAAAAATATCGATGCAATTGTTTTTGGTCGTTACAACGATTCTAGTGTTCAACTGGCTCAGAGGTTATCTAACTATCTTGAAATTCTCTGGGGATCACGTAATGAATATGAATCCATGTATTATCTCAATGGAAAGGATAACAACTTACTATTGGTAACTACACATCCTATTTTAAAACCGGAAATCAGGTTTAAAGAAAGTTATCTGACTCTAACTTCTGACATTAAACGTTCTGAAATGTTGGCACAATCAATAACATTGGATGAAAAGGAAAGTATTTCCCCCATTCACGTATTACGTGGTGAGAATGTTTATTACTATACTTATAAAGCTGTGTTCAATTCACCAGGGCAATTAACTACAGTTATTGCCTTTGATTTACCTATTAATAATCTTTTGTCGGTTGATATGTTACCAGCAAATTTTCGGTTGTATTCGAATAACGAATATGAGGTTGAGAAGACAGATAAAGTTGATGTTTCGTTAATCGGTTTTTGGCTGGAGTTTTCTCAACCACTTAATATTATGCAGTATAAATTGGTATATCAGGTTCCTCTAAAAGCACTTATTGTGGATTTCTTGATCAGAAATATTTGGTTATTACTCTCGATATTGGTTTTCTTACTATTTTCATTCAGTGGATTACTTTATATTCGTCGTCGATATATCACTCCTAATGCATCAATGGATCAAGAGCTAAAAATAAAAGATTCTCTGGGGAATGATATTATTTCTAATATTCCTATTGGATTATTGGTTTACGATTTTATATCAAATCGGTTGATCAGTAGTAATAAGATTGCAGAGAAACTGATGCCTTATCTTGATTTGGGCAAAGTTAAAATCATGGCAGAACAACATAATGGTGTCATTCAGACATCCATTGAAGATGCGGTTTACGAAGTAAAAATGTATAGCAGTAATTTATTGCCAGAGACTTATTTATTCTTATTGCAGGATAGAGATCAAGAAGTTATGGTGAGTAAGCGGTTACAACTTGCTCAACGAGAATATGATAAAAATGTATACGCCAGACGTTCAATGTTGCAGAATATTAATTCTGAAATAAAAAAGCCGATTCAGGAGTTGAATGATATAGCTATCCGATTGAAAAATATATCACAAGATGAAAATAAGTATAGTTTGCTGGATAAGTTACTGCTTAAATCAGAATTCATCACAGAGTGGATTGAAAATATTTCTTTGCTCAGTGAATTAGAATCTGGTGATTGGCAGCCAGCTAATGAAGTATTTTCTTTATCTTCACAATTGGAGAATATATTGAAATTATCGCTACCAACACTAAATTCTAAAGGATTGAGGATTTATTATTATTTTAATATTTCTCATGAGTCAGTATTTTCTGGCGATGGAATAGCATTAAATAAAATAGTTTTATTATTATTAAATTATGCTATCACAACAACCAGTTATGGTAAAATATCCCTTAGTGTCAATAGTTCTGGTAAATACGATAATCATATACAGATTGAGTTAATTGATAGTGGTTCAGGTCTAAGTAATAAAGAACTTGCCAGCTTAAATTATCCCTTCTTGAATAAATTGGCAGAAGATAAATATTATACAAATTCTGGGTTGGTTTTTTATTTATGTAATCAATTGTGCCAAAAAATGGGGGGGAGTTTTGAAATTAAAAGTAAGCAGGGATTGGGGACACATTATATCGTTAGTTTACCTCTTCCTCAATACGGTGAACATGTTGAACCCCCTCAGCTATTGGACGGTATTATAGCACTAATCGATATCAGTAACCCCGAAATTAAAAAAATAATCCATAATTATCTTGATAATTATGGAGCAATATATTTTGACAAGAGTACAGAGAGTGTTAAGGAAGAATACGATATCATTCTTACTGACAGACAGTACAAAGTAGAAAAGCCAACTATATTATTAGTAGGTAATTTGATAGGGTTTAAGAAGATGAGACCTAGTTTGGTTCAGTGTAATTACAATTTTGCTGGTGCTGTTATCAATGCGATATCGTTACTGATTGAAGAAGATTTCAGTTTAGTTGAATCCGAAGAAGTTTACGGGAGTCCGCAACAAGCATGGGATCTTGTTGATAATGTCGATAGTAATATTTGTAATACCCTCAAAAGTTATCAAACACAGTTAGTAGGCAGTAATTATAGGAAATTATTTGTAGAGACAGTACCGATGGATATTACTAAACTGTATACTGATATGGAACAATATGACTTGATATCACTTTCGCAAACGGTACACCGCCTTAAGGGTGCGTTTGCTATGTTAGACTTTAAATTGCTCAAATCATCATGTGAGGCGTTGGAACAACACATAGCAGACAATAATGAAGTAGAAATCAAAAGTAGCATCAGCCGTATTGATTCCTTTGTCACAAAGCTGTTGCAGCCAAGGTAACCAATAATATGAATAACCTTAATGTCATTATTGCTGATGACCATCCCATTGTTTTATTTGGCATCCGCAAGTCACTTGAACAAATTGAGTGGATTAATGTTGTCGGTGAGTTTGAAAATTCGACTACACTGATTAATAGTTTGCCACATATAGAAGCAGATGTTCTCATAACGGATTTGTCAATGCCCGGCGACAAATATGGTGATGGCATCACCCTGATAAAATATATTAAACGCCATTATCCGACACTGGCTATCATCGTTCTTACGATGAATAATAATCCGGCTATTTTAAGTGCAGTACTTGAACTTGATATTGAGGGGATTGTGTTAAAACAGGGAGCACCAACAGATTTACCTAAGGCACTTACTGCACTGCAAAAAGGGAAGAAATTTACTCCTGAAAGTGTTTCTAAATTGTTGGAGAAAGTTAATGCTAACGGTTATGGAGATAAACGTTTATCTCCGAAAGAGAGTGAAGTACTGCGTTTATTTGCTGAAGGCCTTCTCGTTACAGATATTGCTAAGAAGCTTAATCGCAGTATAAAAACCATTAGTAGTCAGAAAAAATCAGCGATGATCAAACTGGGAGTTGATAACGATATTGCATTACTTAATTATTTATCTTCAGTCACTATTGATAATGATATGATTAAATAACCAATAGTTATCTTTTCTGAGTGTAAGATCGGTGATTAAGATTACCGATCTTATATTATAAAATAAGCACTATCATCTAATCCAATTGGTTATGCTTTTAGAGGCTTTTTTCCTTGTTGATGAACTACTGTCTGGTATCTTTCAGGTAAATATTCTATTAATGTATCCTTCAGTTTTGTTAGTGATACAGGTTTCAATAGACAATAATCCATACCGACATCCACACAACGTTGTCTTTCTTCTGCCATTGCATTAGCTGTGACACCAATAATTGGTTTATTATACCCTTTATTTCTTAAATATTTTGTGAATTCATATCCATCCATATTTGGCATATTAACATCTGTCAGAATAATATCGGTTGTATTATTTTCCAGATGTTCAATCGCATCTATACCATCGTTGGCCATTTCTGTCTTGAATCCTAGAGAATTTAATTGTTCGACCAATAAATGACGATTGATGGGATGATCATCAACAACTAAAACTTTAATTGAATTTAATCTATCATCTGTTTTGATAGAGTTTTCCGAAACGGGGGATTGGAGTGTATGACTATTATTGGATAACAAATCATCAATGAAATAAACAAAATCACTGATTTGGTAAGTGTTATGTAACCAGTAATTACTTTGAGTCTTTTCTGGTGAGCCAATATGGTTCTCTGATATTTCAATAAAATAACGAACGGCAATATCCAATTCAATAGGTTGATCACTGATTAATAATTCAGTACCGTCGATTTGACTTTCATTAAACGCAGTAATTTGAAAATGTGCTCTTGTCAAAAGATTATACAGATATTCTTCTAAATAATCATTTCGAACAGCCAATATAATTTTCTGTTGAATATGGTTTGGAGAAAATGTGTTAGCATGATATTTTTCCTTATCGTATTTTGCATTATATAGAGGAAGCCGGATAGAAAAAATGCTACCAACGTATTGTTGTGATACAAATTCAATATCACCATCCATCAGATTAATTAGTTTTTCACAAATCGCTAAACCTAGCCCTGTTCCTTGTGATGCATTCTCTTTATTGGCACTGGTCTGAAAAAATGGTTCGAACAATTGCTCTTGTAATTTATGTTCGATTCCTAATCCTGTATCTTTAATACTAATATACAAGTAGCCATATCTTACTGTAACGGATATGACAATACAGCCAATTTCTGTAAATTTAATGGCATTATTAAGTAGATTAGAAATAATTTGTTGCAATCTTACCGGATCGTTATTCATATAGTCAGGAACATCTGGGTTGATGTAACAGTAGAATCCCAGATTTTTTTTCGTTATAAGAGGAAGATAGTTTGAGATTACATGTGATATGACCTCTTTACAGCTAAATTCTTTAACATCAATTTTAAGTTGGTTAGATTCTATTTTAGAAAAATCGAGAATATCGCTAATGATTTTCAACAATAGTGATGAAGAGTTATTCATTGTTGATAATAACCGTGCAGCTTCTGATGCTAATGGATAAGATTGTAATAATTCCAGATTTCCAATGATGCCATATAGTGGTGTTCTCAATTCATGGCTAACGGTTGCCAGAAACATTGATTTCGCTTGGTTGGCTTGCTCTGCGGCTGAAGCCATCTCTTGTAATGATTTCTCCATCTTAGCCCGGGTACTGATATCAACCAGAACACAGATTGCCACTTCCTCATTGCGATAACGCGAATGTACGAAGCTAATTTGTAGATGATTATTATTACTAGTAACAATATCAATATAGCTGCTGGTTTTATCACAAATGATATCAATGATACGTTTTTGATCTTCGAGCGTCAGCATTCGAGTATAGTTATGCGCAAGTTCATTACTCAGTATATTAGCACCATCACTGATCCGTAAAATGCTAATGCCAACAGGAGCAGAGGCAACGATTTTATGATTGAACTGTTCGTGTTCTTCAAGGCGAAGAGCATTATTTTCAGCAGGGGAAAACATTTTACGTTCGAACAGCCAAATGAAAGAAAAGATCAGAATTGCAGAGATAGTATTTAAAATAAGGCTGTTAATGATTTTTAACTTGAAATCATCAAAAATATTTTTTAGAGGTAAGGAATATATAACACTGAATGATGATGGAGCCAAACGCCTCTTTAACACTAAGTGACTATAATCTTCATCATAGCCAAAGTAAGGGATCTGTATATTGTAATCTACGGGATAAGATTTATTATCCTTTTTTAAAGGATAATGTAATACAGGCTTATTATGCTGATTAAGTAATGTTATTGTTGCATCTGTATTAGGTCTTTGTAAAAAGGTTTCCAGCTTGAGCGTTTGTTCGACACCTATCATTGCGACCATTTTTCCATTGCTATAAATAGGGGAAAGAATATAAAAGCTACCGTTGTCTGGGGTTGTACCCACCGCAAGCCAATAGATATTCTGTTCTTTTCCCTGTTGTTGCAGGAATACTAACTGGCGGTAATTTTCATAAACCATCTTTTTTAGCGTATCAGGTTCTGTTATTGCACCACGAATTGGAAAATTCACCATGCACATACTTTGGACGTCTATCAAAAAAATTTGATTTACTCCCTGTGGCATCACAACATTATCTTTCCAGAAAAAAAACAGATCATTTAACGCATGTAAATAATTATAAGGTTCATTACGTAGTAGTTCACAATTTGAGTTCATATTCAGAGGCGTATACAAAAATTGTGAGTTATTATATGGTGGGTTAATAGTCAGAATTTTTTTATTCTCTTCTGATAAATATTTCTCTGCCATATATTGAAGGTCGTGTAAGGTATTAGTAGTTTCCCGCACATAAGAGAACATTATATCGTAATCAGAATTATATTCTTGACGGATGTCTGATTTAGCTTTATTAAAAAGATTTGCCAGATAAAAACTGGTTAATAAGGCACCTAATGCCCATAACATAACACCAAGCACCCGAAAAAGGTAGCGGGATATCTTTAGTGATGTTCGGAATGAAGATAGATATCTCAAGAGGTCGCCTGATAAAAAACGTGATTAATAATAACTGTTAACAGCATATACTAGTGTAGCAGGGAATACAAAGCAGCATTTTGTATCCGGCATTCTTTGAAAAAAATGGTACAAAAAAGCAGGCATTAAAATGCCTGCTTTTTTAATACTTTTGTGGGTCTTTCAGATTTGCAGCTTTATTGGCTGCAATCCGAAATTCATTGAGTATAATTTTATGGATGAATCAGGAAAAGGCGAATATTATTCCTGACCTTCTGATCCATTACTTCCTTCATCGACGGAAGAGGCTGCTGTATTGCCATCCTCTTCATCATCAGGTTCAGCAACACGTTGCAAACCAACGACTTTTTCATCATCTGCCGTGCGGATCAAAGTGACCCCTTGAGTATTACGTCCGACAGTACTGACTTCAGAAACACGAGTACGAACCAGTGTTCCCGCATCAGTAATCATCATGATCTGGTCAGTTGGTTCAACCTGAATTGCCCCAATCACGTTACCGTTACGTTCACTGACTTTGATAGAGATAACGCCTTGAGTTGCACGAGACTTCGTTGGGTACTCTTTTTGGGTAGTACGTTTTCCATAACCATTTTCAGTGACTGTCAGGATTTGACCTTCTCCACGAGGAATGATCAAGGAAACAACTTTATCTCCTTCCGCCAGTTTGATACCACGGACTCCGGTTGCAGTACGCCCCATGGCGCGAACGCCTTTCACCCGAACCGTACCATCTTCCAGTGTCTCTTCCTCTTCTTCAAGGAAGCGGACAACTTTACCCTGTGCAGAGAATAGCATAACTTCGTTGCTGCCATCAGTGAGGTCAACGCCGATCAGCTCATCTCCCTCATTCAGATTAACTGCAATGATACCGGCACTACGCGGACGACTGAACTCACTGAGTTTAGTCTTCTTGACAACTCCACTTGCTGTCGCCATGAATATGTTCAATCCTTCTTCATATTCACGGACAGGCAGAATGGCCGTAATACGTTCGTCTTGTTCTAATGGCAGCAGGTTAACTATAGGTCGGCCACGGGCACTACGGCTGGCTTCTGGCAGTTGATAAACTTTCAGCCAATACATCTTGCCTTTATTAGAGAAGCAAAGAATAGTATCGTGGGTATTGGCGACCAACAGACGTTCAATGAAATCCTCTTCTTTGATACGCGCTGCTGATTTACCTTTACCGCCACGGCGTTGTGCTTCGTAATCAGACAATGGCTGGTATTTCACGTAACCCTGATGGGATAGTGTTACCACAACATCTTCCTGATTGATCAGGTCTTCAATATTGATATCTGCAGAATTCTCGGTCAATTCAGTACGACGTTTATCTTTGTACTGTTCTTTGATCGCAAGTAACTCTTCCCGAATGACTTCCAGCAAACGTTCCGGGCTTTCCAGAATGAACAACAGTTCAGCAATGACTTTCAACAGTTCACGATATTCGTCGAGCAGTTTTTCATGCTCCAGACCTGTTAATTTCTGTAAACGCAGATCCAAAATGGCCTGTGCCTGCTGTTCGGTCAGGTAATACTTACCGTCATGAATACCAAATTCTGGCTCCAGCCATTCAGGACGTGCAGCATTATCGCCAGCCTGTGCCAGCATTGCTGCAACATTGCCTAATTCCCATGCTTGAGAAATGAGGCTTGCTTTTGCTTCAGCAGGCGTTGGAGCTTGGCGGATCAGTTCGATCACAGGATCGATATTTGCCAGTGCAATAGCCAGTGCCTCAAGGATATGAGCACGGTCACGAGCTTTGCGAAGTTCAAAAATTGTTCTGCGAGTGACAACTTCGCGGCGGTGGCTGACAAATGCAGAAAGAATATCTTTCAGGTTAAGTAGCTTAGGTTGTCCTTGATGTAGAGCAACCATATTGATACCGAATGAAACCTGCAATTGGGTGAGTGAATACAAGTTATTCAGGACAACCTCACCGACAGCATCGCGTTTTACTTCGATAACGATACGCATACCATCTTTATCGGATTCGTCGCGTAATGCACTGATCCCTTCAATACGCTTTTCCTTCACCAGTTCAGCGATTTTTTCGATCAGGCGTGCTTTATTTACTTGATAAGGGATTTCACTGACGATAATGGTTTCACGGCCATTTTTATCATCAGTCTCTATTTCGGCACGGGCACGGATATAAATTTTACCGCGACCGGTACGGTAGGCTTCCTGAATACCGCGACGCCCATTAATAATGGCCGCTGTTGGGAAATCAGGCCCTGGGATATATTCCATTAGGCCTTCAATACTGATGTTTTCATCATCAATATAGGCCAGACAGCCATCAATCACCTCAGATATATTATGAGGTGGGATGTTAGTCGCCATGCCGACCGCTATCCCTGATGAACCGTTCACAAGTAAGTTAGGAATACGGGTTGGCATTACATCGGGAATTTGCTCTGTACCATCGTAGTTAGGCACAAAATCAACAGTTTCTTTTTCTAAATCCGCCAGCAATTCATGGGCTACTTTTGCCATGCGTACTTCGGTATAACGCATCGCAGCCGCAGAATCGCCATCAACTGACCCGAAGTTCCCCTGGCCGTCAACCAGCATGTAACGCATGGAGAATGGCTGTGCCAGACGTACAATCGTGTCATAAACAGCGGTGTCGCCATGTGGATGGTATTTACCAATCACATCCCCAACAACGCGGGCAGATTTTTTATAGGGTTTATTCCAATCATTTCCCAATACATTCATCGCAAAAAGTACACGGCGATGTACTGGCTTCAGTCCATCTCGAACATCTGGCAGTGCACGTCCAACAATAACGGACATCGCATAATCCAGATATGAGCTTTTCAGCTCTTCTTCGATATTGACCGGGGTGATTTCTCTGGCAATGTCGCTCATGGAGCCACTGTCCCTCATACTCCGAATTCAAAGGCTTAGAATTATACCACAAATTGACAGTTTTATAAAAACCAGATGCGGGTATTTCAGGATTAAGATGTGTATAATGGTTTCTTATCACACATCCCCATAATACTGTTACATTTTCTGTGAACCAGCCCCTAGGAGCGATATTGCTGATGAACGCTAAAACCCCCGATTCACTCATTCAATCACACGCTAATGTGGATCAACAGGAAATCGAAAAATTTGAAGCTGTTGCTTCCCGATGGTGGGATCTTGATGGTGAATTTAAACCATTGCACCGCATTAATCCATTGCGTTTGAACTATATCCTGCAACGGGCTGAGGGTCTTTTCGATAAGAAAGTATTAGATGTTGGATGCGGTGGTGGGATCCTATCAGAAAGTATGGCTTATGAAGGAGCGGATGTGACCGGTCTGGATATGGGTTTTGAACCACTACAAGTTGCCCGGCTGCATGCATTGGAATCTGGTATATCAGTTAAATATGTGCAGGAAACGGTAGAAAGCCATGCTGAGCAACATCCACATTCCTATGATGTAGTAACCTGTATGGAAATGCTTGAACATGTACCAGATCCAGAATCTGTCGTTCGTGCGTGTGCCAAATTAGTTAAACCTGGTGGTCATGTCTTTTTTTCAACCATTAACCGCAATCGAAAAGCATGGTTAATTGCTGTCATCGGTGCAGAATATATTTTAAATATGGTGCCAAAAGGGACACACGATGCGAAAAAATTTATTCGCCCTTCAGAGTTAATTAGCTGGCTGGATAAAACCTCGCTGAAAGATCAACATATTATCGGTTTACATTACAATCCGTTAACAGATAAATTCCGGCTTGGACACAATGTGGATGTGAACTACATGCTTCATACCCGGTCAGCCTAACAGAATCAATTAAGGGATTAATAAAGCAACAAATAGATCTTATTTTTAAGATTTTATTTTTGGGTTTTTGCCGATAGGTTTGCGAAAGTAACATCAAGTAACTACGCAGGTTATCGGCTTTTCGGCAAAATTAATCCTCAAGTTATCCACAAAACTTCCTGATCTTGTACACTTGATAAAACGCGAAATTAACATTATCTTGTTATTACAGTTTTATTTACCCCCTATATATTGTGTTTCTGGACGTTTCACTGCTACTAGCTCCCAACGGATTTTCAGTCATCTTGAGGGCATCGTGCTATCAACGATCAGGAAAGGCAATTATAGGTGAAATACGAAAAGAGAAGGTGTATTTCCTCATGAACCAGAGTCTGCTAGTAACCAAGCGTGATGGACATAAAGAACAAATTGATCTTGATAAAATTCACCGGGTTGTCACCTGGGCTGCTGAAGGTCTGAAAAATGTCTCAGTGTCACAAGTAGAACTGCGTTCCCAGATTCAATTTTATGATGGCATTAAGACATCTGATATCCATGAAACCATGATCAAAGCCGCGGCAGACCTGATTTCAAGTGATGCTCCGGATTATCAGTATCTGGCCGCTCGTTTAGCCATCTTTAACCTGCGCAAAAAGGCTTACGGTCAGTTTGAGCCGCCTGCGTTATATGACCATGTTGTACGTATGGTTGAGTTAGGTAAATATGACAAACATTTGCTCGCAGACTATTCCAAAGAAGAATTCGAGCAAATGAACAGTTTTATTGACCATCTGCGTGATATGGATTTTTCCTATGCGGCGGTTAAACAGCTTGAAGGAAAATATCTGGTACAAAACCGTGTCACTGGCGAAATTTATGAAAGCGCTCAGTTCCTATACATTTTAGTTGCGGCATGCCTGTTTTCCACTTATCCGAAAGAAACGCGCCTGGGTTATATTCGCCGTTTCTATGATGCGGTTTCTACTTTTAAAATTTCGTTGCCAACGCCAATCATGGCAGGAGTCCGTACACCAACCCGTCAATTTAGTTCCTGTGTTCTGATTGAATGTGGCGATAGCCTTGATTCTATCAATGCAACATCCAGTGCGATTGTCAAATATGTTTCTCAACGTGCGGGCATTGGTGTGAATGCTGGTCGTATTCGCGCAATGGGTAGTCCAATCCGTGGTGGTGAAGCTTTCCATACTGGCTGTATTCCATTTTATAAGCATTTCCAGACAGCAGTGAAATCCTGTTCTCAAGGGGGGGTACGTGGTGGTGCTGCGACGTTGTTCTATCCACTATGGCATCTGGAAGTAGAAAGCTTGTTGGTACTGAAAAACAACCGTGGTGTTGAAGGTAACCGTGTTCGCCATATGGATTATGGTGTGCAGATCAACAAACTCATGTATGAGCGTTTGATCAAAGGGCAGGAAATTTCTCTGTTTAGTCCGTCTGATGTGCCTGGCTTGTATGACGCTTTCTTTGCTGATCAGGATGAATTTGAGCGTCTGTATACTCTGTATGAAAATGACAGTGATATTCGTAAACAGCGTGTTAAAGCAGTAGATCTGTTCTCTTTGATGATGCAGGAACGTGCTTCAACTGGACGTATTTATATCCAAAACGTTGACCATTGTAATACACATAGCCCGTTTGATCCGGCTATTGCACCTGTTCGTCAATCTAACCTATGTTTGGAAATTGCACTGCCAACCAAGCCGTTGAACGATATTAACGATGAAAATGGCGAAATTGCGTTGTGTACGTTGTCTGCTTTCAACCTTGGTGCTATTAAAAATCTGGATGAGTTGGAAGGATTGGCAGATTTGGCTGTCCGTGCACTGGATTCTCTGCTGGATTATCAGGACTATCCGCTTGTTGCTGCCAAGCAGGGTTCAATGGGTCGTCGTACACTAGGCATTGGCGTAATTAATTTTGCTTACTATCTGGCGAAAAACGGTGTTCGTTATTCTGACGGTAGTGCCAATAACTTGACTCACAAAACATTTGAAGCCATTCAGTACTATTTGCTGAAAGCTTCTAATACGCTGGCTAAAGAGCAGGGAGCATGTCCGTGGTTTGGTGAAACTACTTATTCGCAGGGCATCCTGCCGATTGATACGTATAAAAAATCACTGGATGCGTTAACCAGCGAACCGTTGCATATGAATTGGGAAGCACTACGTAGCGATATTCTGCAATATGGTCTGCGTAACTCAACTTTATCAGCACTGATGCCTTCAGAAACATCCTCGCAGATTTCCAATGCGACTAATGGTATTGAACCACCGCGAGGCTACGTCAGTGTTAAAGCATCAAAAGACGGTATCTTGCGTCAGGTTGTACCGGAATATGATCGCCTGAAAAGGTCTTACGAATTACTGTGGCAAATGCCTAGCGTTGATGGCTATCTGCAATTGGTGGGGATCATGCAGAAATTTATCGATCAATCAATTTCTGCTAATACTAACTATGATCCGGCGCGTTTCCCTAATGGCAAAGTTCCGATGAACCAATTGCTGAAAGATTTACTGCTCGCCTACAAATATGGTGTGAAGACACTGTATTACCACAACACCCGTGATGGTGCGGAAGATGTTCAGGATGATTTGGAAGAAGTTGTTGAATCTGTTGATTCCGATTGTGAAGGCGGCGCGTGTAAAATTTGATTTGAGGAAGCTATGTCCTATACCACTTTTTCACAAGTAAAAAATGATCAATTACAGGAGCCGATGTTTTTCGGCCAGTCTGTGAACGTAGCGCGTTATGATCAGCAAAAGTATCCTATTTTTGAAAAGCTGATCGAAAAACAGCTCTCGTTTTTCTGGCGTCCAGAAGAAGTTGATGTATCCCGTGACCGCATTGATTTCAATGGGTTGCCAGATCACGAAAAGCATATTTTTATCAGTAACCTGAAATACCAGACATTACTGGATTCTATTCAGGGGCGTAGCCCGAATGTAGCGTTTCTACCATTGATTTCGATTCCTGAATTAGAAACGTGGGTTGAAACATGGTCGTTTTCAGAGACAATCCATTCGCGCTCTTATACGCATATTATCCGTAATATTGTTAATGATCCTGCGGTTATATTTGACGATATTGTGGCAAATGAGCAGATCTTGAAGCGAGCGAAAGACATTTCGAAGTATTACGACGATCTGATTGAAATGACCAGCTACTATCATCAGTTAGGTGAAGGTATGCATAGCGTCGCTGGTCAAGAAATAACAGTTAGTCTGCGTGCGCTGAAAAAACAGCTTTATTTATGTTTGATGAGTGTTAACGCATTAGAAGCAATTCGTTTCTATGTCAGCTTTGCGTGTTCATTTGCTTTTGCTGAACGTGAATTGATGGAAGGAAATGCGAAGATAATTAAACTAATCGCCCGTGATGAAGCCTTGCATTTGACAGGTACTCAGCACATGTTGAACTTGCTGCGTTCTGGTCAAGATGATCCTGAAATGGCAGAAATTGCCCAAGAGTGTGAACAGCAATGTTATGACCTGTTTGTGCAGGCGGCAGAGCAGGAGAAAGAATGGGCGGATTATCTTTTCAAAGATGGCTCCATGATTGGTCTGAACAAAGATATTTTGTGCCAGTATGTTGAATATATTACCAATATTCGCATGCAGGCAGTGGGCTTGAAGTTGCCATTTGAAACACGTTCGAATCCAATTCCTTGGATAAATTCGTGGTTGGTTTCTGATAACGTTCAGGTGGCTCCACAGGAAGTTGAAGTCAGCTCTTACTTGGTCGGTCAGATTGATTCGGAAGTCAATACTGAGGATCTCAGCGGTTTCGAACTCTGATATGGCTGATTACAAAGTTACCCTGCCGTCCGGGCAGGGATTATCTCTCTATTATTCTTCCAGTTTGCACAGTAACTTGTTGGAAGCTTTAGAACAAGGCAACATTCAGACTGAGTATCAATGCCGTGAGGGGTATTGTGGTTCCTGCCGGGTAAGGTTAGTGAAAGGGAAGGTAGGGTATCCTTGTAAGCCGTTGGCATTTGTTAATGTTGGTGAAATTTTACCTTGCAGTTGCTACCCCCTTTCTGATATCGAAATTGAGCTGTAATTCATCGTTGGATGACAATTATTATCTAACCAGGATTATTAATCCTTTCTGCTTTGCAATATCAAGCCTGTTTTTAATTGTGAACATATCAGAATCATAAGTTGATATGTTCACTTATTTATTCTTTTATCTTTCTGATCTAATAAGAAAAAAATTGTGTGGTTACATACACAGAACATCAATTTTTTCATAATTTTAATTTAATTTGCTTCTTTATTGATTCTTCCTATCTGATCTGGTATCAAGTATATAATTATCTATATACCTTTGGGTTCATTCCTTTGCTGTTGTATTACCTCTTGAATCCCCTGTTGTATATATCAGAAAAGTGATTTTAGATATTTCAGTGAATATTGACTGAATATAAGTATGTTATAGATTTCAAATAACTATTTATAGAATTTCTGGAAAATAAAAGATAAATATAATTTAATCTATAGGATAAGCTAAGAAAAATGTAAGGAGCATAACCATGTATAAAATTGATTATAATTCGTACCGTTCAATTAAAAGTTTTAACCGACGTCCTCGATTTTTAGTGATACATTATACTGCCTTAAATTTCAAGAAATCTATTGAGGCATTAACAGGAGAATCAGTTAGTGTGCATTATTTAGTACCTAACCCAGATGATCAAACTTATAAGGAAGCTGGGTTCAAGGGAGTACGTATATTTAATTTGGTTGATGAAATTGAAAGAGCCTGGCATGCGGGAATCAGTAGCTGGTCAGGCCGAAACAATTTGAATGATACAGCAATTGGTATTGAAATTGTTAATGAAGCCAGTGATGATTGCGGCGTCATGACTTTCCCTCCGTATCATCCAGATCAGGTTAATGCAATTAAAGAGCTTGCAATTAATATACTGCAACGATATCCAGATATTACTCCAACTCACGTTATCGGGCATTCTGATATTGCTGTGGGTAGGAAAAGTGATCCAGGCCCTGCTTTTCCCTGGAAAGAATTGTATGAAGCTGGGGTTGGTGCATGGTATGACGAAGAGACTAAACAAAAATATATTGAAGAGTTTAAGCAATCTTTTCCTGAGAAAGATAAGATTTTAAAGAAATTCAGCCAGTATGGTTATGATATTTCTGGAGCAAATGAAAATAATGGATATCAAGGCTTGGTTAAAGCATTTCAAATGCACTTCCGTCAATCAAAGTATGATGGGAACCCAGATATAGAAACTATTGCAATTATATATGCTCTAGTTGAGAAATATTTCAATAAGGAATGGTAATACATATTATTATTCCAGGGGGATAAGACTATATCTAACTAGCTAAAATATAAATAATAACTATAATTAACACCCTGATAATTACCTCTTGTTAAACACATTCTTGATGAATTTTAAGATGCAGCTAATGGTAAAGGAATGGCTCTGAAGGAATATAGATAATTATATGACCGAGGAAGAGCGGTAAAGAATAGTGACACCAGTAAAGCGACAATCTGGAAGGTGGAGAGGATAAGTGTTTTGCAGTATATTATCAGGGGTTCTTTTTTGTTGACATTTATTAATTTAAATAGGTTATATTTTTTCTATGAAATTAAATGGTGACATTCAAGATGATAAATTTTTCATTTAGATTATAGAGTCTCGGTAAGTTTAATATTTTTATTAAAAAACGTGATGACTTGTAAAATAAGATTTATCTCAGGTGGAATTTTCTACTTGAATCACATATATTGCTGTATTTTATTGTGTAAAAGTAATGGTTGGAATATTTTAGAAGAGATAATCAATTGTATTATTGAAATTTTTGGTTGATTTTTTTATTTTAATGACTGATTTCAATAGACGGGAGATAATTTCACTATCTTTTTTCTTAGATAGTTTGTTTAAAGTAAAAATTATTTGTTTTAGTCTATTAAATTTTTCTGGTGATTTGGTTTCTACCTTGCTCTTTGATGAATGTTCATCTAGTCTAAATGTTTTCCTTTAGGTAACTTATATTTGATTAATAGTATAAGTTTTTTTATCTGTTTTTTTACTATTCATTGCAAAGGCTGTTTGGTTCAAAGATTGTCAGGAGCTTAAAATGGGGAGACTGTTGGCTGTCATTGTTGTGGTGATGGGGGTAATAGCGATGATATGTAATATTGCGGAAGCAAAATCACCTCATGATGGTGAGTACTTGTGTAAGGTAAATAAAGAATTAAATGATGCCACTGTCAAAAATGATGGGTTATACTTTTTTCCAACTAATCAGGATACTGTTAGAGTTTCCTATAAGAATGCAAGCTTTATTATTCATGAAATAAAACCAGAAATCTTTGTTAGCCCTACATTAATGCCTATAACCCAATTTGGAATATTAAATAAAAAAGAACTTTTAGAGATAGGTGAGAATACCTTAATATATGGTGGAAAAGGTCATGGATTAGGGTATTTTAGGCCAGGTAAAAATGAGTTTTTTATTTCAAAAATAAACATTCCTGGTATAAAGGGTGCTTATATTTTATCTTTAGAATATTGTGTCAAACAGTCATGAGAAATATTAAGAGGATTGTTTATACTGTAATGCTTCTTTAAAATATATTATCAAATCTATCAAGTTAATTATTTTTATTCTATATCAGTTGTACTGACTTGAGCAGGCTGAACAGTTATATTTCTTGAAGGAATATACTCATTTGTTGCTGTATGGTTCAGGATATTTAGGAATTACCAAATAACGAAAGCTCTGCGCAAGTTGGCTAATATCCGGACGAGGTTAAAATAAAAAAGCCAGTTATTGTGTTTGAACTGGCTTGCCTTCTCTGTGCTAACACAGCCTTTTACATAAAGCGTTTTGTTGACAGACGAATGACAACGCAATGTATATTGGAGAAGAAAGATTTTACAGATTTCATGATGATTTTCCTTGAGAATTATAAATTGTGATTTACTTCACGAAAATCTAGATTCTGTGAGGCATTTTATGCTCAAAATGAAAAGAGTCAAGGTATTTATTGAATTATTTTTTAAAATTTAAAAAAAATTTGAAAATTAACTTATTTTTTTGAAAAAAAGAGATTTTTATTAATTAGGGAAGAGGTATTCAGTCTATCTTACTGTTTTTTATTGTCCGTATTGTGATATGGACGTAGGAACTTTTTTTGCTGTCTATACTTTATCCATAGGGTGTGATGATAAGCTATACTATTGGAGAGATAGCTTATGGAGATAAGTGAAAATGGCATCAATAAGATAAAAAGTTATGAAGGTTTGAGATTAAAAGCATATCCTGATCCTGCTACTGGGGGTGAGCCTTGGACAATTGGGTATGGGCACACAGGAGGAGTAGAGCCAGGGCAAGTGATCACAAAACAACAAGCAGAGGCATTGTTGAGTGAAGATTTAAACCCTATTTATGATGTATTAGAACAATATGTTAAAGTGCCTTTAACACAAGGGCAATTTGATGCTTTATGTTCGCTTATTTTTAACGTGGGAATTGGAAACTTTATTCATTCGACATTATTGAAAAAATTGAATCAAGGTGATTATCAAGAAGCTGCACAGGAATTTCTGAAATGGGATAAAGCTAACGGGAATAAACTACCAGCTTTACTTGCTCGTAGAAAATCTGAACAAGAAATGTTTTTATCGTAAGTTTATTACCAACAATACCAGATATGATAAATAATGATGTGGACTTATCAGTAATAACATTTTATTAACCAACATAATTTATCGATGAATTAACCTGATACTCACTTCAGTCACTAGCATGTGCTGGCAAAATACCAGCACATAATTACTATATTACCAATATTATTTTATATCAGTATCAATAACTTGATAGAAAGCATTAGCTGTATCATCAATTGTCCAGATGCCAAGAATAACATGGTATCCTGAGCGTTTTGGTACTTCACACGTTATATTAACTTCTTTTGACGGGCGTTTTCCATTATCCTCTTGTGAGCAGAAAGGAGTGAGATCAAATTGTGCACGAGTAAGAGGCTTATTAGGATCCCAATTAGGTTTAGTAATAAAAAACTGCCATGAAGTTGTGCTATGCTGCGCAGTTAAATGCCATTTAAATACATTTTCGCCTTTGTTGATAGGGACATGATGCCAACGATTTTCACTTTGTTCATTGAGTTGTTTAAACTGCCCAACCCCTGCACTGGCAATTTGACCATCAGGTGGCCCGGCTTCAGGAAAACCTTTTGGACCTTCAACAGACTGTGGTTCATACATGACAGGCCCACAATTTTTATTGATACCTTTTTTACATAGAAGAGCCCTACTTGGAGGGCTCTCTATATATCCATGGCGACTTTGGGTTTCAGCATTAGCAGATAATGGGATTGTACATAAGGCCGTCAATCCCACTAAAAATAATGACTTTTTAATGTTCATGATTGAATTTCCTGTTTTTCCGTACTTGACTGTAAAATAAGTAAATTTACTAATATTTATTATATTAAGTAGATTTAATGAATTTAATTAACCTGACATAATGACATACAAATGTTTATAGTAAAATTATTAAGTTATAAATACTTAAATTATGATAGAAGTATAACAGAAAGAGACTCTAAGTAACTTTATAAGAATCATATGGGAAATGTTTTGATTTATCTATAATATATTTTAATGCGGATGGGTAGAATTCCTTTCTGAAACAAGGAGGGGGAAATAGCGAAATAAGAAGAAAATGAGAGTACGTGGGGAAATAAGTAATGATTTGATTAAAAACAATAAAATCGAAATAGCACAACACACAATATAAAAAACTCTAGTATTTTCCAGAAATCAATTAAATATGAATTAAGTTGTAATAATAGTGTTGATTTTAGTGCTGATGGCAGGAAATACTTATTGCCAAAATTCGTCATGGTTAATGGGAAAGATCTGGATGAACGATTAATACATATGGAAGATATGAATATAATAGAAAGCCGGATTAGGCCTTCTATTTGTATTTAGATGATTTTTTCTATTTTGTAGAATAATTTTTTAAAAATCAAATCCCTTAACCTATTAATTCGATAATTAGGTTCTTTTTTCTTTAATAAGTGACGATAATTTTCTCTGAGCTTTTTTTGTTTAATTCTTTCTTTGTGTAAAGTTGAAGAAACACTGTTGGTATCTCCATTAAACACCATGGAAGGTAATAAACAGTACACGTTAACAATTCTTTGCATTCTAAAAACTCCCCACATATCACACTCCCATTTTAGTGGAGACATTCTTCTGATTAATTGTTTAGCTGATTTATTGTTTATTATATAACCATAAGCCCCAGATGCTTCATAAATAGAATAAATATCATATTTTCTTGATTTTAATTTAATATTCTTTATATAACTTTCTGGTGGTGATAGCAAAAAGACATTTGGTTTTCTCACACAGTCAATCAACTTTATTTCGTTTAATGCATTTATTAGATCTTGAGATAATATTGCATCATCTTCTAGTATTAGTGCATGTTGGATATTCTCATCTACTATTTTCTTATAAATAAGCAAATGACTTAGTGAGCAACCTATTTCTCCTTTGGTTAATTTGCATCCAGGATAATCATATACTATTTCAGAAAGATAAGTATCTGACAAGCCAGAACCGTATACCGCGTCTATAAACTCGATATTTAAATTCAGTCTGTCAGCCTGTTGTTGCATGGCTAATCTACGTTCTGATTCACTCTTTAGATTAATAACGAAAATCTTCATAGCTTATTATCACCATTGATAATATTATTGGTTACATGCATGATACTTTTTTTATACCTTATTTAATGCAGAGATAACTCTGTCATGATATTTATCATCATAAAATTCAGTTATGGATTCTTTTATGGTTGAATAATCAGGAAGTTGCTTTCCATTTACAATTGCCTGCAATTTATTAGATAAAGCATCTATATTATTTAAAGGATATAGTTCTCCATTTATACCATCTTTAATTATATCAGATGGCCCTGTTTGACAATCAGAGCTAATCACATATATTCCATAGGATATTGCTTCGCATAGAACCATTCCAAAACCTTCATAAGATGAAGTTAGCAATAAACAGGTTACATTTTTAATATTTTCTATTATATATTTCCAGGGGGTTTGTTGCCATCCATGCCATTTAATTTTATCCTCAATTTTAAGATTATGAGCTAGCTCTTTTAGTTTGTCAATTTCTTGGGTATCTCCTGAACCAACAATATTTAATAACCAATTTCCTTTTATTCCAGAAAGTGAAAAAAATAATTCTTTTAAATTCTTTTGCCCATCGAAATTAATTCTGCCTAAATATAAAAAAGAATATTCATTTTCTGAACGACTGATTGTTTCATATTTTGGCGTGATAGGATTATAAATAGTATACACTGTATTGGGCTTGGCTCCCATATCGTAAAGCTGTTTGGAAATTCCTGAGCTTATGGATAAGTGTTTATCTGCTAATAATGTATATTCTATTTTATAGAGCCCATGCAATGTGAAATGGTGCCAAGAAAAAATTTTCGTATTTTTAAAACAAAATCTTCTGGCCCATAGTGATATGTAACATGTTAAAGAATCGTAAGAAATGATATGTTCCGGTTTATATTCTAATATTAACTTTGAAAATTCATATGCAAAATGTATTCTTCTTAATTTTGTGTTTCTAATATTCGATTTAATTCGAATGAATTTTTTCTCACCAAGCCATTGATCGTCAGGATTTTTAAAATTATCCTCAAAAAATACGAATAATATATCATAACCATCTTTAGATGATGACATTATTCTATGAAAACTATTAAAAACAGTTTCCATTCCACCGAACCCGCCTACATTATATCCGGCAATAAAAATTTTTTTCGGATTCATTTTCATCTCAACAAGTTAAACATGTACTATTGTAGGGAGTATACATTATTGCGTTTGTAGGTATCTATTCATATTCTGTCCAAACAGTCAAATTTGATGCTCCTACTCCATCAACAGAGTAGCTTGGTGTGCTTATCGCCTTCATCTTTCATTAACGGAGTCGGAGGTCACCTTATCTCCGATATTCTGTTATGGTATGAAAATTGGTTAGTAAAGGTGAATAATTAGATATTTTTTTAATAAATTCCATCCATAAAAAAACCAACCGTAATAGGTTGGTTTTTCTAGGGAAATTTGGTCGGCATGATAGGATTTGAACCTACGACCCCCGACACCCCATGACGGTGCGCTACCAGGCTGCGCTACATGCCGATGACTTTGCTTATATTACCTTTTTTTATCCGCAAAGCAAGCCCCTTGTTTAGTGAGTGCTTGATTTTTAAACAATTAATTTGCTAAAAATCGTTTAATTTCAGTTAGTATTTGTAACAACTGAGTCAGATTGGGTTTGGTATCTTGGATCTCATTGCCATTTAGGTCGTACAGATGGTATTCGCCATTCTTGGAAAGGTAGATTGTGTTTTGAGATGTTGTCACAATTAATGAACCATTTTCACCAGTGATCAGCCAAGGAGTATCTCTTTGAGCTCTGAAAAGATCTTCTCCTTGCGAATAATCATCGGGGATATTACTGACATGCAGTAAACGTTGCATTAATGTTGTCATGATATCCTGATGGCTAGTCAGTTTGTTAATAGTTTGTGCTGGTGTGCCTGGCCAGTGGATAATCAGTGGAACGTGCATCTGTTGACGATTAAACTTATCGCCTGTAAACCATTTTGGTGGAGAGTTTGTAATGGTGCTGCCATGTTTAGCAGTAATAACAATGATGGTATTGTTTAAGGCACCTTTATGTATCAAGGTGTCCAGAACATTATTGATTTCAACATCCAGTGTTTTCTTGTCAACTTTATCTGATGAAGGTGGAATACCATTCAAGTTTAAGAATGAAAACCATGGTGTTGTGTTATTACGTAAATTTAGCCACTGTTGCCATTGTTCTAAAGTTAAGCTGTCATTGGGTTTGTCAACGTTGGGGAGTGAATAGTCAGTTAAAATAGCTTGGCGGTAAAGTGGGGTTTTGAATCCATCTGATGAGTATAAACCAAACTGATACCCTTGATGAGTCAAGGCATCTATAAGTGCCGAAGATTTTCTGCTGTAAAGAATACCATCCAGATAGCCAGATGATATGCCGTAGAATAATCCGAATAACGCAGTATCGTTCTGCATACCAGTGCTGAAATGCTGGGTAAACTGGATGTTATTTTTTGTGAATCGCTCAAGGAATGGCATCTCATTAGTGGTAATGTCATCATTATCCAAACCATCTACAACCAATAACAATAAATTATAACCGCGTCCGCTATCACGGTAAGATAACGTATTCAATGGATATTCAACTGTCAGAGCAGAAGGATTGCCTTGCTGGCTTATACGACGCTGGTACTCCTGCTTATCCAGCAGACCATGCTTTTCAAGAAACTTACGTGCTGTCATTGGGTGTGAAAGTGGTAAGTTCGAACGTTGCATGGTAATAGGCCGATAGAAATTGGCATCTGCCCAGATATACATTATATGGGAAGCAACAAAAGCTGTGATAAATACAGCAGCTAATGGTTTGCCGAACTTTTGTCGATTCAGGCTACGTAATTTTTGCCAACTCCACGTACCGTATAGCATCTGTACCAAAAAAATAACTGGTATGCAGATGAACATCAGTTGCCATTCTCTTGCCCGTTCACCTTGTTCTGGGTTGGTTACCAGATCCCAAACCAGTGGTGTCAGGTGTAGGTGAAAACGCACATAGATGGAGGAATCAAGTATCAACAGTGTTAACCCTGCCGTTGCCACGGTGGCAGAAAGGAATCGTAGCAACCTCTGTGACATAACAATAAATGTCAGCGGGAATAACACCAATAAATAAATGGTGAAAACAATGAAGCTGAAATGACCGAGCCAACTGACCAGCGCATAGATGCGACCAAACAGTGAACCCGGCCAATCCGATGCAAATAAATAGCGACTGCCCAGCACAAGACTGAACATAATATTGAACAGAGCGAACCAGTGTCCCCAACTGATCATCTGAGAAACTTTTTCGCGGTAATGCTGGCGGCTAGTCACCATATTTTCTTACGTTAATGTCTTAATGGAAAAATTAATGCGCTTTATCTTCACTGATTGAAGATTGTAACGCGTGTGCAAACGAGTTTGCGATATGTCTGCGTTGAGCAGGAGCAATACTCGTGTTGATTAAATTTGTGACCATATTGCCTAAAACCATTAATGAAAGATCGGTAGGAATATGGTTTTTCTCGAAAACATTTACTAGTTCAGCTAGTAAATGTTCAACTTTTTCATCGCTGTAGCGAGAAGATTGTGGCATGACTCAAATATCCTGAATATACAAAGCCTCATATATTACCGTATAGAGGGGGTATTTTCTGCTTTTTTATGACAATTTAATTTCTTTATTGTGCAAATTATTGTCATGCTTTGTAGCTGTTGCATCATTTTAGTCTTTGAAATGAGTAACGTTAATAATTAAATTGTGAACGCTTTTCCATCATTGGGATTTTTGGTTGCAGCAGAGAGGTAACAGTGTTTGAATACGCCGCTAACTGCAAAGGCCAGAAGGTCAAAGCTGTAAAAGGAGTATAAATAATGAGTCTGGAAATTACCCAGATCGCGTTACATCAGTTGATTAAACGTGATGAACAAACACTGGAAGTGATTTTGCGGGATTCTCTGCTGGATACCAATGCGGTAGTGGAAGAGATGATGGCAGAATTGCATCGTGTGTATAGCGCTAAAAGCAAAGCTTATGGTGTGTTCAATGATGACAGTGAACTTGCAGAGTCACTCCGTCATCAACGTAAGGGGAATGAAGATTTTTTAGGTTTTAGCCGAGCTGCAACCGTTCGTCTGAAAGATGAACTGGCAAAATACCCGTTTGCAGAAGGTGGTACTGTGTTGTTTTGTCAGTACCGATATTTGGCTGTGGAGTATTTGTTAATTGCGGTTCTTAACAGTTGTAGTAGTACTTCTGTCAATGAAGAATTAGATGTAAATACAACGCAGTATCTTGATATTCCTCATGCTGATATTGTTGCCAGAATTGATTTAACTGAGTGGGAAACTAACCCTGGCTCCTGTCGCTATTTAACTTTCCTGAAAGGGCGGGTAGGGCGTAAGGTTTCTGACTTTTTCATGGATTTTCTGGCTGCCAGTGAAGGAATGAATACTAAGGTACAGAATAAAGGGTTATTGCAGGCAGTAGATGATTATTGCGAATCTGCTCAGCTAGATAAAAATGAGCGGCAAGCTTATCGCCAACAGGTTTATAGTTATTGTAATGAGCAACTACAGGCGGGCGAAGAGATTAAATTGCAGGAACTGTCTCAAGAATTACCACCATTAGGTGAGCATAACTTCCAGCAATTTTCACAGGATAAGGGATACGAGTTGGAAGAAAGTTTCCCGGCAGATCGCAGTACATTGCGTCAGTTGACTAAGTTTGCTGGCAGCGGTGGTGGATTGACAATTAATTTTGATGCTATGTTACTCGGAGAAAGGATTTTTTGGGATCCGGTAACGGATACATTAACGATTAAGGGTACACCTCCAAATCTGCGTGATCAGCTCCAACGCCGTGGCAGTGGTAATCACTAATCTATTCCGACTCTGAGTTTGAAACCTTCATAAACGAAATGATAAAGATAAATAACGCCGCAAATGCGGCGTTATTTACTCGGCGTCCCGATAAAAGCTCGATTGTGGCTAATTAAGCACGCAGGAAATCAATGTGCGTCAGTTTAGGCTTAAACGGATGACGCTGTACTGCCTGCACTTTAACTTTAGTTTCTTTACCATCAACAACCAGAGTCAGAACCTCGTAGAATTCTGGCTTGCTTTCGTGGTTGATAACTGCATCGTGATCCAGTTCGATAGAAACTGGCTCTTGGTTACCACCATAAATGATTGCTGGAAACTTGTTAGCTCTACGCAGGCGGCGGCTCGCACCCTTACCCTGCTCTTTACGTACTTCTGCATTAATAGTTAACATTATTTTTTCTCTATAAAAGAAGAAAATAAATCCTGCTACAGGCGACCCAGCAGCAGGTTCGATACTTGGCTTAACATTATGGGTTACGCTAAGCGGGCGGCATTTTAACGAAAAACCTATGTAACGGCAAATAGAAAGTATTTTGTTGTGAGTAATTACACCGCTTAATACAGGTCATTAGCCCGTCGGAAGCGGCCTTGATAATCAAAAATTTTTTCCCGGATCCGCCAGAATTGCCCTTTTTTCCGTGCAACAACAAAATCAGGATGTCGTAGTAAAGGAAGTTGATGGGCAATATCTCCAGCTGTTTTCCAATGTAAAGGAATTCCCGGTGCTCGCTGGTGATGGCGCATAAATTGCAGTTCAAATACTTTTTTTTGGCCAGGCGTTGTCAAACGGAATAATTCAGATACGTTTGCGCTATCTTCATCATAATAAGTGATTTTGAGCCATTCGCCTTTATTATCATTACCCGGAGTTAATTGCATTCCACCACAACGTAGTACAAGAGCATCTTTGAGTTTAAGGGCTGCTTTCAGCATATCATCAGGGTCGACCAGCACTTTTTGACAACGATGGCAATGTCGGGCTGCGATATCGTTTTCTGCTCCGCAATGCGGGCATGATTTGAAGCGAAAGCGAAAATCACATTGGTGTCTTTTTCCTGTTTCGTCTTCTTCCCATCCTTGGCAACGGCGTCCAAAGTGTTCAATGATGTCACCCTCTGCGGTGCATTTTCCCCAGAAGGTATTGGCAAACTGACAGATTGGGCAGAATACTTGTACAGGCTGATTTTGTGAACTGGGTTTGTGGCTGCCGACTTCAGGAGTATAAAGGTCGTGAGGGTTGCCCGCATAGTCTAAAATTAGGCACTCTTTCTTATCAGGAAACAGGCGTAATCCACGGCCAACAATCTGCTGATAGAGGCTTACGGACTCTGTTGGACGCAATATCGCAATGAGATCGACGTGAGGTGCATCAAACCCTGTTGTCAGAACAGCAACATTAACCATATAGCGTAGTTGCTGTTTTTTGAAGGCGCTGATCAGAAGATCCCGTTCAGTACTCGGTGTATCAGCGCTAACTAATGCTGCCTGTCCTGTGGGAAGTAACAGGAAAATTTCTTTTGCATGTTCAACTGTGGCAGCAAAAATCATTACACCTTTCCGATCTGCTGCATATTCAATGACCTGTCTGATAATATGTGGCGTAATACGTTTCTGCCGTCTAATTTCTCGACTCAAATCAGCTTCATTGAAAATGCCTTGTTGATTGGTACGTACTTGACTGAAATCATATTGCATTATGGGCATATCTAACCTTTCTGGAGGAACCAGAAAGTGGTGTTTAATCATATAACGTAATGGAAGTTCATAAATACAGTCATGAAAAAAGCAATTTTCGTCACCACGTATCATGCCATGATAGTGATACTGGTAAATCCAGCCAACACCTAAACGGTAAGGCGTCGCGGTTAAACCCAGTATCCTGATCTGGGGATTATTTTTCTGGAGTTGCTGGATAATTTGCTGATATTGACTGTTTTCATTATCACCAATGCGGTGGCATTCATCGATGATTAGCAGTGAGAAGTTGTGGTCAAAACGGTCTAAATTGCGGGTTACAGATTGAATGCTGCCAAAGACAACTTTTCCTTCACTCTTCTTTTGATGCAGCCCGGCAGAAAAGATATCTGCTTTCAGGTTATAAGAACAATATTTACTATGGTTTTGTGCAACCAGTTCTTTAACATGTGCCAGTACTAAAACCCGGCCGTGAGCTAGTTTAGCCAGTTCAGCAATGACAAGGCTTTTGCCTGCACCAGTAGGTAAAACAATAACTGCTGGTTTTTTATATTTGCGGAAATGACGAATGGTCGCATCTACCGCTTCTTGTTGATAAGGGCGTAAAGTAAAAGCCATTGTTATGTTACTGTCACGAAGATCGAGTAAAAGGTTATTGGTAGGGAGGATAACATTTTTCCTTCAACCTGCCGACGATAAAATATTATCAGGATCAGTGTGCTATAACAGATAGTTTATGGTTATTATAGTTATTTGATCTACTATTATTCTGCAAATTATCTGCTTAATTTTGTATTCAAATTAGCTTTGAAATTGCCTGTAATATCAAAGGTATTTTCATATTTATTTTCTGTCAGATTATTTTTTGTTAGGTATAACTATTCATGCGATTGGATAAATTTTTATCACAACAATTGGGTATTAGCCGTAATGACGTTGGGCGTGAATTACGTGCTGAGCGAGTTACTGTTGATGACGAAATCATCAAAACAGGGGCATATAAGTTGAAACCTGAGCAGGTAGTTGCCTACGAAGGAACAATATTGGAGCAATTGGACGGTCCACGTTATTTTATGTTGAATAAGCCACAAGGGTATGTGTGTTCGACTGATGATCCATCAAATCCAACTATTTTGTATTTTATTGATGAGCCTGTTGCCCATAAACTGCATTCGGCAGGGCGATTAGATATTGATACTACGGGCTTGGTGTTATTGACGGATGATGGTCAGTGGTCACATCGTATTACTTCACCCAAACATCATTGTGAAAAAACTTACCTTGTAACACTGGAACACCCAATATCAGAGGATACTGAGGAAAAATTTCTTGCAGGTGTTCAACTGAATGGAGAAAAGACACTGACAAAACCGGCAAAATTAGAGATCATCGAATCTCAGTTCGTTCGTCTGACCATCAGTGAAGGACGGTATCACCAGGTAAAACGGATGTTTGCTGCTGTGGGGAATCATGTTATTGGGCTTCATCGTGAACGTATTGGCGAAATTTATTTGGACCCCAAATTAGCGCCAGGGGAATATCGAGCGTTGACGGAAAACGAAATTAAGAGCATACAAATGCCAGTAGCTTAATTTTTTATCTATTCATAGTTCATAGTTCATAGTTCATAGTTGTTTTGGGAAAAAAGCGTGCAACAACAACGATTATCCTATTTGGGATTAGTCCTTATTCTTGGGCTGCTCTCTATGTTAATGCCATTGGCAATTGATATGTATTTACCAAGTATGCCAACAATAGCCATTGATTTTGGTGTCAGTGATGGCAAAGTTCAAATGACATTGAACAGTTACATGCTAGGGTTTGCCATTGGTCAAATAGTTTATGGGCCAATGTCTGATAGCTTGGGACGTAAACCCGTTATTCTAGGTGGCGTGATTGTTTTTGCAATATCATCTGCTGCATGTGCTTTGGCACAAAATATAGGTACCTTTATTTCCATGCGGTTTTTGCATGGTTTTGCTGCTGCATCGGCCAGTGTTGTGATTAATGCTTTGATGCGTGATATGTTCACGAAAGATGATTTTTCACGCAGTATGTCGTTTGTGACACTGGTAATGATCATAGCTCCGCTATTAGCTCCCATGTTAGGTGGGATGGTGATGGTATGGTTCAACTGGCATGCTATCTTTTGGTCTATCACAATTGCTGCGGTAATCGCTGCATTTTTATTTGCTGTTCTTATCAGGGAAACACTACCTAAAGAGAAAAGGCTGCGCTTCAATCCAAAGGTCACTTTAGGGCAATTTGTTATGCTGTTCAGGCAGCGCCAAGTGTTGTGTTATATTTTGGCAAGTGGTTTTTCTTTTGCTGGAATGTTTTCTTTTCTTAATGCCGGGGCATTTGTTTATATCAAATTGAATGGTGTTCCTGCACAGCATTTCGGTTATTACTTCGGATTAAACATTATCTTTATGTTCATTATGACAACCATCAATAGTCAGTTTGTTCGCAAATATGGCGCATTGAATATGCTGCATTTTGGCATATTTGTTCAATTTGTCATGGGATTATGGCTGTTATTCAGCACTATGTTTGATTTGGGTTTTATTTCTTTGGTGTTGGGTGTTGCTATTTATATCAGCAGCATTTCTTTGATTACTTCCAATGCGATGGCCGTTGTGTTGGATGATTACCCTCATATGGCAGGAACAGTAGCTTCATTATCTGGAACCATACGTTTCAGTATTGCTGCCTTGGTTGGGGCAATTTTATCTTCTGCTCCTGAAAAAAGTGCCTGGCCAATGGTTGGTTCGATGGCCTTGTGTGTCATATTAGCGATGATATTGATTGTTTATGCACGTAAGGCTAAGACATAAAATAATCAAAGAAGTCATCTGTACTTTCAAGTGGCTTCTTACTCTTTTTCATGTCTATATCGTTGCTGGAGCTTATAGCGATATTAAGTGTACCAATGCCTCAGCTTTCTTTTCTTAGGAAACATTTTCCTCAGAAAACATAATTTCCATCCGTAAAAACCCAGAAGAATCTTCCTATAAATTAAGAACAGTTTGTTTATTGGATAAACAGGAAATATCGAACGATTAGCAGGAAAATATCGATGATTGTTAATTTGATGATATCAGTTGAATCCTCTGTGTTGGTTTTTTGTTAACTTTAAAATGTTAAATATATGAACCCAGAGGGTGAATACTGTGTTGATAATTAACATTTTGTAAAACAAGGATATTGTGAGAACGCTATTGTGTAGCACAATTCATGAAAACATAAATTTGTAAATAAAATTTGAACATAAAGTTGCTGTTTTGCATAAAAATAAGTTGAATTTTTTACCAAAACAGTATAAATATATACAAAGTGCGAGTTTGATCTCATTTTTTTTCAAATTGAAGATGAAAAGAGTGTGATATTGTAATTTTTATTTTAACTTTTTATTTACTTTTTTGTTGGGTGGTTATTCGGTTTTGACGAGTCGATAGCCTACAGCTCGTGGTTAGATGTATTAATGTTGTTTCTGATAGGAATAATACGTGAATAATATCCAACTTTCGGTAGTACACAGACTGCCGCAAAGTTATCGGTGGTCATCTGGCTTTGTTGGTACAAGAGTTGAAATCTTGCCAGAGGAAGAGGCAGATATAGGGAATAGCCTGATGGGGCTGAAATTGTTAAGCCATGAAGGCGAACATGCATGGAGTATTTTGCTTGATATCAATCAGTCTATTTCTGATATGCAGATAGTAAGTGCGGTAATTGAGTGGGAAGGTGAACCATGTTTGTTTTTTGCTCGAGAGGATGAAAGTGCTGTGATATGTCGGCTTAAGACATTAGGTGCTGCAATTGCGGAAAATATTACCGCATTTTACCCACTTTAATAAATAATAACCGGATAAAAAATGCTTCCTAATGGAAGCGTTTTTTATATCCTGCAAGGGAAAAACAGGAAAAGAAAAATCAGGTTCAGGATTATATTGAGGCGTTAATGTTGTCTGATAAAATACGTCTGGCACCGTAATAACGCTTGTTCCAGTAGGTGTCATTTAATCTGGAAACAATGACTCCACTGCTGGTTGATGCATGTACAAATTGGTTATTGCCGATATAAATGCCAACGTGGCGCCTGTAAGCACCTGTTTTGAAGAGAACCAAATCACCCGCTTTTAATTTGGCACGGCTGACTGTTTGGCCTATCTTCTGTTGCTCTGAGGTAGAGCGTGGTAATTCCATACCAAACTGATCATGGAAAGTGCGTTGGACAAAAGCTGAACAATCAATGCCACGTTTTGTACTTCCTCCAAGCCGATAGGCAACGCCTTTCCAATCCGCATATTGGTTAAGGAGCTTGGATTTAATGTCCAGATTTTTAACTAAAGTTTCAAATTCATCCTGAGATGTTTGCAGTAGAAAATGCTTTTGACCATTTACTGCATGAGTTTCAGTTTTTTTGCTACGTATTTGGGAATCTGGAGAACTACATGCGGTCAGTGCCACTGCCGCGATAATTGCGGGGATTAACCGCAATATATATCTCACTATTGGTTGAGATTTGACCATTGTATTAATTTTCCCTTGCAGTCCTTAATGTGACTTATCGCCATCGTTAAAATATTAAACGCCTTAAAGCCTAGTAGAATATGGCGAATTGACAAACTTTCTGTCCCTAAAGTGTGTGAAGCTACACATTTTATTAATATCTTTACAAAGCGATTATTTTAATAAAAGGACTCGCGGAAGAGTACAGAAATTATGAGAAAAAAGCGAGAGATAAAAAGAGTTATTTACAAAAAATTAGATTATAAACTAAGAGGTTAGAATGATCTTGGCGATTTTATTCTCGTTCGATAAAAGTTGTGTGGTAATGGGGAGATAGATCATATCTCCCCTATTAATATTGTTTTAACGAGTACGGCCGATATGAGGTAATTTTTTATCTAGCCATGCAGCCATAATGTCACTGAGTGGGGTCAATAACACCCAGCTCATTCCAATTAATGTGAGTGATAATGAACCGACAACAATGTCTGTAAACCAATGAGCACCTGCCATAATACGGGGAAGGGCAAAAGTGATCATAATCAGTAAAGCAATGAAGAACGTTCCGCGAGAAATATAGCGAAGAATAAAGCAACTAAAAATGAGTAGCATCAAACCATGATCCCCCGGAAAACTATCGCCGGAAGCATCTTTGGTATGCAGACTTGTCATTTCATTTACGCGGTTGACGTTTTCAAATGTTAACGTTGGGCTTGGACGGCTGACGGGGATCTGATGGCCGATCTGATTTATAATCACTGCTGTTATTAACATGACCAGACCAAGCATAAAAAGACGGCGTTTTCCTGCATAATCTTGTTTGCGAAATGCGCTGTAGTAAAGCAGCCCCATACATAAGAGTGATATAACATCAAATGCCCTTACATTTACGATAGCGACAAATAACGCAAATTTTGAATTTGGCTGCAATTTTTCATTAAAGTAATGAAAAATTGCAGAATCAATGTGAAACCAAAAGCCGTGGTTCTCAGGTAAATACCATGAGAAAAACAAGGTGATACCGAGCAGATTGAGTATAAGTATAGCGAGTGGATGGCTACGGGTCATGGGTTACCTATCTTACTTAACGCGAAAATGGATTTTGGTAGTCAAATTGGTTGATGATGCACTATAGCAAAATTTACAGAAAAGGGTAATCGCCCAATGGTAGAGTATGTAATCAGCAGAAATATCTATATCTATCATCCTTCAAGTTGTAATTTTGTTGATCTTTATCGCCATTTTTATGGTTATTATTTGTCCATATAACTATCTATGTATATTCGGGTTTTGCCAGATTGTATCTTGAAATTTATGAATGCATTCATATTAGTTAGTTATCATCAATGTTATTATCATATGAATAATTATGAGCTATCGAAAAAATAGCTAAATCACTAATACAGTACCGATAATATATATTTGGTGCGATTATTGAGCACTGACTACTATTAAATAACTAAAGATTGATTTTTTCATATCCTAATTTGATAGTATATTATGTCGAATTGTGGTCATGATAAATAAAACATATAAAGAAATTGTTTCATTTTCCGTTATATCGTTATATAGATAGCTCGGCGTTAATCCATTGTCTGGTTTTGAAATTGGCATGGGGTTAAAACCGAAAAAAGGTAATGATACCTGTTGTGGAGGTTAACTGCTTATGTTACGAAATATGTTCATTTTTCTGTTTATATTTTTATCTTATCCCGCGATGACCCATTACCCTTCGGATTTTAAATCTGGCATCCTTCAATATTATGGTGCTATAGCCGTTCCCTTTTGTCAGCGAACATTTTTTTGCATATCGAATTTAAAGACTATAATGACTAATTTTAAACTTTATTTGTGATTTAACTCAAATAGTAGTTTTTTATAACAGTATATTAAATTAATAAAATTAGCATCAGCTTTTGAGCTATAAATTCACCTTTGATATAAATCAATAAAAGGTATTAATGTCGTATTATTTTTACATGAAATATTTATTATGGAGTTTGAAGGAATAAAAGGTAACTGAGTTTTGTTAATGGAAAAACGAAAGTGAGGTGACCATGCAAAATTATCTTAAACTATTAATTAGCTGTTTGTTGTTTTCATGGATTTCTTATGGACATGCACAACCTATCAGTGGACAGATACAATTTTCAGGCTCTATTGTTGATCCGGGATGTCAAGTGGTGGTATCAAATACTCAGGCTAATATTTCCTGCTACCGATTAGGAAAAAATATCACTGTAAAGCAAATTGTTCCAATGTACAAAACAAAAAAAACAGGGGATGTCATACTTCCCGGAAATATAGGTGTTTCCAGAGTGAAGTGGACTGATAATAAAAAACGTTTGGCGATCATTCATGTTGATTACTTTTAATTTAAATTGGTAATAAGTTGCTCTTTTCTTATTCGATAAAAGAGCAACTTATATATAGAGGATATAAAAACTATAGAATTAATCGCAACGTCCCATATAACGGCGTTCTGCAATATGAATACGGATTTTTTCCCCTGAGCTGAGATACTCAGGAACTTGGATCGTCAGCCCTGTACTCATTCTGGCTGGTTTTGTGCGGGCACTTGCTGATGCGCCTTTAATTCCCGGTGCGGTTTCTTCAATAATCATATCGACAGTTTGTGGTAATTCCAGAGCGAGTAGTTGGCCATCCATTGTCATAACTTGCATTCCTGGCAGACCTTCATCTGGAATGAACAAAAGTTCTTCTTCAATTTGCTCTTTTTTAAAGTGATAAGGGGTGAAGTCCTCATCATCCATGAAAATATATTCGTCACCATCAATATATGAGAAGCTGACACTGCGGCGGGTTAGTGTAATTGTTTCGAGAATATCATCACCTTTGAAACGTTCTTCCACTTTTTGACCAGTGCGAATATCAGTAAAACGCATCTTATACAGTGTGCTGGCACCGCGTGCGCTGGGTGATTGAATATCGATATCTTTGACTAATAATAACTTTCCGTTGTGGCTGATCGCGGTTCCGCGTTTAATTTCATTGGCTTTAGCCATAAATACCTTCCGTAAAAACAGGGTAATAGTGGAATGAATGTTAAGGTGGCGACAAAACTACTCGCAGTCAGTGAATTAGGCAAGAGGTGAATGAAAGCCCCGGTTAAAATACCAGGGCAGAGGGAAACGAAAAGTCAGCGGTAGGCAGGTAACAGATCAAATAAAGAGAAGATATGAACTACTGCATTTATTAAACCAAACAGGATAATAAATGTTATCAGGAAGTTACCACCAGGGGTACGATAGGTGGCTTGTGGATAACGCTGGCGGCTGGCTCGGGCCATAAGTGCTGGTACGATAACGGCCCAAATAGTTGCTGCCAATCCTGCAAAACCAATCGCATACAGGAAACCATTTGGAAAGAATAATGCCAGCACAGTAGGCGGAATAAATGTTACTAAAGCCGTTTTTAAACGCCCCGTTTTGCTATCATCAAATCCGAAAAAGTCAGCCAGGTAATCAAATAAACCGAGAGATACACCTAAAAATGAGCTGGATAATGCCATATATGAAAAGGCATTTAATAGCTGGTTTATTGTTGCATTGTCGGATGTACTATCCATTTGGTTCAGTAAGTCACTAACGTTACCGCCATCAGCAATAATCTGTTTGAATGCTTCACGGGGAATATTTCCCTGAATGGCATACTGCCACAAAATGTAAATAGTCAGTGCAATCAAAGAGCCATAGAGCAAACTGCGTGCAACGGCTTTGACATCTTTATTATAGTATTTCACTAACCCCGGAACGTTGCCATGATAACCAAATGACGTCAGTAAATATGGCAGAGCCATGAAAGCATAAGGTAAGTAACTGGTTTCAGTATTTGCATGATCAAACAAAATAGCAGATTTCACTTCCGTAAACATACCTCCCACTGACATGATAAATGTGATTGTCATGCCACCGATTAAAATAGTGCTTAAGCGATCGACTGCTTTGGTTGATAACCAAACAATAAAGGCAACAATAAATGAGAAAATAAGACCTGTCCCGGTTTGTGACAAGGGAATAATATCTTTTAAGTTACGCAGAATAATTGAGCCACCGGCTGAAATATAGGCGTAAGTCAGAATATATAAAACAAAGGTAATAGATAACCCAGTGAGTGTATTCCAGCCTTTCCCCAGTAATTCTTTTGTAATGGTGTGGAAACTGGCTCCACTGGGGTAATTCATATTGGCTTCCAAAATCATCAGGCTGGAGAAATAGATACAAACCCAAGTGTATATCAGCAAAATTATCGATCCTATAAACCATACCCCAGAGGTGACAATGGGAATGGAGAACATACCAGCACCGACGGCAGTACCAGCAATGATCATGGCTCCGCCTAATATGGAAGGGCGTTTCAAATTTTGCGTTACCTCAATGGTCATATAGACTCCTGATGAATCAGTGTTACCTTTGTACTAGCGCGACGATACATTAATGAATGACATGTGTAAACAGTTATTTATGGGAATGTGCAATGGGAATGTGCAAATAGCGGTTGTTTTATTCTGCATACACTGATAGAGAACCAATTTATCAAATAGATAAATAGAATTTTTTCTCTTGTCACAGTTTAATAGCAGTACGACTGGCTTCGAAATGGGGATCAGGAAGATTATTGAGATTGCAGCAAAATTAATTGGTCACAATAATGATGATACCGACTCCTACAACAACTGACATACGTTATTACTTTGTTAATGATCATTCTAATAGTAATTTTAACTGAAACGATTCAATTTTGATGTTATAAATAGTAGAGGAATTTTAATATGATTTATGATTATTTATTCAGGAGAAACTGGGCAAGATGAGCCGTCGAGTTGCCGCAATAACTTTAAATCCAGCTTATGATTTAGTTGGCCTGTGTCCAGATATTGTTAAGGGAACCGTTAATCGCGTAAAGACAGCAGGGCTACATGCTGCTGGTAAAGGGAATAACGTTGCAAAGGTACTGCGCGATTTGGGTATTGATGTCACAGTTAGTGGTTTTCTGGGAAAGGAAAATCAGGAAGGTTTTCAACATTTTTTCAATGAGAACCAAATGAACAATCGTTTCCATTTAGTTTCTGGCAGAACACGTATCAATGTGAAACTGACAGAAAAACATGGTGATGTAACGGATTTTAATTTTTCAGGTTTCCATGTAACAGAAGAGGAGTGGAATCAATTTATTGATGATTCTCTTTCATGGCTAGGGCAGTTTGATATGGTCGTGGTTAGTGGCAGCTTACCGGAAGGTGTTTCTCCAGAGTCTTTTACGGACTGGATGAAACGATTACAGCAATGTTGCCCTTGTATTATCTTTGACAGCAGTCGGGAAGCATTTGTGGCAGGGCTTAAGGCAACTCCTTGGTTGGTAAAACCCAATCGTCATGAATTAGAAACTTGGGTGGGTAAGCCTTTGCCTGATTTGGATAGCATAATTGATGCGGCTCATACATTGCGTCATAAAGGGATTGCGCATGTTGTTATTTCATTAGGAGAGCAGGGAGCATTGTGGGTTAATGCTTCTGGTGCATGGCTGGCAAAGCCACCATATTGTGAAGTGATCAGTACAGTTGGTGCGGGAGACTCAATGGTTGGTGGGTTGGTTTACGGCTTATTGATGCGTGAATCCAGTGAACATACATTGCGTCTGGCAACCGCCGTCTCTGCACTGACGGTTGGCCAGCCGAATGTAGGGATCAGAAGCCGAACTGAATTGGCATCAATGATGTCAAAGATCAAGCTGACTTCTGTCAGGCAATCAAATTTTCTGTGATTTTAACCAGGCAATTTCTTGATCCCAAATATCTGGATTGATCGTTTCAAGTACCATTGGAATGCCATTGAAACGGTTATCCTTCATGATATAGCTGAAAGGTGTTTTACCAATGTTTCCTTCACCAAGGCTGTGATGGCGGTCAACACGGCTGGAGAATTCGCTTTTGGCATCATTAAGGTGCATGGCTCGCAGGTATTTGAATCCTACAATTTCATCGAATGCTTTAAATGTGGCATCGCAATCTTTCTCGGTACGTAAATCATAGCCTGCTGCAAAAGCGTGGCAGGTATCAATGCAAACACCAACCCGGCTTTTATCTTCGATACCCTCAATAATGGCAGCTAACTGTTCGAATTTAAAACCAAGATTGGTTCCTTGTCCGGCAGTATTTTCAATCACAGCCGTTACACCTTGTGTTTTTTCTAACACAATATTGATAGATTCAGCAATACGCGCAAGGCACTTATCAATATCAATTTTATTAAGATGACTACCGGGGTGAAAGTTAAGTAAATCAATACCTAACAGTTCACAACGCCGCATTTCGTCAAGAAATGCAGCGCGGGATTTTTCCAGCCCTTCTGCTTCAGGGTGTCCTAGATTAATCAGATAGCTGTCATGAGGAAGAATTTGTCGGCTGCCGTAGCCGTAGTGCTCACAATTAGCTTTAAATTTATCAATCACTTCTGTTGATAAAGGTGGGGCATTCCATTGGCGTTGATTTTTCGTGAACAGTGCAAAAGCGGTTGCTTTTAATTCATGAGCTCGAATTACAGCTTGATCAACACCACCAGCAGCGCTCACATGGGCTCCAACAAATTTCATATCTTTCTCCTGTTTTGTTTCATTAATTATGCATTGTTCTTGTTGTTAATGAAATTCTGTAAAGCATGAACCCAGATAGTAGAGCAGCATCTGAAATATAAAGCCGAACTTTTGGGAAAATAATGTTAACCAAATAAATAATGAATGCTTTTATTAATAATTAGTCCCCCAACCATCAACCAGATAAACAAAAGGAGGGCTAACAAAATAGGTTTGGTACCAGCCTGACGAATTGCGCTGGCATGGGTTGTTAATCCTAAAGCAACCATAGCCATTGTTAGCATGATAGTATCAACGATAATGATATGACTGACAATGGATGCAGGTAATAACTGGAGAGAATTGAAACCTGCTGTAATAATAAAAAATACTGCAAACCATGGAATGGTAATTGACGCTTTTCCATGATCGTTGGCACAGTTTTTAGCTTTTGTGCGACTAATATAACCAGAAAGCAGTAATAAAAAGGGAGCCAACATCATAACGCGGATCATTTTGCTGATAACGGCCGTATTTTCAGCATCATTTCCTTGTGTATGACCAACAGCAACGACTTGGGCAACTTCATGAATGGTAGAGCCGGAAAACATGCCAAATTCTGTTTGAGAAAAAGAGAACCACTGATGTTGGATGTTAATTTGATAAAACCAGGGATAAATAAAGATGGCAAGTGTGCCGAATATCACAACTGTAGAAATGGCAACGCTGACTTTATCGGAAGAGGCTTTAACGACAGGTTCAGTAGCCATAACCGCAGCGGCACCACAAATACTGCTTCCTGCACCAATCAGTATGATTGTTTGGCTATCCATTCTGAAAAAAACGTGCCCAAGCCATAATGCAATAAAAAAAGTAGAGGATAGCATAGCAACATCAATCAAGATGCCTGTTACGCCAACATCGGTGATTTGCTGGAATGTCAATCGAAAACCATAAAGAATAATACCTGCTCTCAACAGATAGTGTTTGGCGAAATGGACCCCTTTGCCACAAGTTGATTCTAATAAAGGGCATAGCGTATTTCCGACAATAATCCCTAGCAGAATTGCGATGGTCAAAACACTGAGTCCCAGCTTGGTAAACCATGGGATATGACTCAGATAAGTGGCAATTGTTGTCAGTATTACAGTTAATACAATTCCGGGAATGAAATATAGTGCAGGGTGGCGGGTAGCTGTGCCAGTTGCATCAATTTTACTTTCAGACATTATTGCCACTCGTATTACTTATGTATTTTGGGAATAAGCATATAGCAAATAATTTAATTATTAAAATTGATTATTTTTATATGTTTAACCAGTAAATTAGATTGATTGAAGGTGACTTTTGTTAAGTTGCGTAATAGTGTCTAAAATCAAGATTATCTTATCATTTTATTTTTTGCTTCCCGCGAGGCCATATGCGTATCACTCTGAGACAGCTGGAGATTTTTGCAGAAGTTCTGAAAAGTGGTTCAACGACACAGGCTTCTCAACAATTAGCGTTATCACAATCTGCGGTCAGTGCTTCGTTAACCGATCTTGAAGGGCAGTTGGGTGTGCAGCTTTTTGACAGAGTAGGAAAACGACTGGTTACTAATGAGCATGGTCGTTTGCTCTACCCTAAAGCATTGGCACTGCTTGAACAGGCTGGTGAGGTGGAGCAGCTTTTCAAATTAGACTTGGGAGCACTGCGACTAGCAGCCAGTAGTACGATTGGTAACTATATGTTGCCTGAAATGCTGGCGAAATACCGTCAGGATTATCCTGATACACCATTGGAATTGAATATCAGTAACACTGAAGATGTTATAAAGTCGGTTGTGGAATTCCGGGTCGATTTGGGCTTGATTGAAGGGTTATGTCACAATCCTGAATTAATTAGTCAACCGTGGATGAAAGATGAACTGATTGTTTTCTCCTCACCAGGAAGCCCGCTGGCAAACGCTAATTTGACGGTGGAAGATCTGATTAAGGCACCCTGGATATTAAGAGAGAAAGGCTCAGGAACAAGAGAAGTTCTCGACCATCTTCTGTTCTCGCAGATGCCCCGCTTCAATATTGCAATGGAATTAGGCAATTCGGAAGCGATCAAACATGCCGTTCAGTATGGAATGGGAATTAGTTGTTTGTCGCGTCGGGTTGTCCGGGAGCAATTACAGAATGGCACGTTGATTGAGTTAATAATACCGGGGCTACAACTTTATCGTACGCTTTATCTGATTTATCACCGACAGAAACACATGTCTAACGCGTTACAAAAATTATTGAGCTATTGTCATTAGCATCAATTTAATGCCATATGGAATAACATATAATCGTGTAGCTTATAATTAGCGGCTGATCATGAAGGTATCTTATAACCTCCAATCGCCGCTATTCTGGAGACAAAGATTTGTTACAATCCCGCACTAAAAATTATTCTCGATGATATAGGAATAGAATGTCTCAAGAACAAAGCATGCCACGGGATCAGGCTCCAAAAATCCTGCGCCGTGAATTAAAAGCACGACATATGGCGATGATTGCCATTGGCGGATCAATTGGCACAGGATTGTTTGTTGCTTCTGGAGCGACCATTTCGAAAGCCGGCCCAGGTGGGGCTCTGCTTTCATATGCACTGATCGGCCTGATGGTCTATTTTCTGATGACCAGCTTAGGTGAGTTGGCTGCTTACATGCCTGTATCAGGGTCGTTTTCCACCTATGGTTCTAAGTATGTTGATGAAGGCTTTGGTTTCGCATTAGGGTGGAACTATTGGTACAACTGGGCGGTTACGATAGCAGTTGACCTTGTTGCTGCTCAATTGGTGATGGGATATTGGTTCCCGGATGTACCGGGCTGGATATGGAGTGCTTTATTCCTTAGTTTGATTTTCCTGTTGAACTTTATTTCAGTTAAAGGATTCGGAGAGGCGGAATATTGGTTCTCTCTAATCAAAGTTTCTACAGTTATTGTTTTCATTGTTGTCGGCATTCTGATGATTGTCGGTATCATGAAAGGCGCTGAAGGCGCTGGCTGGCATAACTGGACTATTGGTGATGCACCATTTGCTGGTGGGTTTGCGGCCATGATTGGGGTAGCAATGATTGTTGGTTTTTCATTCCAGGGGACTGAACTTATTGGTATCACAGCAGGGGAATCAAAAGATCCCGCGAAAAACATTCCCCGTGCTGTACGTAAGGTATTCTGGCGTATCTTATTATTCTATGTGTTTGCCATTTTAATTATCAGCTTAATTATTCCTTATACAGATCCGAGTTTGTTACGTAATGGTGTGAAGGACATTAGTGTCAGCCCATTCACACTGGTATTTGAAAATGCGGGGTTGTTATCAGCCGCCGCCGTGATGAACGCAGTAATCTTAACCGCTGTATTATCTGCGGGGAACTCAGGAATGTATGCTTCAACCCGCATGTTGTTCACATTGGCACGAGAAGGTAAGGCGCCTAAGATTTTTGGTTATTTGTCGAAAGGTGGTGTTCCACGTAATGCGCTTTATGTTACAACCGTGGTAGCGGGATTATGTTTTCTCAGCTCAATGTTTGGCAACCAGACGGTATATTTGTGGTTGTTGAATACCTCAGGTATGACGGGTTTTATTGCGTGGCTTGGTATTGCGATTAGTCACTATCGTTTCCGTAAGGGCTATATTGCTCAAGGGCGAGATCTCAATGAACTGCCATATCGTTCCGGTTTTTTTCCTATCGGGCCGATTTTTGCGTTTATCCTGTGTTTGCTGATCACATTGGGCCAGAACTATCAGGCATTCCTGCAAGATACTATAGACTGGTATGGTGTTACGGCAACTTATATCGGCATTCCATTATTCTTAATTATTTGGTTTGGTTATAAGCTGAAAAAGAAAACGCGTTTTGTCAAATACAGCGAGATGGAATTTCCATCATTAAAGAATACAAATTATGAATAAATTGTTAATAGAAAACCAATAGAATGAAGCTTTTTTATTAATATATTATTATTTGTATTTTATAAAAACTGCCTGTTCTGTGATGGAATCGGCAGTTTTTATTTTTTATAGAATAAAAGCAAAATTATAACAATTAAATTTCGGATATGTCGAATAAGTCGCATTGATAATTATTCTTATTTGCTTTATTGTTAACGGCAAAATTATTGCATAAAGAGGCTAACTAAAGTGAAGTTTGGATTTCAAACAATCGTGAAAGGCGTGAGTATCAGTCTATTGGCAAGCTCTGCGATGATGACAAGTTTTGCATCTTGGGCTGAAACAGTCACGGATGTTGCTGGACGTACTGTAGAAGTGCCTGAAAAAGTCAATCGTATCTTGTTGGGTGAAGGTCGTTTATTCCATGCCATCGCCTTATTAGAAGGAGATAAACCTCTGGCCCGTATCGCGGGTTGGCAGGGGGATTTTCGTAAACTTGACCCACAAACTTACTCTGTTTATAAAGCCAAATTCCCTGAAATTGACAATATTCCGCTGATAGGTAACACCAGTGCTGATAGTGTCAGTTCTGAAAAAGTGCTGACATTGAATCCTGATGTGGCTATCTTTGGCTTATCTGGTCATGGTCCAGGCAAAAACAGTGAATTGGTTAAACAATTAGAAAAAGCAGGTGTTCCTGTTGTTTTTGTCGATTTCCGCAACGACCCATTGAAAAATACGCTGCCAAGCATTCGTATGTTAGGCAAAATGCTGCACCGTGAAAAACAAGCGAGTGCTTACGCTGATTTTTATGAAAAGAATCAGAAACTGGTCACTGATATTACTGACCGTATACCCGCGGAGAAAAAACCTTCTGTATTTATTGAGCTGAGAGCAGGCTCTATCGAAGATTGCTGTGGTACGGCAGGCAATGGCAACATGGGGAATTTCATTGATCTGGCTGGTGGTAAAAATATCGCTAAAGAGATTCTGCCAACGCCACTGGGTACAATGAACCTGGAAAAAGTGATTGCTGTTGATCCTTATATTTACATCGCCAGTGGTGCGCAAGATCCAGGTGAGAAAAGTGAAGGTATCCAGATGGGTGCTCAGACTTCCGCAGATATTGCCCGCGCAGGTTTGAAATCTATCACTGAACGCAGAGGTATCAATACCCTGACCGCAGTGAAGGAAGGTCGTACCCATGCTATCTGGCATCATTATTATAATTCGCCTTATAACGTTGTCGTTACCCAAGTTTTTGCTAATTGGTTCTATCCTGAAAAATTTGCTGATTTAGACCCACAGCAAACACTGAAAGAACTTCATTCTAAATTCTTGGCTATTGAGCCAGCAGGCACATATTGGGTCAGTGAAAAATAAGCAGTAACAGGTAATAAGAATGAGCGTCACTACCGAGCCTATGCCAATGGTGAAACAACAAGATGAGTGTGATATCAAAGCACACTATCGTCATATTCTGTATCGACGTATTGCATGGATGTTGTTGATAGTTTTGATTATCGGCATCTCTTTAGTATTAGATTTGACAATGGGGCCGTCAGGGCTATCTTTGCCTGCTCTTTGGCAGACACTGATTTCGCCGGAGAGTATGGATGCAGGAACCCGGGTAATTGTCTGGGATATTCGATTACCTTATGCCTTAATGGCGGTAGTGGTTGGCTTGTCTCTGGGGCTGGCGGGCGCTGAAATGCAGACCGTTCTGAATAACCCGCTGGCCAGCCCATCTACATTGGGCGTTACCAATGCCGCTTCTTTTGGCGCGGCATTGGCAATCATATTAGGTATTGGTATTCCTGGTATACCTGATCAGTGGCTTATCTCTGTAAATGCTTTTATTTTTGCTCTGTTGGCTGCTTTGATGCTTGATGGGATTACACGTTGGACAAAAGTTGCCACTTCTGGTGTAGTGCTATTTGGTATTGCAATGGTATTTACCTTCGAGGCGCTGGTTGCCATGATGCAGTTTATTGCGACGGAAGATACCTTGCAGGGGCTGGTTTTCTGGACAATGGGTAGTCTTTCAAAGGCAACATGGATCAAACTGGGTACTTTGCTGCTGGTATTCCTGATGCTTATGCCTGTTTCTATGATGAATTCCTGGAAACTGACCGCTTTGCGTCTAGGGGAAGATCGGGCGATTAGTTTTGGTATTAATATCCGTCGTCTCCGTTTGGGCACTTTGTTACGTATTAGTATTCTGACCGCACTGGCGGTGGCGTTTGTTGGGCCGATTGCGTTTATTGGTCTGATTGCTCCCCATATTGCCAGACTGATGTTTGGTGAAGATCACCGCTTCTATTTGCCAGCGAGTGCCCTGATAGGTGCACTGGTACTGTCAATGGCGTCTATCGCGTCCAAGAATTTGATCCCGGGTGTCATCATACCTGTGGGAATTGTGACATCTTTGGTTGGTGTTCCTTTCTTCTTGAGTATCGTGTTACGCCATAGGGGGAGTGTATGAATCAGGGACTGAAAATCAGTCGATTCACGGCGGGTTACCCAAAGCATCCTGTTATTGAAAATCTGGATGTAAATCCACTACCACGTGGGAAAATTACGGTATTACTCGGGCCTAATGGCAGCGGAAAATCAACGTTATTGCGTTCACTGGCGGGTTTAAATAAAGCCAATGGTGCTTTACTGTTGGATGGGCAGGATTTAATGCAGATGGATTTTGCCCAACGTGCCCAGAACGTGGTTTATTTGCCTCAATCATTGCCTGCAGGTGTCCATCTGCATGTGCTGGAATCTGTGATTGTTGCTCAGCGGGCATCAGGTGGTGTGAGTAGTGAGCAGTGCGAACAAGAAGTCATGGAATTGTTACGCCAGCTTGGGATTGAACATTTGGCGTTGAGCTATTTGGATCAATTATCCGGTGGACAAAAACAATTGGTTGGTTTGGCTCAATCCTTGATAAGAAAGCCGACATTATTATTATTAGATGAACCGTTAAGTGCGCTGGATTTAAATTACCAGTATCACGTTATGGATTTAGTCGCACGTGAAACACGTCGCCGTAATATTATTACCGTTGTTGTTGTGCATGATATTAATATTGCACTGCGTCATGGTGACCATATATTAATGTTGAAAAAAGGTGAATTAATTTCTGAAGGCTTACCTGAACAGGTAATAACACCGGACAGTCTGGCTCAAGTATATGGTGTTAAGGGCAGGATAGAACGCTGTTCTCAGGGAATACCTCAAGTATTAATTGATGGCCTCGTAATGGATTTGGCTGGTTAAAATAATAAAAAGCATAAGTTGTTTTATTTAATTGAAGAGTAAATAAAAAGATAACACTGGTAGGGATAAATTCTTATCCCTGCATATTGAGTTTATGTCGATTATCCAAATTAAATAGTTTTATTTTACATCTTGGAGAATCGGGAATGGTCGTTTTTGCAAAGAAGAAACTTGTCTTAGGCGTTATTGCTGCTGTCTCATCCAGCGTTGTTTTGGCTGCTAATGCAGCTAATAATGGCGAAGATAAAATTATTGTTACCACTGCTGCGGGTTTCCAGCAAAAAATTGAAGATGCACCAGCCTCCATTTCGGTGGTTAGTCGTAAGCAGTTGGAAACCAAAGCTTACCGTGACGTGACGGATGCATTGAAAGATGTTCCGGGAGTCGTCGTTACGGGGGGCGGTAGCAGCAGTGATATTAGTATCCGTGGTATGTCATCACAATACACAATGATACTAATTGATGGTAAGCGTGTTGACACTCGCAGCACTCGTCCAAACAGTGATGGTTCAGGTATTGAGCAGGGATGGCTGCCACCGCTGGCATCAATTGAACGTGTTGAAGTTGTACGTGGGCCAATGTCTTCCCTTTATGGCTCCGATGCAATGGGCGGTGTTATCAATATCATTACTCGTAAGGTTCATAAAGAGTGGAATGGCAGTTTACGTGCAGATACTACCCTGACTGAACGTACAAAATCAGGTAATAGCTACCAAACCAGCGCTTATGTTGCAGGACCGTTAATTGATGGTTTATTAGGATTAAAAGTGACTGGCCTGTTTTCTCACCGTAATGAAGATAAATTTATTGATGGATATAGAAAACAAGAAATGCGTAATGGTGCGGCGACTTTTTCTTTAACACCAAATGAGCAAAATAGCTTTGATTTTGAAGTCGGGCGTTATGAGCAAGATCGTGATTCAACAATTGGTAAAACTCGTCCATGTACGAAAAGATCTTGTGAAGATAACACCAGCCGTTATGCGCGTAATAATTACTCGATAACACATAACGGTGTTTATGACTTTGGCACAATGACATCTTATATTCAGCGGGATGAATCGAAGAACCCTGAACGTGAGATGAAATTCGCAGATACTATTTTTAATAATCAAACCACATTTACCTTAGATGATCATACAGTAAGCGTAGGAGGACAATATCGTTATGAAGACCTGCGCGATAATGGCAATAAATCGGCGTCTGAGAACGGTACAAATACAAATAAGCTTACTCGCTGGAGTTGGGCGTTGTTTGCTGAAGATGAATGGCAAATCATCAATGACTTCGCTCTGACGGGAGGTATTCGTCTAGATAAAGATCAACTTTTTGGTGCCCATGTAACCCCTCGCTTATATGGCGTCTGGCGTGCCGATGAGCAATGGACAATTAAAGGTGGTATCACTACAGGATATCGCTCACCTAACTTGCGACATGTTGCGCCTAATTGGTTGCAAGTGACGGGAGGGGGACGTAGCAATGGCGTGATCGAAAGTGATCCAAAACTGAAACCAGAAAAAAGCATTAATGAAGAAATTAGCGTGATCTGGAACAACCAAGAAAATTTTAATGTGGGTATCACAATCTTTAATACAAACTTTAAAGATAAAATCACTGAATTTAACATTTGTAAATCACTTGTATCTTGTAAATCAATTGGTAAGGGTGATTATGATTTTGTTAATGGAAGAATGAACGTTGGTAAAGCGAACATTCGTGGTATAGAGACGACCATAAATTGGGATATCAGAGAAAATCTATCATTGGCAGCAAACTATACTTATTCCTATTCTAAGCAGAAAACGGGCAAGTTTAAGGGCCAACCGTTGAATAAGATGCCAACACATATGGCTAATGCAACCCTAAACTGGCAGACATTGCCAGAAATGGAAACATGGGCTCGTATTAATTTCCGTGGGAAAACAAAGAACTTTCAGTACCGTTCATCAATAGGAAGTGGTACACCTTCCTATTCTTTTGTTGATCTGGGTATGACTTATAGTCTCACGAAAAATCTGAGAGTATTAGGTGGTGTCTATAACGTCTTTGATAAACGTGTGACGGATGAAATCCACGGAGCTACTCTTGACGGTCGCCGTTACAATATCGGCATTAATTATGACTTTTAATTAACATTTCGGTTTATATTAATTAGAGTTATTATTATCGATTAAATGTAATATTAAATCTGCTCTTTATCGTCATTATGACTAAGAGCAGATTTTTTTGATATCATGCTTGTCATATTTAAATAGCAAATAATTTACTTCTGTGCTAAAAGATTATTAATCGCCAATCAAAGGATGTGATAGCATTGCGTTTTTGAACTCTTTCAGTAAGAAGAGATTCCAGCGTACTCTTTTGTATTGTAAAAAATAATGAATTTTTAGTGTGATAGCCCTTGCTATTTCTGGACTTGAAGTGCAAAATGCGTCCACTAAAAATAACTGGTGCGTAATTATGCATCAGTTATTTTTTTTGCATTGAGTTATTTTTTACAACACCAAGAGACCGGACATTCTCCGGATCGATACTGACCATAAGCAGCTACTAATGAAAAGAGCTGCTGTATTGAGGAACGCAAATATGGAGCAATTATTCGCTTTTGCACTTGTGCCAATTGGCGCTCGCTGCTGCAATGACGATTATGGGGCACGGCCCTCTGTCAGTTCGCTATCTTCCAACTCTTCTTTCTTTTCTGTTTATAGACAGATGCGAAGTCTACCCAGTAACTATCGATTAAGTAGTTGTAGTAATACCCAGATCGAAGTTATGGGAGGTTTCGCTCATGTCGCATAATACTACAGCCACTCTCGGTACTGTTCAGGCAAGTGCCAGCAATCGTGTTCAACTGAAAAGAACACTGACTTTATTTCAAGTGGTCATGATGGGGCTTGCCTATATACAGCCAATGACTATCTTTGATACCTTTGGTATCGTTTCCAAATTGACGGATGGGCATGTTGCGACATCTTATGCTATCGCGCTGATTGCAATTTTATTTACAGCTTTGAGTTACGGGAAACTGGTAAAAAGATTCCCGTCAGCAGGTTCTGCCTACACTTACGTACAAAAATCAATGAATCCCCATCTTGGGTTTATGGTAGGTTGGTCATCTTTGCTGGATTATCTGCTGATGCCGATGATCAATATCTTGCTGGCAAAAATTTATCTTCAGGCCATTTTCCCTGGTATTGATCCGTGGGTCTTCGTAGTTAGTCTGGCGGTGTTAATGACCGTTTTCAACCTGAGTGGTATTAATGTTGTTGCTAATCTCAACGGTCTGATTGTCGTTGTTCAGATTGCCGTTATAGTTGCGTTTGTCGGTTTATTAATACACGGCATACATAGCGGTGAAGGTGCAGGAACACTATTTAGTGCCCGGCCATTTACATCAGAAGAGGCGAAATTAATTCCAATGATTACCGGGGCAACGATACTTTGTTTCTCATTTCTTGGTTTTGATGGCATCACTTCTCTGTCTGAAGAAACACCTAATGCAGGTAAAGTGATCCCGAAAGCGATCTTCCTCACTGCATTGATCGGTGGTGTTATCTTTATTGCTGTCTCTTATTTCTTACAGCTCTATTTCCCAGATGTTTCTCGGTTTAAAAACCCGAATGAATCTCAGCCAGAAATTATGCTGTATGTTGCTGGTGCACTGTTCCAGGCCATTATCCTGGTGTTTTCTTGTGTCACTGTAATGGCTTCTGGTATGGCGGCACATGCGGGTGTGGCTCGTTTGCTTTATGTTATGGGGCGCGATGGTGTATTGCCAGAGAAAATATTTGCCTATATTCATCCGAAATGGCGCACGCCTTCAATCAACGTTATCTTGGTTGGGGTAGTTGCCTTATCAAGTGGATTTTTAAATCTGGTGACGGCGACGGCATTGATCAACTTCGGGGCGTTGGTTGCATTTACTTTCGTAAACTTAGCCGTAATTTCGCAATATTACGTTCGTGAACGCCGTAATAATACTCTGAAAGACACTATCAATTTCCTTTTGTTGCCATTATTTGGTGCAGCAACAGTAGGGGTATTGTGGACAAATCTGGAAGCAAGCTCTATGGAGTTGGGTCTAATTTGGGCAGGTATCGGTCTGCTTTATATGTTCTTCCTGACTCGCAGCTTCCGGCAGCCCATGCCACAATTCAGTGAATCTGTATAAAATTCATTGCCATATTGTTTTTTAAGAAACAGCACCTTTGAGTGCTGTTTTTTTTGTCAATAACAAATTAATTTTAATTAAAAAATAACCAATATACGTCATATAATATGATTAAACTTTGTCCTTAATAATGTCATTAAAAGTATTTCCGTTTGATTCTACATTAAGGTAAGAAAATCATTATGAATGATGTTAAGACTCTTCAAAATCAGCAACTCATTGCAATTCTTACTCATATTGTGGGTTCTTCTCATATTCTTACTGAACCTCAAAAAACAGAACGCTATCGCAAAGGCTTTCGTTCCGGGCAAGGAAATGCCCTTGCTGTTGTTTTTCCCGGCTCATTACTGGAGCAGTGGAAAGTTTTCAAGGCATGTGTAGAAGCAGACAAGATTATTTTAATGCAGGCTGCTAATACGGGGTTAACGGAAGGCTCTACGCCCAATGGTAATGATTATGATCGCGATATTATCATTATCAGTACATTGAGAATGGATAAAATACAGGTTCTCAAATCTGTCAATCAGATCATTGCATTCCCTGGTAGCACATTGTGGAATCTGGAAAAAGTATTAAAACCGCTTGGCCGTGAACCGCATTCGGTCATTGGTTCTTCCTGTATTGGTGCATCGGTTATTGGCGGAGTTTGTAACAATTCTGGTGGTTCCTTAGTTCAGCGTGGGCCTGCTTATACCGAAATGGCTTTGTATGGACGTGTGAATGAAAAAGGTGAAGCCGAGCTTATCAATCATTTAGGTATAGAATTGGGGAATTCGCCAGAAGAAATCCTGACTTGTTTAGAAGAACAACGTTACCGTATTGAAGATATTCAGCAAAATAAAAGAGTCGCTTCTGATCATGAATATACCCAGCGGGTTCGTGATATTGATGCGGATACCCCATCACGTTTTAATGCTGATGAACGCAGGTTGTTTGAAGCCTCAGGTTGCGCAGGTAAATTGATTGTTTTCGCCGTTCGTTTAGATACCTTCGCGGCAGAACCTTCTACACAAGTATTCTATATCGGTACGAATCAACCGGAAGTTTTGACAGAATTACGCCGACATATCTTATCGAGTTTTCAGCACTTGCCGATTGCTGGTGAGTATATGCATCGGGATATTTTTGATGTCGCTGAAGTTTATGGCAAAGATATCTTCGTTATGATTGATAAACTTGGCACTGATAAAATGCCAAAGTTCTTCAGCTTAAAAGGGCGGATGGATACCATTTTCGGCAAAATTCCTTTTTTGCCAGCACATTTAATAGATCGGGTAATGCAGGGACTAAGCCGTTTGTTACCTTCACATTTACCCGCGCGTCTGAAAGCATATCGGGATCGTTTTGAACATCATTTGTTATTAAAAATGTCTGGTGAAGGTATAAAAGAAGCGAATGAATGGTTAGAGAGTTATTTCAAACAGGCAGAGGGGGAATATTTCGTCTGTACCCCAGAAGAAGGTGCCAAGGCTTTTTTACATCGCTTTGTAGCAGCAGGAGCCGCTATTCGGTATCAGGCAGTGCACAGCAATGAAGTAGAAGATATTTTGCCATTGGATATTGCTCTCAGACGTAATGATCGTGAGTGGTTTGAACATCTGCCGCCAGAAATCAATGATGCACTGGTACATCGTTTATATTATGGTCACTTTATGTGTCATGTATTTCATCAGGATTACATTGTCAAAAAAGGTAAAAATATTAAAGCATTGAAAGAGAAGATGCTGGAAATTTTAGACCGGAGAGGAGCAGAATATCCTGCTGAGCACAATGTAGGTCATTTGTATAAGGCTAAGCCCCCGCTTAAACAGTTTTATCAAAAGAATGATCCGACTAATAGTTTGAATCCAGGGATTGGTAAAACATCTAAGCTGAAAAATTGGGGTAAATTGGGGTAAAAAGTGTGCAGGTCAATGTTTTGATAAATGCTCTGATCATCAGCATAACTAGAGTCATTGTACAAGGATTGAAAAAGACAAAACCTGGGTTCTGTCTTTTTCTGTTTTGACTGAAATTCATTCAGCCAGTTGAACTGCATAGTCGATCAACGCCTTTAATTGACGGCATTTCTCTTCATCAGATTGGTGTTCAATAAAAAGTTGTTCAATAGTTGCAAAATATTGGGTGATATTTTCTTGTGTCAGTATCTCCCGACGATGCTGCAACCAACGCTGTTGTTCATCATAATCCAAAGTTGCCGGATAGTTTCTGGCGCGATAACGGAACAGAAGTGCTTTAATGCGTGTATCTTGAAATGTTAAATCCAACGCAGGCAGATTTTGAGGAGTGGTTTCACGAATAATTTCCATTGCAGTTTTATCAGCGTCACTGAAAAAGCCACTATATAGCTTAGCATCAACATTATCGGATTCTGGAAATTCTTCTGGATGAGAAAACAATTCGACCACTTTTTCCCTGATTTGTGGATTGCTACGTAAGATAGCCAGATTTTGTGCACATTGGTTGCGATCTAATCCAACCCGCTCTGCATCTTGGTGGCGCAAAGTATTTTCAGGCGCAATAATCGGGCATTTATTGATATGCACTAGTTTGATGGGAACAGGTGCTTGATCTGACTGTAATTCATTTCGTCGGGTATACAAGCGTTCACGTAATTCATCTGCACTAAGTTCCAGCAGAGGTGTGATATCACCCGCTAAATCACACATGATAACGGCATTACGGTTTGTTGGATGCCAGGCCAAAGGTGCAATCAGGCTAATATTACTACGTAAAGTGCCAAACATACCTGATACATGTACCAGCGGTTTCATTTGTGGAATATCAATCTGATTGCTGATTTTCTGTTTATTTCTTAACTGGAAAAAATAATCGAACAGCTTAGGTTGTGCCTGTTTAATCAGTTTCGCCATAGCAATAGTGGCGTAAACATCTGACATCGCGTCATGGGCCTGAGTATGTTCTATGCCATTGGCTTTTGTCAGATGTTCCAGTTTAAAGCTAGGTAGACCATCATCATTTTCTGGCCAGATGATCCCTTCTGGGCGCAGGGCATAGCAGGCACGTAACACATCAAGCAAGTCCCAACGAGAATTACCTTTTTGCCAACTATAAGCATAAGGATCGTAGAAATTGCGATAAAAGATATTACGGCTGACTTCATCATCAAAACGGATATTGTTATATCCGAGAATACAGGTATTGGGTTTACTGAATGCAGCATGGATCAAGCGTGCAAACTCCGCTTCATTAACCCCTTTATTCAGCGCTAATTGGGGAGTAATTCCCGTAATCATGATAGCTTCAGGATCAGGGAGATAATCATCAGCAGGGGCACAGTACACCACTAAAGGCTCTTCAATGATATTAAAATCACTGTCAGTACGAACTCCTGCAAACTGCGCAGGACGATCTAAGGCAGGATGTTTACCGAAGGTCTCATAATCATGAACGTAGAAAGTGGGGGTTTTATCGTTACTCAAGGCAATTCTGTATCCATTGGTTGTTGGTTTAACTAATTAGATTTCAATGTATTATTCTTGTCTATCAGTCATGCTCATATAATTTGAGTTGTCTTATCCGCGGTAAGTTAGTTTGTTGTGTGGCTAGATTAAAGATATGGTAACCTATAGGCTCATTACGTCAATAAATTATCGAAACTGGCTTGTCTATGTGTTGCCTGAAATTGTATTGTGTAGTCAGCATAAAAAATTATCGTTCTAATTAAAGAAAGGTGTAAAAAATGGACAACGCGAATAAGCCGACATTCCATAATGTATTAGAGTTTGTGCGTATTTTTCGTCGCAAAAATAAATTACAACGAGAAATCGTAGATAATGAGAAAAAGATCCGCGACAACCAAAAACGTGTACTGTTACTGGATAATCTGAGTGATTACATTAAACCGGGAATGTCAGTTGAAGATATTCAAGGAATTATCGTCCATATGCGTAGCGATTATGAAGAGCGAGTAGACGAATACATTATCAAAAATGCTGAGTTGTCTAAAGAACGCCGCGAATTATCCAAAAAGCTTAAGGCAATGGATGGTGGAGTAAAATAAGCGATTGACCACGCCGGAAGGCGTGGTTACTTTATCAACCCCAGTGAGGTTTTAGTTCAGGATCGACCAAAGCGTAAATCTGGTAATAAGTCTCTTTATCTTCAGCCATATGTGCCAATTGCAAAGCGACATCCTCACGACTCACCATACCGTGAATTTCCCCCTGATAACGTTGGCAATGCCCTGTACCTGCTTGATTAGTCAGACCACCGGGACGAATAATTGTAAAGTCTAATGTACTGGTTTGCAGATAACTTTCTGCCAGTGATTTGAGCCTGACTGATTGACCGAATAATGATTTGGCACGTGGTGATAAGGTGTGCCAACTATCACCACATCCTATGGATGTCACCAAGAGCATGCGAGAAATTTGCGCGTTTTCCAACGCATCTATGATGGAAATATTGCCGTAGTGATCTGAATTACCTCCTCCGATGGTTGAAAAAACAATGGGATTTTCTCCGGCATGTTCAATAGCTTTTTCTATACTTCGGCTGTCACAGGCATCACCTTGTATCACATTCACACCTATTGAACTTAGTTCAATAGCCTGTTGTTCATTACGAATTAATGCCGTAATCGGACGTTTTTGTTTTAGTGCGATATCGGTTAGATAGCGCCCGATACCTTTGCCCGCACCAAAAATCAACCAAGGTTTCGTAGACGAAATTTTATCCATAATAATTCACCATTTTAAATGATAACTATCTGAGTTTATTGGAATCAGAGCTCAAAGGAAATGAAACAGACGGTTTTTCTAGCGCGAATGATAAGAAATGGCTCCTTTTCTGGGAGCCATTTGATTTATAGGCGATTACATTATTCGATTATTCGAATGACTGTGGCTTTGACATTGCTGATGTTGCGACGTTGGTTGCAGAATGCCCACCTGCACCTCCTTTTCCTTTAAATGGATAAGCAGGGCGTTGCCATTCAGTAATAATGACAGGTTGTCCCGCCATATCCGGTGCCGGAGCTTTAGTCATTGGGGAATAAGCGTGATGATTTTTTGCCATGATGATCTGTGGTTCAGCAGCTTTTGTCTCTTTCGCTTTAATTTCCGTTGCCTGAGAGCATATTTCCGTTGCGACAGTTGGCTGTTCTTCATTGTGTTCCTGTTCAGCGATAGAGGTCACGATGATCGGTTCTGCTGCATGATGTGCTTTTTCCTCAGGTTCATGTAATACCGCGTTATGCACAACAGCTTTAACCTGATATACGATATCATTGCTGATAGCTGCTCCTACAGTTTCCTGTGTTGCTGTTTCAGTCAGTTCAGAGGCAGGCTCTATAGCTGATGCCACAGAATAGATCACTGATTCAGCTTTAACATCTTTGTGATTGCTTGTGGTTTTCTCTGTCTTTGTTGCTTCAGTAACAGAAAATATTGAGACTGGTTCAGCCATTTTTGCAACCGCAGGAATTTGCATGACATCAACGGATTGTTCTGATGCTATTCCTTCAACAGCAGAAATTTCAGTTGAAATCTCTGTTTCAGATATTGTTATTACAGGTGTGACAGGGTAACTAACCCAAACTTTACCTGATGCTAATTCAGGTGAAACTACTGCCATTGCAAGAGGGACAGGTGATTGGGTCAGATTACGTTCATCGCGATAACGACGACGACGTTGCCCGCTGACACGCAAATGGCGTGGTGAACGGCGAGAACGACGTGGCATGATGTTATCTTGCTGCTCATTACCTTGCAGAGAACTTTGTGCAGATGGGGCTTGCACACTTGCATTTTGCGCGATGGATTCGTCTGAGGTAGAAAGCTGAGCCGTTACTTCCATTTCTGTATTGATAACAGTCGGTACAGAAACTTTTTTCTCTTCTTCTACAATTACTGAGGCAGATCCAGACGTGGCTGCTGACAAGGCAGCAATAACAGCTTCTTCTTTCACGCTATCTGTAATACGGATTTTCTGCTCAAGCTGACGACGTTGGCGCCTCGGCATAACAGGTTGACGTTCCTCTATTTCTTCCTCTGGAACTTCAGTTTTGCTTACTTGTTGTGCTTTGATTTCTAACTGCTGTTGGCGTTTTTCTTCCTGACGGCGGCGTTGACGTTCTGCACGCTGTTCACGGCGCTGTTGCTGCTGAGTTTCACGAGCCTCGTTATCTATTACGGTATCATCCTGCACATTATTTTTAGGCTGAGCATTACGTCCTTTACGTTGTTCATCACGCTCACGATTATTACGAGTTTCATTTTCATTGCGCTCTCGACGTTGGTTTTGACGGCGTGAATTACGGCGGTCTGATGAACGGCGATTATCGTTACCGGAAGATTTTTTGCTCTTTTCCCGTGGTTGTTTTTCTTCCTCACCACTGAATGCTTTTTTCAGGGCTTTTAAAAGACGGCTGAACAAACCCGGTTTGTCTGCTTTTTGCTGATTATTTGCTGGTGTTTTTTTCTCTTTTGTTTTTGCCGTTACAGGTGCAGGAGTTTCTGTAGGCAGATCGAAAGTCGAAATAGCAGGTTGTTCAGGACGCTTACGTTCATGCTGTGTATCTTCCTGAACATTTGCCATTTCCGTTTCATGAACCTGTAAGAGCTGATAACTCAGGGCAGAAATTTCTTCACCTTTACGGACACGTAAAACAGAGAAGTGCGGGGTCTGCATTTGATCATTTGGAACGATAACCACGCCGACACCACCCTGACGATGTTCAATCGCACTGACAGCTTTACGTTTCTCATTCAATAAGTAGGAAGCGATTTGAACAGGAACAATGGCATGCACCTGATGAGTATTTTCTTTCAATGCTTCTTCTTCTATTAGACGAAGAATAGACAGGGAAAGTGATTCATTATCGCGAATGGTTCCCGTACCGCTACAGCGTGGACAGACATGATGACTGGACTCACCCAGTGACGGGCTTAAGCGCTGACGTGACATTTCCAGCAGACCAAAACGGGAGATTCGGCCGATCTGAATACGGGCACGATCTTGGCGAACTGCATCACGCAAGCGATTTTCAACCTCACGCTGATGACGAACGGGTGTCATATCAATAAAATCGATAACGATAAGACCACCGAGGTCTCGCAGGCGTAATTGACGGGCAATCTCATCTGCGGCTTCCAGATTCGTATTAAAAGCGGTCTCTTCAATATCTCCCCCACGGGTTGCACGGGATGAGTTGATATCGATTGCAGTCAACGCTTCAGTGGTATCAATGACGACTGAACCTCCAGAAGGCAGTCTCACTTCACGTTGGAAAGCGGATTCGATCTGAGACTCTATTTGGTAATGGCTGAACAGGGGGACTTCACCACTATACAGTTTGATTTTGCTGGCAAAATCAGGGCGGCCAAGAGCTGTGATATGTTGGCGTGCCAAATCGAGGATTTTAGGGTTATCGATCAGGATTTCCCCAATATCTGGACGCAGATAATCACGAAAAGCTCGTACGATAACGTTACTTTCCTGATGAATCAAAAAGGGTGCTGGATGGTTGTTTGCAGCTTTCTTAATCGCTTCCCAGTGTTTCAGGCGGAAGTTCAGATCTCCTTGTAAGGATTCTGCGGATTTGCCGACACCGGCAGTACGGACGATAAGCCCCATACCTTCAGGTACTTCAAGAGAAGAGAGTGCTTCTTTTAGTTCGATGCGATCATCACCTTCAATACGACGGGAAATACCACCTGCTCTTGGATTATTTGGCATCAGAACCAGATAGCTGCCAGCCAGACTGATAAAGGTTGTTAAGGCTGCACCTTTATTGCCTCGCTCTTCTTTATCGACCTGAACGATAACTTCCTGGCCTTCTTTCAGTATATCCTTAATGTTGGGGCGACCGTGGGCATGGTAATTACTTGGAAAATATTCACGAGCAATTTCTTTTATAGGAAGGAAGCCGTGTCGCTCTGCACCATAATCAACAAAAGCGGCCTCAAGGCTAGGTTCAATCCGTGTAATTTTACCTTTGTAGATATTTGCCTTTTTTTGCTCGTGTCCAGGACTTTCAATATCCAGATCATAAAGACGTTGCCCATCAACAAGGGCGACACGCAACTCTTCCTGTTGGGTTGCGTTGATTAACATTCTTTTCATTCTAACTTACTCATTATTTTTTACATTAGTATAGAGCTGCGAGTAAAAAGAGAAGCACTACTGGTAACCGATGACCTCGTGTCTTTTACAAAACCGCCAGCCTCACGGCTATCGTTTGTATAGAGGTGCCTGATTGTCGGCGAGCCTGAATTTCATTTCTTTCATTGGAAGAAACGCAGCGCTCTTTATTGGGGGGGGATACTGTAATAAATTAGTACAGGTTCTACCCAGTCCAGTAAGTTGCAACCCACAGCCCATAAATTGTTTGATTAAACATTACGTCTTACGCCATTGCTGCGTTTTTGTTCAAACAAACAGATAACAAACAATTTCAATCTGCCATTCATAGTTTAGTAAACTGTGGCCGGAAAGCATTATTCCATTGCTGTTGGGGTGATAGCAAGGTGACTTTATCGCTTTAAGAGTTTTTTATCATGAAATGGTGATAAGTTGTTAATCTTTAGTCTTTATTCTAAGACAATTTAATAATAAAGAATAAAAATATGGATGTTATTTATACATAATTTAAAAATGATTGGCACTCTGTTTACTGGATAATTAAAATTGCGTCTATGAAAACAAATAATCAAATTGTACAGTTTGTCACTATTGATGACGATGAAGCAGGCCAGAGAATTGATAATTTTTTGCTGGCTCGCTTAAAAGGTGTACCTAAGAGTATGGTCTATCGGATCTTGCGCAAAGGTGAAGTTAGAGTCAACAAAGGAAGAGTTAAGCCTGAATATAAATTGACAGCCAATGATATTGTCAGAATTCCGCCTGTCAGAGTAGCAGAAAAACAGGATGTTCCTGTTTCTGCAAAGCTGGATAAAGTAGCTGCTTTGGCAGAATGTATTCTTTATGAAGATGATTATATTTTAGTTATCAATAAACCATCAGGAACAGCCGTACATGGTGGGAGCGGGCTGAGCTTTGGTGTGATTGAAGGATTGCGTGCATTACGGCCTGAAGCGCGTTTTCTTGAACTGGTACATCGCCTAGATCGTGATACATCCGGGGTTTTACTGATCGCAAAAAAACGTTCAGCTTTACGTTCATTACATGAACAATTACGTTTAAAACAAATGCAGAAAGATTATTTGGCATTGGTGCGTGGCCAATGGCAATCCCATTGTAAAGTAGTGCAGGCACCTTTATTAAAAAATATTCTGCAAAGCGGTGAGAGGGTCGTTAAGGTTAGCAGTGAAGGTAAACCATCGGAGACGCGTTTCAAGGTTGAAGAGCGGTATGCATTTGCCACACTGGTACGAGCCAGCCCTGTAACAGGACGTACTCACCAGATCCGTGTGCACACCTTATATGCGGGGCATCCAATTGCATTTGATGATCGCTACGGTGACAAAACATTTGATGAACAGCTTGCAGAAACAGGAATTAAACGACTATTTCTGCATGCCAGTTCATTAAAATTTACCCATCCATCAACAGGAGAAACTTTGTGCTTTGAAGCGCCAATGGATACTGGGTTACGCCAATGTTTAAAAAAATTGCGTCAAATGTAATTAAATGGTTGTAAGTTGGTTATGAATGTTGTGCCGTCAGAGGGTTTACCCCCTGACGGATAAGCATGTCTGTCAGGGTAATTAATGGCAGGCCAATTAATGTATTGGGATCTTTACCGTCAAGTTTTTCAAATAATGTAATTCCCAAACCTTCACTTTTAAAACTACCTGCACAATTGAAAGGTTGTTCTTTTTTTAGATAGTTGATGATTTCGGCTTCATTCAGTGTTCTGAAGTGGACATGAAATAGTTCACAGCGCGTATCGGTATTTCCTGTTTTGCTATTGAATAATGTAATGCCAGTATAAAAAGTAACGCGTTGCCCACTGGCTTTTTTTAGTTGTGAGAGAGCATTCTCAAAATTATGGGGTTTTCCTGTAATGTTACCGTTTAAAACACATACCTGATCGGAACCTATAATAAGGTGACTGGAATAATGTTTTTGTAATGCGATAGCCTTTGCTCGTGAAAGGCGCATGACTAATTGCTCTGGCGTTTCATTCTCCTGCGAATTTTCATTAACATGTGGTGCTGCACAGGTAAAAGGTAAACCTATTTTTTCTAACAATAAGCGGCGATATATCGAAGTTGACGATAAAACAATCGGAAGCATCATTTTTCCATAAAATACGTAGAGAAATATTTGCAGGCATTTTAAACTATACGCCGCTTATTAAGCGAATATTTGGCGGAAAGGTGCAGATGTGTGGCCTTTTTCTTTGACTATGTCCCATTACAAAGATAATATGCGCGCCTTATGCAGAAGGTAAAATTACCCCTGACCATTGACGTACTTCGTGCAGCCCAGAAAAGATTAGACTACACAGGTAGTTATTCTGCTGAACAAGTGTCTCGTCTCGTAGAGTCTGTGGTCAGTGTGGATAGTGATGTAGATAGCTCATTATCATTTCAGATTGATAATCAGCGTCTGGCGGTTGTAAAAGGGCATTCAGATGTGGATGTTACGCTTGCCTGTCAGCGCTGTGGCAGTAATTTCAGTCATCATGTTCACACAACGTATTGTTTTAGCCCGGTCGTCAATGATGAGCAGGCTGAGGCATTACCGGAAGAGTATGAGCCAATTGACATTAATGAATTTGGTGAAATAGATTTACTGGCTATGATTGAAGATGAAATAATTCTCTCTCTACCAGTAGTTCCGGTACATGATTCTGAACACTGTGAAGTGTCCGACGCGGACATGGTGTTTGGTGTTCTGCCTCCTGAAGTAGAAAAACCAAACCCATTTGCCGTATTAGCCAGTTTAAAGAAAAGTACTTAAGGAGTAAGGTCAATGGCCGTACAACAGAATAAACCAACTCGTTCTAAACGTGGTATGCGTCGTTCTCATGACGCACTGACTACAGCACAAGTTTCTGTAGACAAAACTTCTGGTGAAACTCACCTGCGTCACCATGTGACTGCTGATGGTTACTACCGTGGCCGCAAGGTAATCAACAAGTAATTTCAGCTAATTATTAGCAAGTTGATATCTTGGCTAATCTAACCCTAGCGTTAGATGCTATGGGCGGGGACTTTGGTCCTCGCATCATAGTGCCTGCTGCATTGCAGGCACTGGCATCTAATCCGCGATTAAAACTACTGTTGGTCGGTGATCCCGAAACCATTTCTCCTTTGCTTGCAAATAAAAATGCTGAGCTGCTCGGCCGTTTGCAAATTATTCCTGCGGAACATGTAGTTGCCAACGATGTAAAGCCTTCTCAGGCAATTCGTTCCAGTCACGGTACTTCAATGCGTATTGCACTAAATTTAGTGAAATCAGGTGAAGCGCAAGCATGTGTCAGTGCGGGGAATACCGGAGTATTAATGGGGCTGGCTAAATTGATGTTGAAGTCGATCGAGGGGATTGAACGGCCTGCCTTAGTGACAGTTATACCTAATCTGAAACAGCAAAAAACAGTTGTATTAGATTTGGGCGCTAATATTAATTGTAATAGTCGTATGTTAGTGCAATTTGCCATTATGGGCGCTGTGATGGCAGAAGATGTTGCAGGTGCAAATAATCCACGTGTGGCATTGCTGAATATCGGGGAAGAGGAATCCAAAGGGCTAGATAATATCCGCGAAGCCGCCATGATATTACGGAATAGTAATTTAATTAATTACATAGGTTATGTGGAAGGTAATGAGTTATTAACGGGGAAAACAGATGTCCTCGTGTGTGACGGCTTCGCAGGTAATGTTACGCTGAAGACAATGGAAGGCGCAATCAGAGTGGTTCTGTCTCTGGTTAAATCACCAGATGGGCAGAAGAAAAAATCGTCATGGTTGGTGAAAATATTCAGGAAGTTTTTGCTCAAGCAAATAGCAAAACGCTTTGGTCATCTAAACCCTGATCAGTATAACGGCGCAACACTATTAGGATTGCGTGGTATTGTCATAAAAAGTCATGGTGCCGCGAATGAATACGCATTCAAAGCTGCTATCGAGCAAGCCGTTAAGGCTGTAGAGAAGCGGGTTCCGGAAAGGATCGCAGCCCGGCTAGATGCAGTATTACCCAAGAGTGAATAAGCATAAATGTATACAAAGATCTTAGGCACGGGCAGTTATTTGCCTTCTCAGGTGCGTACTAACGCAGATTTAGAAAAAATGGTGGATACAACTGATGAGTGGATCGTGACTCGTACAGGTATCCGTGAACGCCGTATAGCTGCTGAAGGTGAAACAGTTGCTACTATGGGATTCAGAGCGGCTGAAAAAGCCATTGAAATGGCGGGTATCGATAAAACGCAAATCGATTTGATTGTTGTTGCAACAACAACGGGAAGCCATGCTTTTCCTAGTAGTGCTTGTCAGATCCAGAAGTTGTTAGGTATTAATAATATTCCGGCTTTTGATGTTGCGGCTGCTTGTGCCGGGTTTGCATATGCATTAAGTGTTGTTGATCAATTTATTAAAACTGGTGCCGCTAAATGTGCACTGGTTATTGGATCTGATATTGTCTCCAAAATTGTGGATCCTAAAGATCGCAGTACAGTTATCCTCTTCGGTGACGCGGCAGGTGCGATGGTTGTCGGTGCTTCGGAAGAGCCGGGTGTTCTGTCAACTCACCTGCATGCAGATGGTCATTATGGCGAATTACTCTCAGTCCCTCATCAAGATCGCCAAAAATTGAGTTCACCCGCATACGTCACAATGGTTGGCAATGAAGTATTTAAGGTTGCCGTGCGAGAATTAGCGAATATCGTTGATGAGACTTTGAAAGCTAACGATTTAGCTCATTCGCAGCTTGACTGGCTGGTTCCTCATCAGGCGAATTTACGTATTATTTCTGCAACAGCTAAAAAATTGAATATGGCTATGGATAAAGTTGTTGTGACACTCGATCGTCATGGCAATACCTCTGCGGCATCTGTTCCGACTGCGTTTGATGAAGCGGTACGTGATGGAAGAATTCAACGTGGCCAACTTGTTTTACTTGAAGCATTTGGCGGTGGCTTTACCTGGGGCTCAGCGCTAGTACGTTTTTAACTTAACAGGAAGATAAACATGTCTGATTTTGCAATGGTATTCCCTGGCCAAGGTTCTCAATCCCTTGGCATGTTAGCTGATTTAGCGACAGAATTTCCGCTTGTCGAACAAACTTTCGCAGAGGCTTCTGAGGTTCTCGGATACGATTTATGGGAATTAGTTCAGCAGGGGCCAGCAGAAGAACTGAATAAAACGTGGAAAACACAGCCTGCGTTGCTGGCGGCTTCCGTTGCCATTTGGCGGATATGGCAGGAGCAGAGTGGTCAAGCTCCTTCCATGCTGGCTGGTCATAGCCTTGGTGAATATTCTGCGCTGGTTTGTGCTGGTGTAATCGAATTCCAACAAGCTATCAAGTTGGTCGAATTCCGCGGGAAACTGATGCAGGAGGCAGTACCTGAAGGGCAAGGTGCTATGTATGCCATTATTGGCCTGGATAATGAATCCATTGCAAAAGCGTGCGAAGAATCAGCACAGGGACAAATTGTTTCACCTGTTAACTTTAACTCACCTGGACAAGTTGTCATTGCTGGCGAAAAAGAAGCAGTAGAGCGTGCAGGGGCTGCATGTAAAGCTGCCGGGGCTAAACGAGCTTTGCCTTTGGCCGTCAGTGTTCCTTCCCATTGTGCGCTGATGAAATCTGCGGCAGACCAGTTAGCAACTGCATTGCAATCTGTTGTGTTTAACCAACCGCAGTTCCCTGTTGTCAATAATGTGGATGTGAGGGTAGAAGAATCTGCTGATGCGATTCAGGATGCGCTGGTTCGTCAGTTGTATAATCCTGTACGCTGGACAGAATCTGTTGAATACTTTGCAACGCAAGGTATTGATAAAATTTTAGAAATAGGGCCAGGTAAGGTATTAACTGGTTTAACAAAACGAATTGTTGATACTTTAAGTGCTGTAGCAGTAAATGATGTATCATCACTTACAATTGCTCTGAATAAATGACTGAGGAAAACATGGGCTTTGATGGAAAAATTGCACTAGTTACTGGTGCCAGCCGTGGCATAGGTCGAGCGATTGCAGAATTATTGGCAGAACGTGGCGCACGTGTGATTGGTACTGCGACCAGTGAAAAAGGCGCCGAGGCAATCAGTGCCTATCTTGGTGATAAAGGCAAAGGTTTTGTACTGAATGTCACAGATTCAACATCCATTGAACAAGCGCTATCGAATATTCGTGCTGAATTTGGTGAAATAGACATTCTAGTGAATAATGCGGGCATCACACGTGATAACTTGTTGATGCGTATGAAAGATGATGAGTGGCAAGATATTGTTAACACTAATCTTTCTTCGATTTTTCGTCTGTCAAAAGCAGTAATGCGTTCTATGATGAAAAAACGTTATGGGCGTATTATTTCCATTGGATCTGTTGTTGGAACAATGGGAAATGCAGGGCAGGCGAATTACGCGGCAGCGAAAGCAGGGGTCATTGGTTTTAGCAAATCACTAGCCCGTGAGGTCGCTTCTCGTGGCATTACCGTCAATGTTATTGCACCTGGTTTTATCGAAACGGATATGACCAGAGCGTTGACAGACGATCAACGAGCAGGCATTTTATCTCAAGTTCCTGCTAATCGTCTCGGTGATGCAAAGGAAATTGCCAGTGCTGTAGCGTTTCTTGCTTCTGATGAGGCCGCTTACATTACGGGTGAAACATTACATGTCAATGGTGGCATGTACATGATTTAAAAATGAGCGAACCTACTGTTTTTGATGTATTTTTTATACAAAAAAGACAGTTGGTGGTTCGACCAGCCGGGATTTGGTTGCATCTTTTCCTGTATTTTATAAACTACGAAAACCATCGCAAAAGCGAGTTTTGATAGGAAATTTAATAGTATGAGCACTATCGACGAACGCGTTAAGAAAATCATCGTTGAACAACTGGGTGTTAAAGAGGAAGAAGTTGTAAACACAGCTTCATTTGTTGATGACTTGGGCGCTGATTCTCTTGACACAGTTGAACTGGTAATGGCTCTGGAAGAAGAGTTCGATATTGAGATCCCAGACGAAGAAGCTGAAAAAATCACTACAGTTCAGGCTGCTATTGACTACGTTGAAAACGCAGGTAAATAAGCACATATACCTAGGCGGTCGTTCGACCGCCTATGTTTTTTGTCTTACATTTTTTCCCTCCCTGGAGGATAACCGTGTCTAAGCGTCGAGTAGTCGTGACCGGACTAGGCATGGTATCTCCTGTCGGCAATACAGTAGAGTCTTCTTGGAACGCTGTTTGTACCGGACAGAGTGGTATCGGCCTTATCGAACATTTTGACACCGCTAACCATGCAACTAAGTTTGCTGGTGTGGTGAAGAATTTTAATCATGAAGATTTCAATATTTCGCGCAAAGATGCACGAAAGATGGATTTGTTCATTCAGTATGGTATTGCTGCTGGCATTCAAGCCATGGAAGATGCAGGAATCGAAGTAACAGAAGCCAATGCTAGCCGCTTTGGTGCTGCTATTGGTTCTGGTATTGGTGGCTTGGGCCTGATTGAAGAGAACCACAGTACATTGATTTCGGCCGGGCCTCGTAAGGTCAGCCCATTCTTTGTACCTTCAACCATTATTAATATGGTAGCAGGCCATTTGAGCATTTTATATGGTCTTCGTGGTCCTAGTATTTCTATTGCAACTGCCTGTACTTCTGGTGTGCACAACATTGGCCATGCGGCGCGTATTATTGCATATAATGACGCCGATATCATGTTGGCAGGTGGTGCTGAGAAAGCAAGTACAGAATTTGGTGTTGCAGGGTTTGGCGCTGCCCGTGCACTATCGACCCGTAATGACGATCCTCAAGGTGCGAGCCGCCCTTGGGATAAAGATCGTGATGGATTTGTTTTGGGTGATGGTGCTGGCGTTATTGTTCTTGAAGAATATGAACACGCTAAAAAACGAGGCGCGAAAATTTATGCTGAAGTTGTTGGCTTCGGTATGAGTAGTGATGCGTATCACATGACATCGCCACCGGAAGATGGAGCAGGTGCAGCACTTGCTATGGTAAATGCTTTGAGAGATGCAGGCATTTCTCCGGATCAGGTAGGCTATATTAATGCTCATGGTACTTCAACACCAGCAGGTGATCTTGCTGAAGCTCTGGCAGTGGAGTCTGTTTTTGGTAAAGGTACTAAAGTATTAGTGAGTTCAACTAAATCTATGACAGGCCACTTACTGGGAGCGGCTGGAGCGGTGGAATCTATTTTCACCATTCTTTCCCTGCGTGATCAGATTGTTCCTCCAACCATTAACCTGGTTAATCAGGATGAAAATTGCCGCTTGGATTTTGTTCCTGGTCAGGCACGCAACATTGAAGGAATGGAATATGCGTTGTGTAACTCTTTCGGCTTCGGTGGAACTAACGGTTCACTGATATTCCGTAAGATGTAACACAGTCAATTTCCGAGAAAAAGCCTCAACTCTTATGTTGGGGTTTTTTTTATGTTTTATTTCTCTATGCTTTTCAGATGTACATTTTTGCACTGCCACGACTCATATACTATTATAACGCCCCTTATAAGCTGAGGTTTTCACGCCTTTTTATTTAAGAATCAGAAAATAAGATGATGTATTGGATTAACGGTAAATTGCACGATCAACTTTCTGTTAATGATCGTTCGGTACAATTTGGTGATGGCTGCTTTACCACAATAAGAGTTGAGCAAGGTCAAGCGGCTTTGTTGCCTTTGCATATGAAACGGTTGCAAAAAGGCGTTGAAAAACTGTTTATGCCTGTAGTGGATTGGATACAATTGGAAAGCCATATTAAACAAGTTGTTGCGGGGTGTGAATCAGGTGTTTTGAAAGTGATCCTTTCCAGAGGGAATGGTGGCCGTGGGTACAGCGTTGATGGTATTGGTGAGCCAAATCAAATCCTTTCGTTAAATGCATATCCAGAACAATATCGTATTCTGCGTGAAAAAGGTGTTTCGTTGGGCCTTAGCCCTGTTGCTATGGGGATTAATCCTCATTTAGCAGGCATCAAGCACCTGAACCGATTGGAGCAGGTTTTGATAAAACGGTTTATCGAACAAGCAAAAATTGATGAAGCGTTGGTACTCGATAGCGATGGTTTATTGGTTGAATGTTGTACCGCTAATATTTTTTGGCGAAGAGGTAAAAACGTTTATACACCGGATTTAAGCCAATGCGGTGTAGAAGGAGTAATGAGACAGCAGATTATCCAGATATTGGAAGAGAGTGATTATAACTTATCATGTGTCATGCGTTATCCTGAAGCATTGGCACATGCCGATGAGGTGATTATTTGTAATTCGCTGATGCCAGTGATGGCTGTCAATCAGATCCTGGCTCATAAAAATCAACCTGCGTGGAAATATCAATCCAGAGAATTATATGAATATTTATTACCTGAATGTTTAAGACTGTAGTTGTCATTCGCAGGTATTAAACAGCGGTTAATCCGTCTCTATCATTGAAAAACAGATAAAAGTGGTAATCGAATGAAACTTAAAAAAAGCATTCTTATTTTACCTGGATTGATTATTATTGTTGCAGCAATAGTACTTTTTCTTTTTGCAAAGAAAATAGAAAATTTTTCTGCTCAGAAGGTTAATCTGACGCAAGATCTTATACTTACAGTACCTGCTGGAATAGGTTATGCCGGGCTGGAGACACTATTAATTCAGCATAAACTCATTGAAGATAATCAGTTATTGCAGTGGTTATTCCGTTTAGAACCAGAATTGGCCAAATTTAAGGCAGGTACTTATCGTCTACAAAAAAATATGACGTTAAAAGAAATACTGCAATTGTTCTCCAGTGGTAAAGAGGTTCAATTTTCTATCCGCTTTATTGAAGGTAGTCGTCTCTCTGACTGGTCAAAGATATTGCAGAATGCGCCATACTTGAAGCATGTGGCAGAAGGAAAGACACCACAAGAGCTGACAAAGTTGTTGGAGATGAAAACAGGTGAATCACTGGAAGGATGGTTATACCCTGATACTTACCTCTATACCGCAGGTACACGTGATATAGAATTACTCAGGCGTGCTCACCAAAAAATGGTCATATTAGTAGAACAAGAATGGGAAAATCGTGCAGAGAATTTACCGTATAAGAGTGCTTATGAGATGTTAATTATGGCATCTATTATCGAAAAAGAGACTGCGGTAGATTCTGAACGTGCTAAGGTTGCGTCAGTATTTGTTAATCGTCTGCGGTTAAAGATGCGATTACAGACAGATCCGACAGTCATATATGGATTGGGAGATAAGTATACCGGAACCATTTTTCGTAGCAGCCTGACCACGTTTACGCCATACAATACTTATATGATTGAGGGATTGCCACCGACGCCTATTGCCATGCCAGGTCTTGCATCGATCAAAGCAGCAGCACATCCGGCCGTGACTGATTATCTATATTTCGTTGCAGATGGTAATGGGGGGCATACATTTACTACGAATTTAGTAGCACATAATAGAGCGGTAAATCTTTATCGCCAGAGATTAAAGCAGGATAAATGAACAGCAAATTTATTGTTATTGAAGGGCTTGAAGGCGCAGGAAAAACTACGGCAATCCAAACTGTGGCTGATACACTAAAACAGCATGGTATTTCTGATCTTGTTTTTACCCGTGAACCGGGTGGAACTCCCTTAGCGGAAAAATTACGTCAATTGATCAAAGAAGGAATTGGAGGAGAAATATTGACGGATAAAGCAGAAGTATTAATGCTTTACGCTGCCAGAGTGCAGTTAGTGGAAAATGTGATCAAGCCTGCTCTGGCGAAAGGCAGTTGGATTGTCGGAGACCGCCATGATCTGTCTTCTCAGGCATATCAGGGAGGGGGACGTGGTATTAACCAGAGCTTATTGTCTTCATTGCGTGAAGCCGCGCTCGGTGATTTTTACCCTGATTTGACCATTTATCTTGATTTGCCGCCAGAGGTTGGTTTACAGCGTGCTCGTGAGCGTGGTGAATTGGATCGTATTGAAAAAGAATCGCTGGATTTTTTCTATCGTACCCGCACAAGGTATCTTGAACTTATAGAACAAGATAAGACCATCAAAAAAGTAGATGCAACACAGCCATTAGAAAAAGTACAGGACGATATTCGTCAGATTTTGTTTCATTGTCTGAAACAATGGGAAATGCAGGAATGAATTGGTATCCGTGGCTTAACCATGCGTATCGCCAGTTGATTGAATCTCATCAACAAGGTCGTGGGCATCATGCCCTTTTGCTTCACGCTCATGAAGGAACCGGAGCGGAAGCATTACTTTACGGATTAAGCCGCTGGCTGATGTGTCAGGATAAACAAGGAGCAAAAAGTTGTGGTCAGTGTCACGGTTGTCATTTGATGCTGGCAGAAACCCATTCTGACTGGCATGTTCTTGCTCCCGAAAAAGGGAAAAATGTCATTGGTGTAGATGCAGTACGCCAGCTTAGTGAGAAACTTTACGAGTATTCTCAACAGGGTGGCGCTAAAATTGTGTGGTTACTATCAACAGAAGCGCTAACTGATGCAGCTTCTAACGCTTTGTTGAAAACGTTAGAAGAACCGCCCCGAAATACCTATTTCTTATTGAGATGCCAACATCCGGCGAGTTTGCTGGCAACATTGCGAAGCCGCTGTTTTTATTATTTTCTGCCTGCTCCCGAAAATCAAACAGGGTTGTACTGGCTGCAAAATCAACTTCCGGCAATATCATCGCAGGATATTCAGACGGCATTAAAGTTATCACAGGGAGCGCCATTGGCTGCAAAACAGTTACTCCAAACTGAAAAATGGCAACAGAGAACTGCATTTTGTCAGGCCATAACACAGGCCTTATATGGCGATGATACTTTATCACTTTTACCATTATTGAATCGTGATGATGCACAGCAACCGTTATATTGGCTGATCAGCCTGCTGTCTGATGCGGTGAAATGGCGGCAAGAGGCACAAAATTACTGTATCAATCAAGATCAGCAGGTATTAATCCACCATTTGGCTGCCAGTCAAAGTGTGGAAAAATTATTAAATATGGTTGATGATTGGACACGTTGTCGTCATCAATTAATATCCGTAGCGGGCATCAATCGGGAATTGTTACTGACTGAACAATTACTCAATTGGGAAAGTCAGCTTTGCTCCACTCGCTAACACATTCAGGTACGGGCATATTATGTTTTTAGTGGATTCACATTGTCATCTCGACTGTTTAGATTATGAAACACTGCACAAAAGTGTAGATGATGTAGTGGCTAAAGCTGCAGAAAGGGATGTGAAGTATATGCTGGCGGTAGCGACTACGTTGCCCGGTTTCCAGCAAATGAAAAATATGATTGGTAAACGTGAAAATATCGCGTATTCCTGCGGTATTCATCCATTGAATCTGGATGAGGGTTACGATTTTGATGAGCTTGCACGATTAGCGACGGATAATGATGTAATCGCACTGGGGGAAACAGGACTGGATTATTATTATCAGAAAGAAAATGCGGAATTACAGAGAACTTCATTTCGCCAGCATATCTGTATCGGTCGTGAATTAAATAAGCCTGTGATTGTTCATACCCGTGAGGCAAGAGATGATACTCTGACGGTTTTGCGAGAAGAAAACGTACAGGATTGTGGTGGGGTGCTGCATTGTTTTACAGAAGATAAAGAGACAGCAAGGGATTTACTGGATCTCGGTTTTTATATTTCTTTCTCAGGTATTGTTACATTTCGTAATGCAGAACAAATTCGTGAAGCTGCAAGGTTTGTCCCTCTCGACCGTATTTTGGTAGAAACTGATTCACCTTATCTGGCTCCGGTTCCTTATCGTGGCAAGCAGAACCAGCCTGCTTATGTCCGTGATGTTGCTGAGTATATGGCAGTACTGAAAGGAGTTAGCGTTGAGAAGTTGGCAGAAGTAACGACAAGAAACTTTTGTGACTTGTTCCATATTAATATTTAAGAAAATTAAATGATAAGAAAGGAGAAGTGAAATGGCAGAAGAAACTATTTTCAGCAAAATTATTCGTCGTGAAATTCCATCTGATATCGTATATCAGGATGATTTGGTGACGGCATTCCGGGATATTTCACCTCAAGCTCCGACTCATATTCTGATTGTCCCTAATGTCCTTATTCCAACAGTTAATGAAGTTACTCCAGAGCATGAACCAGCATTGGGGCGTTTGTTCACTGTTGCAGCGAAAATCGCCAGACAAGAAGGAATTGCAGAAGATGGCTATCGCCTTATCATGAACTGTAACCGCCATTCTGGACAGGAAGTATTTCATATCCATATGCATTTGGTAGGTGGGCATCCATTAGGCCCATTATTGGCAGGGTAATATTATTCGTCACTATTTTTGCTAATAAGTTTTCGTTAATGGATTTACGTTAATAGAACGGTGTATAACAGATTCGTATGATAGTTGTGCTTAACAGTGTTGTAACTGGAGTAGATTAATGAAAAGAGTTCTCTTAATTATATTATCAGCAATATTGCTGGCGAGTTGTTCATTAATACCACCACAGCCGCCTGCTCCTGTTACTCCTGCTGAACCAGAGCAAAAAACGGAACCTTCGGCAAAGCCTCTGGAGAAAGTTCCTCAACCTCCAAAGATTCAATCGATTAGCTGGAATAGCATCATTCAGCCATTAGTTGAACAATTGGTCAATGCTCAGGGCGTGGAGGCAGGAAAAATATTGCTTGTTGATACAGTTAAAAACAACACAAATGGCTCATTGAGAACACTTCAGGCTACTGATGCGATTACAGATGTGGTCAGTAAAAAACAGGTTTTTCAAATAGTACCGAAAAAACAGGTGTATTACGCTCGGCAGGCATTAGGATTGTCATCAGAAGATAGTCTGGCATTACGCAGTAAATCTATCGGCTTGGCGCGTTATTTGAATGCTGATTATGTGCTCTATTCTGTCGCGTCTGGTAACAATGAACAGCGTAAGATAGAGATGCAGCTTATGCTAGTCAAAACAGGCGAGATACTTTGGTCAGGTAGTGGTGATATTGACTAATAATACAGCCTTACTTGAGGTATTGCGTCAGAAATGGCCTGATATTCCTGCAAAAAATTGGGAAATCAGGCCATTAACAGGATTGACCCAGGGAAGCCACTATATTACCGATGGCGTGCATCAGATGGTGGGACGCAGGCAAACGTGGCATGGTGGAACTCTGGGGGTGAATCGTCAACGGGAAAATCGGATCTTACACAAGCTCTCTTTTGTTGGTATTGCACCTAAAGTCATCGCCATGCATGGCGATTGGCTGTTATTAGAGTGGCTGAGCGGAACAAAAGTTACGGCTGAAACATTTGGTTTACCGTCATTTCAACAGTCGTTGGCGCAAATAGTTGCTAACCTCCATCACCATTCACCATTGGGTTATTCTCTCCAGCTTAAACAACAAATCACATCCCAGTGGCAGCAGATTGATAATCAAAGGCTTTCACCGGATTGGTTGCGGCTACATAAATTATTTATGACAGCAAAAATGCCTACTCCTTTGAAAATAGCACCCGCTCACATGGATATTCATCCCGATAACCTGCTGATGACTTCAGAAGGTCTAAAATTGATTGATTGGGAATATGCAACGGATGTCGATATTGGTTTCTCATTGGCAACCTTATTTAAAGGTAATCAATGGAGTGAAATACAGCAGAAGACTTTTTTGAATTATTATTGTACCTACGCATCAGGCTACATTGATATCGTCTTATTAGAGCAAAAAATTAAGCAGTGGGAGCCGTGGGTGAGATATATGATGTTGATGTGGTATGAAGTCCGCTGGCAGCGGACAAAAGAGCCACAATTTTCAGCATTGGCTCATCCCTTGCGCCTGAGTTTTAATCTGGCGTTTTAGTCCGCAGGATGGTGATTAATAAGATGATATCTAATAGATAACCAGTACAAATAACTAATACAAATAGAAGTGAGGAATGTTATGGGTCCAGTAATGTTAGATGTTGTTGGTTATGAGCTGGATAGTGAAGAACGTGAAATTCTGCAACATCCATTAGTGGGTGGTTTGATCTTGTTTACCCGCAATTTTCACGATACTCAGCAGTTACGTGATTTAGTTCGTCAGATCCGCGAAGCCTCCCGCCATCGTTTAGTTATCGCTGTTGATCAGGAAGGGGGGCGTGTACAGCGTTTTCATGCAGGTTTTACTCGCTTACCTGCCGCACAGTCTTTTGCCTGCTTGAATGATGAACTGATGGGGGGATATTTGGCAGAAGAGTCCGGTTGGCTGATGGCATCAGAAATGATCTCAATGGATATTGATATCAGTTTTGCTCCTGTATTGGACTTGGGACATAAGTGCACTGCGATTGGTGAACGTTCATTTCATGAAGAGCCTGAACCGGCGATGATAATGGCTGAACGATTTATCAGAGGGATGCATTCGGCAGGAATGAAATCAACGGGTAAACATTTTCCCGGACACGGAGCAGTAGCCGCAGATTCTCATAAAGAAACGCCATTGGATGATCGTTCAATGGATGCGATTAGCTGTCACGATATGTTGATCTTCCGTGATTTCATTCAACGAAATTTGCTTGATGCAATTATGCCGGCTCATGTGATCTACTCTAAGATTGATCATCGTCCGGCAAGTGCTTCTCCTTACTGGTTGAACAACGTTTTGCGCCAGCAACTAGGATTTAATGGCGTTATTTTTTCTGATGATCTGTCAATGGAAGGTGCCGCAGTCATGGGAGGGTATGCTGAACGTGCAAAAGCCTCAGTGGAAGCGGGATGCGACATGATTTTGGTGTGCAATAACCGTCAGGGGGCAACGGATGTCTTGGATAACTTACCAATGATTAACTCGAATAAAGTAACACGGTTATATCATCAGGGAGGCCAATTCAGTCTGGAAGAGTTGAAAAAATCAGAACGTTGGCAGCAGGCAAACAAGCAATTGAATAAATTATGTGAACAGTGGCTAAGCTGCGGCTGATGATTGAATTTGTCTGATTGATTGCTATCAAATCTAGGTAGGATTACTGTCTGGTGATCCTATCTCTTTTGTTGCTTTATATCTATTTCTCCTTGAAATTGGTTCCAAAATATCATTTTGTCAGAAAACCTCATAAATCACATAATGTTAACATTGTAAATTACAAATTTTTATAAATCAGATTTAAGTCTGATTAATTAAAACTAAGTACACAAATTTTGTGATTGGCGTCTAATTAATCAAAAGAATTTGATAGGGGCTATTTTTGGTATGACCTACTGACTAGCCATGATATTCTGGAGATATTTTCAGTGCGAAATTTATTATGCCTGATGTTATTTAAGAACGTTATCCAAAAATTGTTTTAGCGCTTTACATAACATTAGTTGTATTTTCAGTGGGGTAGTTATGACAACGCCAAAGACAAGAATTGTCATTATTGGTGGGGGGGCTGGTGGTTTAGAGCTGGCAACACGTTTGGGACATAAATTAGGACGTAAGCAAAAAGCCGAAATTACTTTGGTAGATCGCAACAACAGCCACTTATGGAAGCCATTATTGCATGAAGTTGCAACAGGCTCTCTTGATGATGGTGTTGATGCATTAAGTTATCTGGCCCATGCCAGTAACCATTACTTTAACTTCCAGTTAGGCACATTTACAAATATCGATCGTGAAGGAAAGAAAGTCACACTGGCTGAGATCCGCAATGAAAGTGATGATTTACTCGTACCAGAGCGTGAGTTGGCTTACGACATTCTTGTCATGGCATTGGGTAGCCAATCGAATGATTTCGGTACGGCAGGTGTAAGAGAAAACTGTATTTTCCTTGATAACCCACAACAAGCACATCGTTTCCACAATGAGATGTTAAACCTGTTTCTGAAATATTCTGCAAATCAATGTGCGGAAGAGAAAGTTAACATTGCGATTGTTGGCGGTGGCGCAACAGGTGTTGAGCTTTCAGCAGAGCTGTATAACGCCGTTAAACAGTTGAACAGTTATGGTTTCGAAAGTCTGAATTCAGACGCATTGAATGTGACTTTGGTTGAGGCTGGTGAACGAATTCTGCCGGCATTGCCGCCACGTATTTCCAGTGCTGCACATCAGGAATTAACCAAACTTGGTGTTAAAGTCTTAACCAAAACTATGGTAACCAGTGCAGATGAACATGGATTGAACACCAAAGATGGTGAACAGATCAAGGCTTCTTTAATGGTTTGGGCTGCGGGAATTAAGGCGCCTGATTTTATGAAAGAGATTGGGGGACTGGAAACAAACCGCATAAATCAGTTGGTAGTAAAACCTACTTTGCAGTCAACATTGGATGACAATATTTTTGCTATCGGCGATTGTGCATCATGCCCGAAAAAAGAGGGAGGTTTTGTTCCTCCACGCGCTCAGTCTGCTCACCAAATGGCAAGTCGTTGTTATAACAACATCTTGGCTCTATTGAATGAGAAATCACTGAAGGAGTATGTGTATAAAGATCACGGTTCACTGGTATCTTTATCTAAATTCAGTACAGTTGGTAGTTTGATGGGTAACTTGATGCGTGGCTCCATGATGGTAGAAGGGCGTATTGCACGTATTGTTTATATCTCTTTATACCGCATGCATCAGGTTGCATTACATGGATATATTAAAACAGGCCTAATGATGTTGGTTGGTGGAATTAACCGTGTTATTCGTCCACGTTTGAAATTGCATTAATTGGGTTAAAGTGGTTCATCTGGATTTAAGATATCCAAAATATTTCAGATGAACCATTAAACATTATTTTGTCTTGATTATTTATTATATTTTTTGTTATACCTTTCATAATTATTTCTCTATTGTTTTTTAAACCTGTTTAATCCTTGTAATAAGGCTAGTTTTAATTAGGTAACTATGGCATAACAATGTATGTCAATATGTAAAAATTGAAAAAATTTAGTAAAAATATTCAGTCTAATGATGTATAAAGAATAGAGGATATAAATTGAATGAAAAAACTCTATTCAACAGATTTTAAATCTTAATAAAAATCAAAAGACTGAAATATTGATAGCATTTATTTTAGTGGCCTCATAGGATTTTTCTTAATAATGAATTGAACGCATTTTTGGTTTCTACAAATAGTTAATGAATATGTTTAAATTCAGGAGAATATAAAATTATTAATATAACAAGGTGCTATGTGAGTAAACTAAAGACAAGGCAGTGTGGGATTTACTCTCTGATTGTTATGATTGCCGTTGGTATCGCTGCAATATTTTATTTTAAAAACCCACAGCCTAAAATTGCGCAAGTGATCTCTTCAGAGCCTATAAAAACAATGGCTTATGTTCATCAATATTATTGTAATGGGGGTATGTTACCATTTCTAATCGGATTGGGAAATATTGAGAATAACCATTTTTCTGTATATAAGAATAGTATGTTCACTCTTATTGAAATGTTAAATATAAAAAGAGAATATCATGCATTGAACTATTCTCAATTAAAAAATTGTGTCATGGTTTATGTCAAGGAAAAACGTATTATTGGGTATGACGTTATTTATATGATCGGTGATAAACCTGGTAAGGTGAGAGTGACACATAAACCAAAACAAACCATTCCTTTGGATGAAAAGGGGAGATTAATTCTCACTCCGTATTTGTAGAAACAGGCTGTTTCAAAAAAGAGCTGCTCCCCCAGTCACATAGTGGCCTATGCTCCTGGGGATTGGTTTCCTGGCCGCCGCGACACAACTCGAAATTTATTAGGTATAGTCGCTGTTATATCTGATGTTGTTCAAATGTTTCCAATAATGTTTGGATGAACGATAAACGTGTGGCCCTTTCGGTTAAATCAGTCATGAATTTTAATTTAGAAGGCCCGTCCAGTCGGTAAATATTGGGCTGAGTTTGCAATAAGTCGATGAGGTAATTGAGATCCACTTTGTTGTTTTGGCTAAATTCAATAAAGCCACCTTTCTCATGGGCTTCTATGCGTCTAATTCCCAACTTTTGGGCCGTCAGGCGGATAGAAGCAGATTGCAATAACTGTCTGCCCGGATCAGGTAAAATACCGAATCGGTCAATTAATTCAACCTTCAATTCTGCCAGCTCATCGTCATTTTGAGCACTCGCAATACGTTTATAGAAAGAAAGGCGCATATTCACATCAGGAATATAATCATCGGGCAAAAGTACTGGCATGCGTAGTTCTACTTCGGTTTGGTTAGTGGTGAGATCCTCAAGTGATGGCTCTCGCCCATCTTTGAGTGCATCAACCGCACTTTCCAGTAACTCCATATAGAGAGTGAAACCGATACTTGCCATTTGACCACTTTGATCTTCGCCCAGAAGTTCACCGGCTCCCCTGATTTCCAGATCATGAGTTGCCAACGCAAATCCTGCCCCTAGATCTTCAAGGGAGGCAATTGCTTCCAGCCGTTTCTGGGCGTCTGTGGTCATCGCCTTTGGATGAGGAGTCAGTAAATAAGCATAAGCCTGATGGTGAGAGCGGCCAACACGTCCCCGCAATTGATGCAATTGAGCCAGACCAAAATGGTCTGCGCGTTCAATAATAATGGTATTGGCTGTAGGAATATCAATACCTGTTTCAATAATCGTAGTACATATCAGCACATTAAAACGCTGATGATGAAAATCTGCCATGACCCGCTCCAGATCACGTTCGCGCATTTGCCCATGGCCGACAACGATTCTGGCTTCAGGAACTAATTCTTCCAATCGATTTTTTGCTTTCTCAATATTCTCAACATCGTTATAAAGATAATAAACCTGACCACCACGTAAAATTTCACGCAGGATAGATTCTCGAACCACTAAACTATCATATTCACGCACAAAGGTTTTCACTGCCAGACGACGCGCGGGGGGGGTGGCAATAATTGATAAATCTCGCATACCACTCATTGCCATATTGAGTGTTCGGGGAATGGGGGTTGCTGTCATGGTCAGAACATCAACATTTGCACGGATAGCCTTAATACGCTCTTTGTGACGAACACCAAAGCGGTGTTCTTCATCAACAACCAACAATCCCAGATCTTTCCAACGGAGATCATTCTGTAACAGTTTATGAGTGCCGATGATAATATCGACTTTACCCTCTTCCGCCATATTTATAACTTGTTGCTGTTCTTTAGCACTACGGAATCGGGACATAACTTCAATATGTACAGGCCAATTCGCAAAACGATCGCGGAAATTATCATAATGCTGTTGAGCCAGTAGAGTAGTCGGAACTAAGATGGCGACCTGTTTATTATTATTGATAGCGGTAAAAGCAGCGCGCATTGCCACTTCTGTCTTACCGAAACCAACATCACCACATACCAGCCTGTCCATGGCGATGGGCTGACACATATCACTCAATACGGCATTGATGGTTTGTTCTTGATCCGGTGTTGTATCGAACGGGAAACTCTGGCAGAACAGTTGATACTGCTCCCGATCGTGCTTAAACGCAAAACCAGGCTTAATGGCACGCCGCGCATATACATCCAGTAACTCAGCCGCGACATCACGGACTTTTTCTGCTGCTTTCTGGCGTGCTTTATTCCAGGCATCACCACCAAGTTTGTGCAGAGGTGCATTTTCCTCTGCTCCTCCAGCGTAACGACTGATTAAGTGTAGGGAAGAGACGGGGACATACAATTTGTCCTCCCCGGAGTAGGTCAGGATGAGGTATTCAGCCTTAATTCCGCCTGCTTCCAGTGTCGTTAGCCCTTGATAGCGTCCAACCCCATGTTCAAGGTGTACAACGGGTTGACCATGACGCAATTCTGCAAGATTACGGATCAAGGTATCAGTATTGATTGTGCGACGGTTATCTTGACGGCGACGACTTACTCGCTCACCAAGCATGTCGCTTTCACAGATCAGGGCTAGTTTTTTCTCCTCATCAACGAAGCCTTGTTCTGCTGCACCGATCATTAAAAAACAGCCTGGCTCCTTAGCATCCGCCAACTGTTGTATTTTTATTGGATGAATTTTGATCCGCGATAGTAATTCGTTTACAGACTCCCGACGTCCTTCACTTTCCACTGAAAAAATGATCTTACCGTTAAATTGTTCTATAAAACGGTGCACTTTATCCAAAGGGGCTTTTTGATGCGCAGCAACGGATACATCGGGTAAAGGCTGGTAAGCGAGATTAATACTCCCGGCCTTTTGTGGCAGTTCTTCGTTTCTGATTTGGAGGCGGGGCCAATTTTTCAATTCAGCGAATAGCTTATCGACAGGAAGCCAAATTCGTTCAGGTGGCAATAATGGCCGCATTGGGTCAACTTTACGGCTCTCAAAACGTTGTCCTGTGTCCTGCCAAAAACGTTCGGCTGTTGCCATTAGGTCTTGTGTAATAAGCAGGGTGTTTTCTGGCAGATAATCAAAGAGTGTGGATAAAGGCTGCTCAAAAAATAATGGCTGCCAGTATTCAATACCTGCCGGTAGCGTTTTTTTACTGACTTGCTGATAAATATGTTCAGCATCACGGCGAACTTCAAACTGCTCACGCCATTGGCTGCGAAATAATTCGATAGCTTCTTTATCTGTTGGGAATTCATGGGCAGGCAGTAAATTGATTTTTTCCACTTCCATGAGTGTACGTTGGCTGTCCACGTCAAAAGTGCGCAGACTATCGATTTCATCATCAAAAAAATCGATACGGTAAGGGTGTTCACTCCCCATAGGGAAGAGATCAAACAGGGCGCCACGTGTGGCAAATTCACCATGCTCAAGCACTTGATCCACACTGCGATAACCGGCTTGTTCCAGATCAGCACGTAATTTGTCACGGGAAAGTCGTTGCCCTTTATTCATGATCAAAGCATGCCCTCTGAGGTATTCATGCGGGCAAACCCGCTGCATCAATGTATTCACAGGTAAGATAAGAACACCTTTCATCATGAAAGGTAATTGATACAGGGTAGATAAACGGTTTGAAATGATTTCCTGGTGGGGTGAAAAACTATCGTAAGGCAATGTTTCCCAATCTGACAGTATGTTTATTTGGGCATGGGTGAATTGTGGAATTTCATCACGTAACCGTAAGGCATTCTGCATATCTTTTGTTACTAGCAGAACAGGCCCTGAGTGACGTTCAATGATTTCAGCGCATTCGATGGCGCAAGCAGTGCCGATCAGGTGGCCTAATTGGCGGATATCACCGCGACGTTCAGGAAGTTGGTAACGATATTTTGCGGACATAAGCGTTTAATGTGTTCTCTAAGATTCAGTCCATTCCCAACACATTTTTAACCCAGTAGCCTTTACAATAAATATGCTGGCAGGTTGAGAGGCAAGGTTGAGAGAAAGTAAAAAACACAGAACCGAAGTATGAATGGCTCCATGAAGGTACAACTCCTCTTTATTATCCCTGAACACTTTGCTTTGGCAACAGGGGAATAACAGATTTAATGTTTGTATTGAGGCGATATATTAATTCACTGAATGTGGGAATTGGAAGAGGGATAAGCAAATCTCAGTTAAACGATGATAATATGTAATCAATAAACTATATGGATTGAGTTTTGTACAGGATATGTATGCAAAAATACAATGTAAAAGTGAATACGCAAAATACAGAGATAAGATATGACCTTTTCTAATAATCTATTGTTTTTAAATAACTCCCTTTGATATGGCGGATTCTATGTTTCAATCTGTCTCATTATTTATCGGATTGCGCTATATGCGCGGACGCGCGGTCGATAAGTTTGGCCGCTTTGTTTCTTGGTTATCAGCCATTGGCATCACATTGGGAGTGGCTGCATTAATTACTGTGTTATCGGTGATGAACGGTTTTGAGCGTTCATTGGAAGCCAGTATTTTGGGTTTTATGCCTCAGGCAATCATTACTTCAGAAAAAGGTTCAATTAATCCTGTTGAATACCCTGATAGCCAACTTTCAGGATTAAAAGGTGTTACCCGCATCGAGCCGCTCGTTCAGGGGGATGTTGTGCTGCAAAGTGCCCGTAATGTGGGCGTCGGAGTGATGTTGGGCATTACGCCAGGTGAATATACCCCATTAGCAAAATATACGGTCGATGTTGACCCTGGCCAATTACAGCCGGGTCGTTATTCCGTGATCTTGGGGGAAAAATTGGCGGCAAGATTGGGAGTAAAACGGGGTGATCAAATTCGTGTTATTGTGCCGAGTGCCAGCCAACTAACTCCTATGGGGAGGATACCCAGTCAGCGTTTATTTACGGTAGCTGGAACATTCTTTGCTAACAGTGAAGTTGATGACACAGAAATGTTGGTTAATCAGCAAGATGCAGCACGTCTTTTACGTTATCCCGTTAATAATATTACAGGCTGGCGTTTGTTCCTCAATGAGCCATTAAAAGTGGATGAATTGAGCCAGCAACCACTGCCAAAAGATTTAATCTGGAAAGATTGGCGTGAACGCAAAGGAGAGTTTTTTCAGGCTGTGCGAATGGAAAAAAACATGATGGGATTATTGCTTAGCCTGATCATTGCAGTCGCTGCTTTCAATATTATTACTTCCCTCTCTTTATTGGTGATGGAAAAACAAGGAGAGATTGCTATCTTGCAGACACAAGGGCTGACCCGTCGTCAGATAATGACTATTTTTATGATCCAGGGAGCAGGAGCGGGCATCATTGGTGCTTTATTGGGAACGGGACTGGGAATACTGCTTTCCAGTCAGTTAAATAATTTAATGCCCGTTATCGGCCTGCTGACTGAAGGTATGCAGTTACCTGTCGCCATTGAACCTGTTCAAGTGGTAATAATCGCCATTATTGCCATGTTTATCTCGTTGCTATCAACTTTATACCCTTCCTGGCGCGCGGCTGCCATTCAACCTGCTGAGGCTTTACGTTATGAGTAACCAACCTTTATTGTTATGTCATCATTTGTGCAAAAAATATCAGGAAGGGCAGGTTTCTACAGAGGTATTAAAAAACGTCACTTTCTCTATGCAACAGGGAGAAATGATGGCAATTGTCGGGAGCTCTGGTTCTGGCAAAAGTACTCTGTTGCACTTACTTGGTGGATTGGATTCACCGACTGCTGGTGAAGTTCTTTTCAAGGGAAAGTCTCTTAATAAGATGTCTGCTTCCGGACGAGCGCAATTACGGAACAGTGAAATTGGTTTTATTTACCAGTTTCATCATTTGCTACCTGATTTCAATGCACTAGAAAATGTCGCTATGCCATTACTTATCGGAGGTAAAAAGCGTCAGGCTCAACAAAAGGCGCTGGAGATGCTGGCGTCAGTTGGATTGGAAAATCGGGCACACCATCGACCTTCTGAATTATCAGGAGGAGAACGTCAAAGAGTCGCCATTGCCCGTGCATTAGTCAATGAACCATCATTAGTACTGGCAGATGAACCGACAGGCAACCTTGATCAACGTAATGCTGACAGTATCTTTGAGCTTTTGAAAGAACTGAATCAGCGGCAAGGTACGGCATTTTTGGTAGTAACTCATGATCTGAAATTGGCTGACCGATTGGCTCGTCAGGTAGAAATGCGCGACGGATATTTACAGGATGAATTAACCCTAATGGGGGGAATGTAATGGCAAATCTGCCTCTTGCATTGTTCACTGCATTACGTTTCAGCCGGGGTCGTCGGTATGCGGGAATGGTTTCTCTCATTTCAATTATTTCGACAATGGGAATTATGCTCGGTGTTGCGGTGTTGATTATCGGATTGAGTGCCATGAATGGTTTTGAGCGTGAATTGAAAAACCGGGTACTTTCTGTTGTACCACATGGGCAAATTTTTGCAGTGGAACAACCTTTTCCGCATTGGGAACGAGCACTTGAACAAGTAAAAAGAACTCCGGGTATTGTAGGAGCATCACCTTATATCGAATTTACCGGTTTGATGGAGCGAGGTGATAAACTCCATGCTGTTCAAGTACGTGGAGTAGAACCTTCCACTGAGCCTGATGTCAGTACTTTGCCTCAGTTTGTTGGCAACGGAGCCTGGCAAACATTTCAGGCGGGAAAACATCAGGTGATTTTAGGACAAGGAGTGGCAAGTTCACTCAATGTGAAGAAAGGTGATTGGCTAACAGTCATGATACCTAATAGCGATCCGAGTCTGAAATTATTACAACCTAAACGGCTCCGTTTACAGGTTGCTGGAATTTTTCAGTTGAGTGGTTTATTGGATCATCGTTTAGCTTTGGTCCCATTATCTGATGCGCAACAATATCTGGATTATGGTGATGGTATTACCGGCATTGCCATCAAAGCTGACAATGTTTTTGCCGCAGAACAGAGAGTCTTGGATGCAGGTAAAGCAACAGGAAGATATGTTTATATCAGTACGTGGATTAAAGATTATGGTTACATGTATAACGATATTCAGATGATACGTGGCATCATGTATCTGGCTATGATTCTGGTCATTGGGGTGGCTTGTTTTAATATCGTTTCAACGCTTATTATGGCAGTCAAAGATAAAAGCAGTGATATCGCTATTCTGCGTACATTGGGTGCCAAAGATGGACATATCAGGGCGATATTTTTATGGTATGGATTACTGACTGGCATGGTTGGTAGTATCATTGGCGTTATTGTTGGAATTTTCACATCGCTTAATTTGACGGCTATCATTAAATGGATGGAAAGGTTGTTCGGGCATCAATTCCTTTCCGGGGATATCTATTTTATTGATTTTCTGCCGTCAGAGTTACATGCTATGGATATTTTCTATGTGCTGTCAACAGCTCTTATCTTGAGCTTGTTGGCCAGTTGGTATCCTGCTCGTCGGGCCAGTAAACTTGATCCAGCGCGGATTTTGAGTGGTCAATAATATTCCATAGTATTAACTATTACCTAAGCGCGTTATCTTACGGAGTTAACTGAGCAGAAAAGACGGCTTGAACATGTCCGGGATAGAACAGCGGTAAAATTAACAGATGCTGAGGGAATGTTCCTAAAGAGACTGATTTTAAAAGTCACTGGTCTTCAAAAAGGAGTAGTTTAAGGAGATGGTCATATGCGTGTTATTCATCGGCTCAGTAAATTCTGTAAGATTAGGCGACTGCGGCGTCAGCGATTTCATAGGCAAATTTTTTACAGGGATATCCGCTTGGCAAATAAAATAAAAAATCCCCATGTGGTAGTACTGACCGGAGCGGGTATTTCCGCTGAGTCAGGGATCAGAACTTTTCGCTCTTCTGATGGCTTATGGGAAGAGCATCGTGTTGAAGATATTGCTACACCTGAAGGGTTTAAACGTGATCCTGAATTAGTTCAGGAATTTTACAATGCACGTCGAGAGCAGCTACAACAGCCGGAAATCCAGCCCAATGCTGCACATTATGCTTTGGCAAAACTTGAACAAGAACTGGGTGATAACTTCCTGTTAGTGACACAAAATATTGATAACCTGCATGAACGGGCGGGAAGCCAGCATATTATTCATATGCATGGTGAACTCCTGAAAGTCCGTTGCTGTCAATCAGGACAGGTCATTGAGTGGACATCGAAACTGTCTATGGAAGATCGCTGTCATTGCTGTCAATTTCCCTCGTTACTGCGTCCCCATGTTGTGTGGTTTGGGGAAATGCCATTAGGGATGGAGCAAATTTATTCTGCTTTGGCTAAGGCAGATATTTTTATTGCTATTGGTACTTCTGGTCACGTTTATCCCGCGGCAGGTTTTGTGCATGAAGCGAAGTTATCCGGTGCGCATACTGTTGAGCTGAATTTAGAGCCTAGTCAGGTTGAAAGTATGTTTGATGAAAAACATTATGGTAATGCCAGCCAGATAGTCACTCAATATATTCAATCACTACTCCAGCAGATGGATTGATCTTTTCTCAGGTACACATCTTTAGCTATATTCATCAGCCATGTCCCCCAGTCACATTGTTAGCGATGTGACTGGGGCACTCATTGGTACTGCTTTTTCACTGATACTGCTTTAATAAAACTTAAAATTTAATTTAGTCATTGAGCAGTCAATCATCAAAGTACCAATAACCACTGTTAACTAAGGCGGTAAGCAAGCTGATAAAGCATACATCATCAATGGCATCGCCCAGAATATCAGCATTGACACTATCATATTGGCAAAGTGCATCAGCCGCTTGCAAATGAAGTGTATCCATCTGTTCGCCATTAATGAAACATTTATCACCAACACGCAAAGCACGTAATCCGCTCAGACGAGTCAGGTTTTCACCTTGTTTGAGTAATTCATAGATTTCGTCACTTTCATAGGGTGGTTCTGGTGGAGCAATATCCAGTTCATGACGTGACTGGGAGATAAACTCCCCAAACCAGTTCTGGAATGTTTCAGGTTGATCCAGTAAGTCCTGCATCATGGCACGCAAGGTGGTCAGTTCATTTTCCTGAATTAGCGCGGGGTTATCACGGAATGTCAGTTCAGGATCACTATAACGGTGGCTTCCTAACTCATTCGCCAGAATATAGTCGGCAAAACCACTAAATAATTCACGGGCATTCGGGGCGCGGAAGCCTACAGAATAATTTAGTGAATCTTCAATAGCATAACCTTCGTGTGGATAACCAGGCGGAATATAAAGGATATCGCCTGGCTGCATTTCTTCATCAATAATGGCTTCGAAAGGTTCAACTTGTAATAAATCGGGATGAGGACAATGCTGTTTCATCGGGATCTTGTCGCCAACACGCCAGCGTCTGCGACCTTGTCCTTGGATGATAAATACATCATATTGATCAAGATGAGGGCCGACACCACCGCCCGGAACGGAGAAAGAAACCATCAAGTCATCCATCCGCCAATCAGAAAGTACACGGAATGGTTTCATCAGTGCGGAGGAGGGGTGATGCCAATGATTAACGGCTTGTACGAGTAGTGACCAGTTTTTATCGCTCAGATGGTCATAGCTTTCAAATGGCCCATGAGAAACTTCCCAGTGACTGTTTTTCTGGCTGACTAAACGGCTATCGATTTCGTTTTCCATTGCCAATCCAGCCAGTTCATCGGGAGAAAGTGGGTCGATAAATTGCTGGAACCCCTGTTTGATCAGCAGTGGTCGTTTTTGCCAATGATTCTGCAAAAACGTCTGCCAGTCCAGATTCAGCTGATAATTCATGGTGATATCCTGAGTGACAAGAAAATTTCTGGCTATTATAACGGATAGTTAATGGAGTTATCAGATTTGGATGAAATAATTCGAGCCTGCTCCCATTAAACATGAGTTGTTAATGAGAATTGTCAGGGAGCATTGTTCGTTATCCGCTGGTTTCGGAAGGTTACACTCACTCTGGCACCTCCCAAATGGCTATTGCCAATGCTAATATTACCCTCATATTGTTCCACAATTTCTGAGGCGATCGATAACCCCAATCCTTGTCCCGGACGTAATGTATCTGCTCTTAGCCCACGTTCGAAAACGATACTGCGTTTATCGGGAGGAACACCTGGCCCATCATCATCAATAATAATGGTAATGAAATTTTCACCTGTCAGAGCAGTGACTTCGACAAACTCCAGACAATATTTACAGGCATTCTCCAAAATATTCCCAATGATTTCCAAAAAATCATTTTTTTCACCTAACCAAGGCAGTTCAGGGGAAATATCTAAGGTGATGTTGACACCTTTGTGTTGATAAACTTTTGTCAATGCATTGATAAGGCTATCGAGTAAGGTTGGAACTGAAAAAACTTTTTTTAGAATGAGGTTGTGATCGTTGTATATATTGGCTCGATGTAAGTAATAACCAATTTGTTGGGAAATCCGGTCAATTTGTTCAAGCATGATTGGCTCTGCTTGTTCAATGGTCATCTGTTCACTTGAGCGAAGGGAACGGAGTGTGGATTGCAGCACAGCCAGGGGAGTTTTCAGGCTATGTGTCAAATCGGATAAGGTTGTTCGATACTTCGTATAACGCTGGCGTTCATTATCCAATAATGCATTCAAGTTTTTAATCAAACCTTTTAATTCGGATGGAGGGTTTTCATCTAATTCTTCACGTTCACCTTTTTCCAGAGAGCTTATTTGAAGGACTAACGACTTAATCGGACGTAAACTCCAGTCAGCCGCAAGCCAGATCAATGGAGCAACTAAAATCAGGTTGGCAATCAATACATATCCAAACCATTCCCAGATTTTTTCTGACGGCAGTATATTCTGTGGAAGGGTATTGATAACAGCAATGGTCATTGCAGGGAGAGTCTTAGTGGCTGGATAAATATTGATAGCAACAGAATAAGTTAATAGCTCTCTCTCATCTATGTTATCACTATTAGTAATAACCTTGTTGTTATTGTCACTCTTATTTTTTTTGCTGATATTGTTCTTCTTATTGGTGCCAGCATGGTTATTCGTTGTGTGTTTATTGTCTGATTCAGAATATAGTTTAGAATTTATATCTGCATAATAAGCCTCTAATTCATATAGGCCATTCTTTTTCAGCCAGCTAGAGGGGATTTTTTTTTCAAGTTCTGGTGCGTAATGCTGACGCCAGAGGATTTTATTTTTATCGTCATAAATCAGGGTTAATGAGCGATTATCTGTGTGGAAATTTACAGGGAAAAGAATATCCAGCTTATTTTCTTTCCATCTGGCAAGGGAATAAAATAAATTACTCTGGTTACTGAGTATAGCATAAGTATCATTATCTAAACGCATTAAATACCCGACAATGGCGACAATTCCATATGGCAAAGTCAATGCGAGAATAATAACTGTCGTCGCCATGAGAAATCGTGTTCTCAGAGAGACATGCTTTCCCGGTAATTTAAACATTACGCTATTTCACATCAAAACGATAACCTTGACCACGGACAGTAACAATAACCTCATCCGGCCACTCGTTCAGTATTTTTTTTCTTAAACGCCCCATTAATACATCAATTGTATGACTTTCACGTAATTCAGCGTCAGGATACAACTGCCTCATCAATAGTTCCTTACTGACAACTTTACCATTATTACGCATCAAGGTTTCAATAATCGTATATTCGAAGGCGGTCAATTTTATCTTTTTACCATTAACAGAAAACTCCTTACGTGAGAGATCGATTAAAAACGGCGGTAATTCGGCAACTTGAGATGCTAATCCGCTATTACGACGCATCAGGGCTTGTATACGCGCATTAATTTCCTCTAGTTGGAAAGGCTTGGTAACGTAATCATCTGCTCCGGCATTCAGCACAGTCACTTTTTCTTGCCAGCTTTCACGGGCAGTGAGAATGAGAATGGGGATATTAATATGATCGCTACGCCAGCGTTTAATTAAACTCAAACCATCTTCTCCTGGTAATCCCAGATCAATGATTGCGACATCAGGATGGTTTTCTTTCAGGTAATAATCTGCTTCTTTTGTATCTTCGGCAGCATCAACCTGATGGCCAATATCCCGGAGCTGTACTTTTAGGTGATGGCGAAGTAACGCATTATCTTCAACTATTAATATTCGCATAATGATTCCTTATGCTAACCAGTAAAATTTATCAAATAAATCTTAAATAGCCAGATAGTCAAATTAATCAGTGGATTTAAATAGATTATAGATATACTGTTATGATTAAACCAACTATAGTAACTATTCAGTCTATTGTTGGTATGTTAATGAATGAATTGTCAAAAACAATAAGTTGATTCAATAATAGCTTATAACTTTACAACTTATTTATATTTCATATAAGATTTGACTATTTTGCAATACGTGAACGGGAATTTTCCCGTTCACTATTATATAAATAAAAACGTTTTATTTTAATTTATTGACCAGTAATTCAGCATAGCCGATATAATTTGCAGGGGTCATAGATTTAAGACGTATTTTTTCTTTTTCAGGAAGTTCAAGGTTATCAATAAAACTTTTCATTCCCTCAGCATCAACACGTTTACCACGTGTTAATTCTTTTAATTTTTCATAAGGTTTCTCAATACCATAACGACGCATGACAGTCTGAATCGGCTCTGCCAGAACTTCCCAATTTTGATCCAGTTCATCCAACAGGTGTTGCTCGTTGACTTCCAACTTACTCAGACCTTTCATAGTAGATTGATACGCGATTAATGTATATCCCAGACCAACTCCCAGATTACGTAATACCGTAGAATCAGTCAGATCACGTTGCCAACGTGAAACCGGAAGCTTGCTGGCAAGATGACCAAATACTGCATTTGCCAACCCCAGATTTCCTTCAGAATTTTCAAAATCAATTGGATTGACTTTGTGTGGCATGGTGGAGGAGCCAATTTCGCCAGCGACTGTTTTTTGCTTGAAATGGTTAAGGGCAATATAACCCCAGATATCGCGATCGAAATCAATCAGGATGGTATTGAAACGCGCGATACAATCAAATAGTTCGGCAATGTAATCATGTGGTTCGATCTGAGTGGTATATGGATTCCATTGAATACCCAGAGAAGTCACGAATGATTCACTAAACTGGAGCCAATTAACCTCAGGATAGGCTGACAGATGGGCATTATAGTTGCCGACAGCGCCGTTGATTTTACCCAGAATTTCAATTTGACTGAGTTGACGGAACTGACGTTCCAGACGGTAAGCCACATTTGCAAATTCTTTACCAACAGTGGAAGGTGTCGCAGGTTGCCCGTGTGTTCGTGACAACAAAGGTAATTCACTGTAATCATGAGCCATGTGCTTAATAGTATCGATCAACTGACGCCATTGTGGTAGCAGTACTTCCTCACGGGCAGTTTTAAGCATCAATGCATATGACAGATTATTGATATCTTCTGAGGTGCAGGCAAAGTGAATAAATTCAGCAACTTGATGTAAAGCAGGCCTGTGAGCTACTTTTTCTTTCAGAAAGTATTCAACGGCTTTAACATCATGGTTAGTGGTTCGTTCAATTTCCTTGATACGTAATGCGTCCTTTTCATTAAAATTTACAACGATTTCATCAAGGTAAGCGTTTGCGTTTGCATCAAAAGCAGGGACTTCTGCGATTTCTGTTGTGGCAGCCAGTTTTTGTAGCCAACGTACTTCAACCTGCACGCGGAATTTCAGTAAGCCGAACTCACTAAAAATAGCGCGCAGTGCGCTAACTTTATCGCCGTAACGGCCATCAATAGGAGAAACAGCGGTCAGTGAGGATAATTCCATTAGTAGAAACTCCCGGATCTTATTTAACGATTTATTTAACAACGAGCAAGAATGTCTTTTGCCTGTCGGATCAGGCGCTGACGTGAAAACATAAATTGCAGACGGCTACCGCCTACTTGTTGCCATAAGACGGCGCTACGAATACCTGCCAGTAATGCAGCACGGACTTTTGCCTGAACTAACGTATTGCGCAAGACATCAGGAGAACCCATAACCTGAATACGTGGCCCCAATGGGCTGATAACATCGACATAAATGCCAGCGAGAGCATTGAGCATTCCTTCGGACATAGGCTCAAAGTACGCCTGTTGGCGTTCTAGCTGAGAAATACGCTTAGTCAGTTCATTGGTTGCTGATGAATTTTTGCTTAGGCGACGTTCCAGTGCCATTATGCTTAAAACGTAGCGGGTAAGCTCAGCGGAAACTCCGCTGTTTGTGCCATTGAGCACTCCCATAACAGCATCAAGGCCAACGCGCAGATTGCAAGTTTCATTGCCAAAGACATCCAATGTGGAAGTCGGACTCATGTTCAGGATACTGTTGAGTGTTATTTCAAAAGCACTGGCATCACATTGCCCTTCGTGGGCCAGTTGCTGTACTAGACGAGTTGACTGGCAGATACCTGCCAGGGCTAATGTAATGTCGTAATAATTTTTAGCCACGATTACTCCTGTATACGTTGTTCGATCACACCACCACCGAGACAAATTTCTCCCTGATAAAACACGGCTGATTGGCCGGGGGTGACAGCCGCAACGGGGCTATCAAAATGAACCTCAATTTTATCTTCACTCAAAGGAATGACGGTACAAGGGATATCCTGCTGGCGATAGCGTGTTTTTACCACGCAGCGGATTTCTGTTTTCAATGGCTGGCGATCAACCCAATGAAGTTGTTGTGCAATTAAGCCGACAGACATCAGACGAGGATGCTCATGCCCCTGAGCAACAATCAGCGTATTATTTTCAACATCTTTATCAACAACATACCAGGGATCTTCATTGCCATTTTTCGTTCCTCCGATACCTAACCCTTTGCGCTGACCAAGTGTATGGTACATCAGGCCAGTATGTTGCCCGATAGTTTGTCCATCAACGGTAACAATCTGGCCAGGTTGAGCTGGCAGATAACGCCCCAGAAAGTCACGGAACTTACGCTCACCAATAAAACAGATACCTGTGGAATCTTTTTTCTTTGCTGTGACCAGCCCTATTTCTTCGGCAATGCGGCGAACTTCAGGTTTTTCAAGTTCCCCGACTGGAAATAAACTTTTTGCAACTTGCTGGTGACTCAGAGTATATAAGAAATAGCTTTGATCTTTATTGCCATCAAGGCCACGAAGTAATTGGCTGATGCCATCCACATCCCGACGCCGGACGTAATGACCCGTTGCAATGTAATCAGCACCTAAGTCTTCTGCGGCAAATTCTAAGAATGCCTTGAACTTAATTTCTTTGTTGCAGAGAATATCTGGGTTTGGAGTTCTGCCTGCTTTGTATTCAGCAAGAAAATGTTCAAATACATTATCCCAATACTCGGCTGCAAAATTGATGGTGTGTAGTTCAATGCCCAGTTTGTCACACACTGCCTGAGCATCGTTCAGGTCAGCGGCGGCTGAGCAATATTCTTCATCGTCATCTTCTTCCCAGTTTTTCATAAACAGGCCAGCTACCTGATAACCCTGCTTTTGCAGTAAGTAAGCGGAAACGGATGAATCAACACCACCGGACATCCCGACGATGACTTTTTTCTGGCTGTTATCTGACATGGATATATCTCACTGCGGAAAAACATAAACGTAATACTGTAGCACGTTGCCAGGCAAGGTGCACCAAACGTCTTTACGCTCTTGTGATTTACTTTCCATTGAATAAGAAACTATTTGGCAAAAGGTGGCCCATAGCTACCCAGTATTGTTAATGGATAAGCCTTATGTTTTAAATAACTCCGTACACTTTCAGCAACCAGTGGTGAACGTAGCTGTGAGCTATTGATGATTTCTTCTGCGCTGAGCCAATGACAGCAATGAATATCACTGTCCTGGGGAGTCGTATTCACGGTTTTTTCCAGTTCAATCAAAAACAAAAAACGAATAAAAGGTGTTCCATCAGGAGCGACCCATTGATGTAATTTCAGTAATGCCTGTGGCTTAGCACGAATACCGGTTTCTTCCCATAATTCACGTTCAGCAGCTTCCTGTAATGTTTCATCAGCTTCAAGATGACCGGCAGGCTGATTCCAGAGAGGTTTACCATTGATAAGTTCTTCAACAACTAAGAATTGATTTTTTGCATGTACTATGCAGGCAACAGTGATATGTGGACTAAACAAAATCAATTTCCCTCCATTCTCCAGGGGACAGCTCCCCCAACTGTAATGAGCCCATACTGAAACGGATAAGACGTAATGTTGGAAAACCAATATGAGCTGTCATTCTACGTACCTGGCGATTACGACCTTCAAAAAGCGTAATTTTCAGCCAGCTCACTGGGATGCTTTTTCTTTCCCGAATTGGTGGTGTGCGTTCCCAAAGCCAGATGGGTTCCTCTACTAATTCCGCTCCAGCAGGGAGTGTTGGACCATCTTTCAGAATAATACCGTTGCGCAGCTTGTTAAGTGCGGCTTCATTGGGTATTCCTTCTACTTGAACATAATAAACTTTGGCCGTTTTTTTTCTGGGCTGCGTTAATTTAGCCTGTAATTTTCCATCATTAGTTAAAATCAACAACCCTTCACTATCACGATCCAGACGACCTGCGGCATAAACGTCATTAAAAGGAATAAAATTTTTTAATGTTGTTCTTCCCGTCTCGTCTGTGAATTGGGGGAGAACATCATAAGGTTTATTAAATATCAACACCCGACGGGGACCAGTAATTCTTTTTGAGGGAGCGCTATTTTTTCTTTGACTGAATCGATTAAGTTTGCGTTTTTTAATAGAGAAATTTGTCATGATAAGTTATTGCTCAAAATGAAGGGGATATTATACCTGAAATCTGCGCCCATTGGCGTTTGCAGAATATTCAAGTAATATTGACACGTCCCTTACAAAAAATTAACAAGGCATTGCGCTTACTTGAAAGGAGAGGTTAATGGAAAGCAAAGTAGTTGTTCCGGCGGAAGGTGAAAAAATTACTTTTGATACCAAAGGTAAATTAAATGTTCCGAATAACCCGGTAATCCCTTATATCGAAGGGGATGGTATTGGTGTTGATGTAACGCCGGTCATGCTGAAAGTTGTTGATGCTGCGGTTCAGAAAGCGTATCGCGGTGAGCGCAAAATTTCCTGGATGGAAATCTATACAGGAGAAAAATCTACCCATGTTTACGGTAAAGATGTTTGGTTACCGGATGAAACTCTGGATCTAATCCGTGAATATCGTGTTGCAATCAAAGGTCCTCTGACAACCCCGGTTGGCGGCGGTATTCGTTCCCTGAATGTTGCATTGCGTCAACAGTTAGATTTGTACGTCTGTCTGCGCCCGGTTCGTTACTATCAGGGTACACCGAGCCCTGTTAAGCATCCTGAATTAACTGACATGGTTATTTTCCGTGAGAATGCGGAAGATATTTATGCTGGTATTGAATGGAAAGCAGGATCTGCGGAAGCTGATAAAGTCATCAAATTCTTGCAGAATGAAATGGGTGTTTCTAAAATCCGCTTCCCTCAGCAATGTGGTATTGGTGTAAAACCATGCTCAGAAGAAGGCACTAAACGTTTGGTGCGTTCTGCAATTGAATATGCAATTGATAATGATCGTGAATCAGTGACTTTGGTTCATAAAGGCAACATCATGAAATTTACCGAAGGTGCTTTTAAGGATTGGGGTTATGAATTAGCGCGTACTGAATTTGGTGGTGAGCTGTTGGATGGTGGCCCGTGGGTGAAGATTAAGAACCCTAAAACCGGTAAAGATATTATTATCAAGGACGTAATTGCAGACGCGTTCTTGCAACAGATCCTGCTGCGTCCTGCTGAATATGACGTTATCGCTTGTATGAACCTGAATGGTGACTATATTTCTGATGCGCTGGCGGCACAAGTAGGTGGTATCGGTATTGCTCCTGGTGCAAATATTGGTGATGAGTGTGCTCTGTTCGAAGCAACACATGGCACAGCACCTAAATATGCAGGCCAGGATAAAGTAAACCCAGGCTCAGTAATTCTCTCTGCTGAGATGATGCTGCGCCATATGGGATGGTTCGAGGCTGCTGACTTAATCATTAAAGGAATGGAAGGTGCGATTGCCGCCAAGACAGTGACTTATGACTTCGAACGCTTGATGGAAGGTTCTAAATTACTGAAATGTAGTGAGTTTGGTGATGCAATTATCTCTCATATGTAATTAATAACTTAGTGAAATAGATAGCGGGGGCTTAATAGTTCCCGTTTTTTATTACTCACTGAAAACTCCGTTCTGTGGGAGCGGCGTTCAGTGAGTAATAAATTGATTGTGAAATGTATGGAAATATGACTTGACCTCAAGTTAACTTAAGGTTCTAGAGTGTGTACATTCGTTAACGAAAATAAGCAGGAAATATATTTTCATTTATTGGTGAGCGGTTTAATTATATATAGTTTCAAAATAAAAATAATCATCAGGTTGAAAATAAAATATATAAATATTTTAAGTCAATTCATAAGGAGAATGTAATGATCCCGAAATCAGCGGTATTAAGAGTTGCCAGGCCTACTGATAACCTTAAAGTTATTACTGATATGTATGTTAATGGTTTAGGTTTTAAATTATTAGATGAATTTCAGGGGCATAATGATTTTGATGGTTCTATAATTGGGCACGAAAAACATAATTATCATTTAGAATTTACTCATCACCATGGAACTACAGTTGGGCGCGCACCAACAAAAGATAATCTGCTGGTTTTTTATTTCAGTGAAAAGAGTGTGTGGGAGCAATGTTGTCAACGTATGATAGAGGCAGGTTTTAAGGAAGTTCTATCGTACAATGATTATTGGGATGTAGTTGGAAAAACTTTTGAAGATATAGATGGTTATAGGGTTGTTCTCCAAAACAGTGAATGGGCTGACTAAGAATTTTTTTTCACTAATGTAATTATTATTGAATTCACCGTTTAATAAATCCATACAAGCTAGTAGCAATTTTCATAACACTTGAAATACGATTCGCAGGCCGTATTTGTAAATATCAATTAACTTCAATATAATTTTTCTCGCGATTGTTATTCCAAAAGTAAATACTCAGAGAGCGACGAATTTTCGTCGCTCCAGAGCTCATTACCGGGAATGCTGAGATAAGGCATGTTTTGTTTGGATCTTACAGCTTTCGACTGATTTAACGAGCGATTCGTCAAAGTGGCGATTAGTCGGGAACGTTTTCTTATTCTTTCTGACTTCAATAACTGTTTGTTTGATTGATGCAACGAATTCATTTTGATTGGAATGAATTTCTTTAAGATTTAATCCTTTTTTGTGTAGCAGATTGAGGCTTTTTTGGGCTATTACATCTGGTGAGTCCTTAGTTTTGAATGCCTCAACAGAAGCCTTACCAAACAAATCACAATAAGTTTCTGCGATCTTGTCTATATTTGCCTGTGCGGCATAAGAGAAGAATGAGAATGGGATCAAAAAAAGTGGTAATAAAAAACGTTTCATAAATTCCCCTTTATCAGCTATACCGTGATAGTAGCGATAACATTAACAATAGTACATTATCCATCGTTTGCCTTACATCTTTATGGTGACAGTGCGTATTGATTCGAGCATGATCAGCGTTTCTGCTCTGTACATCGTTCTTTCTTACAATGGCTGCGGAGTAATTTAATGAGATCATTTTTGCTATCAGTATTGATGCGGGTGAGTAATTTGACATTTTTATCAGTAAACTTGAGTGCATCAACTTCAAGATAGTTTCCTGAACCTGCGGTGAGTTTGGAGACGATTAGCTCTTTGGCTCCATCGCCATCAATGTCTGCAAACATGACTCTTGGTTTACCATTATCTTCGAACAGCGAACCATTACGGGAAAAAACTGCGCCAGTACTAAAATTTGTTAACTCCTGATCTTTGAAAACGGCAATGGAATAACTACCAATTGATGCACTTTCCAAGTCACCGGCTGAGATAACCGCAAATTTTTTATCAGGTAAATTAATCAATGCTCCATCTTTCGCAAAGGTTGTATGTGATAAAAATAGAGTGAGCAGAGTTGAGAGTACGGAAAACTTTATTTTCTTATCTATAAGCATAGTCAATACCTCATTGATTCGTATTTTGCTTAAATGTGCAGATGGCAGAAGTTGAGAGTAGAAATTTATATCGTAGCATGGATTTCAAAAGCTGATAGTGTTGATGAAGAAAGGATAAATCAGGAAGATTATGCTGAAGAAATAGAACCAGAAGGAATGGAGTTTAATATTAATTATTATTTTTTCTTATGTTTTAAAAGATATGATTATTGGAATAAACTGGCGGGAAATATTTCATAATATAGGTGAGCTTTACTGTAATTAATAAAATTTATTCTAGTGAAAATAGGCTGTTATTTTATAAATGATTGCCTGAATATAATACTTTTATTATTTTTAATTTGAAAATAGACAAAGTTAACGGGAGTAGAAACTCCCGTCTTATTAATTTTGACATATATCAATCTCTATGTACTATTTTTTTCAATTTTTTCTACAATTTTGTTGTATTCTTTCCAGATAACAGATAATGGTGAGTTTAAGCAGCAAATAGAGATAGAACCGCCTGTTGCTGGATGATACTCATATTTCGACTTTCCTCTATATACCCGTTTTGGCAGAATATTGTCCGCTGGATTTTTTCTTTTTCTTTCTAACATCAATCATAACCTCACTAGCAGATTATCTGATGGCCAGATAGTGGAATATTAATATCTTACTAACTTGTTGTTTTTGTTTCCAATGTAAAAATAACAATTGAAAATCTTAATATGTAATGGTGGCTTTTTCCAATTATCACAGCATTAAAATTTAATAATCTCATTTGAAGAAAAATATTGCTATATGTTTTCGCAAATTCAGGAGATTTCAATATTAAATTTTGTAATTATTTTAGTGTTTTTAATGAATGTTTTATAGCTACACGGGTAGAATGCAAAGTATGAAGTGAGTTAAGAATAAACAATGAATTGTGCGGCTGAGGGGAGTAAGAAGCATCAATGAAAGCATATTATTATGGGAGTTTTGTATTGTATTACGTTTTAAAAATTTTGTTCTTTTGTTTGTTGCTTGTTGTGATTGTGTATACAAATTGTTGATTAATATATGCGCATTAAACATCTTTGAGAGTACCGAAATGGGTAGTTTATCAATTGGAAATTGTGCTTAAGGGGCTTAAAATTGGGCTGCGGGAACTCATGTAACTTAATGTAAATATTCATAAATGCTAAAGTAAATGTAAAAAATTCATTAAAAGTTACCCATTGAAATAGATATTGTGTTACATTCTTTCCGTTTTACTGGCTAGTATCTCTGTGTTTCATGCACAGAATTGTGTTACTTGTTAATTATAAAGAATATTAAGCACAATAAATTCTCTATGGATACTACATTTATGGTCAGCTAATGTTTGCTAACTACTAAGGGGAAAATATCTTGATGGATCTGATTAACAGCATTAACAGCATTCTTTGGGACTACGTATTAATATACTTGCTTTTGGGGGTTGGCCTTTACTTCACACTACGCTCTGGCTTCATACAGCTTCGTCATTTTGGTCACATGTTTTCAGTTCTGAAACATAGTAATAAATCAGATAGTTCAGGTATCTCATCTTTTCAGGCTTTATGTACCAGCCTTGCGGCACGTGTAGGAACAGGTAATCTTGCAGGGGTTGCAATTGCAATAACTGCTGGTGGTCCGGGGGCTATTTTTTGGATGTGGGTTGTTGCATTTATTGGTATGGCAACTTCTTTTGTGGAAAGCACGCTTGCCCAGTTGTACAAGACGAAAGACGATCAAGGAAATTATCGTGGTGGCCCGGCCTATTATATGGAGAAAGGGTTGAAGCAGCGATGGATGGGAATATTGTTTTCTGTTTTCCTTATTATCGCGTTTGGTCTTGTATTCAATGCCGTTCAGGCAAATTCAATTGCGGAAGCAGCTTCCTTTGCCTTCGATATTAAACCCTTGTATGTCGGTATTGTATTAGTCATCATTAGTGGCATGATTATTTTCGGCGGATTGCGTTCAATTGCACGAGTTGCTGAATTCGTTGTGCCATTTATGGCGGGGGCTTATTTAATATTGGCATTTTGGGTTGTTGGTCACAATATTGAACGTATTCCTGATGTATTTGCATTAATTATTAAGAGTGCCTTTGGTCTTCAGGAAGCGGTAGCAGGAACGTTGGGATATGGTGTTTCCCAAGCTATGCTGCAAGGGGTTCAAAGGGGATTGTTCTCGAATGAAGCGGGAATGGGTTCTGCACCAAATGCAGCGGCTTCTGCGTCTCCATATCCTCCACATCCTGCTTCTCAGGGATATGTGCAGATGTTGGGGGTATTTATGGATACGATCGCCATCTGTAGTGCTACAGCAATCATTATCCTTTCTTCAGGTATCCTTAATGAAAATGTCACGGCTATTAGTGGGATTGAATTGACTCAACGCGCACTATCATCTGCAGTTGGGCATTGGGGAACAACTTTCGTTGCCATTGCTATTTTCTTTTTTGCCTTTACATCAATTATTGCTAACTACGCTTATGCTGAAAGTAACATGATATTCTTGGAGCGTAACCACACCGCAGGTCTGTTCATTTTACGTCTGGCTGCGTTAGGTATGGTGATGTTTGGTACAATGGCAGATGTGCCATTAGTCTGGAATATGGCGAATATATCCATGGCTTGTATGGCTATTGTGAACTTGGTTGCTATTCTTTTGTTATCAGGCGTTGCGATGAAATTGGCGAAGGATTATAACCAGCAAAGGAGAGCAGGTCGGTTGCCAACCTTCGATATCAATATGTATCCAGAAATTCAAAAGCAAGTTGAAGAAGGTATCTGGGATAACAACTCAGTTCAGAATAACCAGAAGCGAGTTGAGGTTAAGGCAGATATTCATTAATCAGTGTCGTTTACAATAACGAAGATAGTGGATATCGTTAGAAGCAGTAATTTATAAAACTAAGAAAATAAATGTATTAGCCGGATATTCTGTATTCAATTGATATCCGGCTTTTGTTTTTATTGTAATTTCATCTACGCTATGTAGCACATCATTCAATTTTTTTCGGTTATTATTGTTTTAATATGATGAGAGAAATTTTAATAGGTGTATTCCTTACACTATTGATTGGTTGCGGTCATCAAATTCCATTAGAAGAAAGAAACAATTATCTTATTGACCATTCTTATTCATATTCGACCAGGCAGGACCTTGAATCGGTCAAATTTCTTGTGTTGCACTATACGGCACTGAATGATCGGAACTCTCTACAAGTTTTGACGAATGGTAATGTCGGTGTTCAATATCTGATCCCATCTCAGCCTAATTATAAGAATAATGAGCCGATTATCTTTCAATTATCCTCTGAGAAAGAAAAAGCCTGGCATGCAGGTAGAAGTGAGTGGAGAGGGTATAAGAATTTAAACAGTTATTCTATTGGCATAGAAATTGTCAATTGTGGTTTTAAGCAACATTTTTTAAAAAAAGAGTGGTGCATATATCACCCATCACAAATTGATGCCTTGATTAGATTGGCAAAAGATATCATTCGCAGACATAAAATCGAGGCAGTGAATGTGGTTGGCCATTCTGATATCGCACCACTTCGGAAAGAAGATCCAGGTCCTGTTTTTCCGTGGCGGGAGCTCTATGAGCAAGGCATTGGTGCTTGGCCTGATCTTGCTACAGTAAATAGATACTTAGCCAGCAGATTGCCAGATACTTTGGTTCCTGTTATTGGAATACAAAAAGCCTTATCTGCTTACGGCTATTCCATTCCCCAGACAGGTTTTCTGGATGAAGATACTCGGAAGATAATTCAGGTGTTTCAGATGCATTTTCGTCCGTCAGATATTCAGGGTAATCCCGATGCAGAAACTGAAGCGATAGCTTTGGCATTAGTCGAAAAGTACAAATAAAATGATCATGAATGTAGTAGCTGTATCATGCTGTCTTATGATTGAGAGAGATTAGGGTTGGTGAGATTGCGGCCTGATATCAATATCTGGCCGCAAAATAGCGTGTTTCATGATTGGCAATTGTAAGTCAGATGCAGAGGAAGTTTAACTTCGAGTTCTATATCGGTACTTTGACGAAAGTCGTAAGGTGTAATGCCATATTCTTTACGGAACATATAAGTAAAGTGAGATTGAGAGCCGAAGCCAAAATCCAGGGCGATATCAAAAATGGGTAGGGCGCTGTTCTTCAGAAGGTGCACAGCACCCGCTAATCGACGTTGGCGTATATATTTACCAAGTGAGATCCCGGTAACTTCCTTGAATATTTTCTGCATGTGCCAAAGTGAATAGCCAGAGTAAGCGGCAAGTTCTTCAAGATGGATGACTCGCCCAAGGTGATTTTCTATCCATTTACTTAGTGCACATACAAGTGCTAAGTGATTATCCTGTGGCATTACAATTATAAATTGGTTAAAGGTGAGAGGAAGTATACACAACTTTTTTTCAAGATTTTAGTTTTATGCTTAATAGATAATAGTACGCCTAATTTTATGCTTATTGGATCTGGATATGTATTACAAGCACTGTGATTGAAGATTTGAATTGGGAAGCTGCACTATTATCCAATATTTGTTTTTTTGATATACATCCCAATAATTCTCTTGCAAGTATGTATGTTAACATTCATTTTCGGTATTCATTCTTCGTGAATGATGCTTTAATATTCACTTGATTTGAATTAGTAAACTAAGTATTGGATTAAAATCAGAATCTGTCTTGGTAGCAACCACACCAGGGTAGTTTGACTACGACAGATCACACACAGAATACACAATGATAGAGGAAATATAAGATTTCTTCGGCCTGTTCAGGTCCACAACGACAAATAAAATAGTTTAAACCAGTTCCAAGCATCATAAAGAGGACTAGATGACAGGACAAATAGAACAATCTACGCTTAAGCGTGGTTTAAAGAACAGGCATATCCAGCTTATTGCTCTCGGTGGTTCAGTAGGAACAGGGTTATTTTTGGGCATTGCTCAAACGATAAAAATGGCCGGGCCTTCGGTTCTTCTTGGGTATGCCATTAGTGGGTTTATTGCATTTTTGATAATGCGTCAATTGGGTGAAATGGTTGTTGAAGAGCCAGTCGCGGGTTCGTTTAGCCACTTTGCATATAAATATTGGGGTAATTTTGCGGGGTTTCTATCCGGTTGGAATTACTGGGCAATGTTTATACTTGTCGGGATGGCGGAACTCACCGCTGTTGGTATGTATATCCAATATTGGTGGCCTGAAACTCCAACATGGATTTCTGCTGCGATATTCTTTGTGCTGATTAATGCTGTAAACTTGATTAATGTCAGGTTATATGGGGAAGCTGAGTTTTGGTTCTCTATTATCAAAGTTGCAGCTATCATTGGAATGATCCTTTTTGGTTCTTATCTGCTCATTTCTGGCACGGGAGGGCCACAGGCCAGTGTAACTAACTTATGGCAGCAGGGCGGTTTTATGCCTAATGGCGTTGTCGGCCTGATTATGGCAATGGCTGTTATCATGTTTTCATTTGGTGGCTTGGAAACTGTCGGGGTCACTGCCGCGGAGGCTGAAAACCCCGAAGTTAATATACCAAAGGCAACCAATCAGGTTGTTTATCGTATTTTGCTGTTTTATATCGGTTCGTTGTTTATTTTACTTTCTCTCTATCCGTGGAAGGATGTTGTGGAGGGAGGCAGTCCATTTGTTTTGATTTTCCATAACCTGAATAGTTTTTGGGTCGCAAATGTCCTGAATATTGTTGTATTGACTGCGGCGTTGTCTGTTTATAACAGTGGTGTTTATTGTAATAGCCGAATGTTATATGGCCTGGCGAAACAAGGTAATGCACCGAGTATTTTGACGAAAGTGAACAAACGTAGTGTTCCCGTTTTGTCAATTGGATTATCGGCGTTGGCTACATCAATAGGCGTATTGATTAATTATATTATGCCTGGTAAAGCATTTGAGCTTTTGATGGCATTGGTAGTTACAACGCTGGTGATTAACTGGATTATGATCTGTATATCACACTTGAAATTTCGCGCTGCAAAAAATGCAGAAGGTGTTAAGACAAAATTCCAGGCATTTTGGTATCCGTTTGGTAATTTTCTCTGTTTGATTTTCTTGGCTTTTATTCTTGTTATTATTCTGATGATGCCTGATATACGTATATCAGTTATTCTGATGCCGTTTTGGATTGGAATATTATGGGTAGGTTATTTATCTTCCAAATCAAATAAGGTTAAGACATAAATTGTCTTGCTGAAAATACGAACACTTTTCCAGCCGGGTATAATGCCCGGCTGAATTTTATAATGAAACTAATTTTATTAGAGCGTTATGGTAAAGTGTTATTTCAGCAAAAGAAAATTGGTTAAAAAACCTCCCTGAAAAATTGCATATAAAATGAATGTTATCTTATAATGATATTTACTGTAGGTTGATATATGAACAATTTTTTATTTAAAGTCCAATCACTCCGGTGTTATAAACATTATGTAATCATCTGACAAGTTGCGAGAATAGCAGGAGTTTAAAAGTTACAGTATGAGTATTTTAATTGAACAATATTTAATAAAGGCTAAACAAAACGTAAACTAGCCGAATTTGGAGTAATCATATTTTACTTTCAAACATTAACATAAAATTAGCTATCGTTTTATTGCTTCTTCAATTTATTTTGAAAGTTATAACTCACTAGAGTACCTCTTAATAGGTGTAGAAAACAGAATTATATATTAAATAAGTAAAAATGATTTCATCAAGTTAATGTTTTATTTTTCTGTTAATTCATATGGTTATGTAATATAAATGCTTCCGAACAATATTAAACCAGAATAGATATTAAGAATTTAAAATATGTGCGTTAGCTCGTGCACCTGAAAAAAATGGCTTGCGATTATATAAAGAGTATGTGATAAAACATCTGGGTAAACGAAGTACTGTTTCTGTTAATGAATAGCAGCAACGAATACTGGTTTGTTTCTTTTTATGCCAATCGGCGAATAAAGTGATTCAAAGGAAATTTTTGAAATGGCAAAAATCACTGGTACTGTGAAGTGGTTCAACGAGTCTAAAGGTTTTGGTTTTATTACTCCAGCTGATGGCAGCAAAGATGTATTTGTACATTTTTCTGCAATTATGAAAGATGGATTTAAAACATTGTCCGAAGGCCAACAAGTTGAGTTTGAAATTCAGGATGGTCCTAAAGGCCCAGCCGCTGCAAATGTCACGACTTTATAGTAAGAAGTAGTAAAAAATTTATTTTAGTTGGTATGCTGGTGGCTGGCTGAATATATCTATCGTTAATCTTTTCCATTAATTAACGATAACATATTGCAAATATCACTCTATTGGGATACTAATAGAGTGATTTTTATTTTGGCTCGGGGCGTTCTTAAATGAACTGAGAAGTACCCGTATTACCTGATCTGGATAATGCCAGCGTAGGGAAGTCTTGGTATCTCTGGTTTGATACCCGTTTTTCTTGGGCTGGTAGTAGGAACTACCATCATGAGAATTAATTCGTTAACCATTGCAGGAACCGATCCTAGCGGTGGTGCCGGCATTCAAGCTGATCTAAAAACATTTTCTGCACTTGGCGTATATGGAACAACTGTAATAACAGCTCTCGTTGCGCAAAATACAACAGGAGTGCAGACAGTTTATGATATTGAACCTGGCTTTATTTCTGCCCAACTTGAATCTGTACTTTCAGATGTCAGAATAGATAGTGTTAAGATCGGTATGTTGTCTAATTCTGCCAATGTTCATGTTGTTTCAGAAGCTTTCCACCGTTATCCGGTTCCTTATATCGTGTTAGATACCGTTATGCTGGCTAAAAGCGGTGATCCTTTATTATCGCAGGAAGCGGTAAAAGCTATGACGGAATTATTATTGCCCATTGTCTCTTTGATTACACCAAATTTGCCCGAAGCCGCAACGTTGTTGAAATGCTCTCTTGCTGAAACAGAAGATGAAATGTTGCACCAAGGGCGCGAATTGTTGTCGATGGGATGCCAGGCTGTTTTATTGAAAGGAGGGCATTTGGACAATAGAGAAAGCCCGGATTGGCTGTTTACGTCTGAAGGAGAGTGGCGTTTTACGGCTCCCAGAGTGAATACACGCCATACACATGGAACGGGTTGTACGTTGTCGGCTGCTCTTACAGCGCTGCGGCCACGTTATGCCGATTGGCAGAGTACAATACCCGTGGCAAAGGCCTATTTGCAGAATGCTTTAATGCAGGCTGATACGCTAGATGTCGGGAAAGGAATAGGGCCTGTACATCATTTTCATCAATGGTGGTAGGAAATGTGGTAATAAATAGTAGTGGTAATAAACAGTAGTAGGAATTATCACAACAATATCGTGGTATTGTGATTAAAAATGGGGATTTCATATCCCCATTTTTAATCAATACAGTAAATTAAACAAATTCTATCAGGCGATGGTGACGCTCTTGTCGAGATACACATCCTGAACAGAATGGATCAGTGAAACGCCTTCTTTCATTGATTTCTTAAATGCTTTGCGTCCCAGGATCAGTCCCATACCTCCGGCACGTTTGTTGATGACTGCGGTACGGACAGAATCACTTAGATCATTCATCCCGGAAGCTCCGCCAGAATTGATCAGACCTGCACGTCCCATATAGCAGTTGGCGAGTTGATAGCGAACTAAGTCGATAGGGTGATCTGTTGTTAGATCAGTGTAGACACGTTTATCTGTGTGCCCGAAACTGATTGCGGTATATCCGCCATTGGTTTCTGCCATTTTTTGCTTAACGATATCTGCGCCGATAGTTGCTGCCAGGTGGTTTGCCTGACCAGTTAAGTCGGCACTTGTATGGTAATCAACGCCATCTTTTTTGAAAGCTGAATTGCGTAAATAGGCCCACAACACAGTTACCATACCTAATTCATGCGCTCGTTCGAAAGCGGCAGAAATTTCCTCTATCTGGCGGCGTGATTCGGGAGAGCCGTAATAAATCGTAGCACCAACTGCAACTGCCCCTATATTAAAGGCTTGCTCAACGCTGGCATACAAGGTTTGGTCATATTGAGCTGGATAGCTCAACGTTTCGTTGTGATTCAGTTTCACTAGAAACGGGATCTTATGGGCATAGCGGCGAGAGACGGATGCCAGAACACCATAAGTTGAGGCAACGCAGTTACATCCTGCTTCGATTGCTAATTCAACAATATTTTTAGGATCAAAATAGAGTGGGTTGGTTGCAAAAGAAGCACTTGCCGAGTGTTCAACACCTTGATCAACCGGTAAAATTGAAAGATAGCCAGTTCCAGCCAGACGCCCGTGATTAAACAAAGTTTGCATTGAGCGCAATACAGAGTTTGGCCGATTATTTTCAATCATTACACGATCGACAAAATCTGTGCCTGGAAGGTAAAGATTTTCACGTGAAATGGTATTGCATTGATGTTGCAATAAACTTTCTGCGTCTTTTCCTAACAACTTCACTATATCAGTCATGTTTAACTCCAGTTTGCAAAAGGCGCTACTGATTGTTGTTTATATTTGTACTGAGTACAAGATAAGCAGAGAGGGAAACGGTAGTGGATCGCTTCAGTCGAAGCTATTTTTTATAGTTAATGCTATGTTTATTAAAATTTCACTATTCCATACCCGTTATGCAGATGTGTGCAATGAAATAATGTTGGCGCAATCTGTAATGAATAAGTATTTCAAAGCGTTTTTTGATCGGCTAATCGAAAATATATTTCTCTAAAATTTTCTTCAGAAATTTGAATAAATATGAATAATATTTATCTGAGATGGTTTTTTTATTTACAATTAATTTTGTTATTAAATGTACGTCAATTTTTGGCAAAAGAAATCTAATAATTATTAATTTAATCAATGGTTACCTGAAGTTTGATATTATGGTTAATTGTTTGAATTTAACTCATTTCCTATAAAAGAAAAAGGCTAGCCCAAGGGAGATTGAGCTAGCCAAGGAGGTGGTTCCTAGTCTTACAGTGAAACTTTTTTAGTTCTTCATTTTTCAGAACTGATAATACGAGAAATAAAATAGTATTGATGTGATCTGTTTCTAAAAAAATGGAACTATTTCTTTAAAATCCATGCCAGATTATTTTAAAGGATCCATTTTAACATGCGGTGCTCTGGTATTACTTCCTTTGAGATTGCGGATCAACAGAGCAAAATTCAGTTCAATTTCTACCGGAACAGACAGATAAACGATGTGACCATCTCCCGGCGCGACTTCGATGGACTGGCCTTTTTTATTTGTCATTGATGTTAATATAAAGTTGATATTGCCCGCAGGGGTCATAACTTCAAGGCTGTCACCAACGAGGAATTTGTTTTTTACTGCCACCTCTGCCAGGCCATTGACCCGGTTGCCGGTAAATTCTCCGACAAATTGCTGTGTGTCCGATACTGAATAACCATATTCATAAGTCTGGTAAGCATCGTGAGTATGACGGCGCAGAAAGCCTTCTGTATAACCTCGATGCGCCAAACCTTCCAGTGTACTCATTAATGTAGGATCGAAAGGTTTGTTAGCCACTGCATCATCAATGGCACGGCGATATACCTGAGCAGTACGGGCACAATAGTAGAAAGATTTTGTGCGGCCTTCTATTTTCAATGAATGAACGCCCATTTTGGTCAGTCGTTCTACATGCTCAATTGCGCGTAAATCCTTAGAGTTCATAATATAGGTGCCATGTTCATCTTCAAATGCACTCATATACTCACCGGGACGCTTGGCTTCTTCGATCATAAATACTTTGTCTGTCGGGGCACCTTCTCCCAGAGTTGGCTCCACATTTTTAACCGCAATATTTTTGACTGGGATGGGATCGTGAATATGGACGATATTTCCGACTTCATCTTCTTTTCCTTCCTGCACATTATATTCCCAGCGGCAGGCGTTGGTGCAGGTGCCTTGATTGGGGTCACGTTTGTTGATATAGCCTGATAACAGGCAGCGTCCAGAATAGGCCATACAGAGTGCGCCATGAACAAAAACTTCAAGCTCCATTTCAGGGACCTGCTGACGGACTTCGGCAATTTCTTCCAGTGAAAGCTCACGGGAGAGAATGACTCGTGTTAATCCCATTTGTTTCCAGAACTTAACTGTCGCCCAGTTAACGGCATTCGCTTGTACAGAAAGGTGAATATCCATCTCAGGAAAGGCTTCACGTACCATCATAATTAAGCCCGGATCGGACATAATCAATGCATCAGGCCCCATCTCAATCACAGGTTTTAAGTCGTGAATAAAGGTTTTTAGTTTTGCATTATGCGGTGCGATATTCACTACGACATAAAAACGCTTGCCCAATGCATGCGCTTCTTTAATTCCTTGAGCCAGTGTTTCATGATTAAATTCGTTGTTACGAACACGAAGGCTGTACCGGGGCTGGCCGGCATAAATGGCGTCCGCGCCATAGGCAAAGGCATAGCGCATGTTTTTCAAGGAGCCGGCGGGAGAAAGTAGTTCTGGAATAAACATATTATTAACGTTCTCAGTCTGAGTTCAAATCAGACCTTACCCTATCTGTTTATCATTACTAAGGGTAAGGTTAAAGGAGAAGGATTTTAGCGCTTATTCCGCTGATGACACAAATTTATTGTGGAAAATAGGGGGAAATAGAAATGGGAAAAGAGCCAGAAACGCGCCGTTAATACGGCACAGTTAATTAATTACGTTTAGTCAAATCCCGTACTTTATCTGTTGTTCCGATCTTCATGACAGACTGTATACCTTTCTTCATCGCGATTTCATTCCCATAATATTCACTGATACCAATAACCTGGTGATTTCTTGCCTTTAAGACAAAATAGCTTTTGCCAGACTTATTCTTTCTTACTTCATGACGAGTTTTGTCCGGAGAGTTGACCTGTACCGAGTAGATTCCTTTATTAGCAGCCGCTTTGGTGGTGTACATTTCACTGCTGAGAATAATGTCACCGTTTGCTGCTACCAGATTGAAATAAAATTGCCCGTTCTTTGCTTTCTTAAGATCATAATGCCCGGTAGCCATAAGAAATTCTCCTGATTGGGTAATTATCAGCTTAAGTTTAGCTTGAAATTTATTCAGGTGAATTTTTTAACAAAAATTAGGGTCACATCAGACGGCAAATTTCGGCTTCCCATCGGTATCCCAAGCCATAAATCGAGCGAATAAAAGATTTATCTTCATCTAATTGTTCTAATTTTCTACGTAAGTTTTTGATATGGCTATCGATAGTGCGATCATTAACGATACGATGATCGTTATAGAGATTATTCAGTAGTTGATCACGGGAAAAGACCCGCCCAGGCTGGCTGGATATTATCTTAAGTAACCGGAATTCAACTGGTGTCAGATCCAGAACCCGTTCAAGATAGCGAGCTTGAAAATGATTTTCATCAATTGTCAGAGCCCCTTGTTCGCTAATGATATCTTGTGGGCGATAACAGCGACGTAAAATCGTTTTCACTCTGGCAACTATTTCTCGTGGGCTATAAGGCTTACAAACATAATCATCCGCACCGATTTCCAGCCCTAACAAGCGGTCAATCTCCTCTGTTTTGGCTGTCATCATAATAATGGGAATATCAGAAAATTTGCGGATTTCCCTACAGATTGACAAACCATCAAGCCCAGGCAGCATAAGATCGAGCAGGATAATATCGGGTTGGTGTTGCTGGACATGAGCAATCACTTCATCACCACGTACCAACCATTGTGTTTGATAATTTGCAGTTTGTAGATAATCGACAAGTAATTGTCCCAGTTTGGGTTCATCTTCCACGATCAGAACGGTATATTGTGGACTCATTATTCTTATATTCAGTGTCTTATATTCAGCGTCTTATGTTCAGAAAATTTGGCCAGAGGTAATTCTACGTGAATTCTAAGACCACCTAAAGGTGATATTTCTGCCTGGATAAGACCATTGTGTGCTTCAATGATATTATAACAGATCGCCAGACCTAAACCCGAACCACCGCTGGCACGGTTGCGGGAAGATTCGCAGCGATAGAAGCGTTCAAAAATACGTTGGCATTGCTCAGCAGTCAAGCCGGGAGCGCTATCCTGCCAGTTCAGCCCCCATTTTTGCTGATCTATATATCCGCAAATAACGACTTTTCCGTAATCAGCGGTATAACGTAAGCTATTTTCCAGTAAATTCTGAAATAACTGTGTTAATCGCTTGGGATCGGCAAATAATAGGGTGTCTTCTGGTAAATGTAGTTCCAGAGTAATCTGTTTATCAGCAAAACGCCCCTGATAAGCAGCCACAGCTATTTTCAGTAGTTCATCGACATTTATTAGTTCTTTCCGGTAAGCCAGAGAGCCCCGATCTGATAGGGATAACAAATGCAAATCATCCACTAGTTTTGTCAGGATAGTAACTTCGGTCAGTAAAGAATGGATAGTTGCTTGTGTCGGTTGTCGAACACCATCTTGCAAAGCTTCCAGCTCACCGCGCAAAATAGAGAGTGGAGTACGTAATTCGTGGGAGATATCTGCCATGTGATCCTGACGCATCTGTTCATTTTTTTCTAATGTACAAGCCAGAAGATTAAAATCTGATGCCAGTTGACCAATCTCATCTTTGCTGGATACTGCTACACGGATACTAAAATCACCGGAAGCCAGTTTATGTGTTCCTTCTACCAGTCGTTTAACCGGTTTCAGAAATCCACGGGATAAGAAAAAAGTTGCTATCAAGGCCAACAGAGTGGAAAAGCCGGCGATAATCCAACTGGTCACTTGTTGTTGGCTGGCGAAACTGATATCAGCTTGACGGGTAATTTTGTCAGAAGCACTGACAATTACCCAACCAACAACGTCATTTTGATAAATCACAGGCTTGCGATAGGTTTCTTCAGACATATTATCCGCATGGCCCACTAAACGATTCATATGGCGATCAACAACCCAGAACTGAGTACGCCAATTGTGGGGGGATAACTTCTGGTGGTTGTTACTGCTCTGTTCAATATCACGGATAATCTGAAAAATAACGCGATCATTTTTGGTCAGGAAATCCCAATTACCGTATTGCTGGTACTGTTCTGTCAATGCTTCTGCCAGCATGTTGGCCCGCATTTGGCTATTTTGTTTGATATAACCAATGAATCCATGTTGGAAACTGAGGCGAATCCCCCAGTGCATTGTTACTAGTACCAGCATACAGGTAGCAAAAATTGCCAGAAATAATTTTCCGCTGATCCCTATCCCTGTTTTCATCCTGAATTTCACGATGGCTTTATTCTCTGAAATTTTGCTGCTCTGTGTTGGCGCCATTTTTCACGTAGTTGGTCAAAAAACAGATAGACGACAGGTGTGGTATATAACGTAAGAAGCTGGCTCATTACCAGACCACCAACAATGGTAATTCCCAGAGGATGGCGTAATTCAGCACCATCACCGTTACTCAGTACCAAAGGCAGAGCCCCGAATAAGGCTGAAAGTGTAGTCATCATGATCGGCCGGAACCTTAACAAACTGGCCTGAAATATTGCTTCTTGGGCACTTAACCGACCATTTCGCTGAGCTTCAAGAGCAAAATCCACCATAATAATGGCATTTTTCTTCACAATGCCAATCAGCAGCATAATCCCAATCATGGCGATCAGACTAAAAGGAGTATTGAAGAGCACCAATGCCAGCAAGGCTCCGACTCCCGCAGAAGGCAGCGTGGAAAGAATGGTCAGAGGATGAATATAGCTTTCATAAAGTACGCCTAGCACCAGATAAACAGTAATAATCGCCGCAAGGATCACCAATAACTGAGAACGCTGACTTTCTTCAAATTTTTGCACTGTACCAGTAAAAGAAAGACGTACTGTCGATGGAACACCGAGTTCTGTCATTGTGCGTTCTATTACTCTGGTTGCATCAGACATCGTATAACCTTCCGCGATGTCGAAGGAGATCATAGAAGCGGCTGAAAGCCCTTGGTGATAAACATCTAATGGGGCATTGGTTGGTCGCCAGCTTGCAAAATAAGAGAGTGGGATACGTTTTCCTTCTTTATTGATAACAAAAATTTTCTCTAAAGAGCTGGCATCCTGATTATATTCAGGTGCGACTTCCATCACTACTTTGTATTGGTTCATTGGTTGATAAATGGTTGAAATCGGTTGTTGTCCAAAAGCGTTGCCGAGCAAACTATTAGCTTGAGCGACACTAATGCCGAGGCGAGCCATCAGATCACGATCATAGGTGATGGTGAGTTCGGAACCTTTACTGTCATCGTCCGAATTTATTCCTGTCAATTGCGGTACTTTCTTCAGGGCCTTTTGGATAATAGGTGTCCATTTGCGAAGTTCAGAAAAATCATCTGACAGCAAAGTAAATTGATAAATAGATCTGGCGTTACCTCCGCCTCCGCCAGAGCTGAGATCCTGAATAGGTATCAAATAAAGTTCTGCACCCGGCTCGCGGGATAATTTTTTCCTTAAACGGGTTATGACTTGTTCGATATTCTCTGTTCGTTCACTCAATGGTTTTAAGCCCATAAATATAAAACCAACATTGATGCTGCTTCCACCTGTAAATCCTGTAATATTTTCAACAGTTGGGTCTGCATTGATAACCCCTATGAAATATTCCATTTTTTTACGCATGGCCTGAAATGAAATGCTTTGATCAGCAACAACAAAGCCTATTAATTGGCCTGTATCTTGTCTGGGGAAAAAGGTTTTTGGAATACTGATATAAAGCCAGACATTCAACGCAATAATCCCAACCAGTGTTAATAAAACCCAACGAGTATGGTTAAGTATCCATTTTAATGAGCGTCCATAGTATTGCTGAAGTCTCAGTAAAACTTTGCCGAAACCGCGGGTTCTTTTTAGTGATTTTTCCGGTGAAGATTTCAATAAATGAGCGCACATCATCGGCGTTAAAGTCAGGGAAACCAGCAGTGAAATACCTATCGCGGTTGCGAGCGTAACAGCAAAATCAAGGAATAGTCTGCCAAGTAACTCATCTATCAGTATAAGGGGTATAAAGACAGCAACGAGTGAAAGGCTCATAGCAAGAACAGTAAAACCGACTTCTCTTACTCCCTTAAGAGCGGCTTGTGCTGGTTTCAACCCGGCTTCCAGATGACGGGAAATATTTTCCAGTACCACAATGGCATCATCGACGACGAAACCCGTAGCAATGGTCAGTGCCATCAATGAGAGGTTATTCAGGCTGAAACCACATAAGTACATAGCCGTAAACGTACCAATCAATGATACCGGAACTGCAATTGCCGGGATAAGAGTGGCACGTCCTGAACGTAGGAATAGAAAAACAACCAGGATCACCAGAGCGACGGCAACGGCAAGTGCCCGTTCCACTTCATGCAGGGATGCCCGAATAGGGGGAGAGCGATCCTGTACAACATTTAGCTGAATATTAGCGGGTATTGATGCTCGCAGGGCCGGGAGTTCAGCACGAATTTTCTTGATGGTTTCAATGATATTTGCACTTGATTCCCGCCGGATAATCAGCGCAATAGCGGGGCCATTGCCGGACATTCCCGCTGCCCGGGTATCTTCGACTGAATCTTTGACCGTTGCGACATCTTTTAAACGAACGGGTGAGCCATTACGGTAGTGCACAATAATGGAAGCATAATTGTCCGCTTGCTTGATTTCATCGTTGGTTTGTATTTGCCAGCTTTGTTTATCTGTATCAACGTGCCCTGTTGGGCGTCTGACATTCGCCTTGTTGATAGTTTCGCGAATATTATCAAGAGACACACCCTGATTGAATAAGGCATTGGGATTCAGTTCGACCCGTATTGCGGGTAGTGAACTACCTGCAACTCTAACTTGGCTGACACCTTCTATTTGTGAAATCTTTTGGGCAAGATGTGTTGAGGCGATATCATACAATTGCCCTTCACCATAACTATCTGATGTCAAAGTCAGAATCATGATTGGGGCAGAAGCAAGATTTGCCTTATGGTAGGTTGGGCGGCTTGGCATCCCCGAAGGTAACAGGCTTTCCGCTGCATTGATAGCTGCCTGTACATCCCGTGCTGCCCCATTAATATCCCGGCTCAGTTCAAATTCCAGAGAAATATCACTGGAACCTAATGAACTGCTGGAATTCATCTCTTTAATACCCGCAATTCTGCCGAGTGAACGTTCTAATGGGGTGGTGACGGAAGAAGCCATCGTTTCCGGTGATGCTCCGGGCATTGAAGCAGAAACTGTAATCACTGGAAAATCAACTTGCGGTAATGGTGATACTGGCAACAGGGTGAAGCTAACAGCACCAAATAGCGTAATGGCTACGCTTAATAGTGTGGTTGCGACAGGCCGCTGGATAAATAAGGCGAAAAATTTCACAGCGGCTCCTGATGGTCAGTAGAAGAATGCGCTAATTTTGTTTGATCATCATTCTGTTGCTTAGGATTACTCTTATACTTGTATTTATTCTTGTAATAGTGCCCTAGCCGATCAAATAGCAGATAAATAACAGGTGTTGTAAACAAGGTCAGGATCTGGCTCATAATCAATCCGCCTACCATACTAACCCCCAAAGGACGGCGCAGTTCAGCTCCAATTCCGTTGCTGAGCATTAATGGTAATGCTCCCAATAGTGCAGCCATCGTTGTCATTAATATTGGCCTGAAACGCAAGAGGCAGGCTTGAAAAATGGCATCATAGGGTGACATTCCGTTTTCCCGTTCTGCTACTAAGGCAAAATCAATCATCATGATGGCGTTCTTCTTCACAATACCAATCAGCAAAATAATCCCAATGATGGCAATAACATCCAGTTCATAGCCACCTAGTATTAAAGCCAATAATGCTCCGACGCCAGCAGTGGGGAGTGTTGACAGGATAGTTACCGGATGAATAAAGCTTTCATACAGTATGCCAAGCACAATGTACATCGCAACGACAGCAGCCAATATCAGCAATAAGGTACTACTCAGTGCATTCTGGAATGCCAATGTTGCTCCCTGAAACTGTGTGTTGATATCGTTTGGTATATTAATTGCGCGTTCTGTTTCCTTTACTGCATTAACTGCTGCTTCCAGAGAAGTATTTGGTGCAACATTGAATGAAAAAGTGGTAGCAGGAAATTGTTGCAGATGATTGATGGATAAATAACCTAATTGTTGTTTCACTGTAGCGATAGCGGTTAGGGGTACTATCTTGCCATCAGCGCTAATAAGACGGACATCATTGAGTGCATCAAGACCGGGTGAATGCGTTGTATCCTGCTCCAGCACGACGCGGTATTGATTCGCCTGTGTGTAAATGGTCGAAATTAACCTTTGGCCAAAAGCGCTATACAGTGTGTTATCAATATCAGCCATAGAAATACCTAGCCGACTGGCCATATCGCGATTCACATCAATATAAGCGACTAACCCCCTGTTTTGCCAATCATTACTGATATCAACCAATTCAGGACGCTTTTTTAGTGCTTCCTGTAATTTTGGAACCCAGACACTGAGTTCATCAAGAGAAGTAGCCTGTAAAGTAAATTGATATTGGGTACGGGAAACCTGAGTATCAATTGTCAGATCTTGAGTCGGTTGTAGATACAAGGTTACATCGGGGACTTTGGCCACTTGAGCTTGCAGGCGGGGAATAATTTCTTCAATTCTATCGTCACGCTGATCGAAAGATTTAAGCGTAATTTGCAAACGACCATTATTCAATGTTGAGTTACTACCATCAACACCAATAAACGTAGTTACATTCTTCACAGCCGGATCCTTTAGTAACAATGAAGTTACCTGACGCTGTTTGTCTGCCATGGCGCTGAAAGAGATGGATTGTGGTGCTTCCAGTGTTCCCTGAATTAATCCATTATCCTGCAATGGGAAAAATCCTTTTGGGATCACGATATAGAGCAGAGCAGTTAAAGCCAGAGTACTGAGTGTAACACCGAGTGTTATCCAAGGATGGTTCAGGACACGTTTTAGCCATGTGCCATATATCGCAATTATCCACTCAAAGAAACGTTCACAGGCTTGCTCAAAGCGATTATGTTTAACATCCGTTTCTGCTTTCAGCATTTTTGCGCACATCATTGGTGTCAGTGTCAGTGAAACTACGGCTGAAATTAAAATCGCCACCGCTAGTGTAATTGCAAACTCCCGGAATAAACGACCGACAATATCTCCCATAAATAGCAGAGGGATCAGAACGGCAATCAAAGAAAAAGTCAGTGAAATAATGGTAAAACCGATTTCACCGGCTCCCTTCAATGCGGCAGCCAGCGGCTTTTCTCCCCGCTCAATATGGCGGGAAATATTTTCGATAACCACAATGGCATCATCAACGACAAAACCTGTTGCGATGGTTAATGCCATCAAGGTGAGGTTATTGACGGAAAAACCACAAAAGTACATCACCGCAAATGTGCCGATCAGGGAAAGTGGCACTGAAATGCTTGGGATCAGGGTGGCAATTGTATTGCGTAAAAACAGGTAAATCACCATCACAACCAATGCAATTGCCAGCAACAACTCAAATTGCACATCCTTAACTGAAGAGCGGATTGTGACAGTTCGGTCAGTCAGAACATCTACATTCACTGACTTAGGCAGGTTGCTGATCAACTCTGGCAGCATGGAACGAATATTATCAGTCGTTTCAATGACATTAGCACCCGGCTGACGTTGGACATTAATAACAATAGCGGGTTTTTCATTTGCCCAAGCGCCCAGTTTGGTATTCTCTGCACCTTGTTCAATGGTTGCAACATCCCGCAGGCGGATCGGAGCCCCATTTTTATAGGCCACAATTAAATTGCGGTATTCGCCAATGGACTTCATTTGATCATTGGCAGACAAAGTGATCGAACGGGTCGGGCCATCAAAACTGCCTTTTGGTGAATTTACATTCGCACTTACAATTGCATTGCTGATGGTACGACTATCTAACCCTTGTGCAGCGATAGCCTGTGCATTTAACTTCACACGCACAGCAGGGCGCTGTCCTCCAGCCAGAGTGACTAAACCTACACCACCGATTTGAGAAATGCGTTGAGCAACGCGAGTTTCCACCATATCCTGAACCTCTGTCATCGGCAGGGAATCAGACGTTACGGCCAGTGTTAAGATAGGCGGATCAGCCGGATTGACCTTACTGTAAATTGGCGGATAGGGCAGGTCATCGGGTAATAAATTAATGGTTGAATTAATGGCGGCCTGTACATCCTGCTCCGCTACATCCAATGGCAAGGAGAGCTGGAATACCAGTGTAATAACAGAAGCGCCCCCGGAACTTTGCGATGCCATCTGCTTCAAACCGGATATTTGCCCGAATCTGCGTTCTAATGGTGCTGTTATAGCAGAAGTCATTACGTCAGGGTTAGCACCGGGATAGAGCGTAATAACCTGAATAGTAGGATAATCTACTTGTGGCAATGCAGAAACTGGTAGCATCCGGTAGCCGATAATACCAGAAAGCAATATTGCAATCATAAACAGTGTGGTTGCTACCGGACGCAAGATAAACAAGCGGGACGGGCCGCCCCCTGCTATTGGAGAACCAGAAAGCATTAAGTATTCTCCACTTTACTGTTTGACTGATCAGAGTTATTGCTGTTATCTGACTCTGGTTTTAGGGGCTTAACAATCTCGATAATAGCACCTTCTGTCAACTGATCAGTACCATCTGTAACAACCCGGTCACCGACGGACAACCTGTTGTTAATAACAACTAATTCGGTGTTTTGCAATCCGATAGTCACCTTATGTTTACTGACTTTATTATCTTTATCCACCATCCAGACAAAATAACCTTCACTACTCATCTGTAATGCAGCACTTGGGATCACAATGGCATTGTTGAGTGTATTCACTTTGATCTGAATATTGACAAACTGATTTGGAAACAACGCATTATCCTGATTATTGAATTGTGCTTTCATTTTGATGGTGCCGGTAGCAACATCAATTTGGTTGTCAATACTGAGTAATTTGCCTTGTGCCAGTTGTAACTGGTTATTGCGATCCCAGGCGATAACAGCGAGTTCTTTATTGCTCTTTTGTGCCTTCAGTATAGTGCTGAGATCATTTTCAGGCAGGGAAAACACCACATCGATAGGGTTGACACGTGTGATGACCACAATCGGATTTTCTCCTCCGGAAGAGACATAATTACCAACATCTATCCGTTTCAGACCGACACGACCTGAAATAGGGGCAATAATGCGGCTATAGGTTAATTGCAGTTTCTGTTCATCAATATCTGCCTGATCAGTTTTTAGGGCGGCTTGATACTGGCGTACTAAGGAAAACTGCTTATCCAAATCTTGTTGAGTAATTAATTTGTTTTTTGCCAATTGCTGATAACGAGCTAAATTCTGTTTAGCATCAGCCAGTATCGCTTGATCTTTGACATATTGCCCTTGTGCTTTTGCTAGCCTGACCTGAAAAGGACGGGGATCAATTTCCGCCAGTAAATCGCCTTTTTTGACAAGTTGGCCTTCATTAAAATGCAGAGCAATTAATTGCCCATTCACAAGGCTGGTAACATTTACGGTATCAGCAGCCTGAACTGTTCCTAACCCTCCCAGATAATGGGGGACAGACTCTATTTTAACAGTAGCCACTTGAACGGGTTGAGGAGGAATAAGGTGCGAATTTTTCTGCAATGCTGACACTTGTGCTGATTTTTCTCCCGATGTGGCTGATTTTTTAAAATAGTTCCATGTAAAAAAAGCAGCCGCGGCAATAACGGCTAACACAGCAAACCCAAAAAAGTAGGTACGACATTTATTGCTCATATATTCGATATTCTCTTCATATTGTGCCGATAATCAGTCACACGCATCTTATGCTAAATCAGTGTAAATATATATTTAATTAGTGTACTTGGAGAGAAATAGCCAATCATGGAGAAAATGTGGAAATTATGTCAATGAAATAAATACTATTGTTATCTGAGCGTAAAAGCTGAATTTTTAAGTTTCCGTGAGAAGTGCTAAAGGGTCTAACGTAACCTGCTTTCATAAGGGAGACTTGTTAGCATTTAGCTGGTGAATGGGACAGAGATTAACCCGACGACCTAAAAAAGGAAATAGAGGATGGCATTGAAAAATATTGTATAAAAGCAAAAATGTCACAGAAAAAACTAAAAGATAAATACAAATGTGGCATGCAGAAAATAATCAATAAATACGATATATTATCAGAGGTGATAAAGGGGGATAATGAAAATAAAAACTGAACCAAATGTATTTAAAATATTGTTCAATGAAATAGTACTATAAATTATGGATATTAAAGGAATCCTTAGTCAATTATTGAGTAAAGTGCGTATCTTGTCTTGTTTTTCGTTGATATAATATTCCATAATCGCTGGTAAAATGAATGGTTAAAGTTAACAGCAATAAATATGGTTTGTCTGTAAACGTTATTGTTTAGTGACTTTAATCACATTTTTTCTTGGAAAACAATAGCTTTTCAAAACAGGCTAGACGCGATTAATAGTACTTTCAAACTTAATCAAAACAGGAAGTTATTATGGCTAATATGATCTATTTAACCTTGCAAGGAGACAAACAAGGGTTGATTTCACAAGGTTGTTCTTCGGTTGAGTCCATCGGAAATAAATATCAGACTGGTCATGAAGATGAAATCTTTGTATTGAATCTGCATCATTCTATTCATAGAGAACAAAATGTTAACCATAGTCCAATTGTGTTTGTAAAGCCACAAGATAAATCATCACCGTTATTAATGATGGCAATTTCAAATAATGAAAATTTGAATCTGAAATTTGATTTTTATCGCACTTCACAATTAGGATCTCAGGAGCTCTATTATTCAATTGAATGTCGTGATGCGACAATCATTGAATTGTCACCAAACTATCCGCATAGTATTAACCATGCGGAATCACAACCGGAAGAAATTGTCTCTATTAAATATAAAGATATTATCTGTCGTCATCATATGGCAGGAACATCTGGATATAGTGTCTGGGACGAAAGAGTGTATTGATAATTTGCAAAAACGCCGATTATTTAATCGGCGTTTTCCTGAATACAGAGTTTCTTAAATGTCGGTGAACTCATTAAACCAAAAATAGCGTTGCCAATCCCAAAAAAATAAAGAAACCGCCGGTATCAGTAATTGCAGTAATCATAACACTGGAACCAATCGCAGGATCTCTGCCTAACTTCATCATAATAAAAGGTATCAAGACCCCCATCAAGGCAGCCATCAGCAAGTTTAGTATCATTGCCATTGTCATTACGCCACCCATTGCAAGGTCATCATAGAGCACATAAGTGACAATACCCATAATGCCTCCCCAAATAACACCGTTTATCAGAGCAACACCAAGTTCCCTCAATAAAAGATAAGGGAAACTCCCTGTTTGGATTTGGTGGAGAGCCAATGCCCGTACGATCATGGTGATAGTCTGATTACCGGTATTGCCCCCGATGCCTGCTACAATAGGCATTAAAGTGGCAAGAGCCACGAGTTGGGAAATAGTATGTTCAAACAGGCCGATAACACGTGAAGCGACAAACGCTGTGCACAAATTAATAGCAAGCCAAGTCCAGCGGGTTTTTACTGCCTGCCCAACCGGTGCGAAGACATCTTCTTCGCGGCTCAAACCACCCATACGTCGGATATTGGTATCCGTTTCTTCGCTTAAAGTATCAACAATATCTTCGACAGTCAGACGACCCATCAAACGCCCGTTACTGTCCACTACCGCAGCAGAAATCAGGTCATAACGTTCGAACGCACTGGCAGCATCTTCGCCTTTTTGTTCAGGCAGAAAAGTGACGGTATCTATATTCATCACCTCAGCTACAAGTTTATCCGGTGCATTGATTAGCAAAGTCGTAAGCAGAAGTTCTCCCTGAAGGCGATTTTTACGATCAATGACAAAGATTTTATCCGTTGTTTCCGGAATAGAGCCGCGGGAACGCAGGAAACGCTGAACAGTACCGAGTGTGACATTACCTCGTACTGTCACAAATTCAAAATCCATCATCTGGCCGATACTGTCCTTATGGTACTGCAATACTTCCCGGATACGGTTACGTTGGCTAGGTTCCAGATAGGTCAGTAAACGGCGTGTTGTATCCCTGGGAAGGTGTTCAGCAATATAAGCCTGTTCATCTACGTGCAGTGTGCCAATTGCTCTGAGCAGTTCCAGATCAGACATGTCTTTGATTAGGTTATCCCAGACTGGGATAGAGGCTTCCACCAATACCTCACCACGCTGGTTATTATCAATGAGCCGCCATAAAGCAAGGCGTTCATCATAAGGTAATGCTTCCAGAATATCGGCAATATCTGCTGCATGCAGATTGGTCAGAAGGGATTTGACTTCTTCAATCTTCTCTAATAATTGGTCATCGCTGATTTTTGCGTGTGCATCAGCTTGCCCCAATAACGAATCAACGAATAGTTTATCGTCAATGAGCAGCGAAAACAGGTTCTGGCGAATGAGAGCCAGCTTTTGGGAATGTTGACTGGTGACATTCCCATTATCAGGTTTAAAGGTTGGTTGTAACATAGTCTACCTTTAATTTGTGCAAATAGTTTTGCACAAATTTGAACAAAGCTACCCAGTTTAGGGGGATATGGTGCTATTTTGTCTTAGGATTGCCATTTTGTCCCATCATATTTTGCTGTTTTTGCTGATAATGTTCCAACGCCGCAGTTGATGATTCCTCTTGAATATGTAAGTGCCAACCCGCTACATCACCCCAGTAAATCTGTTCTTTCTCTAAGTCTAACTGCACCAGTACATTCTGAATTAGATAGTTTTTGGGAAGATAAAGTGTCCAGTGACCATGATCCGTTTCCAGCCTTAAAGATTCAGGAGTCGTCGTGGATTGGCGTTGATTATTCAGCAAGGTTGCTAATCTCAATATCTGGAGTATCGGAAGATATTGCTTTTTCTTGAACAGATAGAAACGGGGATGTTCATGAATTTTAACTGCTTTGCGGTGGTAACGAACCAATGTTGCCAACAATAATTGCTGTTCTTGATTAAAACCGGGTAAGTCCGTGTGTTGCAGGATATAGGCAGAATGCCGCTGTAAGCCACTCAGGTTGATGCTTAAGCCAACTTCATGGAGCATCGCTGCCCAGAGCAGAATGGCTTCCAATTGTGGTTGTACTCGTTTCGGATTTTGTGCCGCCCATTGGTCATAAAGTGTTTTGGCTGTGTTCCAGACACGGCTGGCTTGTTCCCTGTCAATATTATAGTGATCAGCAAGACTTTTGGCTGTTCTTTGACGAATATCCTGATGGCGGAAGCGATCTTCCATTTCGTAAAGAACACCTTCACGTAATGCTCCGTCAGACAAACGTAATTCTTGAATATGCAAGGCATCAAATATACCGCATAGAATAGCCAGACCCGGAACAAAAGTTTGTTTGCGATCTTCGGGTAAACCGGGTAAATCCAGAGAGTTGAAGTTTTTGTATTTTAATACCCGTTTCACCAGCATATGGAGGCGATCAGGTGTAATCAAACCATCTTTTTCACCAAATTCAATCAGTGATTCATGGACTGCTTTGATAGTCCCTGATGCTCCTAAAGCAAAATCCCAACCTTTTGTGCGGAATTGCCAGATGAGATTTTCTAGTTTTTGTTCTGCCTGAAGCCTTGCTTTGTGGAAATTATGCTCATTTACTACGCCACCAGGAAAAAACTGTCGGGAAAAACTCACACACCCCATACGGCGGCTTTCAATTAATAGAGGTTCGAAATCCTCACCAATGACCAACTCGGTGGAGCCACCACCAATATCAATCACCAGTTTACGGCCCTTTTCCGGTTGAGTATGTTCTACCCCCATGAAGATCAAACGGGCTTCTTCGTGACCGGAAATAATTTCAATGGGATAAGGAATAACCTCTTTGGCTCGTTTCAGAAATTCTTCCGCATTGGTTGCTTCCCGTAGACTATGAGTACCTACAAGGCAGACATTTTCCGCAGAGAAACCCTGCAACCGCTCAGCGAATAGCGACAGGCAGTCAAGACCGCGACTGATAGATTCTTCACTTAACTCATTTTTATCATTAAGTCCATCAGCAAGGTAAACCCGTTTTTTTAGGCGCCCAATAACTTGTAATGCACCATTTACAATACGGGCGATAACCATATGAAAACTGTTAGAGCCAAGGTCAATGGTTGCAATTTCCAGCGGCTTAGGCGTTGGTTTATCGTGTTTCAACGGCATAAATTAGGCTCTTGGTTCCGGTTGTTCCAGGTTTTTCAGATAATCATAAATGGCAGTTTGTGCGCGGATTTTACGCTTATTTCCCCGTGGTACATAGCGATTGCTCAATTCTTTATCAATATAGCGCGCCTTGACTGTATCGTTAAACTGGAGTTCTAAGATATCCAATACTCGTTGTTTTAACAGGGGATCTAATAAACAAACGGCGACTTCAATACGATAATCAATATTCCGGGTCATCCAGTCTGCGGAAGAGAGGAAAATTTTTTCATTCCCTTTATTGGTGAAAACATAAACCCGATCATGTTCAAGGAAGCGATCTACAATACTGGTGACTTGAATGTTCTCACTAAAACCGGATTGATTGGGAACCAGAGAACACATACCCCGGATCAGAAGACGCACTTTGACACCCGCTTCTGAGGCATCATACAGGCGATCCACTAATTCTCTATCTACCAGGTTATTTATTTTTAAGGTAATGCCTGCCAGTTCTCCTGCTTTGGCATTTTCGATTTCTTGAGTAATTAACTTATTGAGCATCGCACGTGAATTTTGGGGCGATACCATTAAATTCTCAAATGTTACGGGACGATAAGGGTTTTCAATAAAGTTAAATACACGACGTACTTCATTGGTGACTTCTGGCTTGGCTGTTAGCAGGGAATAATCGGTATATAAGCGAGCTGTTTTTTCATTGAAATTTCCTGTACCAATATGGGCATAGCGGATAATTTCACTGCCTTCAAGGCGCGAGATGATAAACAACTTCGCGTGAATTTTCAGGCCCGGAGCAGAGAAAATCACGTGCACGCCTGCTTCAGTCAGGCGTTTTGCCCAGTGGATATTGGCCTCTTCATCAAATCGTGCCTGTAACTCCACGACTACCGTTACTTTTTTACCGTTGTGAGCCGCATGGATCATAGAATCAATAATGCGTGAGTCTTTAGCTACACGATAGATGTTAATTTTTATCGATAATACACTCGGATCGAATGATGCCTGCCGCAGTAATTCCAGCACATGCTCGAAAGTGTGATAAGGGTAATAGAGCAAAACATCTTGTTCACGGATAGCATCAAAACCATTGCGGAAATGATCAAACCAGGTATGGCGTAAGCGTGGCATTGGTTTATTCAGAAGGGTTCGATTTCCTTCATTGGGAAACTTAATAAAATCTTTGAAGTTGTGATAACGGCCACCAGCAATAACAGAGTCATCATTAGACAACCCTAACTTACTGCGTAGTAGTTCTACCATTTCATCCGGCATATCCCGTTGATAAACAAAGCGGACAGGTTCGGCCGTTAACCGTTGCTTCAGGGTTGAAGACATCAATTCCAACAAACTGGATTCCATTTCCGTTGCTAAATCGTATTCAGCATCACGGGTCATTTTCATGGAGTAAACGTTCAGTGTATCGTAATCAAAAAAACCTTTGAAAATTTCATCCAGTGTATAACGCAAAATATTATCAAGTAAAATCATTGACTTGCGTTTTTTTGGCATTTCTGGCGGCAGATTAACGAAACGGGGAACTTTGTCTGCTGGAATTTCCAGCAGGGCATATTTTGTCTCTTGTCCCCGAATAATTTCCACAGCCAGATAGGTGTAATCATCTTTCAAAAATTCAACCAGATTAGTCTCTGGATTGATAACGATAGGTGTAATATGCGGACGTAAATGTTGCCGGAAATATTGTCGCAACCAGATTTGTTGATTGGGAGATATCTGCCGTTCATTGATTAAGAAAATCTGGTTGCGCGCCATTTCTAAGAGTAAATCGTTATAGAGTTCATCAAACTCCTGATCGATTTTGGCTACTTTAGACTGGATCTTTTTGAATAATTGCCGAGCGCTGGTTGCAGAACCCCGTTCTTCGCTAATAAGAATACGACGTTTTACATCAGCAAAACGAACTTTATAAAACTCATCCAGATTATTGGAGTAGATCCCTAGAAACCTCATTCTTTCAATAAGTGGATTGCTTTTGTCAGCCGCTTCCTGAAGTACGCGTTCATTGAAAGAGAGCCAACTGAGTTCTTTTTCTGTATAGAGGCGGTCGTGGGACATTACTACTCCGTTTGGTCCATTTATTGGGTTAACGATCTTGCTTTTTACTCTGAGAATGACGAATTTTGTTAGCAAAATAGTGATGCTGGAAAGTACACATCCGAATAGCAGTATGATAAGAGCCGTTTACGAAAAATTCATCGATTAATTCACCTTCTGTATAAAATCCTAATTTATTGTATATATGAATTGCTTTTTCGTTCTCTTTATCAACGATTAAATAGAGTTTGTAGAGATTGAGTACAGAAAATGCGTACTCCATCGCAAGTTTAACTGCCTCAGTTGCATAGCCTTGCCCTTGATAAGCCGGTGCAATAATGATTTGAAATTCGGAACGGCGGTGAACATAATCAATTTCCACTAACTCAACCAAGCCGACTTTAGCGTTCATGCTTTCTATAATAAAACGGCGTTCACTTTGGTCGTGGATATGTTTGTCATAGAGATCGCATAATTCAACAAAAGCCTCATAAGGCTCTTCAAACCAATAGCGCATGACACTGGCATTGTTATCGAGCTGGTGGACGAAAGGGAGATCTTCCCGTTCGAGGGGACGTAAGTTTACGGGTGGATTTTCAGAGCCACTGGACATTAGATACCTCAGTGTTTTTACGATAAGGGCCGATTTAGTTTTGGTCTATACGAAATGATATACGGATAGTTAATTATTACTAGATATCCCCGTTGCCTTTCAAGTTACAGCTTTGGGTTAGCACTATAATTTATAGAAAAATATAACTTATAGAAAAAGAACGAAATATAGAAAAAGAGCTTTCCGAAAGAATAACTTACAGCAAAGTGTCTGGTTAATTTTCATTATATTAACATGATTCACTTTAATACATTAACCTTAAAACGTATTAATCTCAATGTATTAACTTTACACGCTAACCTGAACACATTAATTCTGGACACAATGCTGTAATCGATCTAATGATATTGGTTATTCTGAAGCATAACCTTGTGGTGGCAATATCTTGCCATCCATAATGGCGGTATTGTTATCCATTCTCAGACGCTGATCCAGGAACCAGCCGATGACCAGTGGGTAAATATCATGCTCCTGAGTTTGAATGCGTCTGATAACATCTTCTTCCTGATCGCCTGTAAAGATTGGTACTTTAGCCTGCAAGATAATGGGACCACCATCAAGCTCTTCAGTCACAAAATGGACAGAAGTACCATGCTCCTGATCTCCATTTTCTATTGCTTTACGGTGGGTATGCAGACCGGGATATTTCGGTAGCAGGGAAGGGTGAATATTAATCAGTCGTCCGCGATAATGCTGGACAAAACCGGGTGACAATATTCTCATATAACCCGCTAAAACGACCAAATCGGGCTGATATCGATCAAGAGCGGTGAGTAGGGCAAAATCATAATCTGCACGATTTGAATACTCTTTCGGATTGAGAAAATGCGTGGGAATACCCGCACATTCTGCCCGTTGCAGGCCATAAGCATTAGCATTGTTGCTGAATACTGCACAGACCTGCCCATTAATCCGGTTTTGTTGGCAGGCATCAATAATGGATTGTAGGTTACTGCCATTACCAGAAATTAATACCACAATTTTTTTCATAGGATGACTTTCTATTAACGGGCTTTTTATTTACGAGCTTTTTATTAACTGATAGTAACTTGCTGTTCGTTGTGACCAAGTTCAGTAATGCTGCCGATTTGCCACGCTTTTTCACCCGCAGTGTTTAGGCATTCAATTGCCTGTTTTGCTTGAGATTGTGGTAGAGCAATTATCATTCCGACTCCACAGTTGAATGTGCGATACATTTCGTGATCGCTGACATTACCTGCCTGTTGTAACCATTTGAAAATCGCAGGCCACTGCCAGCTAGTCCCCTCGATTCTTGCCTGCATATTTTCTGGCAGAACACGGGGAATATTTTCCCAGAAGCCGCCACCCGTCAAATGAGAAATCGCGTGGATCTCAACATTCTCAATTAATTCAAGTAGTGGTTTGACATAAATACGGGTTGGGGCAAGTAAATGATCCGCTAATGGCTTATCATCCAGTTTGGTTGTTTCAGGATTGGTCTGGCTGACTTCAAGGATTTTGCGAATTAATGAATAGCCATTAGAATGTGGCCCGCTGGAAGCTAATGCAATCAGTGCATCGCCGATCTGAACCTGACTGCCATCAATGATTTCTGATTTTTCAACCACGCCGACACAGAAACCAGCGACGTCGTAATCTTCTCCATGATACATGCCGGGCATTTCGGCTGTTTCTCCACCGACCAGTGCACAACCGGCTTGTTTACAGCCTTCTGCAATGCCAGTGATGACACTGGAGGCTGTATCAACATCCAATTTACCTGTTGCATAATAATCAAGGAAGAACAGTGGTTCAGCACCTTGAACAACCAGATCATTAACACACATGGCGACCAAATCAATTCCGATAGTATCGTGACATTTCAGATCCATCGCCAGACGCAGTTTAGTACCAACGCCATCTGTGCCGGAAACTAAAATAGGTTCACGATATTTTTGTGGCAGGGCACATAAAGCGCCGAATCCTCCCAATCCCCCCATCACTTCAGGGCGTCGGGTCTGTTTCACTACGCCTTTGATACGATTGACTAAGGCATTACCCGCGTCAATATCGACTCCGGCATCTTTATAGCTAAGAGAGGTTTTGTTGGTCACTGCGTAGCTCCCAGGCGATTGCATTTGAATGAATAAAACAGAACGGAGATAATTCTAGCAGTCTGGGCAAACGTTTGCGATAGCTTTCTGTAGGTTATTACGGATAAAAAAATAGAAGAAAAATACTTGTGGTTGCTAAAAATCAATAGATGGATAGTGGCGCGATATCAAAAAGGAGGTATAATCCCGCGATTTTTTTTATCCGCCGGCTATATACAGTAGGAGAAACCCATGAAGATCGTTGAGGTTAAACATCCACTCGTTAAACATAAACTGGGCCTGATGCGCGACCATGACATAAGCACTAAGCGTTTTCGTGAACTGGCCTCAGAAGTGGGAAGCCTTCTGACATACGAAGCAACTGCTGATTTAGAAACTGAGAAAGTGACCATTGATGGATGGTGTGGTCCGGTAGAAGTCGATCAGATCAAAGGAAAAAAAATCACAGTAGTGCCCATTTTGCGTGCAGGTTTGGGAATGATGGATGGTGTTTTGGAAAATATTCCAAGTGCCCGTATCAGTGTTGTCGGTGTTTATCGTGATGAGAAAACACTTGAGCCTGTGCCTTATTTCCAAAAACTGGTTTCTGACATTAATGAGCGTATGGCGCTGGTTGTTGATCCAATGTTGGCAACAGGCGGTTCTATGATTGCTACGATTGATCTACTGAAAAGAGCAGGTTGCCCTGTCATTAAGGTATTGGTTTTGGTTGCTGCACCAGAAGGCGTTGCAGCACTGGAGAAAGCTCATCCTGATGTTGAGTTATTTACCGCGTCTATCGATGAACGTCTTAATGAACATGGATATATTGTTCCTGGCCTGGGGGATGCAGGCGATAAGATATTTGGTACAAAATAATATTTATAGAATAATAAAGTTGTAAGCTAATTTATATCTGCTCCTTATGAGAAAGAATTTTTTACAAAATCCTTTCTCATATTTTAGGCGTTGTGCTATAAAACTGACGATGCTAAAAGTATCAGATGCTTTTTCTATATAATTCAGTTTCACTTATTTATTTAGTATCATTAAAGATAAAGTAGAGAATAAAATGAAAGATACCAATATTATTACTTTATATATAGATGAGTCGTTGATCGAAGAGTTTTATACTGAACTTGCTAAATTTCATATAGAAGTTGATCCAGTAACATCTCGTTCAGAGACATTCAACATTATTAAACCTACTCTCACTTTTTTTAAAGATAATTTAAGCTATCTTGATAGTATAAGAAGAGCACTCATAGCACTTTTGGGTGGTCGTAACTTAAAAATATCTATAGTTAACAGTAATGGCAGCTCTATATCTATTGAGGGTGATTTAGATAAAAACGAAGTCACTGAACTTTTGAAAGAGACTCATGCCTTGATAATTTCTACATCCGATAAAGAAAAGTAAATCATTAGAGAAAACTATTCAATGTAACTCATATTCATTCAGGATGTGTCATAATAAGAGTATAATCATAGGGAGAAATTACGCGACTTAAAATAATAGTAAGTTGGGTTCTTATCCATTAATATTTCTTCTACACTTATTAATAATGTAATACTCATGACAAGAGGGAATATTCTTTCTTCGAAGTTAATTGCGTATTCTTGTAAGATTATCATCGAGTATGTCAATAATCTTATCTAACTCTACCATGTGAGGATTCTGTTTATCTTCTCTTTCATCAAAATCCTTCGTGTCGAAAGGAATATGGCTCAATGAGTTTTGTGCAAATGTAGTCTGTGTTCGTCTGGCTACTTGTCTTAAGATGTTTTCAATTGGTTATTTTTTATAATATTAGAAATAATTGGCCGAAAAATAAAACATTATCAGAATGTATTGTCAACTATGTTTGTTATCGCTTTTTGTAGTAGACTTGGTTTTTATGGTAAACTCAGTACTGTTCGTTATCCATTCGGTTTGAGGTGCTTCTGAATACACCGGCGCAGCTTTCATTGCCTTTATATTTGCCTGATGATGAAACATTTGCCAGTTTTTTTGCAGGTGAGAATACATCTTTATTAGCAGCAATAAAATTGGCTATTAGTCAGTCACATGGTAGTTATATCTATTTTTGGTCCCGCGATGGGGGGGGCAAGAGCCATTTACTCCACGCAGCCTGTGCCGAATTGTCCCAACAAGGGGAGGCTGTAGGGTATGTACCATTAGATAAACGTGCTTATTTTGTTCCAGAAGTTCTTGATGGTATGGAACATTTATCATTGGTGTGTATTGACAATGTGGAATGTATTGCAGGTGATCAGGTATGGGAAATGGCTATTTTTAATCTTTATAACCGAATTGTAGAGATCGGCCGAACCTGTCTTTTGATTACCGGAGATCGTCCTCCCCGGCAAATTAACTTAACATTGCCAGATTTGGCATCTCGCTTGGATTGGGGGCAGATCTACAAATTGCAGCCCTTGTCTGATGATGAAAAAATTCAGGCATTGCAACTGCGGGCGAAGTTACGAGGGTTTGAATTACCTGAAGATGTGGGTCGTTTTGTGTTAAAACGACTTGATAGGGAAATGCAAACACTATTTAGAACGTTGGATGAGCTTGACCGTGCTTCTATTGTGGCTCAACGTAAACTGACAATCCCATTTGTAAAAGATATTCTTGATCTTTAATAAGTTGGGTCAGGAAGCAAAGGGTGAAAAAGTGATAGAGGTATTTCCCTATCACTTTTTTGTATATGCCAAAATAATTAATTGCCTAAAATTTCTTTAACCTGCTCTGGCGGACGTCCTAAGCGTGCTTTATCTCCTGCCACAACAATTGGACGCTCTATGAGTTTAGGGTTCTCGGACATTGCCTGGAGTAAGGTTTCCTGTGATAGTTCATTATTATCAAGTCCCAGTTCTTTATAGAGTGTTTCTTTCTTTCGTATTAACTGGCGGGCATCGTTGAAACCTAGCTTTTTTAATAAAACAGCAAGTTGTTTTGCTGTTGGAGGCGTATCGAGATAATGAATAATTTCTGGTGTAATCCCAAGATCTTCAACTAACTTAAGCGTTTCCCGACTTTTTGAACAACGGGGATTATGGTAAAAAATAATATCTTGCATGTAAAAAAACCTCATTTCTCATATTGGCTATAACGTTGTTGCAGTTGGCGTAACTGATCAATGCGGGCATCGTAGCGGGCTTGATCATAACTATTTAATTTTACCAATGCACTGGCCTGGCTGAGATAATTTATAGCCATATCGAACTGTCCTTTTAATGCCATAGTTTCTGCATAAGCTGCCAGTTCAGTATTGCGTTTTCCTTGTTTACCCGCCGCTTCTGCCATTAATGACCAACCCGTTAAATCATCAGGATAGTTGAAGGTATATTGGAATAGCTGCTGTGAAGCCTTTGGATATTGTTTAGCCTGAATATAGACGTTAGCGAGATTGATTTGTAGCACCGGATCATTTTTATGTTTTTGAAGGGCTTGTTGTAAGCGGGTAATAGCTTGCGCATACTGTGACTGCTCAATATCAATATCTGTCATAGCATCGATAAACCATATATTATCTGGTTGCTCATCCAGTAATGGAGTCAATATTGTTCTGGCTTCAGTATATTTTTTATTTTGGGTTAGGAAGAGAACCCGTCCGTAAGAGGCGGCAATTTTTTCTTTTACAGTTCCTTGGCTGTATTTGTTCAGAAGCTCCTCTGTATAGGGAGATTGTGCAGTAGAATTTATTGTCAGAATACGCACGCGGGCAAGCAGATAATCCTGTGATTCTGGGATAGATTTTTTTGGGTATTGATTGGCCCTGTTGCGGGCATCAGCTAAGCGGCTGTCAGGCAATGGATGAGTATATAACATTTCTGGCAGTTTAGAACTGTACCGGGATTGATCCCCCAGAGTTTGCATGAAATTGGACATCCCATAAGGATCAAACCCGGCTTGGTTCAATATCCGCATACCTATACGGTCTGCTTCTTGTTCGTTTTCACGAGTAAAGCTGATTATGCCTTGTGTAAAACCAGCCAGAGTACCGCTTAATGCTGCCATTCCTGCTTGTGGATTAGCCATTAGCAATAAGATAGAACCTAATGTGCCAGCCCATGCCAGCGGTGATTTTCGTTGGATATCTTCCATCCGGCGGGCTAAATGACGCTGAGTGACATGAGCGATTTCATGGGCCATGACAGAGGCTAATTCGTTTTCATTTCGGCTATAACGGAACAGCGCTGAGTGTAGTACAACATTGCCACCGAAAATAGCATACGCATTAATGTTAGGATTATTGACGATATAAAAACGAAAAGGCGTTTTGACCGCATCTGCGTGATTTACTAACCGCTGGCCTAGCTTATTGATATATTTTGTTAATAGTGGATCGTAAATCAGCGGGGTTCCAGCACGTATTTGGCGAATATAAAAATCACCTAGTTCTATTTCTTGATTGATACTGAGTGTAGATCCTGCTGTTGTGCCAATATCTGGTAATGAATCTGCAACAGGTGCGGAAAGGGCCGGAAGATTGCCAAATAGTGTCAGACTAACCAATATCGCTATCAGGGGTTTCTTGGTAGATGTTTTTTTCATAAAGCGACTCTCATAAAACAGTGCTTATAAAAACACTATGTCCAGTTAGCTATCATTTTCAGGATACGTGTATGATAGCAAAGGGTAACTTAAAATCGGTCAGTCGTAAGCAATTTCAGTAAAATAATTGTTAAGTATTGTTATCAGGGAGTTTTTTTATGTTGGATATGATCATGCAATGGTATCGTCGCCATTTTGCTGATCCACAAATTGCTGCATTATCGTTCATTTTGTTAGCAGGGTTTGGCATCATTTATTTTTTTAATGGTATTTTGGCACCGGTTCTTGCCGCAATTGTACTGGCGTATTTACTGGAATGGCCAACAGTAAAACTGGAGAAATTAGGCTGTAGCCGCTCACTTTCTGTGACAATTGTATTAACTATTTTTATGGGGATTAGCGCCTTAATTATCCTAATTGTTGCCCCAACAGTATGGCAACAGGGTGTAAATCTATTTTCTGACCTGCCAAATATGATTAACCATTTTAATGAGTATGCTCATACTTTGCCTTCTCGTTATCCCGCTCTGGTTGATGCTGGTATTATTGAAATGTTTGCAGAAAATCTGCGTGGCAAGCTTTCCTTAGCGGGAGAATCTGTGGTTAAGTTTTCCGTGGCATCCTTGATTGGGCTGTTAACTTTTTCTATTTACTTGATTATTGTTCCTTTTATGGTGTTTTTCTTGTTGAAAGATAAAAATAAGATGGTTGCAGCATTACAAAGTATATTGCCACGTAACCACGGTTTAGCCGGGAAAGTATGGCATGAAATGAATCAACAAATTACCAATTATATCCGTGGAAAAGTGATGGAAATGGTTATCCTGACCATTTGTACTTACGCGGTATTTGCTTTCTTTGAATTGCATTATTCGATGCTACTTGCTGTACTTGTTGGCTTGTCCGTGTTAATTCCCTATGTAGGTACGGTGATTGTCACTCTTCCTGTCATTATAGTTGCATTATTCCAATGGGGTTTCGGAACAGATTTTTGGACACTATTTATCGCTTACTTGGTTGTACAAGGATTAGACGGAAACCTGCTTGTACCTATTCTGTTTTCAGAAGCAGTAAATCTCCATCCACTGGTTATTATTCTTTCTGTTATTATTTTTGGTGGATTATGGGGATTCTGGGGCGTTTTTTTTGCTATCCCATTGGCGACTTTGATCAAAGCAGTCATTAATGTCTGGCCAGAAGAAAAAGCAGAAGAGTAGTCATAGCGAACTGCGATAGTGCTGATAATGCAGAAGTCAGCGAAAAAATCCCCCATCAACCAGATGGGGGATTGTGTTATTAGCCCGTGAATTTACCAAGATGAATGCTGTTTTAGATAATCCAGAACAATTTGGTGGTGGTCACTGGTTTTGAATTTATCAAAAACGTGTTCAATATTACCTTCTGGATCAATTAAAAAACTGATGCGATGAATACCATCATAGGTTTTTCCCATAAACTGCTTTTTACCCCAAACACCAAATTGTCCGGCAACCTGATGATTAACATCAGAAAGCAGAGTGAAATTCAGCATCTCTTTCTCGACAAAGCGGGATAATTTTTCGGGAGTATCTGTACTGATGCCTAATACTGTGACATTAATTTTTTCCAGCTCACCCATCGTGTCACGTAAACCACACGCCTGAACAGTACAGCCTGGGGTCATTGCTTTGGGATAGAAATAAACTAAAACACGCTGACCGTTGAAGTCAGATAAGTTAATGTTTTCACCATCTTGGTCAGGAAGGCTGAATTGTGGGGCCTTATCTCCGGCTTTCAATGGACTCATCACGCATTCTCCGTTTAATCGTTTTTATTCAAATGGATTTTATACACTAATACGACTATATGTTCACTCATTAATACGTATTCTGCATCTTTCGAATAGCTGGCAACTGGCCGAATGGCTAGTGCTGTGTATGGACTCATGCTAAATAATAAAATAAATGAAAACAACCAGATAGAAAACATCATCATTACAAATAAACCAATTGATTTATAGGTGTAATTATTTGCTTAAATCGCAATTGATAATGGTTATTGTTATTGATAATAATTATCAACACAGTTAGGTATCTTTAGATATTCTGACTCACTTCCGCGATGCAAAGAGCTTCGCTCAAAAACAGACAAAGGATTACTGTAATGGTTTATATGTCCAAGGACTTCAAAAAATTACTCAATACTCTGATCGATCGACAGATCAAAGCGGTGGGTCGCCAGACCGAATGGTTCAGCATGAATGCTAACGAACGTGAGAACTACGTCAGGCAGGTAGGTGAGCAGTTGCAAGAAATGCAGCAGAGCACGTTGAGTGTATTGGCTGCACAGTATTTTCATATGCAGGATAACCCCGTTTCGATCGACGACCAGTTGCAGACGCTGCAACAAAGACGGCAGCAGATGAACAGTAAACCTGACACGCCGGCGGTCAATGCCTACAAGCAGCAACTAGACCGTGACATCCTGTTGTACGGTCGCCAACAGACAGCCATGACGCACTTTGATAGCACTTGGGGCAGGGCTTTAGCTATCCTCAGTCCCGATGGTGTCAAAACCCTGAATGCAGTGACTTTGAAGGAGGATGCAGCGGGCAAGCAGGCCAAGCTGGATGCCGAGATCAAGCGGCTGGAACAGCAACTGACCACACAGATGGCCGATTCTACATTCAGCCGAAAATACGTGACGCTATTTTCCGAGCTGCAAGCTTACAAGGACGTCAATTCCCGTTACAACGCCTTGCTCAAAGCACCCTTTACGGAAGAGGCTGCGGCCCTCAATGCGTTGACCAAGGTGCCCCAGGCCTCTGATGATCTGCCGGTAAATATTTCACTGCTGATGATGGAGGAACGTCCTGGCTACATCCGCATGAACGTCGCTTTGGTCAATGCCAGCACTGATGGCCGCTTCAAGGATTTCTTTCTGGAGAACGGTAGGCTGGTCGTACCGACAAATGGGGTGCTCAATTTCTCCTTCGGTACTGCCGCCCGCTCCTTGGCCTGGCAACAACAATACCGGCTGAAGAGTGAGCCGCCCTCTTTTCGCTCGCCGACCTATGCGCCAATTCGTTCGGTGCTGGTCAAAACTGCATTCGTCGAGAAGTACTTCTCCAACTACCTGGTTTCGGAAAGTACCTTGCGCGAAGGTTTTAAAGCGCAGTTGCTCGATAATGGCCGCAAGATATTGCTGACCAACGTTGACCGCAAGGTGCCGAACCAGATTGGGATTCAGGTGTCTGGTCAGGCTTTGAATACCACGATCACCCGTGAAGTGCCATTACCAGGCGCCTTGAGTGACTTGATCAACCAGAATGCTGATATCTCCAGCTTCCAGACTATCGGCCTGGAGGGGTTTCGCCAGAACAGTTACCATCCGGATCGTGATGGGCTTTTCGTCAATATTCATGAGCTGGAACGCTCGGTCGGTTTTGGCAATCGCCAGTACTTGCTGGAAATGCCACAGGGCAAAACCCCAAACGAAACCTACCTGTCCGCAACCCCCTTTGTGGTGATGAGCGTTGACGGCGACAAGATCAGCAGTAGTCACTTGAGTAAGGCACAGACCGCCGAATTGTACCAATACAACGCTGCATTTTTCGAAAAGCTGGATCGATTGCGAGACGATGGTGCGAAGGCCAGTCGTTTGTTTGAAGGCAGCAGAGAACGCACAGTGTTTGAGCAGCAACTGGTGCGTTTGCTCAAACGCAATCACATCACTCCCGCAGGAGTGTTGGAGTCAGAGTACACCAATGACAGAATGCGTGATATCAAGGGCAATAACTTGAACAAGGTACTGTGGGAACAGGCGTTCGCCGCTTCGGTCTGGCAGAACGTCAATAATGACCCTCTGTTGTTCAGGTTGGCGGCGAGCCTGGTGAAGAACCCGGCTGTGATCAAGGTCCTGCAAAGTGGTTATGTGCAAAGTGACATTGCCCAGGCCAAGAAGTTGTTGGCACCACTGTACGAACAGTGGCGTATTCAGGCTGTCGAAGAGGAAACTCAGCGGGTCGCCAGCGCCAATGCAGCACAGCATCCAAGCAACCCGAAAATACAGGTTTTCGATCAGGTTGCGGTTGAGCGCTTGCTGGATGGCAAGTTGCTCACCTTGTTGTTGGCTGGTCCCAAAGGCCTTGAGAGCAGTGATATGCAACTGCGTCTGACGGTCAAAGAGGCACTGTTGAGTAATGAGGGCAGGAGCCTGCGCAAACAGGTCTTATTCCATGTTTTGCGCCCGGTAGCCGATGGCCTTTCCAAAGCCGCAGTCCCGTTCAATCGTCATGCCGAGCTGGGTGCTGACAAAGTTATGATCAATAACCGATTGAATCAGCCTGACCCATATCTGATCCTCAATACCAACCTTGAAGAGCTGGCGTATCACGATGGTTCGTACCTGATCAAGGACGATAAGTACCGCAGCTACAACCAGTTCCGTCCTGACCCGAATAATGACGCCACACGTTACATGAATGATCTGGATACCCCGTTCGTAGGCGGGATTTCCGGGACCACTCAGACCGTCAGCAATGCCTTGCCGGAATTGTTCGGTGGCGCATTGAGCACCAAGGAGTATTGGCAGTTCCAGATGGTCAACGCGGCCTTCATGATCCGTAACGGCTATCACTCGTTCTTTGAAACCTTCTATGTCGCTGCGCGTTACGAGCCGAAGAATGCGGACAGTATCGGCAAGGACATGTTACAGATGTTCGACAAGTACCGCGCTGAAGGCAAAGAGAAGGCGTTGCAGGGTAAACTGTATGACGGAGTGATGGCACGAGTCTTGCCGATCATCAATCAGGGTTTGCCAGAGGCTAATCAGTTCCATTCACCGCGTTTTACCCGCTTGGGTCCAATGCCGGCGTTACCGGAACAGGAGGAAGGTCGCTACCATCATAAATCAGCGGGCATTGCTCCGTTCGATGAAAAACCTGTCAGTAATTGGGAAAAGCCTGTAGTTGAGTCTCTCCATGAGGGTGGAACGTCCCGCTTTGATGGTCAGCTAATTATTCAACTTGAAAACGATTCTGTAGTCAGAGAAGCGGCAGCAAAATTGGTGGGAAAACACCCTGATTCAGTACTGGTGCAGTTGGATGCTCAGGGTCAATATCAGGTGGTTCATGGTGACCTGGCTATCCTGAAGGATAAAGAAAAAATCCGCTGGCAATTGGTTGGTCATAGCCGCGATGATGGGGATAAACTTAATCACCAGACGCTGGCCAAACGTACTCCAGAAGCTCTGGCGTCACAACTCAGCCAGTTCTGCACAGACTCCGGCGTTAAGACGTCCCCTGAACATATCAGTATGGTGAGTTGTTCACTGGCTGGTGAAGACCAGCAGAAAAGCTATGCGCTAAGGTTTGCTCAGTCGCTTGACCAGCGTATTCGTCCACTTTCTGTTAAGGCTTATACCACTCAAATTACTGTCAGTTCTAAAGGCCGGAAACAACTGGTGGAAAACGGTAATAAAGTCACGTTTGTTTTTAATCAGGAGAATAGTGTATGGACGAAAACAGTAACGCCAGGTAAATCAGTCCCTACAGAGAATATGGTTAATCCGCCACTGGGAAACAAAACGGCTCCGCTTCCAGACAATGTGCAGATTGACATCCGGCTGCTGGAGATGCTTAACCGTGCAGAGGATTTTCAGCAGGCCACGCAGCATCTGTACAGCAAAAATGCACTGTCCGCAGAAGAGTGGTTGCCAATACTGGGCAGTCTCAGGGAGAGTGAATCCCTGTCGGGAAGTTATTCTTTACAGTTTATTAATAGAGCACGGCCTGAGCTTCCTCCCCAGACATTCACGACGGATGACCGACGTATTATTGATTTTATTCATTCTTATGATAAAGATCTCGATACAGTCAGCAAAACTCACGCGTATACCAAAGGGAAACTAACCCTGCGCCCAGGTATCCCCGAAGCAGACGCTGTTCACGGACTGAATTCCGCCTTTATGATTAAAACGCTGATCCCTTGGTTTGCCGATAGAAACCGCCCCATTGTAGCCAGTGATAAGGTGCCTAATGCGATGCCCAATACGTTAGAGAGCGCACTGCGGGTGCATACTTATGTTAACCTGACGCAGATGGCTCATGGTGTGTTGGAAGACGGCGCTAAACTCGCCAATTTGTACAGGACGGTAGTCAGTGAAGGCCGGGGTGTGACCAGCAGCCTGTTTTCATCGCTCTCCCATGTCAGCACGGGTGTCGGTGTGGGGTTAAATATCTTCAGTGTGGTACTGGATGGCATAGAACTGGCGCATGCGGAGAATGAATCCCAGAAGGCCGTTTATGGTACACAACTGGCGTTTGACAGTGCTGGCCTGGTGACAACCGGCGTAGGTATTGGTGCCGGGATCTTCGGTGCCCCCATTGTTGCAGGTTTTGCCTCCTCGCTGGCAGTACCACTGGCTGGTTTAGGTATTGGTTTTACGGCTCTGGCCGAGGCGTTCGGCAAGGTAGCCAGTGATGCACAGGCGGTAGGCAATTATTTTGCCGATCTGGACGCAGCTTATCAGCAGGGTGGATACCGACAGGCGGAAAAAGTGGCAAAAGATGGCAGCCGTTATAAGGTAATGGAGCCGATCCCCGGAGCCGTGATCCGTCAGCTCGATTTACGTCACGGTCACCTGACTTTTGACAGTCAGTATCTCTATCGCAACGACCCGACTTACTCATGGGGTTCAGGCCGGAGTAATTACTTTGGCTGGTGGCCCGGCAGGCCAGCTAATACTGATAAAAAACAGGCAATTAATATCCGTGAAGGCATCGGTCATAAACAGGCGCAAGTCGGCTTCCATCCTGGAAGCAGCGATATCCTGATCCTGCCAGTTACCATGAAGTCCTACATTAATTACGAATATATGATCCTGCCCTTCGTCACTGCCCGCAACGACCGCGGATTTGATGTTCTGCGACGACTGGAAGAAGATGGACGATTCGACTTTGATTTTTATGCTTTTCCCGGAGAGCGTGTGGTGCGCCGTATAAAGCCGGAATTTGTCGCGACGCCGGTTGACATCATTCTGGACGATGAAGACCGGGATATTGTCATCCAGCAGTTGCCGGAGGATGTTCACGGGTACTTGTCCTACCATCTGACCGGCGGGAAAGGCAAATACCGTATCAGCTTGCAGGAGGGGGTTTCTCTGTCCTTACAGGGAAACACTGATACCCACTGGATACTGGATGCCCGTCATATCGGCTCTAATGTTAGCCCCGGTCTCAGCAAAGAAGATAACAGACAACGACTGCATATCGGTAATATAAAGATAACCCTGTCTGAAGAGTCGGATAATATTTTCCTGATAAATAATAAAGGGATATCTTCTGTCAAGCAGGACGAAAAGAATCAGCAGTGGCAGATAAAAGAGATTGAAACGAATGCTGAGCGGTTTAACAGCCTGCAGGCGTTGCATGATCATCTCAGGCAGTTAAGCAATTCTGATCATCACAACAGGCCATATGTAGTGGTGGAACACTACCGACACTCACCACCGCAAAGCCGTCCTGTCGGCCGTGCATTCTATGAAACCGGTCGTGATCGTATGATTTACACCAACGTCCCTGACGCAGCAGATTTTCTCAACGATGCAGAGCTGGCGAAAGTCGAGGGTAATAAGGCGTGGTTTTACCGGGATACCACGCTCTGGCAAGTGGATATTGCCAGTGGTGAAGTTCTGCGGCAGTATCTGCCGATAAAATTTCCGGGGAATGATCAGGAGAAAATCAGCAGTCATGTGATGCAGGGCAATGACCAGCTCTGGTTTGTGGTGGAACGGCAGCTAGATGAAGGCCGTATCTCGTATACTTATCAGGTGGAAGAGGAAGCACTGAAACTGGTGGCAGTTGACGGGAATACGGCCATGCTGGCGACTCTGGATGAAGTCAGTAAAAGAATCTCGTTGCCTGTTCTTCTCGATTCCAGTGACGGTGAGTTTAATGGCCTTCTGTCACCACTGGTGGCGAATCAGTGGTTCACCGGCGATCTCTGCGTGCCGGAACGTCAGGTTAAAGGCAGCCCGGCGGAGGTGATCAGCCTTTCTGGACGAGTAGCGGGTATGGATAAACATTACTGGTTACAGACAGATGGAAAACAGCCGCAAAATATGGTCAAAATGAACCGGGTGAATCCGGATCAGGAGGATGCTGGCATCCTGGCTGAGCTGAAAAAGAAAAATTCGGATTTGCAGACTCTGACGGCTGATTTCACCCTCGTTTTCACCACGACTGGTGCTAAGCCGGGTTATTATTTTTACAGCCATCAGAGACATAGTCTTTATTTTCAGCAGGATAATGGACTGTCCGGCTCTCCGGCCAGCAAGGTGGCTGTTGACGATATCAGATCCGTATCCATAGCGAACAAGCAGTTGGTTGTACTTTCCAGTGGAGGGATGCTGTGGCTGGCAGATGATCAGGGCAGTATCCGTCTGATTGGGGTGACGGTAGATTGGTTGCTGCAACCTCACCAGCAGGGTCTGACGGCCGCACTGAGACAGCTGGCGCGGGATACTCCAGATCAGTTCAGTACCCTGCTGCTACAGGGGTTGCAGGACAGAGACGGAAAACCCGTCAGTGCCTGGTATGACAGTAAGGCAGATTTGGTGGTGCAGGGCAGAGTTGGGCTCAATACAGAACACACTCTGGTCTATCTTGGTTTAGCGGAAGCGGAAGCGGAAGATGGCAGGCAGGCATGGATTTTTGACACCGACAACCATCAGCTATATCGCCAGCCTCTGTCGACGGAGACTGACCTTAAGTTGAGTGAAAAGCGGGTGCTCTCTGGGGAACCTGCCGCAGCGGAACCCTGGCTCTTGGCCAGCCATCAATACCGCAGTGCGGTTCGTCAGGGCAATACACTCCGGCTGGAAACCCCGGACGGCGCGGTCTTACTGCTGTCAGCGGATGCCAAGATGACAGACCGTCCGGTGCTGATTGCCTGGCATGTACAGGGTCGCCCGGACAGTCAAATTGCTTCAGCCATTATGGCGCTCAGTAATGAGGTTGAATTACCGCAGGCCGTTAGACTGTTTTCTGAGCATGGTTATCCTGCGTGGTATCTGCCAGAGGAAGGAAAAACGCTTCGTTCCAGCATACTTAACTCGAATCATGTTCTGCATTACTTGGGGCAAGTCGCCGGGCAGGAGGCCAGTTATGTCCATGACCAGACTACCGGAGAATTGTGGCAAGTTAGCCAAGTCAGCGAAGGAAAGTCCACTCTGGTAGGAAATTACCGTTTTGTTAACCGAACACCGGAGAGTCTGGTGTTGCAGGTGGGGCAGGTTCCTTTGGGGGGGAAAATCCGTCTGCCGCAACTGGCAGGCACCGATCGGCTGGCTATCACCGGACGTTCAAAAGAATCGTATTACTGGCTGTCCCCCTCCGAGGCGCTGACTCATTACCGGCATATCACAATAGATGATCGGGGTCAGGATTCAGTCATCCGGTTTTCTGATACCGGCATAGCCAACCTGTCACTGTGGCGCAGTGACCAAGATCTCGTGCTGCTTCATCAGGCAGCAGAAGATACCAGTATACGCATTGTCAATATTGAACAGGCGGCGCAGCGCGATATGAGGCTTGAAATGACGCTGAAGAGAATGAAGATAATTAACTTACTGAGAAAAATGGCCAAACTGACGGTATTAAACCCCGATGTTAGCTGTTTCGGGTTAGTATCAGAGGAAGGTGAGCTCAGGATAAAATCCGCTGAGTGTACAGAAATGCTAGAGTAGCTTTCACCTCTATTCCGGCGCATTCAATACTTATGTCCCGGATGTAGCACTCTACCGCAGTGGCGATAGAACTGGAATAGAACTGGAGTTGGTGAAAAAGGCTCTGGGACGCTGTGTTAAGCAACTGGTCGATCTAATCGGCCAGTTGCCTAAATTGTTTTTGGGAGCAATCTATTTGTCAGTGATTGTTTTATTCATCTATCATATGGTGCAGGTAGATATTGGCAAGCACTGGCGACAGGATTGAATTTTGCGGACACCTTCGCACATTGCTGGATATCTTTTTACCCATTATGGGCTTTGTCTCAGGCTATAAGATATTTCTGAACGTTTGAAATATTGCATCAAAGAATAAACTAACTGTAATACATCTTATTGTATTGATTGTTACTTTTTTCATGTTCTTATAATTAAATAACAAGAGGTGAAATTAATTTTTATTGATGGTTTTTAATCATCACTATAAATGTAATTGTATTTATAAAATAATTTCAAATGGAATTATTCTTAAGATAAGATATTTTTTATTTATTAGGTTATTAATTGTAGTCAATAAAAAATGAATCAGCTCATCTAAAAAATAAAAGTGCAGACAGAATATTTTATTCTGATTTACCAAACTAATTATTTATTCCGTTGTTAGAAAAATTGTTGTGGCATTGATACTTATTAATCAGGAATTAAATTATGGAATTTAAAAACCTGATAGAAAATACCCACTAAATATCCTGAACAACGTTTTATGCATGAGTTATATTTCTCTCCAGTCAAATGAACAAAACAAAAAGCAAGAAAAAATATTTTTGATGATCCTACAGATTGATCATTTTCAAACAACTAACAGATTCGTTGAAATGAGGTAATAAATGAAAGATAACATGGCTACAACGGGAAATAGTCTTAATGGTGAAATTCTTTCTGGAATAAATACCCTGCAATCACTCACACCCAGTGAATTATTTTGGTATCAGCGTCTTGTTGCTTTGCACCCCTTCCGGTTACCTTTCGACATTCCCCATCAGATTGCAGAACCCCGTTGGGCAATCAGCCGTTGGCAGTCACTGTCTCCCCAAAAGAGTCAAGAGGCACCATGGCGAATAGTGTTGCAGGCATTTGTTATCTATCTTACGCGCCTGTCTCAGCAGTCTGCATACCAAATTGGCTGGAGTGTGGCATTAAACAATAACCGGGCAAATCTGGCCTCAGTGGTGCCTATGGACATTAAAGTAGCATGGGATAAGCCGTGGCGAGAGGTGGCTGACGCGGTTGATGATGAACTTACCCGACTGGCGCAACACCAGACCTTCAGTCGTGACCACCTTTCTCATTTACTTTCACTGCACGCCATTCCTGAATTAAGCACTCACCATCCGTGGCCTGTCGCTGTTTCGGTAATACAGGATGGCAGACTGCGTGATCAACAGGCGTCGGGTGAATTACTGACATTTCAGATAAATGAGCAAGGTGGTTTCCGCTGGATTTATGATGAAAATCGCCTGAACAGGGAAGTGATTGCGCGCATGGATGACCATTTACAGATGTTGCTGTTATCAAAAGGAAGAAGTGATGATATCCCCATCGGACAGCTTAATTTGTTGCCGGAGGCGGAGAGGACATTGTTATTAGAAACCTGGAACGCCACGAAAACTACCTATCCAGACCAGTCATGTCTTCATCAGATATTTGAGCAACAAGCGGAGAAAACCCCACAGGCGACAGCTCTGATAGCGGGAGATAAGCGCCTGAGCTATAACGCGTTGAATAAACGGGCTAATCAACTGGCTCACCAGCTTATCAAGCAAGGCGTTTGTCCCGGTGATCATATTGTACTGCTGTTCGAACGCTCTATCATGCTGGTGGTGGCTCAACTGGCGGTGCTTAAAGCTGGTGCGGTTTACGTTCCCCTTGATCCTACTGTACCGGATAAACGGAAAAATTGGCTGATCAATGACTGTGCCGCCAAATTGTTACTCACTGATACACAGACAGCGATCCCGGCTGACTTGGTTGTACCGCTGCTTCGTCTTTCTGATGAGAGTAATACAAGCAACGAGCAACAGAGCGTTAATCCTGATTTGCCACGTGCCAGTACCGAATTAGCCTATATCATGTACACCTCCGGCTCGACGGGCACCCCGAAAGGGGTACTGGTGCCACACCGTGCTGTGGTCCGGTTGGTTATCAATAATGGTTATGCGGCCATTGAACCGGATGATCGGGTGGCTTTTACAGCGAACCCGGCTTTTGATGCCAGCACCTTTGAAGTCTGGGCACCGTTGCTTAACGGGGGGGCGTTGGTCGTGATTGATCACACCACCTTATTGACGCCGGTAGAGTTAATCCGGGTTTTACAGACCCACCGTATTACGGTGCTGTGGTTGACCATCGGGCTGTTTAACCGGCTGGCGGTAGAGTTGTCCGTGGTGCTGCCGCAGATAAAAATACTGATTTTTGGCGGCGATATCCCCGATTTATCGGTGATTGCTCAGGTTCTGAAACATCGTCCGCCGCAACAACTTTTGCAGGCTTATGGCCCGACGGAAGGCACTACCTTTACAACAATATATCCTATTGAGGTGCTGGAAGAAGGTATGATCCGGCTCCCCATTGGCCGGCCCATTGCCAATACACGAATTTACCTGCTGGATAGTCATGGCCAGCCCGTACCGTTGGGGGCAATCGGTGAGATTTATGTGGGGGGAGATGGTGTGGCCTGTGGCTATCTGAACCGACCTGAATTAACAGTGCAACGTTTCCTCATCGACCCGTTTAGTGATAACCCTGATGCGCGCCTGTACCGCACCGGGGATTTAGCCCGTTACCGCCCGGACGGTAATCTGGAGTTTCTGGGCCGTAACGACCAGCAGGTGAAAATTCGTGGTTTCCGTATTGAGCCGGGGGAAATTGAGGCCCGGCTGGCCGAGTATCCGGCAGTGCGTGAGGCGGCTGTACTGGCACTGGGTGGTGGAATGGACAAACGGCTGGTGGCCTATGTCGTGGCAGATATGGATGAAGAATTGGTTAACAGCCTGCGTACCCACCTGAGTGCAGTTTTGCCGGATTATATGGTGCCGGTGGCCTTCGTGCGTCTGGATGCGTTTCCGTTGACACCGAATGGTAAGCTGGATCGTCGGGCACTGCCAATACCGAGCAATGAGGCGTTTGCCCGGCAGATCTATAAAACCCCGCAGGGGGAAACTGAAATGGCGTTGGCAGCGATTTGGGGTGGATTACTGGGCATGGAACAGATCAGCCGCCATGACAACTTCTTCGCGTTGGGAGGGGATTCACTGCTCGCTGTACATATGATTGGTCATTTGCGTCAGCGGGGATTGGCACTGACAGCGAGTGATTTATTCCAATCGCCGGTGTTAGCCGATCTGGCGAAAAGGTTGGGGCAGCATCAGAGCATCGAAATTCCGCCCAATGTGATTACTCCCGCAACACAGCAACTGATACCGGCCATGTTGCCGTTGGTGGATTTAACGCAGGCAGATATTGACCATATTGTTGAACAAGTGCCGGGCGGGGTGGCGAATATTCAGGATATCTACGCTTTATCACCCTTGCAGGATGGGATTTTGTTCCACCATTTATTGGCACGGGAAGGCGACCCGTATTTGTTGACCGTTCAGATGATTTTTGCTGATCGATCTTTATTGGATCGTTATCTGACAGCGATGCAACGGATGATTGAGCGGCACGATATTTTACGCACCGCCTTTATCTGGCAAAACATATCCGTGCCAGTACAGGTCGTCTGGCGTCATGCTGCCTTATCAGTGACCGAGCTGACGCTGGATCCGGCTGATGGCCCAGTCATTGATCAGTTAAACCGACATTTTGATCTACGCCACTATCGTCTCGATCTGGGGCAGGCTCCGCTCCTGCATTTTGTGGTGGCGCAGGAAACGGATGGCCGCTGGTTCTTACTGGAGCTGCACCATCATCTGATTGGCGACCATGAAGCGCTGGAAATGATGCACCGCGAAGTCCAGTTATACCTGACAGGGCAAGAGGAAAATCTGCCTGTACCGATGCCGTTCCGCAATCTGGTGGCACAGTCCTGGTTGGGGGAAAATCAGGCTGCCCATACCTGTTTCTTTTCTGAGATGTTAGCGGAGGTGGAAGAGCCGACGTTGCCGTTTGGCTTGACAGAGGTACATCGCGATGGTTCACAGGTGACGGAATCTCACCAAATGTTAACGCCTGAACTGAATGACCGCCTGCGCAGTCAGGCCCGGCAATTAGGCGTCAGTCTGGCAGCCTTGTGTCATCTGGCCTGGGCTCAGGTGTTGTCATGCACCAGCGGACAAGAAAAAGTGGTATTCGGTACGGTACTGTTCGGGCGCATGGCCGCGGGAGAAGGGGCAGACAGTGGGATGGGGCTGTTTATCAATACCTTGCCGTTGCGGCTGGATATGGATAACACTCCGGTACGGGACAGTGTGCAAACCACCCATCGTCGGCTGGCGGGATTATTAGCCCATGAGCATGCGTCACTGGTGTTGGCCCAACAGTGTAGTGGCGTTGACCGTGGTACGCCCCTCTTTAGTGCTTTGCTGAATTACCGCCACAATGTTTTATTGGGTATGTCTGGGGAACTGGTCAGTGGGATTGAGTTTGTTGGTGAACAGGAGCGGACCAACTACCCTTTTGCTCTGTCAGTGGAAGATTATGGTGACGCGTTGGGCTTGACGGCGCAGGTCGTGCAGCCGTTTGGGCCGGCGCGGGTATGTGGCTATATGCAGCAGGCACTGGAAAGTCTGGTGGAGGCACTGGAACAGGCCCCGGAAATCCCAGTACGGCAGTTGGACATCCTGCCGGAAACAGAACGCACGCTGTTATTAAAAACCTGGAATATGACGGAAACCGCTTATCCTGAGGCGTTGTGTATTCATCAGTGGTTTGAACAGCAGGTGGCGAAAACGCCACAGGCCACCGCGCTAGTCTATGAAAACCAGACGCTCAGTTATGCGGAATTAAATGTCCGGGCTAACCGACTGGCGCATCAGTTAATGGCACTGGGCGTAGCGCCGGAGCAACGGGTCGCCATTTGTGTGTCACGTTCACCAACCATGGTGGTTGCATTGCTGGCTGTCTTAAAAGCCGGTGGGGCCTATGTACCGCTGGACCCGGCTTATCCGGGAGAGCGTCTGGTTTATATTCTGAAGGATGCATCGCCGGTTCTTGTGCTGGCCGATAAGACTGGCCGGACAGCATTGGGTGAGCCCGCACTGGCAGAACGGACAGTGCTTGACCCGAATAACCGATTTGACCGGCCGGATAGTAATCCGCAAATACCGGCATTGACTGCACGTCATCTGGCCTATGTGATTTATACTTCTGGTTCGACCGGCACCCCAAAAGGGGTCATGGTAGCGCATAGGGGCGTAGTGAATCTGGCTTTGGCTCAAATCGCCCGATTTAAGGTTAATGGATCTAGCCGGATATTGCAGTTTGCTTCATTGGGTTTTGATGCCAGTGTTTGGGAAATAATGATAGCGCTGAGTAGTGGTGCCAGTCTGGCTCTTCCTGCCGACACGATTCGTCAGGATCTGCGTCGTCTCTGGTACTATCTGGAAGAGCAGGCGGTGACGCATGCCTGCCTCCCACCCGCCCTGCTAAGAGAAGGAACAGATTTACCGGAGATAGCAATAAGGCCAACATTGGTACTGGCTGGTGAAGCGCCTAATGCGTCTTTGCTCCAGGCACTCAGCAGCCGGGCAATGCTGTTTAATGCCTATGGCCCTACAGAAATCACAATATGTGCCACAGTCTGGCGTTGTCCGTCAGATTATACAGATACAGTGGTTTCTATCGGGCGCCCTATTGCTAATACTTGTCTTTATCTCCTGGATATTCATGGTCAACCGGTTCCGTTGGGAGCGGTGGGTGAGTTATACATTGGTGGCGCGGGTGTAGCGCGGGGTTACCTTAATCGCCCGGAACTGACGGCTGAACGCTTCTTAGCTGATCCGTTTAGTGATAGCCCGGATGCACGCATGTACCGGACCGGGGATTTAGCGCGTTACCGGCCGGACGGCAATCTGGAATTTCTGGGCCGTAATGACCAGCAGGTGAAAATCCGGGGTTTTCGCATTGAACCGGGGGAAATAGAATCCCGGTTGGCCGGGCACCCCATGGTGCATGAATCGGTGGTGTTGGCGCAGGGAGAAGGGCAGGATAAGCGGCTGGTGGCCTATGTCGTTACAGAAACAGAGGTCACAGAAACGAAGGCAGCGGGAACAACAGATGAAGGGCTGGTGAACAGCCTGCGTACCCACCTGAGTTCCTTATTACCGGATTATATGGTGCCAGCCGCTTTTGTTCGTCTGGAGGCGTTTCCACTGACACCAAATGGTAAGCTGGATCGCCGGGCGCTACCGGCACCAGACAGTCAAGCCTTTGCCCGGCGAGCCTATGAAGCCCCGCAGGGAGAAATAGAAATCGCGTTAGCGGCGATTTGGCGGGAAATCTTAGGGATTGAATCGATCAGCAGGCATGATAATTTCTTTGCCCTGGGTGGCCATTCACTGCTGGTGGTGCGGATGATGAACCGAATAGCGGTGCTAGGGGTCGAATTGCCGTTGCCTGTACTGTTTAGCACACCTTCTTTGGTGGCTCTGGCTGAGGCGGTGCAGGCCCGGATTGATAAGCAAAATCATGTTGTGCCAGCCATTATATCTGTCTCCCGTGAGGGGATACTGCCATTGTCATTCGCACAACAGCGTTTGTGGTTCCTGACTCAGTTTGAAGGCGTCAGTGAGACGTATCATATCCCCATGGCGCTACGTTTGCGGGGTGAACTGGATATCGCAGTTTGGCAGCAGGCCCTGAATGCATTATTTGCCCGCCATGAAGCGTTGCGCTCGGTCTTTGTTTCCGTTGATGGTCAGCCTCAAATCCGCCTGCTGACGGCGGATCACGGGTTGCCCTGGGTTCAGCATGATCTGCGTGGAGACCCGGATGCCGAAGTGATACTGGAACGATTGTGTACGAAGGAGATGTCGGCACCTTTTGAACTCAATTGTGGCCCGCTTATCCGGGCAGTGCTGATCCGGCTGGCGGATGATGAATACCAGTTTTTGCTGACCCAACATCATATTATTTCCGATGGCTGGTCGGTCAATGTGCTGGTACAGGAACTAAACACACTCTATTCGGCTTTTCTGGCCGGGCAGCCTGATCCTTTACCGCCATTGGCAATCCAGTACCCTGATTATGCGGTCTGGCAGCGTCAATGGCTCTCTGCTGAACGTATTCAGGTGCAGTCTGATTATTGGCGTACCACGTTGGCTGACGTCCCCGTTTTACTGGAGTTGCCCACAGACCGCCCCCGTCCGCCTGAGCAGTCGTTTGCCGGGCAGGCTTTGCCTATCAATCTGGGTGCGGAATTGACGGCGGCCCTGAAACGGCTGAGCGCGCAGCAGGGGGTAACGTTATTTATGACACTGTTATCCGCCTGGGCGATAGTTTTGTCACGTTTGTCGGGGCAGGAGGATATCGTGATTGGCACCCCCAGTGCTGGCCGTAACCATCAAGAAGTGGAGTCTTTAATTGGCTTCTTCGTGAATACCCTGGCGTTGCGCATGGGTGTTTCGGGTGAGTTGACGGTAGCGGAGTTACTGGCACAGGTCCGGCAAACCGCGTTAGCGGCACAGACGCATCAGGATTTGCCGTTTGAGCAAGTGGTGGAAATTGTGCAACCACCGCGTCAGTTGGCCCATACACCGCTGTTTCAGGTCATGTTTGCCTGGCAAAATAATGAGTACACAGACTGGACATTGCCGGGGTTGGTCGTGTCACCGGCTGAGCAAGCATTCGATATTGTCAAATTTGATCTCGAACTGAACTTGTCAGAGGAAGCCGGCAGGATTGTCGGTTATCTCGGTTATTCAACCGCACTGTTTAATCAGCCGACTGTTGAACGACACATTGGTTACTTGCATGCGGTGCTGCAAGCGATGGTGACTGATTATCAACAACAGGTCGGGAAAATTGAGATGCTGTTGCCGGCAGAACGCCGATTATTGCTGGAAACCTGGAACGCGACTGAAACGCCATATCCTGACACATTGTGTATTCATCAAGGGTTTGAACAGCAGGCAGAGAAAACGCCACAGGCGACAGCCCTGATAGAGGGCGATAAGACCCTGAGCTACAGTGAACTGAATACATGGGCAAATCAATTGGCTCATCAGCTAATCGAACGAGGTGTTTGCCCCGGCGATCCGGTTGGGCTGCTGTTCGAGCGTTCCATCATGCTGGTCGTGGCGCAACTGGCTGTGCTTAAGGCCGGGGCAGTTTACGTCCCTCTGGATCCCAGTGTGCCGGATGAGCGGAAAAACTGGCTGATCAATGACTGTGCCGCCAAATTGTTACTCACCGATACACAGGCAGATATTCCGGCTGATCTGGCGGTGCCGCGGCTTTGTCTTGCCGATGAGAGCAATACAAACAATGAGCAATATAGCGTTAACCCTGATTTGCCGCGTATCAGTACGGATTTAGCCTATATCATGTACACCTCCGGCTCCACCGGCACACCCAAAGGGGTGCTGGTACCACACCGTGCCGTGGTTCGGCTGGTCATCAATAATGGTTATGCGGCCATTGAGCAGGATGATCGGGTGGCCTTTACCGCGAACCCGGCGTTTGATGCCAGTACTTTCGAAGTCTGGGCGCCATTGCTTAACGGGGGGGCACTGGTGGTGCTTGATCACGCCACCTTATTGACGCCGGTAGAGTTAGTCCGGGTTTTACAGACCCACCGTATTACGATCTTGTGGCTGACCATCGGGCTGTTTAACCGGCTGGCGGTAGAGTTGTCCCCGGTGCTGCCGCAGATAAAGACGCTGATTTTTGGCGGCGATATCCCCGATTTATCAGTGATTGCCCAGGTGCTGAAACATCGTCCACCGCAACAACTGTTGCAGGCCTATGGACCGACGGAAGGCACCACCTTTACAACAACATATCCTATTAAGGCGCTAAAAGAAGACATGATCCGGCTCCCCATTGGCCGGCCCATCGCCAATACCCGGGTTTATCTGCTGGATAAGCATGGTCAGCCCGTACCGTTGGGAACAACCGGTGAGATTTATGTGGGGGGAGATGGGGTAGCCTGTGGCTATCTGCACCGGCCTGAGTTAACGGCGGAACGGTTCCTTATCGATCCGTTTAATGATACTCCGGATGCGCGCATGTACCGCACCGGCGATTTGGCGCGTTATCTGTCGGACGGCAATCTGGAATTCCTCGGCCGTAACGACCAGCAGGTGAAAATTCGCGGTTTCCGTATTGAACCGGGGGAAATTGAAACCCGGCTGGCCGAGTATCCGGCAGTGCGTGAGGCGGCCGTACTGGCACTGGGTGATGGCGCCGAAAAATGGCTGGTGGCTTATGTGGTTGCGCAAGCGGAGAAGGAACTGGCAAACAGCCTGAGAACGCATTTGAGCGCGGTATTACCGGATTATATGGTGCCGGCCGCTTTTGTGCGTCTGGAGGCGTTTCCTTTGACGCCGAATGGTAAGCTGGATCGCCGGGCATTACCGGCACCGGATAGAGAGGCCTTTGTCTGGCAGGCGTATGAAGCCCCGCAGGGAGAAACCGAAATGACGCTGGCAGCGATTTGGTGTGAATTACTGGGTATGCAGCAGGTCAGCCGCCATGACAGCTTCTTTGCGTTGGGGGGGCACTCCCTGCTGGCGGTGCGCATGATTGAGCGCCTGCGTCAGCAGGGATTGGCCCTGACAGCGCGAGAGTTGTTCCGGTCGCCGGTGTTGTCCGAACTGGCACAAACAGTGGGGCAGCATCAGACCATCAAAATTCCGCAGAATGTCATTAGTCCCGATACACAGCAACTGACCCCGGCCATGTTGCCGCTGGCAGAGTTAACCCAGGCGGACATTGACCATATTATTGAACAAGTGCCGGGCGGCGTGGCGAATATTCAGGATATCTACGCCTTATCGCCGTTGCAGGACGGGATTTTGTTCCACCATTTACTGGCACACGAAGGGGATCCGTACCTGTTGAGTAGCCAGATGGCGTTTGCTGACCGTGCGTTTCTGGATCGTTATCTGGCGGCAATGCAACGGGTGGTTGACCGTCACGATATTTTACGCACCGCTTTTATCTGGCAAAACCTATCCGCGCCCGTGCAGGTCGTCTGGCGTCATGCTGCCTTATCAGTGACTGAACTCACACTGGATACAGCAGAGGGATCAGTGAGCCGCCAATTGGCGGCCCGTTTTAACGTCAGTCATTATCGTCTTGACTTGAGCGACGCGCCGTTATTGCGCTTTGTGGTGGCGCAGGAAACCGATGGACGTTGGATTGCCCTGCAATTACTGCATCACCTGATTGGTGATCATGAAACACTGGAAGTGATGCACCGTGAAGTGCAGGCCTGTCTGACAGGACAAGAGCAGAGCCTGGCTGCACCCGTGCCGTTTCGCAATTTGGTAGCACAGGCCCGGTTGGGCATGAGTCAGGAAGCCCATACACGTTTCTTTAGCGAGATGTTAGCCGAGGTAGAAGAGCCGACGCTGCCATTTGGGCTGGCGGAGGTGCATCGTGATGGCACACAGGTGACGCAGTCCTACCGGCTGCTGGCCCCGGAATTGAATAATCGTTTGCGTCATCAGGCCCGGCAGCAAGGGGTGAGTCTGGCGGCCTTGTGTCATTTGGCCTGGGCCCAGGTATTGTCGCGCACCAGTGGACAGGAAAAAGTGGTGTTCGGCACCGTGCTGTTTGGGCGCATGGCCGGCAGCGAAGGGACAGAGGGAGGAATGGGTTTGTTTATCAATACCCTGCCGTTACGGCTGGATATGGATGACACCCCTGTACGGGACAGTGTACAGGCCACCCATCGCCGGCTGGCGGGATTGTTAACTCATGAGCATGCGTCACTGGCGCTGGCTCAGCAATGCAGCGGTGTTGAGCCCGGTACGCCCCTTTTTAGTGCTCTGTTAAATTATCGGCACAATGATCAATCGAACCAGTTGGATAATACGCTGGAGGGGACTGAGTTATTAGACGGCCAGGAGCGAACCAACTACCCCGTTGTGCTGTCAGTAGAAGATTTCAGTGAGGCGCTTGGCTTGACAGTTCAGGTCGTTCAACCGTTTGAGCCGGAACGGGTATGCAGTTATATGCAGCAGGCACTGGAAAGTCTGGTGGATGCACTGGAACAAGCCCCGGAAACACCGGTACGAGCATTGGATATCTTGCCAGAAGCGGAGCTGACTTTATTATTAACTACCTGGAACACAACGGAAACCCCGTATCCTGCGGCCTTGTGTATCCACCAGTTGTTTGAACAGCAGGTGGTAAAAACGCCGCAAGCGACAGCCCTGATAGCGGGCGATAAGGTCCTGAGCTACAGTGAGCTGAATACACAGGCAAATCAGTTGGCTCATCAGTTAATCGGACAAGGTGTTTGCCCCGGCGATCCTATTGTGCTGCTGTTTGAGCGCTCCATCATGCTGGTCGTGGCGCAACTGGCTGTGCTTAAAGCCGGTGCAGCTTACGTTCCCCTTGATCCCAGAATGCCAGATGAACGGAAAAACTGGCTGATCAATGACTGTACTGCCAAATTGTTACTCACCGATACACAGACAGAAACCCCGGCTGGCCTGGTTGTACCGCTGCTGCGTCTTGCTGATGAAGATAAGACGGCCAGTGAACAAAATAGTATTAACCCTGACTTACCGTGTGCCAGCACAGCATTGGCCTATATCATGTACACCTCCGGCTCCACCGGCACACCCAAAGGGGTGCTGGTGCCACACCGTGCCGTGGTTAGGCTGGTCATCAATAATGGTTATGCGGTCATTGAGCAGGATGATCGGGTGGCTTTTACGGCGAACCCGGCGTTTGATGCCAGTACTTTTGAGGTCTGGGCGCCGTTGCTCAACGGAGGGGCATTGGTAGTCATTGATCACACCACTTTATTGACGTCGGCGGAGTTAGTCCGGGCTTTACAGACCCACCGTATCACGATCTTATGGCTGACCATCGGGCTGTTTAACCGACTGGTGGTAGAATTGTCCCCAGTGCTGCCGCAGATAAAGACGCTGATTTTTGGCGGCGATATCCCCGATTTACCGCTGATTGCTCAGGTACTGAAACATCGTCCTCCGCAACAACTGTTGCAGGCCTATGGCCCGACGGAAGGCACCACCTTTACAACAATGTATCCTATCAAGGCACTAGAAGAAGGTATGATCCGGCTCCCCATTGGCCGGCCCATCGCCAATACCCAGGTGTATTTGTTGGATAGTCATGGTCAGCCCGTACCATTGGGGGCGATTGGTGAGATTTATGTAGGGGGAGACGGGGTGGCCTGTGGCTATCTGAACCGGCCTGAGTTAACGGCGGAACGATTCCTCATCGATCCGTTTAATGATACCCCGGATGCGCGGATGTACCGCACCGGCGATTTGGCGCGTTATCTGCCGGACGGCAATCTGGAATTCCTCGGCCGTAACGACCAGCAGGTGAAAATTCGTGGTTTCCGTATCGAACCGGGGGAAATTGAAACCCGGCTGACAGAGTATCCGGCAGTGCGTGAGGCGGCTGTACTGGCACTGGGTGATGGAATGGACAAACGGCTGGTGGCCTATGTCGTGGCAGATATGGATGAAGAATTGGTTAACAGCCTGCGTACCCACCTGAGTGCGGTTTTGCCGGATTATATGGTGCCGGTGGCCTTCGTGCGTCTGGACGCGTTTCCGTTGACACCGAATGGTAAGCTGGATCATCGGGCATTGCCGATACCAGATGCAGACGCCTTTGCCCGGCAGGTATATGAAGCCCCGCAGGGAGAAACCGAAATGATGCTGGCGGCGATTTGGCGTGAATTACTGGGCATGGAACAGGTCAGCCGTCATGATAGCTTCTTTGCGCTGGGGGGGCACTCTCTGCTGGCGGTGCGCATGATTGAGCGCCTGCGTCAGCAGGGATTGGCACTGACGGTGCGGGATTTGTTCCGGTCGCCGGTATTGTCCGAGCTGGCACAAACATTGGGACGGTATCAGACCATCGAAATCCCGCCCAATGTGATTACTCCCGAAACGCAGCAACTGACCCCGGCCATGTTACCGCTGGTGGATTTAACACAGGCGGATATTGACCATATTGTTGAACAAGTGCCGGGCGGGGTGGCGAATATTCAGGATATTTATGCCTTATCGCCGTTGCAGGATGGGATTTTGTTCCACCATTTACTGGCACAAGAAGGGGATCCGTACCTGTTGAGTGGTCAGATGGCGTTTGCTGACCGGACCTTGCTGGATCGTTATTTGGCGGCAATGCAACGGATGATTGACCGTCATGATATTTTACGCACCGCCTTTATCTGGCAAGGGGTATCCGTGCCAGTACAGGTTGTCTGGCGTCATGCTGCCTTATCAGTGACCGAACTCACACTGGATCTGGCAGAGGGGCCAGTGAGCCACCAATTGGCGGCCCGTTTTAACGTCAGTCATTATCGTCTTGGTTTGAGTGATGCACCGTTATTGCGCTTTGTGGTAGCGCAGGAAGCGGATGGCCGTTGGATTGTCCTGCAATTACTGCATCACCTGATTGGTGATCATGAAACACTGGAAGTGATGCACCGTGAAGTGCAGGCCTGCCTGACAGGACAGGAGCAGAGCCTGGCGGCGCCCGTGCCGTTCCGCAATCTGGTAGCACAGGTCCGGTTGGGCGTCAGTCAGGCAGCCCATACGCGTTTCTTTAGCGAGATGTTAGCCGAGGTAGAAGAGCCGACGCTGCCATTTGGTCTGGCGGAGGTACATCGTGATGGCACACAGGTGACGCAGTCCCACCGATTGCTGGCCCCGGCATTGAATGATCGTTTGCGTCATCAGGCCCGGCAGCAAGGGGTGAGTCTGGCGGCGTTGTGTCATCTGGCCTGGGCTCAGGTGTTGTCACGCACCAGTGGACAGGAAAAAGTGGTGTTTGGCACGGTGCTGTTTGGGCGTATGACCGGCGGCGAAGGAGCAGACGGTGGGATGGGTTTGTTTATCAATACCCTGCCGTTGCGGCTGGATATGGATGACACCCCGGTACAAGACAGTGTACAGGCCGCTCATCGCCGGCTGGCGGGATTATTAACCCATGAGCATGCGTCACTGGCGCTGGCGCAACAGTGTAGCGGTGTTGAACGTGGTACGCCCCTTTTTAGTGCCCTGTTAAATTATCGACATAATGATCAATCGAATCAATTGGATAAATCGCTGGAAGGGATTGAGTTATTAGACGGCCAGGAGCGGACCAACTACCCATTAACATTATCGGTGGAGGATTTTGGCAAAGCACTGGGCCTGACAGTACAAATAGTGCAGCCATTTGAGCCAGAGCGGATATGCAGCTATATGCAGCAGGCGTTGGAAAGTCTGGTGGACGCACTGGAACAAACCCCGGAAATCCCGGTACGACAGTTGGACATCTTGCCACAAGCAGAACGTATACGGTTATTAAAAACCTGGAACAGGACGGAAACCGCTTATCCTGAGACGTTGTGTATCCACCAGTTGTTTGAACAGCAGGCGGCGAAAACGCCACAGGCCACCGCGCTGGTCTATGAAAACCAGACGCTCAGTTATGCAGAATTAAATGCCCAGGCTAACAGGCTGGCCCATCAATTAATGGCTCTGGGCGTGGAACCGGAGCAACGAGTCGCCATTTGCGTGGCACGTTCACCGGCCATGGTGGTTGGGTTGCTGGCCGTCTTAAAAGCGGGAGGCGCTTATGTGCCGCTGGACCCGGCTTATCCGGGAGAACGTCTGGCTGATAATCTGAGGGATGCTGAGCCGGCGATAGTGCTGGCCGATAATACTGGCCGGACAGCTTTGGGTGAGCAAGCATTGGCAGGACGAAGGGTGCTTGATCCAAATATCTTATTTGAACAGTCAGATAGTAACCCACAGATAGCGGTATTGACTTCACGCTCTCTGGCGTATGTGATGTATACTTCCGGCTCGACGGGTCGGCCAAAAGGGGTGATGGTAGAACAGGGTTCTTTGTTAAATTTATATGCAGTACTGACAAAGCGTGTTTTTGCCAATTCATCTGCACCTTATCGGGTTAGTCTGAACGCCAGTATTTCATTTGATGCATCACTGCAAAATTTATTGAGTCTCTTGAATGGCTACACATTGGTCATTGTGTCACAAGAGGTGCGAGTTGATGGTGCGGCCTTATTACAATTTCTCATTAAGGCTGACCTTGACGTATTGGATTGTACGCCAATGCAATTAGAGATGTTATTGGCTGCGGGCATATGTCAGCATAAAAAAGCTTTAGTACTACTGGTTGGCGGTGAAGCCATATCAACACAAACCTGGCAGACTGTAATCGGCATCCCACAACTGACTGCCTATAATGTCTATGGTCCAACGGAATGCACAGTAGATGCAACACTGGCGCATATAGGCCCAGAGCATCCTTACCCAATAATTGGTCGCCCATTAGATAATACCCGGCTTTATTTACTGGATAATTTTGGTCAGCCTGTACCACTAGGAGCCGTGGGAGAACTGTATATTGGCGGGGTAGGAGTGGCAAGAGGTTATCTGAACCGCCCTGAGTTAACCGCCGAACGTTTTCTGGCTGATCCGTTCAGTGATACCCCGGATGCACGCATGTACCGCAGCGGGGATTTAGCCCGTTATCGGTCGGATGGCAATCTGGAATTTCTCGGCCGTAACGATCAGCAGGTGAAAATTCGGGGCTTTCGTATTGAACCGGGGGAAATTGAAGCTCGATTGGCAGAGCACCCGGCAGTGCATGAATCAGTCGTGTTGACGCAGGGAGAAGGGCAGGATAAGCGGCTGGTGGCTTATGTGGTCACAGAAACGGTGGGGGATGCAGGGCTGGCAAACAGCCTGCGTACCCATCTAAGTGCAGTTTTACCGGATTACATGGTGCCGGCAGCTTTTGTGCGTCTGGACAGCATCCCACAAACCCCGAATGGTAAGTTAGATCGCCGGGCACTGCCGGCCCCGGAGGAAGACGCTTTTGCCCGGCAAGCGTATGAAGCCCCGCAGGGGGCAATGGAAATCACATTGGCGGCAATTTGGGAAGAATTACTGGGTATTGAACAAGTCAGCCGACACGACAGTTTCTTTGCTCTGGGCGGGCATTCGTTGCTTGCGGTGCGTATGATTGAGCGCCTGCGTCAGCAGGGATTAACACTGACAGCGCGGGATTTGTTTCGGTTGCCGGTGTTGTCTGATCTGGTGCAAACGTTGGGACGGCATCAGACCGTCGAAGTCCCGCCGAATGTGATCACCGCCGAAACGCAGCAACTGACTCCGGCGATGTTACCGCTGGCAGATTTAACCCAGGCGGATATTGACCATATTGTCGGACAGGTGCCGGGCGGGGTAGCAAATATTCAGGACATCTACGCGTTATCCCCGTTGCAGGACGGGATTTTATTCCACCATTTACTGGCACGGGAAGGGGATACCTACCTGTTGAGTGGTCAAATGGTGTTTGTTGATCGCGCGTTGCTGGATCGTTATCTGGCAGCGATACAACGTGTGGTTGATCGTCACGATATTTTACGCACCGCCTTTATCTGGCAAGGTGTATCTACACCAGTGCAGGTGGTCTGGCGTCATGCCCCTTTGTCAGTAACGGAGCTCATACTGGACCCGGCCGATGGGCCAGTTAGCAGGCAATTGGATGAACGTTTTAACATCAATCAATATCGCCTTGATCTGAGTGATGCGCCGTTATTGCGCTTTGTAGTGGCAAAGGAAGCGGATGACCGTTGGATTGTGCTGCAATTACAGCATCACCTGATTGGTGATCATGAAACACTGGAAGTGATGCACCGTGAAGTGCAGGCCTGCCTGACGGGACAGGAAGAGAGCCTGGCTGCGCCTGTGCCGTTCCGCAATCTGGTGGCACAAGTCCGGTTGGGCGTGAGTCAGGCAGCCCACACCCGTTTCTTTACTGACATGTTAGCGGAAGTGACAGAGCCGACCCTGCCATTTGGGCTGGCGGAGGTCCATCTTGATGGATCGCAGGAAAGGGAATGTTACCGATTGCTAACGCCGGAACTGAATGACCGCTTGCGCCGTCAGGCCCGCCAGCATGGGGTGAGTCTGGCGGCTTTGTGTCATCTGGCTTGGGCTCAGGTATTGTCGCGTACCAGTGGACAGGAAAAAGTGGTGTTCGGCACCGTGCTGTTTGGGCGTATGAGCGCTGGAGAAGGGGCAGACAATGGGATGGGCTTGTTTATTAATACCTTGCCATTGCGGTTGGATATGGATGATACCCCGGTTCGGGACAGCATACAGACCGTCCATCGCCGGCTGGCGGGATTACTTGCCCATGAGCATGCGTCACTGGTGTTGGCACAACAGTGCAGTGGCATTGAACGCGGTACGCCCCTCTTTAGCGCTTTGCTAAATTATCGGCACAATAGCCCCTCAGCACCGGCGGATAATACATTGGCAGGCATTGAGTTTTTAGATGGCAAGGAACGCACCAACTATCCCTTTGTGTTGTCGGTGGAGGATTTTGGTGATGCACTGGGATTGACGGCGAGTGTCGTGCAACCATTTGAGCCGGAGCAGATATGGGGCTATATGCAGCAGGCACTGGAAAGTCTGGCAGATGCGCTGGAGCACACCCCGGATAGGCAGGTGCGGGTATTAGACATCCTGCCACAAGCGGAACGCACACAGTTGTTAACCGCTTGGAACGCAACGGAAACGCCGTATCCTGACACATTGTGTATCCATCAGTTATTTGAACAGCAGGTGGCGAAAACCCCGGATGCCACGGCCCTGGTGTATGAAGAGCAGACCCTCAGTTACGCTGAATTAAACGCCAGAGCCAACCAGTTGGCTCATCAGTTAATTGAACTGGGGATTGAACCGGAACAACGGGTCGCGGTTTGTGTGTCAAGGTCACCCGCAATGGTGATTGGGTTATTAGCCATACTGAAAGCGGGTGGGGCTTACGTGCCGTTGGATCCCGCTTATCCGGTTGATCGGCTGGCGTATATGCTTGAAGACGCCGCCCCCGTTGCGATATTGACTCAAACTGAGTGGGTTGACCGACTAGCCAACACTGTGCCCATGGTGGTACTTGATGCTCAGGCAGCATTCTTGATGTCACATTCCACCGATAACCCAGATGCTCAGGCGTTGGGACTGACATCGCACCATCTGGCTTATGTGATCTACACTTCCGGCTCTACGGGCCTGCCCAAAGGCGTGATGAACAGTCATCACGCCTTGTGTAACCGCTTATTATGGTTTGTCCGCGATATCGTAACGGTGCCATTGGTAGGGGCACTGAAAACCAACATCAGCTTTGTTGATTCTGTCACCGAGATGCTGAGCGTCTTGTTGTCCGGTGGCAAACTGGTCGTTTTCAGTGATCAGGCAGTGAAAGATCTTGACCGTTTCTGTGATGGTTTACGCCGCTTTGACGTCAATTATCTGGTACTGGTGCCCTCGTTACTAAAACACTTAATTCAAGTCCATGGCGATAAGTTAAAATTCATCAGGACGCTGGTTTGCAGCGGAGAACGGCTGGCGCCTGAACTGGCCCGACAAGTTGTGGCAGATTACCCCTGGCTGCGTCTGTTAAATTTTTATGGTTCATCTGAAATTAATGGTGATGCTACCTGGTATGAATATAAAGCTCAGACCGGGATCCCGGAAGCATCAGTGATTGGCCGCCCAATCGCCAATACCCGCATCTATCTTCTTGATCCTGCTGGACAACCTGTCCCTCTTGGCGTGATCGGAGAAATTTATATTGCCGGTGCCGGCGTGGCCCGTGGTTACCTAAATCGCCCCGAATTAACGGCTGAATGTTTCCTTCATGATCCATTTAGTGGTAGCCCGGATGTGAAGATGTACCGCACCGGGGACTTAGCCCGTTACCGGCCGGACGGTAATCTGGAGTTTCTGGGGCGTAATGACCAGCAGGTGAAAATCCGCGGCTTTCGGATTGAACCGGGGGAAATTGAAGCCCGGTTGACAGAGTATCCGGCAGTGCGTGAGGCAGCAGTACTGGCTCTGGGGGATGGAACAGAGAAATGGTTAGTGGCTTATGTGGTCGTGGAAGAGGAGGAAGAGCTGGCAAACAGCCTGAGAACGCATCTGAGCGCGGTTTTACCGGATTATATGGTGCCGGCGGCCTTTGTACGTTTGGATGCGTTTCCACTGACGCCGAATGGTAAGCTGGATCGCCGGGCGCTGCCAGCCCCGGACGGTGACGCCTTTGCCCGGCAAACTTATGCAGCCCCGCAGGGAAAAACCGAAATGACGCTGGCAGCGATTTGGGGAGAATTACTGGGCATTGAGCAAATCAGTCGTCATGACAGCTTCTTTGTACTGGGCGGGCATTCGTTGCTTGCGGTACGTATGATTGAGCGCTTGCGTCAGCAGGGGTTAACATTGACAGCGCGGGAATTGTTCCGGTCGCCGGTGTTGTCCGAGTTGGCGCAAACATTGGGGCAACACCAGACCCTGGAAATCCCACCGAATATGATTACCGCCGAGACGCAGCAACTGACTCCGGCTATGTTGCCGTTGGCAGATTTAACGCAGGCGGACATTGACCACATTGTCAAACAAGTTCCGGGCGGCGTGGCGAATATTCAGGATATCTACGCGTTATCCCCGTTACAGGACGGTATTTTGTTCCACCACTTATTAGCACGGGAAGGGGATACGTACCTGTTAAGTGGTCAGATGGCGTTTGCTGACCGCGCGTTGCTGGATCGTTATCTGGCAGCTATGCAACAGATAATCGAGCGGCATGATATCTTACGCACCGCGTTTATCTGGCAAGGGATATCGGTTCCGGTGCAGGTCGTCTGGCGTCATGCTCCTTTGTCAGTGACAGAATTGACGCTGGATCCGGCTGATGGTCCGGTGCTTGACCAGTTAAGTCGCCGTTTTGATCCCAGTTATTATCGTCTTGATCTAAGGCAAGCCCCGTTATTACACTTTGTGGTGGCGCAAGAAGCCGATGGCCGTTGGGTTGTCCTGCAATTATTGCATCACCTGATTGGTGACCATCAAACGCTGGAGGTGGTACATCGTGAAGTACAGATCTGCCTGACAGGACACGAGCAGAGTCTGGCGGCGCCTGTACCATTCCGCAATCTGGTAGCACAGGCCCGGTTGGGCGTGAGTCAGGCAGCACATACCCGTTTCTTTACCGACATGCTGGCAGAAGTGGAAGAACCAACACTGCCGTTCGGACTGGCGGCGGTCCATCTTGATGGATCACAGGAAAGGGAATGTTACCGATTGCTAACGCCGGAACTGAATGACCGCTTGCGTCATCAGGCGCGGCAGCAAGGGGTGAGTCTGGCGGCTTTGTGTCATCTGGCCTGGGCTCAGGTGTTGTCGCGCACCAGTGGGCAGGAAAAAGTGGTATTTGGCACCGTGCTGTTTGGACGTATGACTGGCGGCGAAGGAGCAGACGGTGGGATGGGGTTGTTTATCAATACTCTGCCGTTGCGGCTGGATATAGATGACACGCCAGTACAAGGCAGTGTACAGGCCGCTCATCGCCGGCTGGCGGGATTATTAACCCATGAGCATGCGTCACTGGTGCTGGCCCAGCAGTGTAGCGGTGTTGAACGTGGTACGCCGCTTTTTAGCGCCCTGCTCAATTACCGGCATATCAATTATCCGCACAATAGTCTTTCAACGCTGTCGGATGACACATTGGCAGGCATTGAATTTTTAGATGGCAAAGAACGCACCAATTACCCCTTTGGGCTGTCGGTGGAGGATTTTGGTGACGCGTTGGGATTGACGGCAAGTGTGGTGCCGCCGTTTGAGCCGGAGCGGATATGGGGCTATATGCAGCAGGCGCTGGAAAGTCTGGTGGAGGCGCTGGAGAACACACCAACTAAGCCCGTGCGGGCATTGGACATTCTGCCGCAAGCGGAGAAGACTTTATTGTTAGGCATCTGGAACGCGGCAGAAACCACTTATCCTGAAATATTGTGTATCCACCAACTGTTTGAACAGCAGGTGGCAAAAACCCCGCAGGTCATGGCACTGGAATATCAGGGACAAACGCTCAGTTACGCCGAATTAAATGCCTGGGCTAACCGGCTGGCATATCAGTTGATTGAGTCAGGGGTAGAGCCGGAGCAACGGGTCGCGATTTGTGTGGCACGCTCACCGGTCATGGTAGTGTCCTTCTTGGCCGTACTGAAAGCCGGTGGGGCCTATGTGCCACTCGACACAACCTATCCGGCAGAGCGGCTGGCGTATATCCTGAGTGACAGTGCGCCATCGGTGATATTAGCGGATAGGGCCGGGCAGTCTATTTTAGGTGACAAAGTGCTGGCTGAGTTGACCGTTCTTGACCCGACGGTGCCGCCGGATCAACCGGACAGTAACCCGCAGGTTTCGGTGTTAACGCCGCAGCATCTGGCTTATGTGATTTACACCTCCGGCTCTACCGGGCAGCCAAAAGGGGTGATGGTGGAACATCAGGCGATCTATCAACGCACGTTGGGCGTCAATGAATTGTATGGTGTGACGGCGCAGGATCGGGTGTTGCAGTTTGCGGCGTTTGCCTTTGATATCGCTGTCGAGGAGTGTTTCTCAGCATTATGTCATGGCGCCACGCTGGTGATCCGCGATGATAGCTGGCTGACATCCATGCTGGAATTTATTACCTTAGTCCGGGAAAAACGAATCACGGTACTGTTCCTGCCCACGTTATTCTGGTCTGAACTGGCGGGCAGAGATAAAGGATTACCGCTGCCTGACGTGCTCAGACTGATGATTATTGGTAGCGAGGCCGTCCAGAAAAAAGCCCTTCAGGACTGGTTTTCCCAGGCGGGTCACCGTCCCCGGTTATTAAATGCTTATGGTCCGACAGAAAATACCGTGACCGCCACCTGTCAAGAAATCTTCTCCCCCGACGATGACCGAGCTATCGGCCGGCCACTCAGCAATACCCGTATTTACTTGCTGGACAGCCACGGGCAACCAGTGCCATTAGGTGGTGTGGGAGAAATCTATATTGGTGGTGTAGGAGTGGCACGGGGGTATCTGAATCAGCTAATTTTAAGTGAAGAACGGTTTATTCCCGATCCCTTTAGCCCCGTACCGGAGGCGCGCATGTACCGCACCGGGGATATGGCGTGTTATCGGCCAGACGGCAATCTGGAATTCCTCGGCCGTAATGACCAGCAGGTAAAAATTCGCGGTTTCCGTATTGAACCGGGGGAAATTGAAACCCGCTTGCTGGAATACCCGGCGGTGCAGGAAGCGGTCGTGCTGGCACGGGATGACGGGCAGGGTAAACGGCTGGTAGCCTATATCGTGGCGGAAACGGGGATAGCAGAAGCCGATAAAACGCTGGTTAACAATCTGCGTACCCACCTAAGCGCGGTGTTACCGGATTATATGGTGCCGGCGGCTTTTGTGTGTCTGGACAGCTTCCCGCAGACTCCGAATGGCAAACTGGATCGCCGGGCTTTGCCTGCCCCGGACGGCGACGCCTTTGTCCGGCAGATTTATGCAGCCCCACAAGGGGAAATGGAAATTGCGTTGGCGGCGATTTGGCGGGAAGTCTTAGGGATTGAACAGATTAGCCGACATGATAATTTTATTGCATTGGGCGGCCATTCATTGCTGGTAATGCAGGTAATGAATCGAATAGCAGCTTTAGGGATAGAATTGCCACTGAGTGAACTGTTTAGCTCCCCGTCTTTGGCGGCTCTGGCTGAAAAACTTTATACCCGGTTTGAACAACAAAACACATTGCCCCCCATTCTGCCTCTCTCCCGCGAAGGGGGGCTACCACTGTCATTCGTTCAAGAGCGCTTGTGGTTCCTGACACAATTTAAAGGTGTCAGTGAACGCTATCATATGCCACTCGTGTGGCATTTGCGTGGGCAACTGGATATTGCAGCCTGGCAGCAGGCACTGAATGTGTTATTTGTTCGTCATGAAGCCTTGCGCTCGGTCTTTGTTTCTGTTGACGGTCAGCCTCAGGTCCACCTGCTGGCGGCAGACCGCGGACTGCCGTTGGTTCATCATGACCTGCGTGAGTGCCCGGATGCCGAAACAGCATTGGAACGATTGCGTATTGAGGAGGTATCTGCGCCATTTGATCTCAGCCAGGGCCCGCTTGTTCGAACGATGCTTATCCGGCTGGCGGATGACGACTATCAGTTTTTGCTGACACAGCACCATATTATTTCCGATGGCTGGTCAGTGAAAGAAGTGCTGATAGCTGAACTGAACACGCTCTATACGGCTTTTCTGGCCGGGCAACCGGATCCTTTACCCGCGCTGGCGATCCAGTACCCTGATTATGCAGCCTGGCAGCGGCAGTGGTTTTCCGCTGAACGTATGCAGGCACAAGCTGACTATTGGCGCACGGCGTTGGCTGATGCACCGGCTCTGCTGAATCTGCCGACAGACCGGCCACGACCATCTGAGCAGTCGTTTGTCGGGCAGGTTTTACCCATCAATTTGGATGTGGAATTAATAGCCGCCCTGAAACGCCTGAGTGCGCAGCACAATGTCACGTTATTTATGACATTATTGTCTGCCTGGACGGTGGTCTTATCGCGTTTGTCTGGTCAGGAGGATATTATTGTTGGCACTCCCAGTTCTGGCCGCAGTCGTCAGGAAGTGGAGCCATTAATTGGCTTCTTCGTGAATATACTGGCGTTGCGCACGAGGGTTTCGGATGATCTGACGGTGGCGGAGTTGCTGGCACAAGTGCGGCAAACCACATTAGCGGCACAGGCGCATCAGGATTTGCCGTTTGAGCAGGTGATGGAAAGTGTTCTGCCGCCACGCGGGCCAGACCATACACCGTTGTGCCAGGTGATGTTTGCCTGGCAGGATTATGAAGATCCCCACTGGACACTGCCGGGGCTGACAGTGTCATCGGTTATTCATGATTTACATATTATCCACTGTGATCTCGAAATAGAGTTTTTTGAGGAGAATGGCATGATTGCCGGAGCGATAAATTATGCCACAGCTCTGTTTGATCAATCGACCATAGAGCGGCACATTGACCATTTTCTTATTGTGCTGCAAGCCATGGTAAATGACTCTCAAAAACGGATTGGGGAAATGGATATTTTGAGAACGGCAAAGCAATAGTATTAATTTAACCTGACGATAAAAATCCGGTATAAACCATTGATACCGGATTTTTTAGATGCCTCTTTAAGATGTCATTTTTTAACTTTATTTTGTTGAATTGAAAAAAGCCAGCATGTTATTCCAGCTATTAATGAAGCAATGATGATCAAACTCCAAGTACTCACATATCCATATGATTGAATATAAGCACCGATTAAAATATAGGTAGGCATAAGAAGAATGTGTCTGATTGTTGTCAATATCCCGCTTATACGCCCACGATGGCTGCTTGGAGAGTGATTAGCCAAATATACACCTTCTTTGGTTAAAAGTAGAATTTCTCCAATAGCAAGGAAAAACCACGCTATAAACTGCATACTGACTGAACTATAAAATAGTATCAAACTATATCCTAGTGCAAAAATAAAACCGGAGATGGAAAGACTTTTAATGTCGCATAAATTTGACGTTAACCTGATTATTACCGGTGTAATAACAACCACTAAAATGCTTACAAATGTCATTAATTGTCCGTATAAAATCGGACCTTGCTTGTCAAATAAATGGCTTAAGTAGAGGGGAGTGGTTATTGTCATTTGATTTAAGGCAAACCAAAGAAAAGTACACAAGACACCGAAAATAAGTAATCTGGGTCGCTCCTTAAACACCTTCCATACTGAACCGTCAGTCGCTTTTTCAAGTTCTGAAAGTGCTATTTCACTGGTTTTATGATCGCGAATATGATTGCTTACACCGAATAAAACGATGAGAACAGCGATTAAGCTCGCAATCCCATTTCCCCAAAAAACCCAGGCTGTAAAGTTCCAAAAAAGGTAGCCAGCCAATATAGGTCCAATGCCGGAGCCTAAGCTGTATGCAAGGTAACTTAATGACATAACAGCACTGCGATTATTTGGAGACGATATATCTGCAACAAGTGCATTACTGGCAGGAATAGACAGGCCATAAAAGGAATAGCTTAAAAAAAGTAAAACAGGGAGCATCACAGGCCAGTCTGAAAAAAAACCGCTAACAATTAGAACCAATGAACCGGCCATTTCTCCATATACCATCACTCTTTTATGCCCGAAAGAATCAGCTATTTTACCGCCAATAAGACTACCTATAAGGAAAAGCGCAGTTATTCCCATAGCTAACCCGCCGGCTATTGTTGTTGAGTACCCAAGTTTTTGTGTTAGCAAAAGAATAATGAATGGTATAATAAAATTTCCAAGACCAAGAACAAATTTTGCTAATGCAATAAAATATATATCTTTAGGTAATCCTCGGTACATCAATAATGGCGTAAAAAGCTTCATGGGTATTTACATTTCCCTACTGTTTGAAAAATTGCTTTATTGGAAAAGGAAGGGCTCAACGTTAAGAATTTTATGCGAAAAGGTAATGATAACATACATGTTAAATGTATCATGCTAAATATCATATGATTTCAGTTCAGGAAAACAAACAAAAATATCAACAAGTATAATGAATTTCGTGATGATGATTGATTATATGACATCTCAATATCTAAAATTAAAAAATATTCACTAACAATAAACTAACCATCTAGTGTTAATAGTGTAATATAATTGTTTTTGTGTTTATTAAAATATATCTATTGTGAATTTAAAGTTAAGACTATTAATAATGAAATAATGATAGAAACCTCAAATAAATCAATATCAAACATGTGATAAAGTTAAAGTGGTCGCAAGAAAAAACGAGTTAATGATTGCTTCGGTTTTTAAATATTCAGTATTTGGTGTTCTTTTTGATATGATTAACATGAGGAATTATAAATGAAAAATGATAAGGTGATGACTTCGGCAAGCGGACGTGATAGAAAATATTTATCGGTATCAAAAAAACACATGCGGCCAGATCATTATGTTCCTGCAAACCACCATGTATCAGTATATTATAAACTAAGTGGTATTTTAAATGTTGAACTATTGCACCAGGCCTTAAATATTTTATTGATTCGGCATGATGCATTATTATCAACATTAGTTGAAGATGATCATGAATCAGTGATTAATACTCTGAGCAAAAATATTGAAAGCCTTTTTCTAATTTCTGATATTCGCACCTCTGATGACAAAGAAAATAAGGTTGCTCAGATTATTGATAACACACTTAACACGTCTTTTAATCTTGCGAAGGGACCCTTGTTAAGGGTATTGTTAGTATTATTGAAAGATGATGAATATATCTTTTTGTTAAATCTCCATCCTATTATTGTTGATAACTTATCTGTTAAAATTTTAATTAATGAATTATGTGTCATTTATAATGACCTGCTGAATCATCGAACGCTTTCTTTACCTCTTATTGCTCAACACGAAGCTAATGAAATTAGCTGGACTGAAGAACAGATATCAATACAACGTGAATATTGGCAGCAACAACTTGCTGATGCCCCTCCTTTACTCACCTTACCGACAATATCTCCCAGACTTAATCAGTTATCCTCAAAAGGAGATACCTGTTCGTTTACGCTCGATAAAGAATTCACGAATCAGCTTAAACAAATTAGCCAAGAACACGGAATAACACTATTAGAGACAATCATGACGGCTTGGGCGATTGTGCTTCATCGCCTTTCAGGGCAGGACAGTATCATTATAGGGACCTCCTTTACGAATAGAAATATAACAGGAACAGAAAAAACGGTGAGGCCCTTAGCCAATATTTTACCAATCCGGATTGATATTGATGATGATGCCACCGTTGCAGAACTGTTTTCACAGGTAAATCATACTGTTATTGATGCGCAAAATAATCAGGATATTCCGTTTAAGCACCTTATTGAAATCATCAATCCGGGATCTCATGTCGCTGATTCACCTATTTTTCAGGCTATCATGACCTGGCCAGATTTTTATGATGGAGAGTTTGAACTGGAGGGAATCAAAACGTCACCCATGGGTTACAGATCTAATTGCATAAAATCAGATATTGAGCTGTTTATATTCCACCGAGATGATGAGCTTGTTGGGGGAATAACCTATGCTACGACATTGTTTGAAAAACAAGCTATAGAACGCCAGATAAATTACTGTCTTACTGTGTTACACACTATTACAAACAATGTGACTCAGCGCCTTAAAGATCTCGATATTCTGTCAGCAACTGAGAAAGAACTATTATTAAATCAATGGAATGACACCGCGGGTTATTACCCCGCCGAATATTGTATTCATGAATTACTTGAGCAACAGGCGACGAAAACGCCAAATGCACCTGCATTGGTATTTAATGATCGTATTCTGAGTTACGCTGAATTGAATCAACAGGCTAATCGCTTAGCCCATCGGTTGATTGTTGAAGGGGTAGTGCCGGATAGTTGCGTAGCTATCTGTGTTGACCGAACACCCCTGATGGTTATTGGTTTGCTGGCAATACTCAAAGCGGGCGGGGCTTATGTGCCGCTTGATCCCAGTTATCCATCAGCACGTCTTCATTATATTCTTGATGATGCCGCTCCTGTTTTACTATTACATGACGATATCGGTGCAGATAAGTTGTATGACATCTCTGCGACAAAAAAACAGTTGGATATTGGTACTGTTCTGTCGGAGAACGTTGAATTCTCGGCAGAGAATCCCTGTGTTATGGGACTCAGTTCACGTAATCTGGCCTATGTTATCTATACCTCAGGCTCGACCGGCAACCCGAAAGGTGTGCAGAATGAGCATCGTAGTGTGATAAATCGGTTGTATTGGATACAGCAAACTTATCAACTCACCCCTGACGACGTGGTTTTGCAAAAAACCACGTTTAGCTTTGATGTTTCTGTTTGGGAGCTGTTTTGTAGCTTCATGAGTGGCGCCAAAATGGTATTGGCTACCACAGCACAACAGAAAAACCTTTCTCAGTTGATTGAATTAATCAATCAGGAGAAGGTAACCACTCTGCATTTTGTGCCTTCGGTGTTGACCGCATTCTTAAAAGAACCGGATGTGGCCCGTTGTTTAACGCTAAAACACCTGTTTTGCAGCGGCGAAGCGTTACATCCTATTACAGTGAAGCAGTGCCAGGCATTGATGCCTTGGGTCAGGATATACAATTTATATGGCCCGACTGAAGCCGCAATTGATGTGACATACTGGCATTGTCCCGATCATTTTGAGGATCAGGTAGTGCCGATAGGTAAGCCCATTACCAATTCCCGTATTTATTTATTAGATAACCAACAACGGCCGGTCCCTTTGGGGGCGATTGGTGAATTATATATTGGTGGTATCGGTGTTGCCCGCGGTTATCTGAATCGACCAGAGCTAACAGCAGAACGGTTTTTAACAGATCCTTTTTATTCAAAACCGGATGCCCGCATGTACCGTACCGGCGATTTAGCCCGTTATGATAATGACGGCAATATTGAATATCTTGGGCGTAATGACCATCAGGTCAAAATTCGTGGTTTCCGTATTGAGTTAGGTGAAATTGAAACTTGCCTTGAAACCCATCCGGCGGTGCAGCAAGCGATTGTTATTGCTCATGCAGGGAATGGGGAAGATAAACGGCTGGTGGCTTATATCGTCTTGGTGCAAGGTGATGAATCTGATCAGATTACGGCAGAATTACGTCAATATCTGTTGTTTGTACTACCCGAATATATGGTGCCGGCTGCGTTTATGGTGATGACACATTTCCCACTGACGCCTAATGGTAAACTTAACCGAAAGGCACTGCCGGCACCAGATGCCACCGCTTATCAGCGTCAATATTATCAGCCCCCCCAAAGCGAAACAGAAAACCTGTTGGCAGCGATGTGGAGCCAGTTACTGGGTATCAATAAAATCAGTCGATTTGATAACTTCTTCGCATTAGGTGGTCATTCGTTGTCAATAGTACAACTAATGGGATTGTTGCGGGAGAAAGGCTATACCGCACAAGCCGGAGCGCTGTTTTCCAGTCCGGTACTGGCAGAACAGGCCGCTTTGCTGACAAAAGTGGATGATACCTTTGCTATTCCGCCAAACCTGATAAGCCATGAATGTGAACGGATCACGCCGGAAATGTTACCGTTGATTGATATAGAACAGGCAGACATTGATAGGCTGGTCAGTCAGGTGCCGGGGGGAATCGCTAATATTCAAGATATTTATACCCTGTCACCATTACAGGATGGCATTTTATTCCACCATCTGTTGAGGGAAAAAGGCGACCCGTATCTGTTAACCAACCGGATAATTTTTGATAGTCGATCGTTGTTGGATCGCTATCTGGCCGCAGCTCAAAAAGTGGTTGATCGTCATGATATCTTGCGCACCGCTTTTGTTTGGCAAGGGTTATCAAGCCCGGCTCAGGTGGTTTGGCGTCAGGCGCTTTTGTCCGTGACTGAGCTGAAATTAGATCCTGCTGATGGGGCCGTCCATGACCAGCTTATTCAACGTTTTGATCCGCTTCATTATCGTCTTGACTTGGGGCAAGCACCGCTGCTGCGTTTTGTGGTCGCCCAGGAAGCTGATGGCCGTTGGGTAGCATTACAATTGCTGCATCATCTGGTTGGTGATCATGTAACGATGGAGGTGATGAACCATGAAGTTCAGGTCTGTTTTGCTGAGCAGGAAGATAGCCTGCCTGCTCCGACGCCTTTCCGCAATCTGGTTGCCCAAGCCCGATTGGGTGCCAGCCAGACAGAGCACACCCGTTTCTTTACCGATATGTTGGCGGAGGTGGAGGAACCAACGTTGTCATTTGGGGTAACGGAAGTACACAGTGATGGCTCTCAAGTGATGGAATATCACCAGATGCTGGCGGCCGCATTGAATGATCGTTTGCGTACTCAGGCCAGACGGTTGGGAGTGAGTTTGGCTGCCTTGTGCCACCTTGCCTGGGCGCAAGTGTTATCGCGTACCAGCGGGCAGGAAAAAGTGGTATTCGGTACCGTGTTGTTTGGACGTATGCAGACGGGGGAAGGAGCGGGCAACGGGATGGGATTATTTATCAATACCTTGCCGCTGCGTTTAGATATCAATGAGACTCCGGTACGGGATAGTGTCTGGGTAGTACATACCCGACTGGCCGGATTGCTGGCACACGAACATGCTTCACTGGCATTGGCTCAGCGTTGCAGCGGAGTTGCCAGTGGCTTGCCGTTATTCAATACCTTGTTGAACTATCGGTATAACTTACTGCCGGAAGGTTCGGATGAAATCTTGGATGGCGTTGAATTCCTGGGTGAACAGGAACGTACTAACTATCCGTTTGCCCTGTCGGTGGAAGAGTTTGGAGACGCATTGGGTCTGACCGCTCATGTCGAGCAGCCGTTTGACCCGGCAAGGATATGCAGCTATATGCAGCAGGCACTGGAAAGTTTGGTGGAGGCACTTGAACAGGCCCCGGAGACACCAGTACGGGCATTAGAAATCCTGCCTGAAACTGAACGCACGTTGTTGTTGAAAACCTGGAACGCCACGGAGACAGCGTATCCCGATTCGTTGTGTATTCATCAATTATTTGAACAACAAGTAGAGAAGACCCCGGATGCAACAGCGTTGGTATATGAAGAACAGACGCTCAGCTATGCGGAATTGAATGCCCGTGCTAACCGACTAGCCCATCAACTGATTGCATTAGGTGTTGTACCAGAGCAGCGAGTAGTCCTTTGTGTCACACGATCACTGGCTATGGTGGTGGGATTGCTGGCGGTGCTGAAAGCGGGTGGGGCATATGTACCACTGGATCCTGCCTATCCAAGTGAACGTTTAGCGCATATCTTAAGTGATGCGGCCCCGTTAGTGGTATTGGTTGATCAGGCGGGGCAGATAGCGCTGGGTGAAAAAGCGTTTACCGGACTGACTGTAATTGATCCGAATTCATTGCCAGATCAATCGGACAGTAACCCACAAATACAGACATTGACTTTACGGCATCTGGCTTATGTCATTTACACCTCCGGGTCTACTGGTACGCCGAAAGGCGTGATGGTTGAGCATGGCTCTGTATTGAACTTACACGGAACACTGACACAACGTATTTTTGCAAAATTATCTGTATCCCGGATTGGCCTGAACGCCAGTATTTCATTTGATGCAGCAGTGAAAAACTTATTGAGTCTGTTGAATGGCTATACGTTGGTCATTGTGCCACAAGATGTACGAGCCAATAGTACGGCCTTTTTGCAATTTCTAACCACGGCTAATCTTGATGTAATAGATTGCACACCGATGCAATTAGAAATGTTGCTGGCTGCGGGGTTAGACCGACATAACAAACCCCTGGTGCTATGGGTTGGCGGTGAAGCCATATCTCCTCCAACCTGGCACGCTGTTGCGAATATCCCATTCTTGACAGCCTATAATGTCTATGGTCCAACCGAATGTACAGTGGATGCAACATTGGCAATTATAGAACCTGCGCACCCTTGCCCGACGATTGGTCGCCCCCTTGCCAATATTCGGCTTTATTTACTGGATAACTTTGGTCATCCGGTGCCATTAGGCGCGGTGGGAGAATTGTATATTGGTGGTGCGGCTGTAGCCAGGGGTTATTTGAACCAGCCAGCACTGACGGCAGAACGTTTTTTATCTGACCCGTTCAGCGATAGCCCCAATACGCGGATGTATCGAACAGGGGATTTGGTGCGTTACTTACCGGATGGAAATCTGGAATTCCTGGGCCGCAATGATTATCAAATCAAAATCCGGGGCTTTAGGGTAGAACCTGGAGATATTGAGACACGATTAACTGAGCATCCGGCTGTGAGTGAGGCGGTGGTGCTGGCATTGGGAGAAGGGCAGGAGCAACGTTTAGTTGCCTATGTTGTGGCTGAGCCTGATGACGGATTGGCTAAGCGTCTGCGTGATTACGTCAGTGCTCTTTTGCCTGAGTATATGGTGCCGGCGGCCTTTGTCCGTTTAGAGTCACTGCCGTTAACACCAAATGGCAAGCTGGATCGTCGCGCATTGCCGGCTCCAGATGATAAGGCTTTTGCCCGTCAGATCTATGAAGCGCCACAAGGAGAAATGGAAATTGCTCTGGCCGTTATCTGGCAAGAATTGTTGAAAGTTAAGCAGGTGGGGCGACATGATAATTTCTTTGCCTTAGGGGGGCATTCGCTGCTGGCAGTACGGATGATGAGCCGGATAGTGGCCTTGGGTGTTGAATTACCGTTGACCACATTATTTAAGTCCCCGACTTTGGCTGCTTTTACTGAGGAGATAAAGGGGCGATTAGGGGATCAGAAAGTCAGACTCCCCTCTATCCTACCGGTCTCTCGTGGAGATCAATTACCGTTATCATTTGCTCAACAGCGTCTATGGTTTTTAGCCCAGTTTGAGGGGATCAGTGAAATCTACCATATCCCGATAGCTCTGCGTTTGCATGGTCAGCTTGATATTGATGCCTGGCGGCAGGCACTTGATGCTCTGTTTGCCCGCCATGAGGCTTTGCGTTCGGTCTTTATCACGATTGATGGTCAACCTCAGGTTAAATTGTTACCGACAGAATCAGGCTTGCCGATGAAAAGACATGATCTGCGTAAAGTTGCTGATATGCATGAACAGCTTGAGCATTTATGTATACAAGAAACAGAAGCATCATTTGATCTTACCGAGGGGCCCTTAATCCGCGCTAATCTGATACAACTGACTGACAACGATTACGTCTTTTTGCTGATTCAACACCATATCGTGTCAGATGGCTGGTCTGTTGGGGTACAGATGCGTGAGTTAAGTGCCCTCTATGCCGCTTTTCTGACAGGGCAACCCAATCCCTTGCCACCATTGGCAATTCAATATCCTGATTATGTGGCATGGCAGCGCCAGTGGTTATCGGCAGAACGGATACAAATTCAGTCCGATTATTGGAAGATGAAGCTGGCCGATACGCCCATCTTGCTGGATTTACCGACTGACCGAACCCGCCCACCTGAACAATCGTTTTCCGGGAATGCTGTCTCTATCAATCTGGGTACAGAATTAACGATATCTCTCAAACGCCTGGGTGAGCAACACGGTGTCACACTATTTATGATTCTGTTATCAGCCTGGGCCACGGTTTTGTCACGTTTGTCGGGTCAGGATGATGTTGTGATAGGCACCCCAAGTGCAGGCAGAAATCGTCAGGAAACAGAATCGTTAATCGGGTTTTTTGTTAACACGCTGGCCTTACGTATCGATTTATCGGGGGCGCCAGATGTAACCGAATTGCTTATGCGTGTCCGGCAAACTGCACTGACAGCACAGGAACATCAGGACCTGCCGTTTGAACAAGTGGTGGAAATCGTGCAACCACCGCGCAGATTAGCCCATACGCCGCTGTTTCAGGTGATGTTTGCCTGGCAAAATTTTACCGGGCAAAGCTTTACCGGACAAAGTATTACTGGGCAAAACATTACCGGGAAAAACAATGAGCCTCAGGATTGGGAATTGCCGGGACTGGCCGTCACTCCAATGGATCAGGTTGTTAATAAAGTTAAATTTGATCTCGAACTGAGCTTGTTTGAGGAGAATGAGCAGATAGTTGGAGCACTGCATTATGCTACGGTTCTGTTTGATCAGCCAACCATCGAGCGGCATATCGGGTACTTACAGACAGTATTGCAAGCCATGGTGGCTGATCATCAACAACGGGTCACGGAAATCAATATCCTGTCGTCGGTGGAGCGCAGGTTATTGCTGGAAACGTGGAATACAACTGAAACCCCATATCCTGACACATTGTATATTCATCAGTTAGTTGAACAACAGGCAGAAAAAACCCCGGATGCAACAGCACTCGTGTATGAAGAGCAAAAATTCAGTTATGCGGAACTGAATGCCAGGGCTAATCAGTTAGCACATCAATTGATCACGCTAGGCATAACTCCTGATCAACGGGTAGCGGTTTGCGTAACACGTTCACCAGCGATGGTAATAGGGCTGTTGGCCGTGTTAAAAGCGGGCGGAGCCTATGTATTTCTGGATACTGATTATCCAAGTGAACGCCTGGCGCATATTCTGACGGAAGCAGAGCCTGCTATCCTGCTGGTGGATAAAGCCGGGCGCCTCGCCTTAGGTGAGAAAGCCATTGCTGATTTAACGGTACTCGATCCTAATGCGTTGCCAGACCAGCCGAATTCACAGGTATTCAATCCACAGATACTTGCCCTGACTCCACAGCATCTGGCATATGTGATTTATACCTCCGGTTCTACCGGTACGCCAAAAGGCGTGATGATTGAACATCAGCAACTGGTGCATCAAATTGCCGCACTGAGCAGGAAATGGTCGTTTAATGCGTCTGATCGGATATTGCAGTTCTGCAATCCTTCTTTTGATGTCTGCATGTCAGAAATATTTTGTGCACTAACCCACGGTGCAGAACTCGTATTGCGGACAAATCAGTGGACGTCCAGTGCACAAGAATTCTGGCGTTTGTGTGAACTTTATCAAATTAGTTATCTGTCAATCCCGGTTCAATTTTGGCGGGTCATTGCTGAAGCTAATGAAGGCAGTATTTATAAGGGCTTAAGAGTCATGTGTGTGGGGGGGGAAACGATACCTCATCATGAATTGAAACGCTGGTTATCTGTTCACCGGGAACGGCCTGTTTTGGTGAATTGCTATGGGCCGACAGAAGCGACAATTACCACGACGATTTCGTGCCTGAATGAAAGCACAGAACAAGCCAATATCATTGGCCGGCCCCTTGCGAATATGCGTGTTTACCTGCTGGACACTTATGGTCAGCCAGTGCCATTGGGAACAATCGGTGAATTGTATATTGGTGGCGCTGGTGTAGCACGGGGTTATCTGAACCATCCTGATCTGACGGCAGAACGTTTTCTGGTCGATCCATTTAGCCATCAACCGGGGGCACGTATGTACCGCACCGGAGATTTGGCCCGTTACCTGCCGGACGGTAATCTGGTATTTGTCGGCCGCAATGACCAGCAGGTGAAAATCCGCGGTTTCCGTATTGAACCGGGTGAAATTGAAATACGGTTAACCGAACATTCGGCAGTGCGTGAAGCCGTGGTGATATCGTTGGGAGATGAATATGATAAGCGTCTGGTTGCCTATGTCGTGGCAGAAGAGAATGATGAGTTGGCGAATAATTTACGAACTCACCTGAGTACAGTTCTGCCGGATTATATGATCCCGGCGGCTTTTGTCCGTTTAGATACATTTCCGCTGACACCAAACGGCAAGCTGGATCGTCAAGCACTGCCGGCACCGGACGAAAAAGCTTTTGCCCGTCAGACGTATGAAGCGCCACAAGGGGAGATAGAAATCGCTCTGGCCACTATCTGGCAAGAATTGTTGGGAGTTGAACAGATTAGCCGTGATGACAATTTTTTTGCCTTAGGTGGTCACTCTTTATTGGCTGTACAGATGGTGGAGCGCTTACGTCATCAGGGAATCATGCTGTCGGTACGAGATTTATTTCAATCTCCAGAGTTGTCTAATCTTGCCAGAACACTTGCCGAAAAATGGGGACAATATCGGATTGTGACAACGCCGGCCAATGTCATTACACCAGCAACGACGGCGTTAACACCGGAAATGTTACCACTGATTGATTTGACTCAACCTGAGATTGACCTCATTGTCAAACAAATACCGGGTGGCATTGCCAATATCCAAGATATCTATGCCTTATCACCGTTACAAGACGGTATTCTATTCCACCATTTACTGACTGATGCAGGGGATCCATATCTGTTAGTCAGACAAGCGCGGTTTGCAGATCGGTTTTTGCTGAATCGCTATCTGGCAGCCGTTCAATGGGTCGTTGATCGGCATGACATTCTGCGTACGGCCTTTATCTGGCAGGGGGTATCTGTTCCGGTTCAGGTGGTCTGTCGTCAGGCTCCCTTATCAGTGCTTGAACTCACATTAAACCCTGCTGATGGGCCTGTTTGTGATCAACTAATCCAACATTTTGATCCTCATCAGCATCGTCTTGATTTGAGTCAGGCACCGCTATTGCGTTTTGTCGTGGCGCGGGAAGAGGATGGTTCCTGGCGAGTATTGCAACTGTTGCATCATTTGATTGGTGATCACACAACGTTGGAAGTCATGAACCGTGAAGTTCAAGCGTACTTTGCCGGGAAAGAGCGTAATCTGCCTGCTCCGGTTCCTTTCCGTCATTTGATTGCACAGGCACGTCTAGGTATGAGTCAGGAGGAGCATATTCGCTTCTTTACTGATATGTTGGCTGAAGTAGAAGAACCAACGTTGCCATTCGGGTTGACTGGCGTACATCACGATGGTTCTCAGGTGACACAATCACACCGGATGTTAACTGCCGCACTGAATGACAGTCTTCGCCGTCAGGCCCGACGTCTGGGAGTCAGTTTAGCGGCGTTATGTCATGTCGCCTGGGCTCAAGTGCTGTCGCGTACCAGTGGGCAACAGAAAGTGGTATTTGGCACGGTATTGTTTGGACGTATGCAGGCGGGTGAAGGTGCGGATAGCGGGATGGGGCTGTTTATTAATACCTTGCCGCTGCGATTGGATATGGATGACACCCCAATACGTAAGTGTGTACAGGCTGCACATAATCTGCTGGCTGGATTGTTGGAGCATGAACATGCTTCATTAGCATTAGCTCAGCGTTGTAGTGGCATACAAGGCGAAGCGCCTCTCTTTAGCTCCCTGCTTAACTACCGACACAATACACCGCTGGTGGAAATAGATGACAGTATGGCGGGGATTGAGTTTCTTGATGGACAGGAGCGGACCAACTACCCGTTAACATTATCGGTGGAGGATTTTGGCGAAGCACTGGGCCTGACAGTACAAATAGTGCAGCCATTTGAGCCAGAACGGATATGTAGTTACATGCAGCAGGCACTGGAAAGTCTGGCAGGCGTGTTGGAGCAGGCTCCGGAAACACCGGTATGGCAGTTGGATATCCTGCCAGAAGCAGAACGCACACTGTTATTAAAAACCTGGAATATGACGGAAACCCCGTATCCTGAGGCGTTGTGTATTCATCAGTGGTTTGAACAGCAGGTGGTGAAAACGCCACAGGCCACCGCACTGGTCTATGAAAACCAAGTGCTCAGTTATGCGAAATTAAATGCCTGGGCTAACCGGCTGGCACATCAGTTAATCGCTCTGGGTGTAGCACCGGAGCAACGGGTCGCCATTTGTGTATCACGTTCCCCGGCCATGGTGGCCGGGGTGTTGGCCGTCTTAAAAGCCGGTGGGGCCTATGTGCCGCTGGACCCGGCTTATCCGGGAGAGCGTCTGGCCGACAATATGAGGGATACGGCACCGTTGATAGTGTTGGCAGACCGTCTTGGCCGGTCAGTATTGGGTGAACACGCATTGGCAGAACTAAACGTGCTCGACCCGAATGTCCAGTTTGACCAGCCGGACAACAACCCGCAGATACCGGTATTGACTTCACGCCATCTGGCGTACGTGATTTACACTTCCGGTTCGACCGGCACCCCGAAAGGGGTGATGGTCGAACATCGTGGATTGGTCAACCTGATTCAGGAGAAAATTACGCAATTTGCAATTGGTGCGGAGAGCCGGGTGTTGCAGTTCGCTTCATTGAGTTTTGATGCCAGTGTCTGGGAAATCATGATGACACTGTGCAGCGGTGCTATGCTGGTTATTCCCACAGACCATGTGCGTCAGGACCCAATCCAGCTATGGCGTTATCTGGAAGCGCAAGCGGTGACACATGTTTGTCTGACACCGTCTCTGCTTAATGACGGGGCAGATGTACCGGTATTAACGAAAAAATTCACTTTGACATTGGCGGGAGAAGCGCCCAGTACGGCGTTAATCCAGGCGCTGTGTGGCCGGGTTACTCTGTTCAATGTCTACGGCCCGACCGAAATAACGGTATGTGCCACGACCTGGCAGTGTCCGTCAGACTATACCGATTCCGCGGTGCCTATCGGGCGTCCAACGGCGAATACCCAGATTTATTTGTTGGATGCGCATCATCAGCCGGTGCCGCCAGGGGCGATGGGTGAGTTGTATATTGGCGGAGTGGGAGTGGCACGGGGCTACCTGAACCGGCCTGAATTAACCGCTGAACGTTTCCTTATCGATCCGTTCAGTGATAGCCCAGATGCGCACATGTACCGGAGCGGGGATTTAGCCCGTTATCTGCCGGATGGTAACCTGGAGTTTCTCGGCCGTAATGACCAGCAGGTGAAAATCCGTGGCTTCCGTATTGAACCGGGGGAAATTGAAGCCCGGTTAGTAGAGCACCCAACGGTGCGGGAATCGGTGGTGTTGGCGCAGGGAGAAGGGCAGGATAAGCGGCTGGTGGCTTATGTGGTAACGGAAACTGTGGTAACAGAAACGGGAGACACAGAAGCGAAGGTGGCGGAAACCGATGAAGGGTTAGCGAACAGCCTGCGTGCCCACCTGAGTGCCTTATTACCGGACTATATGGTGCCGGCCGCTTTTGTCCGTCTGGATGCGTTTCCATTAACGCTAAATGGTAAGCTGGATCGCCGGGCACTACCGTCACCAGACGAGAAAGCCTTTGCCCGCCAGATTTATGAAGCACCACAAGGAGAAATGGAAATTGCTCTGGCGGCTATCTGGCGAGAATTGCTAGGGATTGAGCAGATTAGTCGGCACGATAATTTCTTTGCCCTGGGTGGTCATTCATTACTGGCGATACAAATGATGAATCGGATAATCACTTTAGGCATTGAGCTACCTCTGGTGACACTGTTTAAATCCCCAATCTTGGCTGCTTTTGCTGAGGAGATGAAAAGTCAGTTTGGTGAACGTCGATTGGGTGAATATAGCAATAAACTTCCTGCTATTTTGCCAATATCCCGTGAGAGTCACTTACCGTTATCATTTGCTCAACAACGCCTGTGGTTCCTGACACAATTTGAGGGCGTTGGTGACACCTATTTTATCCCGATGTCTCTGCGCTTGCGTGGTCAGCTTGATATGACTGCCTGGCAGCAGGCACTTGATGCTCTGTTTGCCCGCCATGAAGCGCTGCGTTCAGTTTTTATCACGATTAATGGTCAGCCTCAGGTCGAATTATTACCGGCTGCATCTGGTCTGCCGATGAAAAAACATGATCTACGTAATTCACCTGATGCAGATGAAGAAATTGAGTGTTTATGTACACAGGAAATGGAAACACCGTTTGATCTTGTTAAGGGACCCTTAATTCGCGCTAAATTGATACAACTGGCTGATGATGATTATGTTTTCCTGCTGACTCAACATCATATTGTGTCAGATGGCTGGTCTATAAGCATACTGATCCGTGAACTGAGTGCCCTCTATACGGCTCTTTTGGCAGGAAATACCGAGCCGTTGCTGCCATTGGCGATTCAGTACCCTGATTATGCCGCATGGCAGCGTCAGTGGTTATCATCGGAACGGGTACAAATTCAGTCTGACTATTGGAAAACGGTGTTGGCAAATGCTCCTGTTTTGCTGGACTTACCGACTGATCGGTCTCGTCCATTGGAGCAATCATTTTCCGGGCATGCTATCGCCATTAATCTGGGGACAGAATTAACGGCGTCCCTCAAGCACCTGAGTAAACAGCATGGTGTCACCTTATTTATGACGCTGTTATCAGCCTGGGCCACGGTTTTGTCGCGCTTGTCAGGTCAGCATGATCTGATTATAGGTACTCCGAGTGCAGGCCGCGGCCATCAGGAAGTGGAATCCCTGATCGGTTTCTTTGTTAATACGTTGGCCTTGCGCATTGATTTATCAAATGAACCGAATGTGACTGAATTACTTGCGCGCGTAAGGCAAACCGCATTGACAGCACAGGAACATCAGGACCTGCCGTTTGAACAGGTAGTGGAAATCGTACAACCGCCACGTAGTCTGGCACATACACCGCTGTTTCAGGTGATGTTTGCCTGGCAGAATTTTACCGGACAAAGCTTTACCGGACAAAGCTTTGCCGGACAAAGTCTTACCGGGAAAAGCCTGACCGGGAAAAACAACGAACGCCAGGATTGGGAACTGCCGGGACTGGCTGTTACCCCCATGGATCAGGCCTTTAATATAGCTAAATTTGATCTCGAACTGAGCCTGTTTGAGGAGAATGAGCAGATAGTTGGAGCACTGCATTATGCTACGGCTCTGTTTGATCAACCAACCATTGAGCGGCATATCGGGTACTTACAGACAGTATTGCAAGCGATGGTGGCTGACCATCAACAACAGGTCGGAAAAATCGATCTTTTGTCGCCAGTGGAACGTAAATTATTGCTGGAAACGTGGAATACAACTGAAACTACGTATTCTGACACGTTATATATTCATCAGTTGTTTGAACAACAGGCAGCGAAAACCCCGGATGCAACAGCGCTCGTGTATGAAGAACAAAAATTCAGTTACGCGGAACTGAATGCCTGGGCTAACCAGCTAGCACATCAATTGATCACACTGGGTATAACTCCTGATCAGCGGGTAGTGGTTTGTGTAACACGTTCACCAGCGATGGTAGCAGGATTGTTGGCTGTGTTGAAAGCGGGCGGAGCCTATGTACCTCTGGATACTGATTATCCGGGTGAACGCCTGGCGCATATTCTGACGAATTCAGAGCCTGCTATCCTGCTGGCGGATAAGGCCGGACGTCTTGCCTTGGGTGAGAAAGCCATTGCTGATTTAACGGTACTCGATCCTAATGTGTTGCCACATCAGCCGGAGAACAATCTACAGGTACTCAATTCACAGGTACATAATCCACAGGTACTTGCCCTGACTCCACAGCATCTGGCGTATGTGATTTATACCTCCGGTTCGACCGGTACACCAAAAGGCGTGATGGTTGAACATCAGCAACTGGTCCATCAAATTACTGCACTGAGCAGGAAATGGTCGTTTAATGCGTCTGATCGGATATTGCAGTTCTGCAATCCTTCTTTTGATGTCTGTGCATCAGAAATATTTTGTGCACTAACCCAGGGTGCAGAACTCGTATTGCGGACAAATCAGTGGATATCCAGCGCACAGGAATTCTGGCGTCTGTGCGAACTTTATCAAATTAGTTATCTGTCAATTCCGGTTCAATTTTGGCGGGTCATTGCTGAAGCTAATGAAGGCAGTATTTATAAGGGCTTAAGGGTCATGTGTATTGGCGGGGAAACGATACCTCATCATGAATTGGAACGCTGGTTATCTGTTCACCGGGAACGGCCTGTTTTGGTGAATTGCTATGGGCCGACAGAAGCGACAATTACCACGACGATTTCGTGCCTGAATGAAAGCACAGAACAAGCCAATATCATTGGCCGGCCCCTTGCGAATATGCGTGTTTACCTGCTGGACACTTATGGTCAGCCAGTGCCATTGGGAACAGTAGGCGAGTTATATATTGGTGGTACAGGTGTAGCCCGCGGTTATTTTAATCGCCCTGAGCCGACAGCGGAACGTTTTCTGATGGATCCATTTAGCCATCAACCGGGGGCACGTATGTACCGCACCGGAGATTTGGCTCGTTACCTGCCGGATGGCAATCTGGTATTTGTCGGCCGTAATGACCAGCAGGTGAAAATCCGTGGTTTCCGCATTGAACCGGGTGAAATTGAAACCCGATTGGAAGAGCACCCGCTGGTACGTGAAGCGCTGGTATTAACCTTAGATGATGGACCGGATAAACGTCTGGTGGCTTATGTGGTAGCACACGCTGATGAGGCGTTGCCTAATAGTCTGTATACCTATTTGAGTACCCTCTTGCCAGATTATATGGTGCCAACCGCGTTTGTACAACTGAATGCATTTCCATTGACGCCAAACGGAAAATTGGATCGTCAGGCATTACCTGCTCTGAACAATGAAGCCTTTGTTCACCAGATTTACGAAGCACCAAGTGGAAAACTGGAAACGGCTTTGGCGGCGATTTGGCGGGAGTTATTGGGTGTTGAACAGATAAGTCGATATGATAATTTCTTTGCGTTGGGCGGTCATTCATTGCTGGCTGTACGGATGGTAGAACGCTTGTGTCACCAGGACTTAGCATTGACGGTGCGTGATCTGTTTCAGTCTCCGGTGCTGTTTGAACTGGCTCAGTCATTAGGTCAGCATCAGGTTGTGGAAGTGCCACCTAATATCATTACCTCGGCAACCACGACGCTTACCCCAGAGATGTTACCTCTGGTTGATCTGACGCAATCTGACATCGACTCCATTATTGAGCAAGTACCGGGTGGGCTTGCTAATATTCAGGATATCTATGCTTTGTCTCCGCTACAGGATGGTATCTTGTTCCACCATTTATTGGAAAATAAAGGGGATACCTACCTGTTGATAACTCAACAAGCTTTCGCTGACAGAGCCTTATTGGACCGTTATTTGACAGCCGTTCAACGGGTCGTTGATAGGCACGATATCCTGCGTACCGCTTTTATCTGGCAAGGCTTATCGGTTCCGGTTCAGGTAGTCTGGCGTCAGGCTTCTTTATCAGTCACGGAACTGACATTAGATCCGGCTGATGGCCCGGTGAGTGAGCAACTGGCTCAACGCTTTGATCCACGTCACTATCGCCTTGATCTGAGGCAGGCACCGTTGTTGCGCTTTGTGATTGCACAGGAAAAAACGGATGGCCGTTGGCTCTTGTTGAGGCATCAGCATCACTTGATCGGTGACCATACCACACTGGATGTGATGAATCGGGAAGTTCGGGCATATCTGTCTGGTGAAGAGAATCACCTGCCTGATCCGGTTCCCTTCCGGAATTTGATTGCTCAGGCACGGATGGGGGTAAGTCAAGAAGAACATATTCATTTCTTTACCGATATGCTGGTTGAGGTGGAAGAGCCAACGTTACCGTTTGGACTGATGGAAGTGTATCGCAGTGATTTACAAATGACGGAATATCACCAGATGCTGACGTTCACTCTGAATGACAGCCTTCGTAATCAGGCCAGACGCCTGAATATCAGTTTAGCAGCTTTATGTCACGTGGCTTGGGCACAGGTGTTATCACATACCAGCGGGCAGGAAAAGGTGGTGTTTGGTACGGTGCTGTTTGGGCGTATGGCGGGAGGAAAAGGGACTGATAGTGGTATGGGGATGTTTATCAATACCTTGCCATTGCGGTTGGATATGGATGAGACCTCCGTATGCGAGAGCGTACAGATAGCGCATAGCCGATTGGCTGGTTTGTTAGAGCATGAACATGCGTCATTGGCGCTGGCTCAGCGTTGCAGTGGTGTACAGGGTGACACTCCACTCTTTAGTGCATTGCTAAACTACCGACATAATGTGCCGTCAACCACTGTCGATGAAATGATGGCCGATGTTGAATTTATTGACGCACAGGAGCGTACTAACTATCCATTAACATTGTCAGTAGAGGATCTGGGTGATGCTTTGGGCCTAACGGCTCAGGTAGTACAGCCATTTGATCCGAAACGGATATGCAGTTATATGCAACAAGCACTGGAAAGTTTGGTAGAGGCCCTTGAACAAGCGCCCAAAACCCCGATACGGGAATTGGGAATTTTGCCACAAGCGGAATGGAATCTGTTGTTAAAAACCTGGAATGTCACAGAGATAACTTATCCTAATACGTTATGTATTCATCAGTTATTTGAACAACAGGTGGAGAAAACACCGGATGCTACGGCGTTAGTATATGAAGAACAAACCTTCAGTTATGCCGAATTAAATATCCGGGTCAATCAGTTAGCTCATCGGCTGATTGCATTGGGTATAAAGCCGGAGCAGCGAGTGGCAATTTGTGTGACTCGTTCACCAGCTATGGTGGTGGGATTGCTGGCGGTGCTAAAAGCGGGAGGAGCTTATGTACCTCTAGACCCCGTTTATCCAAGTGAACGTTTGGTGCATATTTTGGCTGACACAGCCCCGTTAGTATTATTAGCAGACAGGATAGGGCAAGTAGCATTGGGGGGGAAACGGTTTACTGATTTGGTGATACTTGATCCGAATACGATTTTCGATCAGCAACCGGTCGATAATCCATGGGTAGCAACACTGACACCACAGCATTTGGCGTGTGTGATTTATACTTCGGGTTCGACTGGCATACCGAAAGGGGTGATGGTAGAACATCAGGCTGTTTACCAACGTATTCTCGGCTTTAATGAGATCTACGCTGTCACAGAGCAAGACCGGATGCTGCAATTTTCATCATTTGCATTTGATGCATCGATCGAAGAATTTTTCGCATCGTTATGTAATGGGGCTACGTTGGTGATACGTAATGATAGCTGGTTGTCTTCTATACAAGAATTTATTTCTTTGGCCCGGCAGTACTGTATCACGATCATGTCATTACCGACCCTGTTTTGGTCTGAACTGGCCGCCAGAAATAATACATTACAATTACCGGATTGCCTCCGGTTAATCATTATTGGTGGCGAGGCGGTGAAAAAGCGCGCTATTCAGGATTGGTTTGCACAGGAAACCCATCACCTACAGTTATTAAATACTTATGGCCCTACTGAAAATACCGTAATTGCGACTTGTCAGGAGATATTCTCCCCAGAGGATGCTCGTTCAATTGGTCAACCGATAAGTAATACTTGTATTTATTTGCTGAACAAATATGGGCAACCCGTGCCATTAGGTTGCATTGGAGAAATGTATATTGGTGGAGTGGGGGTAGCACGGGGGTATCTGAACCAACCAGAACTGACGGCTGAACGTTTTCTGCCAGATCCATTTAGTGATAAACCTGATGCACGGATGTATCGAACCGGCGATTTGGCGCGTTATTTGCCGGATGGCAATCTAGAATTCCTGGGACGCAATGACGATCAGATCAAAATCCGGGGCTTCCGGGTAGAGCCAGGAGAAATTGAAACTAAACTGACAAAGCATCCGGCAGTGAATGACGCCGTGGTACTGGCATTGGGAGAAGGGCAGGAGCAGCGTCTGGTTGCCTATGTCGTGGCAGAACCCGATGACGAGTTGGTTAATCATCTGCGTAATTATGTGAGTGCTCTTTTACCTGATTATATGGTGCCGGCCGCCTTTGTCCGTTTGGAAGCACTGCCGTTAACACCAAATGGCAAGCTGGATCGCCGCGCGTTGCCGGCACCGGGCGAAGCGGCATTTGCTCGTCAGGTGTATGAAGCACCACAAGGGGAGACGGAAATTACTCTTGCAGCAATTTGGCAAGAGTTGCTGAACGTCGAGCAGGTGGGACGGTATGATAATTTCTTCGTATTGGGTGGTCATTCGTTACTTGCTATGAGAATGATAAACCTTGCAACAAAACGTGGTCTGTATTGTACCTTGAATGCACTGTTCCAATTCCCAGTGCTGGCAGAACTGGCTGCAAAAATCATATCAGACGGATTGTCTCAGCCACAAAACAGGGCCGTTACTGTACGTTCTGGCGGAACATTGCCACCTTTATTCTTTGTCCCCACTGGAATAGGTGATTATTCCTATGCTTTCGGGGTGACTGAACATATCCAGTCAGGTTATCCGATTTATGCCTTACCCTGGCCCTCTATGAATGAGGAACTGATATCGACAATGGAAATGCTGGCCGCCAGAGTTATCACCTTTATGAAAGCCGTTCAGCCTGAGGGCCCATACCGGATATGTGGTTATTCTTCTGGTGGGATACTGGCTTATGCTATTGCTCAGCAACTGTTGAATAGTGGTGATAAGGTCAATTTCCTCGGACTGATTGATACATATGCTCCTCACTGTTTCAGGGAGCAGGGAACTCAAAAACATCAATTCCTGGCAGAGTTGGAAAGGCAATCAGGTAACAAACACACTGAGGTGATAGCAGCATTGTATCCACAAGTTGATGAATTAAATTGGGTTCAATTAATTGAGTTTGCTCAGAAATTAGGATTATACCCCTCAAATTTGCGTGCAGATTTAGCCGCAAAACAGATGGAACAGAGAGAAAATTATGCGCAAATAGTGAAAGATTATGTGCCAGAAACATTGACAGTGACATTACATCAGTTCTATGCGATAGATACTTCTCCTTCTATATCTCCGTCAGCTTCCACAGATTCCGAACAGACCTCTTTAATTATGGACTGTTCATTAGGATGGCGCGAAGTGATGCCAACTTCTTTAATGCGGTTGATTGCGATACCTGGTAATCATTCCAGTTTATTTGAGGAGAAAGAAAATAGAATTGTTTTATCTCAGGCGCTTAATACGGCGTTAGCAAGGTAAGTATCCGGTGATCCCACCTTATTTTTATTCGATAAAGTAAGGTGGGGTTTTAACTAAAGGTGTCCATGCGGAAAATCTGCTCTGGGGCCAACTCCTATCATGGCGAGTGTACTCAAGCTTTACCATCCAACGCTTCCTGCACATTAATACTGCCTTGCGCATTCAATTCGGTGCACAGGCGATAAAAGGTTTCTTTAAATACAATCCCATTATCATCCAGTGGATTATGGCCTGTAATTTGGATCTGCAAACGAGCGGGCATATTTTCATCAACTGGATGGGTTTTTGATACCAGTTCAGCAATATTGAAATTCTGGGTTGTGAACAGATTAGTGAAACGTTCAACAATACCAGGAGAATCATCTACATCTACCCGGACTGAAACCATTGAAGGAAATTTTGTCTGAGCGCCGCTGCGAGTACGTTTCATCACAACAAGTAATTCAAGTTCAGCCGCTCTTTGGGGCAGAGTGGATTCAATCAAGGTAATCGAGTTCCAGCTACCAGATAGCAGCATGATAAAGGTAAATTCTTCGCCAAACATTGCCAGACGGCTGTCCTCAATATTACAGCCGCATGTATTCACAAGACGGGTAATGGTATTGACGATACCAGGGCGATCTGCACCGAGAGCAGTGATCACTAAAAAATGTTGTTTTGGTTTTGGCAAAGCGATTTTCCTTATCTATGGTAGATGTCTGCTATACATGTCGTTATTAAACATAAAAAATGATCAGGAGAAGGTCAATGGCATTTATGGGAGAAAGAGCATGATTATAATCTCTGTTTAATCGTCTACACTTGGTATTAACAAAATTCATTGAAATCGTATGGTTAAAGAGTTTCCTTCCTTATGACAAGAAAGTACCATGATTTTCTTGTTTGCAGTGTAAGGTTCAGTTAAGAGGAAATGGTAATGGAGAGTGGTCACTTCGATTTTACGGGCAGTATGGTTGCAATAATCACACCGATGGATTCAACTGGTCAGGTTGACAAAGCCAGTTTGAAAAAATTGATTGATTATCATGTCGCCAGTGGTACATCATCAATTGTTTCTGTTGGGACAACCGGAGAATGTGCCACACTGACTCATGATGAGCATGTCGATGTTGTACTGACAACACTTGAATTCGCTGATGGCCGTATTCCGATTATTGCCGGAACAGGCGCAAATGCGACTGCGGAAGCAATTTCACTGACCCGGTGCTTTGAAAATACGGGAGTTGTTGGTTGCCTGTCTGTGACACCTTATTATAATAAACCATCACAGGAAGGTTTATATCAGCACTATAAAGCGATAGCTGAGAATACCGACTTACCACAAATTCTGTATAATGTACCATCTCGTACTGGATGTGATTTGCTGCCATCGACTGTTGCACGCTTGGCGAAATTGAAAAATATTATCGCAATCAAGGAAGCAACAGGGAACTTAAGTCGTGTCAGTCAGATCCGAGAATTGGTTAATGATGAAAATTTCATTCTGCTAAGTGGTGATGATGCAAGTTTTCTCGATTTCATGCATCTTGGTGGAAAAGGGGTTATTTCGGTAACAACGAATGTGGCTGCCGCAGAAATGGCACAAATTTGCGAGTTGGCTCGTCGCGGCGAATTTGTGCAAGCGCGTAGCCTGAACAGCCGATTGATGGAATTGCATCATAAACTATTTGTTGAACCTAGCCCGGCGCCAGCTAAATGGGCCTGTCATAAACTGGGGTTAATTGCCGGTGACACATTGCGTCTGCCAATGATTTCATTGACGCAAGAAGGGCAAATTTCAGTTGAGAATGCCTTGAAAGCGGCTGAATTATTGTAAAATTTAGGGAATTTTAATGGCAACATTATTGCAAAAATCGAAGGTCATGAAGGTTGCTGGCCTGTCATTGGTTGTTTTGCTGGCAGCTTGCTCCAGCGATCAGCGCTATAAACGTCAGGTAAGTGGGGATGAGTCTTATCTTGAAACTCCTCCTCTGAAGATATTGAATATTCCCGCAGGGATGAACTTACCACTACAAAATGGTGAATATGATATTCCGCCAGTGGCTTCACAAGGGGCAACTGGAAAGGCTGTTGATATACGTCCACCATTGCAGACATTGGCGTTATTGACAGGATCGCGTGTTGAAAATAGCGCCCAAAGCAGTAAGCTGTTGCTTGAAAATACGCCTGAATACAGCAAATTGTGGTCACAAGTGAATAGTTTCTTGGCTAAGAAAGGTTATCCGGTCAGTCAACGAAATGATGCCACTAAGACGTTGACAACTGACTGGATTTTGTGGCCACGGTCAGATGAAAATGTTCCTTATAAGGGACGTTACCATATTTCGGTTGCTCAGCAGGGTTATCAGATAGCCTTGACTGTTTCAAACGCAGGTTTGGAACATAGCGGCAAGGTTGTTGACAACCCACTGGAAATCCAGCATTACAACGCATTAATGTTTAACGAACTGGTTAGTGGTTTGAGTGAACAACAAGAATTGTTGGCTCAGAACGGCACGCCAGATGCTGGTGCTTTGGCGGTACAAAGTGGTAGCGATAACACAGGATTGCCACAAATTATTGTCCGTGCAACATACAATACAGTCTGGAACAGGCTGCCATATGCATTGGAAAGCATTGGTATGCAAGTTACCGATCGCTCTCGTTCGACTGGCGCGATAACGCTAACATATAAGGAACTATCTTCTTCAGGTTGGGAAGCATTAGGTGTTGAGGCACCGACTATCAGTGCAGGAAACTACAAGTTACAGGTAGGTGATCTGGATAACCGAAGCAGTTTGCAATTTATTAACGAAAAAGGTAAGCCACTGACTCAATCCGAAAATGATCAAATGGTCGCGGTGCTGCAAGCAGCATTTAGCAAGACCACAAACAAATAACATATAAAGGGGCTTAAGCCCCTTTATATATTTGAGTGAAATGTTTTAGGTTAGATGTTTTGTTTAATTTTCCGTTTAAAGATGTCGCATCTCTGGAGTGTAATATGCAGAAAAAAGCTGAGTTGTATCGTGGAAAGGCAAAAACAGTGTACGCTACTGATAATCCTGATTTGCTTGTGCTGGAATTCCGTAATGATACATCAGCATTGGATGGTGAACGCATTGAACAGTTTGATCGTAAGGGAATGGTGAATAATAAATTCAACTATTTCATTATGCGTAGATTGGAAGAGGCAGGTATCCCGACCCAGATGGAACAGTTGTTATCAGACAATGAATCTCTGGTCAAAAAACTGGATATGGTGCCTGTTGAATGTGTTATTCGTAACCGTGCGGCTGGTTCACTTGTGAAACGCCTCGGTGTGGAAGAGGGGATGGTTTTGAATCCACCTTTGTTTGATTTGTTCCTGAAAGATGATGCCAGACATGATCCGATGGTTAATGAATCGTATTGCGAAACATTCGGCTGGGTCAGCAAGGAACATTTAGCTGAGATGAAGCGACTAAGTTACAAAGCCAATGAAGTTTTGCGTCAGTTATTTGATGGTGCCGGTTTAATTTTGGTGGACTTTAAGCTGGAATTTGGTCTGTTCAAAGGGAAAATCGTATTAGGTGATGAATTTTCACCAGATGGTAGTCGCTTATGGGATAAGCAAACGATGGATAAAATGGATAAAGATCGTTTTCGCCAAAGTCTTGGTGGCTTAGTTGAAGCGTATGAAGAGGTAGCTCACCGTATTGGCGTTATTTTGGATTGATGACGCAAACGATTACTTAAATGGATATAGCCAATGGGCTATATTTATATTCCAATAAATTTCAAGTTGCAGCTAACAAAGCTGCAACTTGAAAGATGAAGTGTATGAAAGTGAAAGCAATTATGTATTAGTTACTACGGGTTACAGCAGGTATTTTGTTTTTTGCTGCCAGCCTTTCTGCTGCATACAAAAATGGTAAACCTGATTCCTGGGACGCGTGTTGACGTCAATGATATAACTTTGGGTCATAGGAACACTTTGTTCATAAAAACAATCTTTACCGCAGGAATTTTTGACTTTTTGGAGGTGGGAAGTTTGAGCCACTTCGTTTTTCACCGGAAATTGTTGCATAGCGCTTATATTACACTCTGCATCTGCTTCGTGAAAAGGTGTGGGGTTACTCCTTGCGGGTACCCATTGAGTGGTACAACCGGTTAATAGCATACTTATAGTGATTAAAAGTGCTGATTTTTTCATATTTCCTGTACGAACGCATCCTGTTTGCGAGGTATTCCCCACAACCTTTCCGCATTCACCTTAATAAAAGCATTAATATCTATCATAGAGGTAACTTGAAAGATTAAAGATATCTTAGCAACTATTTTATTATGAAAATATAGTTATTCGTTGGTATATTTCCACAGAACATCAATAGGTTTGCTTACATGCCAGACGATTAAGCTATTATTCTGCGCTGCGTCAGATAATACATTGGTTTATTGTCAGAAGCATGATCTTCTATTTTTGTAGTAAACAGGTTTATAGAAAACAGGGAATTTATGAGTCAGATTGATCCCACTTTACTTATCTTATTAATGCTGGCTGGACTTGGCATTATTAGCCACAACATGACGATAACATTGGCCATGTTGTTTTTGCTGGTCGTCCGCATTACCCCATTGAACCAATTTTTCCCTTGGGTCGAAAAGTATGGTTTAACTCTGGGTATTTTGATTCTCACAATAGGAGTCATGGCTCCTATCGCCAGTGGGAAAATTTCTACGCAAGAAATTTTCAGTTCATTCCTGAATTGGAAATCGTTGCTTGCTATTGTCGTCGGTATTCTTGTGTCGTGGCTAGGTAGTCGGGGTGTATCCCTGATGTCAAATCAACCTGCTACAGTCGCGGGATTATTGGTCGGTACGGTGTTAGGTGTAGCATTGTTTAAAGGCGTTCCGGTCGGCCCATTGATTGCGGCAGGCATATTGTCCATTGTAATTGGTAAATCATGACAGAACTGGATTTGAAATGGAGAGCGTTGCAGGAACAAATGCAACGACAAGGGCAGCGCCGTTTGCTGGTATTAAGCGGTGAGAGTCAGTGGAGTGAACAGATCGTCACTTATTTGAAAGGGGTGTTTCAAGGAGATTGGATCACAATAACTTCCAACGCTCATAATGTTATCCACACTTCCGATACGATTAAAACTCACGGTGTTGTTGAACCCATAAATGCTGTTGAGCCCACAAAATCGGCTGGTTTACTGGGAAGAGAATTTTTACATGGGGTTTTTGATGCAACCCGTGGCTTTAATGCTGAAGCGTTAGCGATACTGGCGGGGACGCTGAAAGCAGGAAGCTGGCTGGTGATGCGCGTCCCTGTCTGGAAACAATGGGCTAATTTGCCAGATGAAGATAGTTCTCGCTGGAATGAGTCTGTTGGTGTGATCCCCACGCCGCGCTTTATTCAGCATATTCAATGGCAGCTCCTTACTTCTCCGCATTGTTTATTATGGCGGCAAGAAACGTCTTTTTATCCGGAGTTATTGCCTCAAACTCAGCCGTGGAACATGCCGGATGGTAATCCGACAATCAGTCAGCAGTTGATCCTTGAACAGTTGTTACAAGTTTCACAAGGTGTTTGGGTGATCACTGCACCGCGTGGGCGAGGAAAATCTGCGCTTGCCGGAATGTTGGTGCGTCAGTGGCAAGGAAAATGTTGGTTATGTGCACCAGCAAAAGTAACGACAGAAATTATTCGTTGTTATTCCAGGGGGAGTGATCATTCTGATCTTGATGAACAGGGGACACCATTCTGGTCGGCCGATAATTTACTGAAATTTTTTCGACTGAAAGAATTTCAGAGCACAGACAACAATATCATAGACAACAATAGTGCAGAGCAGAAGATAGCGGCAGACTGGCTTTTAATTGATGAGGCGGCTGCAATGCCAATTCCACAGTTAACGGAACTTATTCGGCATTTTCCACGTGTGTTATTAACCACGACTGTACAAGGTTATGAAGGAACCGGACGAGGATTTTTATTGAAATTCTGTTCTGCTTTACCCGATTGTCATATCAGAGAGCTGAAAACACCAATGCGTTGGGCCGAAAATGATCCATTAGAAACATGGCTGGATAGCGCATTGTTATTTGATAACGGTATTGATGATAGCCGATTATTTTCTCAACAAGCGCCTCATTTTGATATTGAAAAAAATTTATCCTTCAATTTCATTGAACAAGCAACGTGGTTACAGCAACCTTGGTTATTGCGCCAGTTCTATGGATTATTAACAAGTGCCCATTATCGAACTTCCCCCCTTGATTTGCGTCGTTTGCTGGATGGCAATGGAATGACATTTCTGGCTGCTATGTCTTCTTGTGCTGTGCATGATAACCCACAACTGATTGGTGCACTGTGGATGGTGAATGAAGGAGGGTTGTCACCGGCACTGGCGCATGAGATATGGGCTGGCCGCCGTCGTCCAAGGGGAAATCTGGTGGCTCAATCGCTGGCTGCGCACAGTGGTTTTCCGCAGGCTGCTACAATGCGGTCACAAAGAGTCAGTCGCATTGCTGTACAAGCACAATATCGTCGTCTTGGCATCGCGCAGGGGTTGATTACTCAACAATGTCAGGCAGCACACGAGCAAAATCTGGACTTCTTGTCGGTCAGTTTTGGTTACACTGCTGAACTTTGGGCACTTTGGCAAAAATGCGGTTTTCGGTTAGTGCGGATGGGAACATACCTTGAAGCGAGCAGTGGTTGCTATACCGCGATGGCAATTTTGCCGTTGAGTGAACAAGGGATATGGCTTGCTCAGTCTGCACAGCAACACTTATCCCGTGATGCGAATTGGTTGGAGTCATTAATTGGGTTTGTTTTGCCTATTGCGCACCAAGATGATAGCCAACTTAATGAGAATGATTGGCAAGAGCTGGCTGGTTTTGCATTTGCACATCGTCCTTTATCCGCTTCTTATTTTGCCTTGCAACGCTTATTGTTAGCGAATGATCTGGCTCTGCCTGCGTTGAGAAAACATCTCCAACAGAAGATCGAGATTGAACAATGTGTGAGTGATTTGTCTCTGAATGGACGTAAGGCGTTGTTAAAATGCTGGCGAGAAGAGACAGCAAGTGCATTGGCAAGTATTGATGAAATACTTGCCAGACAATGGAAAGGTCGAGTTATTTCTTGTGATTTGTCTTCTTGCCATCCGTCTGAGGCCAGTCGTCCTCATCATCCCATGCAGCGTTAAGATCCCGGTGAGGAGGGAGTTCAGGTTTGTTATCCAAAAAACGCTTTGTATTGATACGGCTCAGTTCTTTTATCGCATTGATAATAATGCCTGCGAGTAACAGCAGAACTCCCCACCAATAATCCGTTAGCCAGTGCATAACAAGCTCCTCTAATATTGTGATTGACCTTAAACCTTTTCTGTTATTTTGATGTATTTTTCAAAAACATAGGAGAGGTTTGCTGTCAACCAATTAACGCCGGCAATGTCACGATCCTGCCAGACGTCTAATAAAATTTGCTCATTGAATAAACATTCGGCTTCGTGAGATAGCGGCCAGTAACTAATATGCCATGGTTCATAAGCTACACCTCGCACCGTGGCATGGGTAAATGGCCGGTAGAAATCATAGCGTGACATATTTTCTGTTAACCAGTCTGATAGCGGTTCAAAGTAACCACCATCTTCATATTCCCACGGTTCCAATAATAACTGTTTGCCTTGTGGCAACAGAAAAGGATCATAAATATCCAGCTCAGTTCCCCAATGATGACGGCTGGCCCCCGGTAAGGCAGACCAACGGAGAATAGCTTCACAAATTTCTCCTTCGGTCATTTGAGTAATATTAAGAAGCTGGCTGTTGACATCTAATACCGGTCGTTGACCGCGAAATTTTTCATTCCAGATAGTTTGTTGGCGTGTGAAATCCCGAAAAGAGCTGGCGGGTTGTAACTTAAAGCCTGCCCTGACAGCGTCTCGTTGCATGGCAAGGAATGCTTTGGTGGCGTCAAATTGTAAACGATGATTACCAGATAGTGTCACCAAGTGATCTGTTGATACACCAGTCAGCATTTCAGACGTCATCATTTGATTAATTGCTCCATGATACGTTGATAGATCAGGCTTAATTCCTGTAAATCAGACACACTGACACATTCATTTGTTTTGTGAATAGTTGCATTAATAGGCCCCAATTCCACGACCTGCCCGCCCATTTTGGCAATAAAGCGTCCATCAGATGTGCCGCCGCTTGTCGATAGTTCTGGCTGATATCCGCAATAATGTTTGATGGCTTCAACCGTAACATCAACAAGTTCTCCTTTACAGGTCAGGAAAGGCTGACCGGATAACCACCATTCGATTTCATGTGTTAACTCATATTTTTTCAGCATGTCTTCGACCTGCTGGCGGATCTTGGTGTCTGTCAGCTCGGTACTGAAGCGGAAATTAAACTGAACCTGCAATTTACCCGGTATGACATTATTGCTTCCCGTACCTGCCAGAATATTCACGATTTGCATACTGGTGGCAGGGAAGAATTCATTACCGTCGTCCCATTGAGTATTGACTAACTCCTGTAGGAAGGGGAGGGAATGGTGAATAGGATTATCAGCGAATTGAGGATATGCAACATGCCCTTGAACACCGTGAATGGTTACATTGGCAGTCAGGGAGCCACGGCGTCCATTTTTGATCATATCACCGAGACGTTTCTGGCTGGAAGGTTCGCCCACCAGGCAATAATCCAGTCGTTCATGACGTGACATTAATGTTTCAACAACTTTGACAGTGCCATTTACTGCATTAGCTTCTTCATCTGAAGTAATCAAAAAAGCAAGGCGACCCTGATGATTAGGGTTATCAGCAACAAAGCGTTCTGCTGCAACTACCATCGCAGCCAGGGAGCCTTTCATATCTGTTGCACCACGACCATACAACATACCGTCACGGATAATTGGCTCGAATGGGGGGCTTTGCCATTCTGAGGTATCACCAGCGGGAACAACGTCAGTATGCCCAGCGAGAGCAAAAGTTACGCCGGTTCCACGATAGGCCCAGAAATTCAGCGTATCACCGAAAGGCATCCTTTCTATTGTAAAACCCGTATTTTGCAGACGTTGGATCAGAAGTTCCTGGCAGCCTTGATCATCGGGGCTGACGGAAGGCCGCTTAATTAATTCCTGAGTCAGTTCAATCACTGGACAAGTCATTATGTAAGCCCTTATTTAGCCGTAAGAGAACAGTCATGAGAAAAAAACTGTTGGTATTGTTCAGCCTTGAAACCCAGTAAGTAGCTTTCTGTTGCTGATGGTTTTGAGGTTACTGATTCTGAAACTAACAGTGGGCGTTTAATGATAGCGGGCTGTTCCAGCATCAGTGCCTTAGCTGTTTCAGCGTTGTTGATAGTGGACTTCTGCTCATCAGTCAATTTGCGCCAGGTTGTGCCACGGGTATTCAGTAAAGCCTCCCAACCTACTTGTTCAATGAATATTTGCAGTCGTTCCGGGGATAAGCCATCAACACGGTAGTCATGAAATTGATATGGGATCTCTTGATCTTCTAACCAACGACGAGCTTTCTTCACAGTATCGCAATTTTTGATACCGTACAGAGTGAATGTTTTTTGAGGAGTGGTATCTGACATTATGAGATCCTTAGTTTTGTTTACACATCCGGCATATATTTGTCATCTGCCAGGTTGCCGCTTTGCTAGTCGCATCTTGAAGTCCATTGGGTATAATGCGGCAAATTTACCATTTTATCCAGATAACACGAACCTTTCATATACTCTGGCTGAACCAAACGCTGTATTTTACCTGGTTGTCTGTCAAATAATGTTCTGATTGCTTATACTCATTCAACAACATACGGCAATTTAAGAACCATTAGGCATAATTTCCATATATATATTTCATAAACAAATTAATTCTAAAATATTAGTTTCGAATAAATACAATAATTGCATTTATTATAATATAATTGACTATGAATTATATTGAATTAATTATAATTAACTTTTATCTGATTTAATTCACAATTTCCCTGATTTTTATCAACAGGGAAATTGTGTCTCTCTATTATAGAGATTGACTGTCAGATGTTATATTAAATCTGATTTTCTATGTTTCAGATAGATGATGGTAGCTTCGAGACGGGAGCGGGATTTAAGTTTTTTCAATAGGTTACGGGTATGAACTTTCACAGTTTCTTCTGAGATAAAAAGAAAATCAGCAATTTCTTTATTTGTCATTCCTTCTGAGATTTCTTTTAAAACGTCTAATTCACGTTTAGTTAATTTTGATAAAGGATCAACATAAAGATGACGAGTAGATAAATATTGGTAAACTTTTTCACTGTATACTGCTTGCCCATTTACAGCTTTTTTTATGTTAACCAGCAGGGGGGATAGTTCAATATCTTTTAATAAATAACCATTCGCACCTGCATCAACAGCATCATAAACATCGCTTCGGCTAGCTGAATCAGAAAGTACCAGAACGTAGGAATCAAGCCCTTTGCGGCGGAGTGATTTAATCGTATCAATCCCGGAAAAGCCGTTGATTTCCAAACCCATTAAAATAATATCTGGTTTTATTTGGCAAGCGATATTAATGGCATCTTCGCCGTTATCGGTCTCAGCAGTCACAATGAGTTCGCGCTCTGATTCAATCAACCCTTTTAAACCATGACGAATGATAGGATGATTATCGACTATCATGACTGTATGATTATGCATGTTCCTTCTCCCATAATAGAAATGCAGATCTTATGTTTTGATAAAACATAAAAAAACAGAATTCTGCTTTATGTTAAATAGCTGTGTGATTTTTATGGAGTATATTGAATCATCTATAATAGAGATCCTGAAAATATATCCTGATATAAAAAAAGAAATATCGCAAACAGGTTTATCCATTTAGGTGAAATAAAATTCACAGGCATAAGAAAATGAGTTTCCCTAATTGCTAATAATTTTCCAAATCAAATGTCTACGATTATTTTATCGATTAAGTTTTGTTTTTGTAAACTCATTTTAAGTTGTTTCTTAGATGTCTCTCTTAATTAATTTAGTGAGTTATTAATGAATGGAAAATGGGAATACCTCTCTATGAGTATAATTGAGGTATTTTCATATACTATTGACTAATATTAAACCATTAACAGATCATTTTATGATCTGTTATTTCAGTGGCTATTAATAAAAATATTGTTAGTATCATGATATAACCTTCCTTAACTATTATACTGAGCAGATTTTTACTTAGACATGACTCATAAAGGATCAGACGATGGACGAAAAATTAAAACAAAGTGCCCTTGATTTTCATGAATTCCCACAACCGGGGAAAATCACTGTTACTCCGACTAAGCCGCTGACTACACAGCGTGATTTAGCCTTAGCATATTCGCCAGGTGTCGCAGCTCCTTGTCTTGAAATAGCAGAAAATCCATTGGCGGCTTATAAATATACTGCACGTGGTAATCTGGTGGCTGTTATCTCCAATGGTAGTGCCGTATTGGGGTTGGGTAATATCGGGGCATTGGCGGGTAAACCTGTCATGGAAGGGAAGGGGGTGCTATTCAAAAAATTCTCGGGTATTGATGTTTTTGACATTGAAATTGAAGAGTCCAATCCTGATAAATTAATCGATATCATTGCGGCGTTGGAGCCGACTTTTGGTGGTATCAACCTTGAAGATATCAAAGCGCCAGAATGTTTCTACATTGAACAGAAACTTCGTGAGCGGATGAAAATTCCTGTATTCCATGATGACCAGCATGGTACGGCAATTATTTGTACTGCGGCAGTACTTAACGGGTTGCGCGTTGTTAATAAAGACATCAGTAAAGTACGGATGGTAGTGTCTGGTGCGGGTGCAGCATCCATTGCCTGTATGAATCTGCTGGTGGCTTTGGGCTTAAAACGTGAAAATATTGTTGTTTGTGACTCGAAAGGTGTTATTTATCGTGGTCGCGAAGAAAACATGGAAAAAACCAAAGCTGATTATGCTATTGAGGATAACGGTAGCCGTACACTCGCTGATGTCATTCCCGATGCTGATATTTTTCTCGGATGTTCCGGGCCGGGTGTTCTGACACCAGAGATGGTCAAAACCATGGCGAAAGATCCGCTCATTATGGCTTTGGCAAATCCGGAACCTGAGATTTTGCCACCACTGGCAAAAGCTGTGCGTCCTGATGCGATTATTTGCACTGGCCGTTCTGATTATCCTAATCAAGTTAACAATGTACTCTGCTTCCCATTCATCTTCCGTGGCGCACTGGATGTTGGGGCAACCACCATTAATGAAGAGATGAAACTGGCCTGTGTGCATGCAATTGCAGATCTGGCATTGGCTGAACAGAGTCAGGAAGTTGCTTCTGCATATGGCGATCAGGATCTGTTCTTTGGACCTGAATACATCATACCGAAGCCATTTGATCCACGGCTGATTGTAAAAATTGCGCCTGCTGTAGCGAAAGCGGCGATGGACTCTGGTGTTGCAACACGTCCTATTGCTGATTTTGGCGCTTATATTGAAAAACTGAGTGAGTTTGTCTACAAAACCAACTTATTTATGAAGCCGATTTTCGCTCAGGCGAAAAAAGAGAAGAAACGCATTGTATTGGCGGAAGGGGAAGATATTCGGGTGCTGCATGCAACTCAGGAACTCGTGTCTCTCGGATTGGCATTCCCTGTCCTGATTGGTCGCCCAAGTGTGATTGAGATGCGTATCAAAAAGCAAGGGCTTCACATTGAAGCCGATAAAGATTTTGAAGTGGTCAACAACGAAAATGACCCGCGCTTCAAAGAATACTGGCAGGAATATTACCAACTGATGAAACGTCGTGGTGTTTCTCAGGAACAGGCTCGTCGCGCCGTGATTGGTAATCCGACATTGATCGGAGCCATCATGGTACATCGTGGTGAAGCGGATGGCCTAATTTGTGGTACGGTTGGCAGCTATGGTGAACACTATCAAGTTATAAAAGATGTCCTTGGTTTCCGTCAAGGAGCGTGTACAGCCGGTGCAATGAATGCCTTATTGTTGCCAATGGGGAATACCTTTATTGCTGACACTTATGTCAATGAAGATCCGACACCAGAGGAATTGGCTGAAATCACACTGATGGCGGCTGAAACTGTACGTCGTTTCGGTATTGAACCAAAGGTTGCTTTATTATCGCGTTCAAGTTTTGGTTCTTCTGATTGTGCTTCTGCACAAAAAATGCGTAAGACGCTGGAACTGGTACAGCAAATGGCTCCGTCACTGGAAATTGACGGTGAAATGCATGGTGATGCAGCCTTGGTAGAAAGTATTCGTCGTGACATCATGCCGGACAGTCCATTAAAAGGTTCTGCTAATCTGTTGATTATGCCGAATATGGAAGCGGCACGTATTAGTTATAACCTATTACGTGTTACCGGCTCAGATGGTGTAACGGTTGGCCCGGTATTGATGGGGGTCTCAAAGCCAGTACATGTATTGACCCCGATCGCTTCTGTTCGTCGCATTGTTAACATGGTGGCATTAGCCGCCGTTGAAGCACAAACCGACCCTCTATAACTCATTCGTATTAATATTCTGGTTGAAGTAATAAACAAGATGAATAAGTAAGCAGCCCTGCCGGGCCTTTGCCTGGCAGGGTATTTTATTTGTAAATAATTCTCATTATCTATAATATGCAGGAAAATTTTTAATGTGATAATGAATATCAATGAAAAAATCTATTTATATAAAAACAACTTTTTTGGTATGTGCTTTCCTGCTTGGTGGTTGTGCAACATCACTGACTACCACTCAATATAACTCTCAAGAAGTAAAACAATCTCTTCCCAGTGAGTTAACCCAATCAGGTGCTTTGCTTGATATGAACGCAGGCAAATCTATCACTTCTGATGAATTGCTCGAACAATTGGCAACCTATCCCAGAATCATTGTGGGTGAAAAACACGATAATCCTTATCATCATCAAATCGAGTTATGGCTGGTTCAACAACTTGAGCAAAAACGCCCTCATGGCTCTGTATTACTGGAAATGATAAACCCAGACCAGCAAGAGAAAGTGAACAAAGTGAAAAGCTGGTTGCAGGGAAATCCAATAGTCAGAGATGAACGCATTAAAAATCTATTAGCGTGGCAGCAAGGCTGGCCTTGGGTGTTATATGGAAAACTGGTTGTGGAGCTGATGAAAGCACCTTACCCATTGTTAGCGGCAAACTTGGATCGTAGTGAAGTCGATCAGGCATACAAAAATTACAGGGCTGGAGATAGAACTTCACTAGTTTCCGGTGATGTCAAAAAACGTATCGACGACACTATCAAAAATTCCCATGGTGGAAATATAGATGAACTATCTCTCTCTGCCATGAGCAAAATTCAGCAATTACGTGATCAGCGAATGGCAGAACAATTGATGAAAGCGCCATCACCAGCGTTGTTATTTGCAGGAGGGTATCACGCCGTAAAAACGATGGGTGTACCTCAGCATGTGAAAAAAATAGCGCCCAATGAACGGGTTGTTGTGCTTGTTATCGCTGAACAAGGGGTTTCTTTGAACAACGAATATGCTGATTTTGTCTGGTTTACCCCTAAAGTGACCAGTAACGTAAATAATTAGTGGTATCTATCACAAGGATGTGATGAACTTAATAAATAAAAATAGTTTTCATTTATATATTCAATTGATTATCATTATCTGAATTTATCTTTGACATAATGTGTTATAAAAAATGTTGACGTATACAACGTATCAAACCACTCACGTTGGTCACGTGACAAAATCCTTTCTCGCTGCTATCACACTTCATGCCTTATTGGTCGGATGGTTGATTTATAAACCGCAGGATCTTGATCTTGAGGAATTTTTGCCTCCACCTGCGGTTATGATGGAAGTATCACTACAGACAGAAGCAATACGTAAGGTCGAAAAACAACCGATTGGTATTGAACAATTATTATCTGTTGCCAGCCATCAACAAGAAAGCAAGGTTGATGAAATCAGTATGCCCAAATTGGCGGTGAATGAAGAAGCACAGATTTTAGTTCATAAGCCAAAGAAAAAACAAAAAGAGCAGGATGCACCTAAAAAAGCCCAACCTGTTAAGCGAGTGAAGGCAAAAGAGCAGGAAAGTGAAAAATCCCAGAGTCGTTCAGCACCAACAACCAGTAGCGCTACAGCGGATAATGTGACTTCCCGAACAGCCGCATCTTATGAAAGTAACTCGGATGCAGTTGCTGATGCAAAAGCAGTTTGGCAGGCTGAGGTTAGTGGTCATTTAAACCGTTATAAAAGATATCCGGCAGATGCTCAGAGAAGAAAACGGACAGGGCGTCCAATGGTGAAATTCACGGTTAATCAATTTGGTGCAGTGATTGACGGTGAATTAGTAAGACGTTCCGGGACGAACTCACTTGACCGAGAAGCAAGGCTTGTATTGGAAAGAGCACAGCCTTTACCAGCTCCACCTGATGTCATTTTAACCAATGGCAGTGTTACAGTTGAACTGCCAATTGATTTCACTTTATCTCACTAACAATAAAAAAATAGGACGAATGGCATGTCACAGTATAAAACGGTGTTTTCACCAAAAAACCAAAAAGCCGTGCTAACAAAAAGGATCATACTTAGTTTTTTGTTGGGGGGAAGTTTATTAAGTAATAGTGTTACGACCATCGCGATGGAGGAAAACATGGTGCCGCCTATGGCAAAAAAACAGCCACATGCAATAACTATTCATGGTGATACTCGCATTGATAATTATTACTGGTTACGTGACGATAACCGTCAGGATAAAGAAGTCATTGATTATTTGACGGCTGAAAATAAGCATACCGCAGAGGTGCTGGAATCTGGGCAAGAGTTGCGGAAAACACTGTATAACGAAATGACTGGCAGAATGAGTAAAGAAGACCAGTCAGTTCCTTATACTTACAATGGTTATATTTATCGTACCGTTTATCAGGCAGGAAAAGATTTTCCAATCTATCAGCGTAAGCCAGTTGATAATTCAACTGACTGGCAGGTAATGGTTGATGGTAACGAACGAGCAAAAGGCCATAAGTTTTATCAAATCGGTGGATTTGCGATTACTCGTGACAATAAGCGTATTGCTGTAGCAGAAGATACTCAAGGCCGTCGTAACTACCAAATTTCTTTCAAAAACTTTGCTGATAATGAATGGCAGAATAATGTCATAGAAAATACTTCAGGCAATATTTTGTGGGCTAATGAGGGTAATACTTTGTTTTATGTACGCAGAGATCCACAAACCCTGCTGCCTTACCAGCTATTTCGCCATCAATATGGTACAGACACGAAGCAGGATAAAAAAATCTATCAAGAAGATGATGATCGCTTCCGTTTGTCAATTTCGAAAAGTACTTCTCTTGATTATATTCTGATTTCGGTTACCAGTTATTCAACGTCAGAATATCGACTGATTGATGCTAATAACCCACAATTAGAACCACAGATTTTCTCTGTTCGTCAGGCTGGACGTGAATATTATGTCGATCATTTCCGTGGCCAATTTTATATCCGCTCCAACTATGAAAATCCATTATTTGGTTTATACCGGACAGAAGCTCTCGATAAGCCATGGGAAACGGTGATTGCGCCACAGGAAAATACTGATTTAGAAGATTTTGAACTGTTCAACAATTGGTTAGTGGTGCAGGAGCGTACAAAGGGATTAACTTCAATCCGTCAGATTGACTGGAAAACGCAGCAGGAAAAACGGGTTAAGTTTGACGATCCAGCCTATATGGCATCACTAAGTTATAACCCGGAGCCAAATACTGATTTACTGCGTTATAGCTATTCATCTCTGACAACTCCAAGTTCTGTATTCCAATGGAATATGCAAACGGGCGAACGTGAATTGCTGAAACAGCAAGAAGTTAAAGGATTCAATAAAGAGAACTATGAAAGCCAGCGTATCTGGATAAAAGCCAGAGATGGTGTGGAAGTCCCTGTTTCTCTGGTTTACCGTAAGTCTCTGTTTGAAAAAGGCCAGAACCCAATTCTGATTTATGGCTATGGTGCTTATGGTATCAGCATGGACCCGTATTTTAGCTCTCCAATGCTGAGTCTTCTGGATCGTGGTTTTGTTTATGCTTTGGTGCACATACGTGGTGGTGGCGACTTAGGCCGGAACTGGTATCTGCAAGGTAAGCTCGAAAATAAGATGAACAGTTTCCACGATTTTATTGATGCGACTAAGACATTAATTGCTGATGGATATGGTGACAGTAAGCGTGTTTATGCGGAAGGTGGCAGTGCAGGCGGCTTACTGATGGGGACGGTGATTAATCAGGCACCGGAGTTATACCGTGGTGTGATTGCTAAAGTTCCTTTTGTTGATGTTGTGACTACCATGCTTGATCCCTCTATTCCTTTAACAACAGGTGAATATGACGAGTGGGGAAATCCGAATAATAAGGAAGTTTATTTCCGTATTAAATCTTATAGCCCTTACGATAATATTAAACACCAGCGTTATCCCCATTTATTAGTGACGACGGGTTTACATGACTCTCAGGTACAATATTGGGAGCCTGCAAAGTGGGTGGCTAAATTAAGGGAAATGAAAAAAGGGAATAGCCTGTTGTTATTGGAAACCAACATGGATACCGGTCATGGCGGAAAGCCGGGGCGTTTTAACCGATTAAATGATATCGCTCTTGATTATAGTTTTCTGCTTATGTTGGATGATGCTAAAACATATTTTCCAACCTTAAAAGATTAATAAAAAATATATATTAATAATTATGGATGCTGGTAATTATTTATCAGTATCCGGATTTTTTATCGCCAAATTTGCGAAGCAATGTGAGCCTTAATGAATATTTTTTGATTTAGGATGATATTAATGAAAATCATGGCAAAAATAGCTGGAGCCAGCGCAGTATTTATTGGGCTTCAGGGATTGGCTTATGCTGAAAATACAAATGACAATAAAAATCAAAAAGTCATGCGATTTAGCACACTGAAAGTTTCAGGTTCTCAGGATAATAAGAATTCGCCGCAAATTGAAGCAATGGAAAAACCCGGTGCTTATAGTTCTGTAGGGGAAGATAATAAACTTGAATCTATGGATAGCGTATTGCGGAGTTTGCCGGGGACTTACACTCAGATGGATGCAAGTCAGGGAACAGTCGCTGTCAATATCCGTGGATTAAGTGGTTTTGGCCGTGTCAATATGATGGTAGACGGTGTTAGCCAGAGTTTTTATGGTATAGCTCCGAATTCATTTGGGCACGGGGGAATGCCTTATAATCAGTTTGGTACTTTGATTGACCCTAATTTTATTATCCGGACAGATATTGATCGTGGGCAGGCTAACGATGGTGATTCAGTCAATGCGTTGGTGGGAAGTGCTAACTTTCGTACCATTGGGATTGATGATGTTATTTTCGAGGGCAACAAACTGGGTATACGGGCTAAATCAACTTATGGTACTAATGGCATAGGTAAAAACGGCATGATTACTATTGCAGGAAAAAAGCAGGCGTTCAGCTCAGAAGGTTCCATTGGTGCTATGCTTGCTGTTAGTGGTCACAGTATTGATGCTCACTACAAAAATGGCATGGGTATCAGCAGCGAAGAATTTGGTACGGATAAGGCATTTAAACAGAGACCAAATTCACAATTGATGAAAATAAATATTAAGCCAAATGATTTTCATGATTTGGAGTTGTCTGGACGTTTTTATCATAATAAGTTTACTAAACGTCATGTCGATAGCTATGATTATTATTTGAAATATCACTACACACCATTTAGTGAATTAATTGATACTAAGATTTTACTTAGTTCAGGAAAGAATGAACAGTCCTTTGTTAATCCTATGAGTGGATTAGGTAAAGGTGAATCACATAATAAATCTGATGCTATTGATATTAAAAATACCAGCCGGTTTAATTATGGTGATACAGACTTTGCGTTTACTCTTGGTAGTAAATTGATGCACAGTGAGTACAAAAGAAAAACAGGCATCGGACTTAGTGGAGAATATAAATCCTCAGAGAAACGCAATCCATTTTCACCAAGCGGGAAGCAAGATATTAAAAGTATTTACAGTCAGTTAAAAATTGAACATGGTATTTATACTGCTAATTTGGGATTAAGCTATTTAGACTCCAGCATAAAGGGAAAAAAACCAGCTTGTGATAAGAGAGTAAACTGTTTCCCACAGGGAGAAGCACAATTAGATATTAAATCACGTGGATTTAATCCAAGTATTCTATTATCAGCAGAAATTACACCTGCATTCCAGCCATTCATAACTTATACTCATGCAATGCGGGCACCAAATACACAGGAAGTTTTCTATTCCAATGAAGGCGGAATTTCTATGAATCCATTCCTGAAAGGAGAAACGGCAGATACTTATCAGATTGGGTTTAATAGTTATCGTCCGAATTTATTTATAGAAGGGGATTCATTCCGTTTAAAAGCAACGATGTTTCATACCAAAATCAAAAATTATATCTTCAGTGAATCTTATCTGGTTTGTGCAGAAGGTAGAATTTGTAAAAATGATGGAACATTGACAGATGAAGAGTGGGGAGGGGTTGATCCTAACTTTAATATATATATTTATGGTAATAGTCTGACACCGGTAACTATGCGTGGCTATGAGCTTTCGGTCAATTATGATGCTGGTATATTCTACAGCTTATTAGCATATAGCCAGCAGAAAACACAACAGCCAGCCTCACTTTCGGCAAGTATTATGGGAACAAGCTACGCATCTCAGTTACCGAAGCGTTATATGACATTGGATACTGGCGTTCGTTTACTGGAAGAAAAAATTCGTGTTGGTGCGATAGTGAAATATACAGGTCAGTCTTATCACCAAGATTCTAATGTAGATGGAAATGCGGAAATCAGTAATAAAATGGTAGAAGATCATAAGATACCGACCATTATTGATTTATATACGGATTATCAAATCAATAAGAATATTTCTGTTAAATTTTCTGTACAGAACGTGGCTAACAAAAACTATGCAGATGCCCTGAATCGCATGAATTCTTCACCAAATATATCGGAAGGGGAAGTTGTAGCTCAAACAGCCCGCGGCAGAACTTATGTTATGAGTGCAGAAGTTCGCTTCTGATAACTATGTTTCTGATAACTATGTTTTTGATAACAATTAATAGAAATAATAGTGGTGCGTATGCACCACTTTTTTACATATCTTTTTTATATATTATTGTATCAAAAATCTTTCGTTTTCTTATTATTACCACAAATTTTAAAATTGTTTATTTTTTAGATGTTCGCCATACTATATATAGTATGCATTCTTATTTATAAGTTTTATTTCTAATTAAAATAATATCATAAGGATTATAATGAATGATGAAAATGGGTATTTAAAACTTAGTGATAATGGGAGATATTACACTTTCAACTCTCCGCTTTCCGGGAATGAGTTTTTTTCAACTGAACCACAAAAAAATAAAGATAAAATAACAAAATCATCTCCTATCATCGACGATGAAACAGGTCTTTGTATTGGCTATCTCTATAGTAGAGGTGGCGGGGTATATGATGTTTATGATGTCAATGGAGAGTATAAATAAGCTTTCATAATAACGATACACTCATTTTTCTCACTCCCGGCTGTTGCCCTGATGAAAAGGCGGTCATAAATTCTTCAACGCACACTAAGAGT
>NZ_NKHP01000004.1:0-16250 GCF_014467235.1 Xenorhabdus indica | reverse complement strand
TCAGTCCATTTTGGGATTTTTTTGATTTGGCGATTAATCAGATCGCAAAAATTGGACTGAGTTCCCTCCAAGTGATCTACTATTTTGAAAGCTTATTTATAGGTCTACATGAATTACCACTGGAAACACCATTAATAGATCCCTTTGATTTAATTTTCTTTGGTGGTTTTATAATAAAAAAACTCGCTTCAGGAGGGCGTTTTTTCCAAGCTTTAACCAGCAGAGGTGCATATGTAAACTTATCCATAAGGTTAGGTGAACATTTAATTAATATACTGAAAGGTCGCTTAAAGATAGGTTTATCAGCAAAAAAAATCAAATTTGCCTTAGTGCCCGCAAAACATATGCGTGAACCCGGAAGGTATGTTCCTGTACATATTCTTGAAAAGGCTATACGCTATGGTAAACGTATGCCTGATTCTATAGGGAAATCATCAGTAAAACTTCAAAGGTATGAGATAAAGATGTATAAAAATAGATATAATAGCAAATCCCATAAATATGAGAATAAAGAGTATAATCTCGAAGTTGTTGTAGATGAGAAAAATTGGACGATAGTTCATTTTCTGTATAAGTAGTTTGAGGTGATTTATGTTAGTAATAAAAAATGAAGATATAATGCTGGAAATATTTTTGTTAGATAAAACTTTTGCATGTGAAGATAAATATGAATATTATCAGTCTACGATAAATTTATATGTTGAATTTAAATCCAAGGGGATAAGTTTTGCGACTGAATGGAATATATTTACTGGAGAATTGAATGATTTTATTAATAAAATTATCGAATCAGAAAAAAATCAGGAAAATTATTCTCTAACTTTTTGTCCTATGGAAGGAATGATTAAACTTAAATTATCCAAAGCTAATGATGCAATTGGGAGTTATACATTAGGTTTTGAATTTTCAAGTGAAATTCGCTCAGAAATTGTGTTGTCTGGAACAACCAGAATTGATCAAAGTTATATTCCATTGATTATTCAGGGGTTGAGATCATTGCTGCAAGATTAGCAGCGATAATGCTGCTAATCTGAATATCATAAGATCCTGTCACTCCAGATACTGTAACCAGAAGTATTTGCAGCATGGTTTTTCCACATAATGTCTTTATAAATTATGGATATTATTTCTTGCGGTTGTCGATCATTATGAGTAATAGAGTGAGGATAATCAGTAGAGACTTCAACAAGTGATGCATCTCTTAAATGGATAGTGTAGTATTTTTCTTGATTACCATCCATTGATGTTCTATAAAAGTCAAAGATCCCCTCCAGTTTTTCATTATCTGAAATTGCCATTCCTAACAACGGAGAAGACTTATCAATAAGCTTTATAAATTCCAGAGGATGATGCATAACATTTTGATTTCTAATTATGCTATGCCTAATTGATAAAACGAATATCTCGTCTTCATGGCGTTGCTGATATTGATTTCCTATAGAAGCATAAGTTGAACAGCCTTGAGAAATAAGTCCTTGTTTCTTCCCTGTTAATGTTAAATAAATTAAATTGGCCATACAGTGTATATCCTGAGTTATTGTTCATAATCTCTATGGTTTTTCATCATAATATGTTGAGTTTTTTTATACACCACGCCAAACTTATAAAGTTTATTGGAACTTATCACAAAACAGATAAGACACTTTTATAAGTTATTTTTTCTCTGACTAACTTTTTTCACTTGGATTATTTGACTCTCAACCCAGCCATCCAGCAATCGGGTTTTCAGCGAATCACCAACTTTGACCTGTTTAACCTGCTTCAACAACTTCCCATCTGGAGTTTCACTGATACTATAACCACGACTCAACGTTGCCAACGGGCTTACGGCCTCCATGCGTGAACAGGAAACCGCAAATCTCTCTTTATAACGGGATAACTGTCGCTCTATTGCCTGTTTGAGCCGAAAATCATATTGTTGAATATGTTGGCTATAATGTCGTATTTCTTGCTCAGGGCTATTTTGTAAAAGTCTTTGATTTAATTTTTCATAGGACATTGAATTTTGTTTCAGGCAGCGTAATAAACCATCGATCAATTTTTGACGTAATTCAGATAAACGATTTTGTTGACGTGCCAACCGCAAATCAGGCCGTTGTTGTTGGAGACGATGTTGTAATCCATTAAAAATCCTCTGCTTTTTGGCAAAAAAGTAATCCAACGCCATTTCGAGACGCTGTTGCAGGGACTGAACTTGTCTCAACAATTCAATTTGATTACGGCTAACCAATTCTGCCGCCGCAGAAGGCGTCGGAGCACGCAAGTCAGCCACAAAATCTGCAATTGTGACATCGGTTTCATGTCCAACAGCACTAACGATAGGTATTTGGCTCTGAAATATCGCACGTGCTACCTGCTCATCATTGAAACACCATAAATCCTCCAACGAACCGCCACCACGCCCAACAATTAAAACATCGCACTCTTGTCGGGTATTTGCCAGTTCAATAGCCTGAATAATCTGCCATGGAGCTTCTGCACCCTGAACCGCAGTAGGATAAATAATAATAGGTAAAGAAGGATCACGACGTTTCAGAATATTCAGAATATCGTGCAATGCTGCGCCACTGGCTGAGGTGATCACTCCAAGGCGTTTGGCAGGTGAGGGTAGTGGTTTTTTATAGATTTGCTCGAACAATCCTTCTGCGGTGAGTTTCTGTTTCAACACTTCAAATTGTTGTTGCAATAATCCGTCACCAGCAGGTTGGATGCTTTCTACTATCAGTTGATAATCACCACGTGGTTCATACAGGGTGATTTGTGCTCTGACCAACACTTGCTGACCATTTTGTGGCCGGAACGCAGCTCGTAGATTATAACTACGAAACATCGCTGCCCGGATTTGCGCCCGTTCATCTTTCAGCGTGAAATACCAGTGCCCGGATGAAGGTTGGGAAAAGTTAGAAATTTCAGCACTGAGCCAAATTCTACCCATTTCCAGCTCCAATAGTTGACGAACCGTCTGATTCAGACGACTAACAGAAAAAATTCCAGTGTTGGTTGGCAGTGACATGTGAGCTAGATCAAATTTTAAAACAAGGACTTAATTGACTGATAATAACTACTCATCATTACTAATCAAGAAATTTTTTTCAGAAAATGCTGGAGGCAACCGATTACGGCCTGTATAATGCCGCGGCAATATTTTATCCCTTAATTGCCACATAGCTTGGTGAGATATTGCCCATGTTACGAATTAAAAAAGAAGCATTAACTTTTGACGACGTTTTGTTGGTTCCTGCCCACTCTACAGTTTTGCCTAATACAGCAGATCTGTCCACGCAATTAACATCTACTATTCGCTTGAACGTGCCTATGCTTTCTGCGGCAATGGATACCGTGACGGAATCTGCACTGGCTATCGCACTGGCACAGGAAGGGGGAATTGGCTTCATTCATAAAAATATGTCTATCGAGCGTCAGGCTGAAGAAGTCAGTCGCGTGAAAAAGCATGAAAGTGGTGTTGTGACTAATCCCGTAACTGTAACGCCACAAACGACATTGCGCGCAGTCAATGAACTGACTGAACGTAATGGTTTCGCAGGTTATCCGGTAGTAACAGAAGCGAATGAGTTGGTGGGTATCATTACTGGTCGTGATGTCCGTTTTGTGACTGATTTGGATCTGCCTGTTACAGCAGTTATGACGCCGAAAGCGCGTTTAGTCACTGTAAAAGAGGGTGAAGCCCGCGAAGTCGTATTGCAGAAAATGCATGAGAAGCGTGTTGAAAAAGCGCTGGTCGTTGATGATAACTTCCATTTGCTTGGCATGATTACGGTGAAAGATTTCCAGAAAGCAGAACGTAAACCGAATGCCTGCAAAGATGAACAGGGGCGTTTGCGTGTTGGTGCTGCGGTTGGTGCTGGTGCGGGCAACGAAGAGCGTGTTGATGCACTGGTTGCCGCAGGTGTAGACGTGCTATTGATTGACTCATCCCATGGCCATTCAGAAGGTGTTTTGCAGCGTATCCGCGAAACGCGTGCCAAGTATCCTAATCTGCAAATTATCGGTGGTAACGTAGCGACGGGTGAAGGTGCCAAAGCGCTGGTAGAAGCAGGTGTGAACGCAGTTAAAGTCGGTATTGGTCCAGGTTCTATCTGTACGACTCGTATCGTTACTGGTGTTGGTGTTCCGCAAATTACTGCAATCGCTGATGCAGTAGAAGCGCTGGAAGGAACGGGGATTCCAGTCATTGCTGACGGTGGTATCCGTTTCTCAGGTGACATTGCCAAAGCCATTGCAGCGGGTGCATCCTGTGTGATGGTAGGTTCAATGTTGGCGGGGACAGAAGAATCTCCGGGTGAAATCGAACTTTACCAGGGCCGCTCATTCAAATCTTATCGCGGAATGGGTTCTTTAGGCGCGATGTCCAAAGGCTCTTCTGATCGTTACTTCCAGACTGATAATGCGGCTGACAAATTGGTGCCAGAAGGTATCGAAGGCCGTGTTGCTTATAAAGGACTGCTGAAAAATATCGTCCACCAACAAATGGGTGGTTTGCGCTCCTGCATGGGATTGACGGGTTGTGCCACGATTGGTGAACTGAGAACTAAAGCAGAATTCGTTCGCATCAGTGGTGCCGGTATTCAGGAAAGCCACGTCCATGATGTGACTATTACCAAAGAATCACCGAACTATCGTTTAGGTTTGTAATTTATTTATTAATGTGGCCCGCAATTGCGGGTCACTAACTTTTATTGTTTTATTGCCACTTGTTTTGGGAATCCACCTCGAATGACAACTAATATCCATCAACATCGCATTCTGATCCTTGATTTTGGCTCGCAATACACGCAGCTAATTGCCCGCCGTATTCGTGAAATTGGTGTTTATTGTGAACTTTGGACATGGAATGTCACTGAAGAACAAATCCGCGCATTTAACCCGAACGGCATTATCCTTTCTGGTGGCCCCGAAAGCACAACTGAAAACGACAGTCCACGTGCCCCAGAGTATGTTTTCAATGCAGGCGTGCCGGTATTGGGAATTTGCTATGGTATGCAAACCATGTCCATGCAACTGGGCGGAGAAGTTTCTAATTCTAATGAGCGTGAATTCGGCTATGCTCAGGTTGAGATCAAAGGTGACAGTAAGCTGTTCCGTGGTATTCAGGATGCACTGAATGCATCAGGTACGCCGATACTGGATGTGTGGATGAGCCATGGTGATAAAGTAACCGCTATTCCCGAAGGTTTCACAACTGTAGCCAGCACAGATAGCTGTCCATTTGCTATCATGGCAAATGATGAAAAACGTTTTTATGGTGTGCAATTCCACCCGGAAGTGACTCATACTCATCAAGGCTTGAATATCCTGAAACGTTTTGTGCTGGATATTTGTCAATGTGAAGCGCTGTGGACACCAGCTTCCATTATTGACGATATCGTAGAACGTCTGCGTGCACAGATTGGCGATGATCACGTTATTCTGGCACTGTCTGGTGGTGTTGATTCTTCTGTAACCGCGCTGTTGCTGAATCGTGCAATTGGTAAGCGTCTGACTTGTGTATTTGTAGATAATGGACTGCTGCGTCTGAATGAAGCCGATCAGGTCATGGAAATGTTTGCGGGTAAATTTGACCTGAATATTGTCCATGTTAAAGCGGAAGATCGCTTCCTTTCTGCGCTGGCGGGAATTGATGATCCAGAAGCTAAACGCAAAACTATTGGTCATGTGTTTATTGATGTATTTGATGAAGAAGCTGCAAAACAGATTCAGGTCAAATGGCTGGCACAAGGCACGATTTATCCGGACGTTATCGAATCTGCGGCCTCTGCGACAGGTAACGCGCATGTGATCAAATCTCACCACAATGTGGGTGGTTTGCCGGAAGATATGGCTCTGGGTCTGGTTGAGCCACTGAAAGAGCTATTTAAAGATGAAGTTCGTCGCATTGGTCTGGAACTGGGCCTGCCATATGACATGCTGTATCGCCACCCATTCCCAGGGCCCGGTCTTGGTGTTCGCGTACTGGGTGAAGTGAAAAAAGAATACTGTGACTTGCTGCGTCGTGCCGATGCTATCTTTATTGAAGAATTGCATAAGGCGGATCTGTATAATAAAGTCAGTCAGGCATTCACCGTATTCCTGCCAGTTCGTTCTGTTGGTGTAATGGGCGATGGCCGTAAATATGACTGGGTTGTATCTCTGCGTGCAGTAGAAACCATTGACTTTATGACCGCGCATTGGGCACATTTGCCATATGATTTCCTGGGTCGCGTATCGAATCGTATTATTAATGAGGTCAATGGCATATCGCGAGTTGTTTATGATATCAGCGGTAAACCGCCCGCAACAATCGAGTGGGAATAATCTAAAGCTTTCCTAAGCCTCACCAAATCATCATGATTTTTTAATTAAGACCCTGAAATCAGGGTCTTTTTATACTCATATCTCACAAAATCACACCGTACCAGCAGGTCATTTCTCTCGGTATTATAAAAATATATAGTAAGTGGTAAAATAATCGTAATAGCCAGATGCTACGCGAGATGATAAATTAATTCATGTATTCTGGCTCTAAGCTAAGGACAGTTTTAAATAAAATTTAAAACAAGTATTAATTAAATGGCAAAAAAATACTCGATGTAGCGTATATAAGAAAAAATAAGGGGTGAGAATGTATGGATAAGTATATTGTTGTTTATAATGGTGTTGATAGTAATAATGACACTTCAGTGAGTACTCAAATCGCGCTGGATATTGATATGAGCAAAACCTCGGCTGCTGATTTTCTAGGTCTATTGGAAAATAATGCTTTAACCCATGCTACAGAATTGGATAGCTCTGTAGCAAGAGTTGCTATTGTTGGAATATACCAACTTTAATATACCACCATATTTAATAACTTGCTTCAGCGCTAAGAAGTTCCCGAAAAATGGACAGGCATAGCATCATGTGATCCACTGATTGTTCCATCCAGTCAATGAGAACTGCTATGCCTGCATATATTTATCTTTTCTATGTGCTTTGTTAGTTAACAATAACGTATATAGTGATAATAATAATTAAATATTATATTTTACATCGACTATTATTCAATGTAATGTGAATTGAGTCTCATACAAAAAAATGAATTTATCATATTCACATTAGGTCGTTGATTATGAATAAAAAAATGATGTTAATAGGTATTGCCATTGCCTCTGTATTATTTTGCCAAATGGCGTTGGCAAGCAGCAAAATTATTCCTTTTACTGAGAATGATGCGAGGTTTGCGAAATCTTTAGTTGATAATGATGTCAATAAGTTATTTTCTGGCGGTAAGGTATCCAGTGATTATGGATATAATTACATAACTGCAAGAGATTTATACAGAAAATATTCTGAAAATGAAGTAAGAGCAAACAGAGAATTAAAATATAAAAAAGTTATTATTTCCGGAAAAATTAAAAGTATAAATAATTATCCTTCTGATGGTAAATCGTTTATTGCATTAAGTGCCGGCAGTTTCTTAGATACTGTGCATGTAACATTAAGTAATAATTTTCAAGATTATGTCCTTGAATTACATAAGGGACAAAAGATTACCCTGGCATGCGAAGTGGTTGGGACGGTCGTTGGTGAGCCTGTTGTGAAGGATTGCATACCAGAAAGTAACGCGAAAGAGCAAGTAATCCAGTCTCTGGTATTCCAAGTTAATAAGGCAATTAATGGTGATAGGGATGAATCTAATAAGAAAGGTGTTGTTATAGTGGCGTTATCAAAATTAGTTAGTTTATCAACTAACAACTTCTCTATTTGTAAGAGAATTGATATATCTTGCCTGCAACAAGCAAATAATCCAAAGTGGAAAAAGTTTGCAGCAGAAAACAAAGAGCAAATAGAACAGTATAAAAAAATGTTGGATAATCAAAAATAAACGGACTTCGATTAGAGCGATCAGAATCATTATGGATATTATGCCTTCAACTGATTATCGTAAACTTATACCGACTGCCTCTCATACACAGCGGTTGAAATCTGATATGGTGAATTTCCCCCAATAATTTGCATTTGGAACATTATGATTTCAGCATTAGCTATCAATAATTATCGTTCTATTCGCGATCTTCGTATCGTACTTGGTCCCCTTAATGTGATTACAGGAGCAAACGGTAGCGGTAAATCTAATTTATACCGCGCACTACGCTTGCTATCTGAGACAGCACAAGGTGGTGTTGTTAATTCTCTGGCACTTGAAGGTGGGTTGGACTCTGCGTTTTGGGCAGGGCCGGAAACTTTTTCGAGAACAGCGCGTGCGGGAGGGGTAGTGCAAGGGGGAGTGAGAAAAGAGGTAAAGCGGTTACGTCTCGGATTTGCAACAGATTCATTTGGTTATTCTATTTCCCTTGGTTTACCTGAGCCGTCACAGTCTGCTTTTGCGTTAGATCCTGAAATTAAACAAGAAGGTATTTGGGGCGGAGAATGTTATCATCCGGCTGGTTTACTGGTTGAGCGCAAAGGCCCGATCATCCGGGTTCGGGAAGGCCGAAGATGGCAAATCGTATCAGGACACATTAACAATTTTACCAGCATGTTTGATCAGCTGGCTGATCCTTTAACTGCTCCGGAAGTTTTTCATATGCGTGAATTTATTCGTGGTTGGCGCTTCTATGATCATTTCCGTACTGATAGTGATGCTCCGGCTCGTAAGGCGCAGATTGGGACACGAACTCCTGTATTGCGTCATGATGGACGTGATCTGGCTGCTGCGTTGCAAACAATTCGTGAAATTGGTGACGCACAATTGCTGGATGAGTCTGTTGATGATGCTTTCCCAGGCGCTTTGGTAGCAATTTCTCGCTCCACAGAAGGGCTGTTTACTATACAGTTTCAGCAACATGGTTTAATCCGTCCTCTTTCTGGTGCGGAATTGTCAGATGGAACACTGCGTTATTTATTATGGATCGCGGCATTACTAACTCCACGCCCACCGTCAATGATGGTATTAAACGAACCAGAAACGAGTCTCCATCCAGAACTTTTGCCTTCACTAGCTAAATTGATTATAAAGGCATCCAGTCAAACACAAGTGTGGGTCATTTCACATTCACCAGTCTTGATTGCGGCACTAAAGCAATCTTCACACTGTCAGCATATTCAACTCAAAAGCAACTTGGTGAAACCCATGTGACTGATATAAATATGTTGGAAGAATCGTTATGGCGTTGGCCAGATAAGAATTAATAACTTGTTTTCTGAGCCGTACTTTTCTCTACTAACCACGCCTTACCAAACAGAGATTGTGACTCTTTTCACGTTTTACAGTAGATAAACCTAAAGCTAGGAAATATTCCTAGCTTGACTAAGACTATAGCTCAAGCCAACCTTTTATCACTTCTTTATACTGACAGTAACAATAATTCCTACGAAAAATTTCGCGTTTCAGCGATCCACCTTTTTTCCACCTGTATTAAAAAGGCTCTTTTTATCGTGATTATCTGAGGATTTCACATGCTTAAAATTCTTGAACAAGTCCGCCAACCGACGTTGGATTTACCAATCGAAGTACGCCGCAAAATGTGGTTTAAGCCCTTTATACAGTCCTATTTGGTGGTTTTTATTGGTTATATGGCTATGTATCTGGTGCGAAAGAACTTTAATATTGCCCAGAACGATATGGTTTCCACTTATGGTTTGTCGATGACTCAGCTTGGTCTGATAGGGTTGGGTTTTTCTATTACTTATGGTGTTGGTAAAACCTTAGTCGCTTACTATGCTGATGGGAAGAATACTAAGCAATTCTTGCCATTTATGTTGATCTTATCTGGCCTTGCCATGCTTGGTTTTAGTATGAGTATGGGCAATTCAGGTATCAGTGTTTTCTTGATGGTAGCATTTTATGCTTTGAGTGGTTTTTTTCAGAGTATAGGAGGCCCGGCAAGCTATTCCACCATTACCAAATGGACGCCCCGTAGTAAGCGGGGAACTTATCTTGGACTGTGGAATATGTCACATAACGTTGGTGGTGCAGGCTCAGCAGGGGTTGCATTGTTTGGTGCTAACTATTTGTTTGATGGTCATGTGATAGGGATGTTTATTTTCCCTTCTATTATTGCGTTGATCATTGGTTTTATCGGCTTACGTTACGGTAGCGACTCACCGGAAAGTTACGGCTTGGGCAAAGTTGAAGAATTGTTTGGTGAGAAGGTCAGCGAAGAAGATATTGCGGCAGAAGAAAACAAAATGACCAAGCGTGAGATCTTTGTTGAATATGTCCTGAAAAACCAAGTGATTTGGCTTCTTTGCTTTGCCAATATTTTCCTTTATATCGTGCGGATTGGTATCGACCAATGGTCAACAGTATATGCATATCAGGAGTTAGGGCACTCTAAAGAGATTGCGATTTCTGGTTTTACTATGTTTGAAGTCGGCGCGTTGGTGGGAACGCTAATGTGGGGCTATTTATCAGATTTGGCAAATGGTCGTCGTGCTCTGGTCGCATGTATTTCATTAGGCTTAATCATTGTCAGTCTTGAATTCTATCAATATGCAACCAGCGAGTTTATGTATTTAGGTTCCCTGTTTGTACTCGGATTTTTGGTATTTGGCCCACAGTTGTTGATTGGTGTGGCAGCCGTTGGTTTTGTACCCAAAAAGGCAATTAGCGTTGCAGATGGTGTTAAAGGTACTTTTGCGTATTTAATCGGTGACAGCTTTGCTAAATTAGGCTTGGGGATGATTGCAGATGGTGTGCCTATTTTTGGTTTAACGGGATGGAAAGGCACTTTTGCAGCACTTGATATTTCTGCATTTATTTGTATCGGCTTACTTGTTTTTGTTGCCATTGCTGAAGAGCGAAAAATCCGAAGCAGCAGAAAATTACAGTAAATTCTATAGAAAATATTCTGACGCTACTGTTTCATCTACAGTAGCGTCTTTGGGCGAAACGTATCCGTTCCTGGTTTATTGCACAGCTATATTAATGAGAGTAATTTATACGGTTTTTCTGATCTGATAATAAATGACGATGATTAAAGTAGCGTTAGTTGATGACCATGTAGTGGTACGCTCTGGTTTTGCTCAGTTACTGAGTTTAGAACTTGATATTGAGGTTGTTGGTGAATTTAGTTCGTGTGCTGAAGCGAGGCATGGGCTTCCTGGATCTGGAGCAATGGTCTGTATTCTTGATATCTCAATGACAGATGAAAGTGGGCTTTCATTATTACAGGATATTCCTTCCGGTATTGGCTGTATTATGTTGAGTGTCCACGATTCAGCCACAATGGTGGAAAGTGCGTTAAAGGCGGGAGCACGTGGCTATCTTAGTAAACGTTGTAGCCCAGATGAATTGGTACAGGCTGTACGTACTATTGCGAATAATGGTTGTTATTTCACCCCGGATATTGTGCTTAAATTGACTTCACCAAAAAATAACCCTGCTTCATTACAACATTTAACTAAGAGGGAAAGGCAAGTAGCAGAAATGCTTGCCAGAGGGATGGACGTTAAAGAGGTGGCGGTTGAGTTAGGCTTGAGTCATAAAACGATCCATGTTCATCGGGCCAATGCGATGAGTAAATTGGGTGTGACAAATAACGTGGGCTTAGCGAATTATTTTGCTTCTAGTGATATCTAATGTATCGATACCTGATCAATTCGTTTTGCGGTGGGTTATTGTTTTCTTGTTGGTGGTTCTGTTTGTGGGTGATAGCCTACTATTTTGTTAATGATTTAGAGCTGGCTATTTTATTTTTTCCATTTGCCCTGCGTCTTGGCATCGCTTTGCATATTCCCAAACGGTATTTACCGACATTATATGGTACAGAATGGCTACTTACTATTGGTTTGGCTCTGTTAATGGGGCAGCCTCAATGGCTTACCGTGTTAACAGCCAGCATAGTGAGCCTTCCTATTGTTTGGATTGCTGGCTGTTATTACCATGGTAATCAATGGCAACGATTGGCTGTTATGGCATTTGTGATTGTAGTGACTTCAATCATTAATGTTATGTCCGTTATTCACCATAACCCGGTTTTAACTATCGCACTTTTGGTAAGCTTAACCGGAGGAGTCATGTTGGTTCCTTTGTGTTACTTAGTCTGGCACTATTTATTCCAAAATGTCTGGTTACCGTTGACTGCCAATATCCTTGCTTCCCAAATTCGTTTTCATTGGAATCAGATAGTTTTTTATAGCCTGCTATTTTTATTGAACATCTTTCTTCAAATCTGGATACCCAGTGAGTTACATTATTTTGCGCCGTTTTGTCTCGCAATTCCGATTATTTTGCTGGCTTTTCGGTACGGTTGGCAGGGAGCTTTGCTCGGTACTTTACTTAACAGTGTTGCGTTAATTGCCGCCCGTAGTGGTGTTTCTAATATGGAAGTTACCGATTTGCTGTTATCTCTTCTGACTCAAACCTTGACAGGAATACTGCTTGGGATGGCGGTTCAGCGTCAGCGTGATCTCAATGCACAGTTAAAGAAAGAGTTGCATCGTAATCACAGTTTGTCACGCCAATTGGTGAAAGCAGAGGAATCGGTGAGACGAGATATTGCCAGAGAGCTGCATGATGAAATAGGTCAAAATATTACAGCTATTCGTACACAAGCCAATATTATTCAGCGAGTTGAGGCAACTTCCACTATTGTTAATTATGCCAAGACCATAGAATCATTATCTCTTAATATTTATGATACTACTAAAATGTTATTAAGCCGTTTACGTCCTAAGATACTTGATGATTTGGGGCTGAAAGAGGCTATTGAACAATTACTGCGGGATATGGAATTTGAAGCTCTGGGAATATCAGTCGAAATCCATTGGGAGGTTGATTCCGATACTGTTATAGAACAATTAAGTGATGCGACGAAAGCCACGTTGTATCGTCTTTGTCAGGAAGCATTGAATAATGCGTTAAAGTATTCCCAAGCCGATAGTATTAAATTACATTTCTCCATTGAAGAAATGATCCGTTTATTGATTAAAGACAATGGTATTGGCTGTAAAACAGAAGATCAGATGAAAGGGTTTGGCTTGCGCGGTATGCGTGAACGTGTACAGGTACTCGGCGGTAATTTCTCAGTTTATAGCGAAAAACAGCAGGATGATTCGACACGCACGGGTACGAATTTATCGATCATTTTGCCCAAACTTTAAGAAATGGTCATGATAATTTTTTCTCAACCTAAGCCAATAAATCCAAATAATTTGTCTGCTGTAGAAATCCGGGAGCAATATCGTTACTGGCGTTTTCATATTATGTTAAGCCTGTATGTGGGTTATGCGCTGTTTTATTTCACCCGCAAAAGTTTTAATTATGCAATGCCCGCTATGATTAGTGATCTGGGCATTGATAAAGGGGATATCGGCTTGATTGGCACGTTATTTTATATTACTTATGGTTGTTCGAAATTCATTTCCGGTATTCTTTCCGATTGCTCTAACCCGCGTTACTTCATGGGGATCGGACTTATTGCTACAGGTATCATTAACATTCTTTTCGGTTTGTCCAGTTCCATTATTATGTTTACCTGTCTATGGGTATTAAATGCCTGGTTTCAGGGATGGGCTTCTCCCTCGTGTGTTAAATTACTCACCACTTGGTATTCACGCTCAGAGCGTGGCTTCTGGTGGTCTCTATGGAATACTTCGCATCATGTTGGAAGCGCATTAGTTGCACTTTTTGTTGGTTATTTGACCTGGAATTTTAGTTGGCGTGAAGGGTTTATCGTGCCGGGTTGTCTGGGGATTTTAGGTGGAATTTTATTGTGTTGGCGATTACGTGATAAACCGACCTCTATGGGATTACCGACTGTTGGTCAGTACCGCAATGATTTTTTGGAAAAAAAGCATGAAAATCAAGGTAAAGGATTAAGTACCAGAGAAATATTGAGAACTTATGTTTTCCGGAATAAATACATTTGGTTACTTTCCTGTAGTTATATATTGGTTTATATCGTTCGCACTGTTATCAACGATTGGGGAAATCTTTATCTAACTGAATACCATCACTATGATTTGGTAAGTGCAAATTTTGCCGTATCGCTCTTTGAAGTCGGCGGATTTATAGGATCACTGGTTGCTGGCTGGGGTTCTGATAAATTATTTGGCGGCAATCGTGGCCCTATTAATTTAATATTTTCGATAGGTATTTTTTTATCAGTAGCTGCGTTATGGTTGATGCCCATGACCGATTTAATTTTCCAATCGTTAGGTTTTTTTTCTATTGGTTTTTTCGTTTTTGGTCCACAGCTATTGATTGGTATGGCCGCAGCGGAATGCTCGCATAAAGATTCAGCGGGTGCAGCAACGGGATTTGTTGGCTTATTTGCCTATACTGGTGCAGCACTGAGTGGCTATCCATTTGCAATTATCTTAGAAAATTACCACTGGACTGGCTTATTTATTACGATTTCTGTTTGTGCTGTCATGATTGGCTTATTATTATTGCCTTTTTTGCAAGCCCAATTTCCCCGGCAAAGGGAGCAGAGTTAATTATTCTCACTAAGGTGTAATCTCTGTCGATTACACCAATCTTCTTGAGTTAACTCCCATATTTCACAATCGTATTTGCCCGATACATACTCTTTTGTCTCAGTTCTTATCACTTTCATGCCTTCAGCTAATGAAATCTTTCTTGAGTTATCATTAACTTTGGCTTTAGATACCCTGAGCACGGTGTTACCTAATTCATTAAACCAGTAACTCGTAACTCTTTCACATGCTTCGCGCATTAATCCGCGCCCTTGATATTCCAAAGAGAGCCAAAAACCGCGATTATTATCGTGTTTGTTATATAACCCGATGATACCAATCAGCTCATTAGGATTAGTTTTAATTCTGAGTGACCAGATATAGGCTTTTTGATCTTGTATTGCTGGCATAGCAATGTTATTGACGAAATATTGTCCGCCATTATCAGGATATGGCCAGGGTACGGCGTGACTGTCTAAATATTTTACGATGTCCCAGTGAGGAAACTTTTGTTGAATTTGAGAAGCATCATCATAAGCCAACTTTTTTAACAAAAGGCGTTTAGTTTCCAGATCATTAAATGACATACCTTTAACCGTTCAATCAAATGTTAATTTCTTGTGAGGGATATAATGGGTTTTAAAGGGTTAGCCGTCAATCTGATATCACCCCGGTTTTATAAAAACATGCTAAACGAAACATGGTATAGTAGCTTTTTGTTCTGTCTTTTATCCCATCGGAATGCTATGTCTTATCAATGCCCATTATGCCATTTGCCACTGCTGTTTTCTCATCATCAATGGCGCTGTGAAAAGAATCATCAGTTTGATTGTGCAAAAGAAGGTTATGTTAACTTGTTACCAGTTCAGCATAAACGTTCAAAAGAACCGGGTGATAGTGCTGAGATGATGCAGGCGAGAAGGGTGTTTTTACAAGCAGGTTATTATCAAATACTACAACAAAAAGTTATTGAATTGTTTGATTGTTTTTTACCTGAACGAACTAAGGCATTGCTGGATATTGGTTGCGGAGAAGGTTATTACACTGCATCGGTACAAAAGGCGTTGAACCTTAAACGGCATATTACAGTGTATGGCTTGGATGTGGCGAAAATCGCTGTTCGTTATGGGGCGAAACGTTACCCGGATGTCAGCTTTTGTGTGGCGTCCAGCCATCGATTGCCGTTTACAGATAGCTCTCTTGATGGGATTTTGCGAATTTATGCTCCTTGCAAAGCGGCGGAATTATCCAGAGTAGTAAAATCGGAAGGCATTGTCCTGACTGTTACACCTGGCCCGCGTCATTTATATCAATTGAAAGAATTAATTTATCAGGAAGTTCATCTGCATCCTGAGAATACTGAACAATTGGAAGGTTTTGAATTGATTTCGGCGGAAACTCTGGCGTATGAAATGCAATTGGATGGTGAACAATTCTATAATTTATTACAGATGACGCCGTTTGCCTGGCGAGCCTCTGAAGAGATCAAAAACAATTTGATAGCTAAGCCATCATTTAATTGTGAAGTTGATTTTATGTTGAAAGTTTATCGTCGTATTTAATTTATTTTTTCAACAGCTCGTTTTATTGATTGATATCTGGCACAGATCAATACAGGCCAATGTGTTCCGGCTAACTGGCTGCTGCTAATATCTGTTAACATGACTCGCAGCAGGTCACGTATTCAATCCGTTGATTTGTGTTAAACATAGTATTCACGTTCAATGAAAGTCCCGATGACTTTATCATGCATTTTCGGTGACTTAGAATAACCCAACGTTTTACGATTGAGTCGCTTAAGTCGGTTGCGCAACGTCAAATTCTCCCGCTCAATACGTTGAGTGAAGGTT
>NZ_NKHP01000039.1 GCF_014467235.1 Xenorhabdus indica | reverse complement strand
GTTGCCGGATGGCAGTATCGAATACCTCGGCCGCAACGACTTTCAGGTCAAGATCCGCGGCTTCCGTATTGAGCTGGGGGAAATTGAAGCGCGTCTGGTCCAGTGTACTGGCGTGCGGGAAGCGGTTGTTATCGCCCGCGAAGATACTGCCGGTGATATTCGTTTAGTAGCTTATCTCCGCGTCCAGTCCGGGGTTGAACTGGTGCCGGCTGATCTGCGTCAGGAGCTGGCACAGCATTTGGCTGAGTATATGCTGCCCGGCGCCTTTGTCATGATTGACACTTTCCCGCTTACCGCTAACGGCAAACTCGACCGCAAGGCCCTGCCTGCCCCTGACCAGTTGGCTATGGTGTCGCGTGGCTATGAACCGCCACAGGGGGAGGTTGAAACTCTGTTGGTGCAGATTTGGCAAGACCTGCTGGGGCTGGAACGTGTCGGCCGTCATGACCATTTCTTTGAGCTAGGCGGTCATTCGCTGCTGGTCGTCAGGGTGATCGAACGGCTGCGCCATGTTGGCTGGGAGCTGGATGTCCGCACAGTATTCACCACACCGATTCTGGCTGATCTGGCTCAGGCTATTCAGACATATCAGGGGGAAGCGGCCTTTATTGTACCTCCCAACCGGATTACTGATGGTTGCACGGTAATTACCCCTGAGATGCTGCCTCTGGTAACACTGTCACAATCGGAAATTGACATCATTAGTAACGAGGTTATTGGTGGGGTTGCAAATGTGCAGGATATTTATCCGCTTGCCCCGTTGCAGGAAGGTATCCTGTTCCATCACCGACTTGATCCGTATAACGATCCATACGTTATTTCGTCGCTGTTATGTATCGATAACCAGGCAAACCTTGAAGCCTTCACAACCGCATTACAAGCGGTCATCGACCGGCACGATATCCTGCGCACCACTATCCATTGGGCCGGGTTATCCCAACCAGTTCAGGTCGTGCACCGACACGCCCCATTATCTGTTCATCGCCTGACATTGGAGGAGAGCAGTGACGTGGTTGCCAGTCTGCAAGCACATATGACATTGTCCCATTCGCACATGGATTTATCCCATGCGCCACTGATACGTTTACAGACTGCGGCTGATCCACGTTCATCCAGGCTGTATGTCTTGCTTCAGTTCCACCATATCATCAACGATAACCTCTCATTACGGCATTTTCTGGCAGAATCGGTTGCTTTCCTAACAGGAAAAAGCGCCGATTTACCCTCATCGGTTCCTTACCGGAACTTTGTTGCTTATACACGTCAGAAAGACAACATTCAGGCAGCGGAAACCTTTTTCCGGGAATATCTGGCAGATCTCGATGAGGTGACGGCGCCCTTTGGCCTGATTAACGTTCAGGAAGGGGGTGAAAATACGACAGAAACACACCAAATCCTTAATGCCGAATTATCACGCACCCTCCGTGAAACGGCCAGCAAGCTAGGCACAAGTTCTGCGGCGTTGTTTCATGCGAGTTGGGCACTGGTCGTTGCACGAACCAGTGGCCGTGACGATGTCGTATTCGGGACCACCTTGTCAGGCCGTATGTCAGGCTTTGAGGGCAGTGCAAGCGCGCTGGGCATGTTCATCAATACCCTGCCTGTGAGGCTGAAACTGAATGGGATCAGTGTTGAGGAACTTGTCAGAAAAGCGAATGACACCTGTGCCAATTTACTGCGTTATGAGCAGACCCCATTGTCTCTTGTGCAACGCTATAGCGGGTTCGGCAATATGCCGTTGTTCAGTTCCTTGTTAAATTGCCAACACATGAGAGACAAAGACACTAGTGCGCTTAATCTGGAGCGGTTTGGCGTGACAAGTCTGTCTAGCTACGGGCGCACCAATTACCCGGTGGGGATCTCGATCGATGACGATGGTGACTCTTTTGTATTATCCACCCAAACTGTCAACACGGTCGATCCGGCCAGAGTGAATGCCTATATGGTCAGGACACTGGAACAATTGGTCTCGATATTGGCGGACAAACCGGGTACTTCTGCCCTGGAAGTGGATGTGCTGCCCGTCTCAGAGCGCCAGCAATTGCTGGCAGGCTTTAATGCCACTGAACGGAACTTCCCACAAGAGGCTCTTATCCACCAACTGTTCGAACAACAGGCAGAACGTACCCCTGATGCCACGGCTGTAGTGTTTGAAGAGCGTACCCTCAGCTACGCTGAACTGAACCAGCGTGCTAATCAGCTAGCGCACCATTTGCTTGCGCTGGGCGTCAAACCTGATGACCGTGTCGCCATTTGTGTTGAACGCAGCCCGGAGATGGTAGTGGGATTATTGGCGACTCTCAAGGCGGGTGCCGCCTATGTGCCACTCGATCCAACTTATCCACTCGAACGTCTGGCTTATATGCTGGATGATGCGACGCCAGTGGTACTGCTTACCCAGACTTCACTGATTGAAAGACTAGGCAGTAGCCTGCCTATCGTGCTGCTTGATGCCCCGGCCTTCGACAATGACACAGAAAGTAATCCGGATACCCAAGCGCTGGGGCTGACTTCGCATCATTTGGCCTATGTCATCTACACCTCCGGCTCTACCGGTCAACCCAAAGGAGTCATGGTTGAACACGGAGGGTTCAGAAATTACCTACAGTGGGCTCTCAGTCATTATGCAACTGCCGGACAGATAGACAGCATCGTGTCATCACCTTTTGCCTTTGATGCCACAGTCACCAGTATTTATCTGCCTCTGATTTGTGGGGGCAAAATGCACCTGATCCGTGAAGGTCAGGAACTTATTGAGTTGGTACCTGCACTGTTATCCATACCGATGGAACCGACTACTCTGGTTAAGATTACCCCTACTCATCTTGCTGCAATTGGTCAGGAATTACAGGCTGCAAAACAGACTTGTCCTGCACGTTGTTTCGTCGTTGGTGGGGAAGCGCTATCTCAATCAATCGTAGCACTTTGGCATGAACTATCGCCTGACTCACGCATTATCAATGAGTATGGCCCAACCGAAACGGTAGTGGGTTGCATTGCGTTTGATACTCATGATCAGGATGTTAATAATCAGAATAGTACCGTCGAAAACATGCCTATCGGACAACCGATCGCCAATACCCAGATTTATATTCTGGATGCACAGGGCCAGCCGGTTCCTCTTGGTGTGATCGGTGAGATTTACATTGGCGGCGCTGGCGTGGCCCGTGGTTACCTCAACCGTCAGGAACTTACGACAGAGCGCTTTATTTCCGATCCATTCTCAGCAGATTCAGGTGCCCGTCTGTACCGGACCGGTGACCTCGGTCGCTGGCGATCTGATGGCAATATTGAATATCTCGGTCGCAACGATTTCCAGGTCAAACTGCGCGGTTTCCGTATTGAACTGGGTGAAATTGAAGCGCGTCTGGTTCAGTGCCCAGAAATAGATGAGGCTGTTGTTATCGCTCGTGAAGACATTCCGGGTGACAAACGTCTGGTGGCCTATGTTCGGCCTCATTCCGGTATTGAATTAGTACCGGCTGAATTGCGCCAGCAACTGGCACAATACTTAGCCGAGTATATGCTGCCCAGTGCCTTTGTCACGCTGGATACGTTCCCACAGACCCCTAACGGTAAACTCGACCGTAAAGCGCTACCCGCCCCTGAACAGTCTGCGGTGGCAATGCGTGGGTATCAGGCACCAGAAGGAGAGCTGGAAACAACATTGGCACAGATTTGGCAAGATCTGCTGGGACTGGAGCGTGTCGGCCGACACGATCATTTCTTTGAACTCGGCGGTCATTCACTGATGGCGGTCAGCCTGATTGAACGGCTACGTAATTTAGGCCAGACACTTGATGTCCGCAGTATCTTCACCGCGCCAATGCTCTCTGAAATGGCTCTGGCTATCCAGTCTCTCCAAGAGACACAAACCTTCATTGTTCCACCTAATCGTATTACCAAAGATTGCGCTGTTCTCACTCCCGATCTATTGCCATTGGTGACCCTGTCCCAGACCGAGATTGATACCATTGTCGATACCGTACCCGGCGGAATATCCAATGTGCAGGATATCTATCCACTCGCTCCGTTACAGGAGGGGATTTTGTTCCACCATCGGTTACAGGAGCAAGGGGACATCTATCTGTTAAACAATCTGGTGGCCTTTGATAGCCGTGCACGTCTCGATGCCTTCCTTGAAGCGTTACAGCAAGTAATTGATCGCCATGATATCCTGCGTACCGCCATCTGTTGGCAGGGTCTGACTCAGCCCGTACAGGTAGTCTGGCGTCAAGCTCCGTTGCCAGTGAACACCTTTGTGCCAGCTTCAGAGGACAATGTCTTAGCCCAGTTACAGGCTCATATCGATCCGCGACTGCGCCGACTTAATCTTAACCAGGCACCATTGCTTACTGCCGATATAGTCCATGATTCGAACAGTCACGAGTGGTTGTTGGCACTGAGCTTCCATCATCTGATCGGCGATCATATGACATTGACGCTTATCATCGACGAAATTCGTATGCTGTTACAAGGACGGGCAGAGGAACTGCCTGGTTCACCGCTGTACCGCAACTTTATCGCACAGATCCTGAGCGTGCCGAACTCCGTGCATGAAGATTACTTCCGTGCCCGACTCGCCGATATTGATGCACCAACAGCGCCTTTTGGTCTGCTTAATGTGCAGGGCAACGGTGAAAATAGTGTAGCCGAAGTTCGTGTATCTCTGGATACCACACTGGCACAAGCGATCCGTAGCCAAGCCCGTCGTTTGGGGATCAGTCCGGGCGTGTTGTTCCATGTTGCCTGGGCACAGGTATTAGCGCAGACCAGCGATCGTGATGATGTGGTCTTCGGTTCTGTATTGCTGGGCCGCCTACAAGGCTCTGCCAGTGCTGATCGGGTAATGGGGATGTTTATCAATACCCTGCCAGTACGGATATCTCTTGCTGAACACAGCGTGTTGGAAGTGGTGCAGAACACCTATCGTGACCTGACAACACTGCTGGAGCATGAGCAGGCCCCGCTGGCATTAGCCCAACGTTGCAGTGGTGTGACACCACCGATGCCATTGTTCAGCGCCCTGCTTAATTATCGCCATAGCCAGCCGGGTGTGGATGATACAGTCTGGGATGGTATGCGCATGTTAATGGCAGAAGAGCGTAATAACTATCCGCTGACTTTCTCGGTGGATGATTTGGGGGAAGGTTTTAATTTAGTGGCCCAAGCTATTACAGGTATCGACGCCACCCGATTGGTGAACTACTTAGCTACAGCTATCAGCGGTCTGGTTGAAGCACTGGCAACTGAACCCCAGCGACCAATTTTGAGTCTACCAATCTTGCCTGCTACTGAACGCCAGCAGCTATTGGTGGACTTCAATGCCACCGAGGCTGACTTCCCAAGAGAGTCCCTGCTCCATGAGTTATTTGAACAACAAGCAGCACGCACGTCGGACGCTACTGCCGTAGTCTTTGAAGGGCAATCCCTAAGCTATGGTGAGCTCAACCGACGTGCCAACCAGTTGGCCCATTATTTGATCACACTCGGTGTGCAACCGGACGATCGGATAGCCATCTGCGTTGAGCGCAGTGTGGGAATGATAGTGGGGTTACTGGGTATCCTCAAGGCAGGTGCAGCTTATGTACCGCTTGATCCGGCCTATCCAGCCGAACGACTGGCGTATATGCTTGATGATGCCTCTCCTGTGGCATTGCTGACCCAGACTACCCTGATGGAAACACTGGACAGCAATTTGCCCACCGTATTGCTTGATGCACCTCTATACAGTGCTTGTGCAGAAAACAGTGCTTGTACAGAAAGTAATCCTGATGCTCAGACATTAGGTTTGGCCCCCCATAATCTGGCCTATGTGATTTACACTTCAGGTTCAACGGGGCAACCAAAAGGAGTTATGGTTGAGCACGGTAATGTTGTGAATTTCCTGTGTGCGATGAGCAAGGAACCCGGTATTACGGAAGAGGATATTTTACTGAGTGTAACCTCTCTCTCCTTCGACATTTCCATTTTGGAGCTATTCCTGCCGTTATTGACAGGAGCACGTATCGTACTGGCGACTCAAGCGCAGGCAGCAGATGCACAACAATTGGCCGCCTTGATTATTCGTCATAATGTCTCACTCATGCAGGCAACTCCCTCAACGTGGCGTATGTTGTTGCAACTACCGGATTTCACACTGCCAGCTAAGTTTAAAGTGTTGTGCGGTGGGGAAGCGTTGCCGGAAACACTGGCAACGCAGTTGCTGCAACAGGTTCCTGCGCTCTGGAATTTATATGGACCAACGGAAACGACAGTTTGGTCCACGTTAAACAACCTGACCCGAATGTCGTCTTCCATCGGTCAGCCTATTGCCAATACCCGGATCTATATTCTGGATAAACAAGGTCAACCAGCCCCTCTCGGTGTTGCCGGTGAGATCTATATTAGTGGTGCTGGTGTTGCTCGCGGTTATCTGAACCGTCCAGCTCTGACAGCAGAACGTTTCATGCCTGATCCATTCTCATCAGTCACGGGTTCTCGAATGTATAAAACCGGCGATCTCGGTCGCTGGTTACCAGATGGCAGCATTGAATATCTGGGCCGCAATGACTTTCAAGTCAAACTGCGCGGTTTCCGCATTGAACTTGGCGAGATCGAAGCACGTCTTTCACAGTGCACAGGGGTACGCGAAGCGGTTGTTATCGCTCGTGAAGATAGCCCGGACGATACCCGCCTTGTGGCTTATCTCCTCCCTCAGCCTGACGCTGAACTCGTGCCAACTGAACTGCGCCAACAACTCGCCCAGCATTTAGCAGAATATATGCTGCCCAGTGCCTTTGTGACGCTGGAAACTTTCCCGCTGACGCCTAATGGCAAGCTTAATCGTAAGGCGCTGCCTGCCCCTGAGCAGTCAGCCGTGTCAGTACGCGGTTATGAGGCACCTGTTGGAGAAGTGGAGCGCACTCTGGCTCAGATTTGGCAAGAACTGTTGGGATTGGAGCGTGTCGGACGTTATGACCATTTCTTTGAGATAGGCGGTCATTCGCTCATTGCTGTGCAATTAATAACGCATATACAAACTGAATTTTTAATAGACATACCCATCGTCTCAATTTTCCAATCCCCAAAATTATCAGAATTAGCAGAAGTCATTCTTTCTGCGCAAATGAGTTCTGCATGGGGAAATGGTGTTGAATCAATAAAAAGTGACCTCGATTCAATGTCGATAGAAGAGTTAATGGCGATTTTAGATGGAGATACTGATCAATGACCAAAAATAACATGAATATCGAGATGCTCAAGCGGGCCGTTTTAGAGAAAAAGCTTAAAGAGCAGTTAAAAAAACACGGAGATCGCCAATTGCATTTACCGATAAGGGAAGTGGATCGCCATAGACCTTTACCGTTGTCCTTTGCTCAACAACGGCTGTGGTTCCTCGGACAGTTCGATTCTGCTGCCAGTCTTGCCTACCATATACCTGTGGCCCTGCGGCTTTCAGGTAAACTGAACCCGCAGGCACTCACCTCGGCACTTGATAGCCTTGTCGCCCGCCAAGAGAGTCTGCGCACTCACTTTACGTTGGTTGATGGTCAGCCCTGTCAGCAGATCGCTCCCGCAGACATTGGTTTTTCACTCACCTGTTTGGATCTGCGTTCTCTAAGCGAAACCGCTCGCACCGATCGTGTTGCCGAACTTGCCGAATATGAGGCGCGTGCGCCTTTTGATTTCACTCAAGGTCCACTAATTCGTGGTCAATTGTTGCAACTTGCCGATGAGGAGCATGTGCTGTTGCTGACCCAGCACCATATTATCTCCGACGGTTGGTCCATCGGTATCATGGTTCGTGAACTCACCACGCTCTATCACGCTGCTCTCAATGGTCACAATGCCTTGTTACCTCCGTTGCCTATTCAATACGCCGACTATGCCGACTGGCAACGCAGAGAGTTGCAGGGAGACAACCTTACCAAACAGCGTGATTTCTGGTGCAACCAACTTCAGGGAGCACCGGCCTTACTTGAATTACCCACTGATCGGCCACGCCCGTCGGTACAAAGTTATGTCGGCAGTCAAGTACCTATCCACCTGAGCACTGATATACTCGCCTCCCTCAAGGCGCTGAGTCAAAGACAGGATACGACCCTGTTTATGACTTTGCTTACTGCCTGGGCTGTCGTTCTTGCTCGCCTCAGTGGTCAGGACGATATCGTCATTGGTACTCCCGTTGCCAATCGTACACGCAGAGAATTGGAAGGTTTGATTGGCTTTTTCGCCAATACCTTGGCCTTGCGTGTCCAACCCAGCCAATGCAATACCCTATCTGAATTGCTTAGACAGGTTCGTGAACGGACGATTGCAGCTTATGCGCATCAGGATCTGCCTTTCGAGCAGGTGGTGGAAGCATTACAACCTGCTCGCAGTCTGAGTTACAACCCCATCTTCCAGGTCATGTTGGCGCTGAACAACGTCCCAGAGAAGGAAATGAAGCTGCCTGATCTGGAGGTTTCACTCATTGAGCAACCACAACGCAGTGCCCAATTTGACCTGTCACTGTCACTTGTCGAAACCACTTCTGGCTTGGTTGGGAAACTGGAATATGCGACTGACTTGTTCGATCAGGATACCGTCATTCGTATAGCGGGTTACCTTGAGAACGTACTGACAGCAATGATTGCAGATGTGAAGCAGGCTATTTCGTCGTTGCCGATGATGTCCGCGACGGAATGCCGACAGGTACTGGTGAATTTTAATGCGCCGCAGACCGACTTTCCACAGGAAGCCTTGATCCATGAATTGTTTGAACAACAGGTTGCACTGACGCCTGACGCCATTGCCGTGGTGTTTGAAGGGAAGAGCCTCAGCTACGGTGAACTGAACCGCCGCGCCAATCAACTGGCTCACCATTTGCTTGCCATGGGTGTCCAACCTAATGATCGCGTCGCTATCTGCGTTGAGCGCAGTCTGGAAATGATTGTCGGCCTACTGGGTATTCTCAAAACTGGTGCAGCTTATCTGCCGCTCGATCCGGCTTATCCGGCTGAACGGCTGACCTATATGCTTAACGATGCCGCTCCTGTGGCCTTGCTAACCCAGACTACCCAAGTGGAAATCTTAGGCAGCCAACTGCCCACTGTGGTGCTTGATGCCAATTCCTCATCCGTCTTTGACAAAGAACTGGATAGCAACCCAGACTGCCGCGCACAGGGGGTGACTTCTCGCCATTTGGCCTATGTTATCTACACCTCCGGTTCCACTGGTCAGCCCAAAGGGGTCATGGTTGAACACGCAAATGTCATTCGCCTGTTAGCCGCAACACAAAACGATTTCCGGTTTGACCGCAATGATGTCTGGACCTTGTTCCACTCATTTGCTTTTGATTTCTCGGTGTGGGAGATATGGGGCGCTCTGTCTTACGGTGGCAAGCTGGTTATTGTTCCGGCGGCCTGTGCGCGCTCACCACAGGAATTCTATGCGCTGTTGTGCCATGAGAGTGTGACCGTGCTGAACCAGACACCCAGCGCTTTCCGCCAGCTTATCTCTGCTCAGGATGATACGGTACATTCCCTGCGCTGCATTATCTTCGGTGGTGAAGCGCTGGAATTGCCGATGCTGGCGCACTGGATTGCTAATAACCCACTTCCGCAGACCCGTCTGGTGAATATGTACGGCATCACCGAAATCACCGTCCATGCTACCTATCGGGAACTGACCGAGGAGGATATTACCGAAGGACGTGGCAGCCTGATTGGCCAGCCATTACCCGATCTGCGCGCTTACCTCCTCGATCATCACGCTCAGCCAGTCCCGATTGGCGTAACGGGTGAGCTGTATATCGGTGGGGCTGGTGTTGCCCGTGGTTATCTTAACCGCCCTGAACTCACTGCGGAACGCTTTATAGTTGACCCGTTCTCTAATACGCCTGATGCACGATTGTATAAAACGGGTGACCTTGGTCGCTGGTTGCCGGATGGCAGTATCGAATACCTCGGTCGCAATGACTTTCAGGTCAAGCTGCGTGGCTTCCGCATTGAACTGGGGGAAATTGAGGCGCGTCTGGTTCAATGTGCAGGCGTGCGGGAAGCGGTTGTTATCGCCCGTGAAGACATTCCGGGTGATACCCGTCTGGTGGCCTATCTACGCCCCCAGCCCGGTGTTGAACTGGTGCCAGTCGAACTGCGTCAGCAACTTGCTCCACATCTGGCCGAGTATATGCTTCCCAGTGCCTTTGTGATGCTGGAGATTTTCCCGCTTACTCCTAACGGCAAGCTTGACCGTAAAGCATTGCCGGCCCCTGACCGTTCGTCAGTAGTCACACGTGACTATGTGGCACCGATAGGAGAGCGGGAAACAACACTGGTGCAAATTTGGCAAGACCTGTTAGGGTTGGAACGCGTTAGTCGTCATGACCATTTCTTCGAACTCGGCGGTCACTCACTGCTGGTTGTCAGTGTGATCGAGCGACTGCGCCACGTTGGCTGGGAGCTGGACGTCCGCACGGTATTCACTGCACCCGTTCTGGCCGATCTGGCTCAGGCTATGCAGACGTATCAAGGAGAGCCAGCCTTCATTGTGCCGCCTAACCGTATTCCTGAAGGCTGCACGGCATTGACTCCCGACATGCTGCCATTGGTAGCGCTGTCACAGACCGAAATTGACACCATCATCAATGCAGTTCCTGGCGGAGTCGCCAATGTGCAGGATATTTATCCGCTTGCCCCATTGCAGGAAGGTATCCTGTTCCACCATCTGCTGGAACCGGCCAAAGATCCATACATTATTTCGTCACTATTAAGTATTGAAAATCAGACAGACCTTGAAGTCTTTACAGCGGCATTACAAGCAGTCATCGACCGGCATGATATCCTGCGCACCGCTATTCACTGGAATGAACTGTCTCAACCCGTTCAGGTCGTGCATCGGCACGCCCCCTTGTCTGTTCATTACCTGACAGTTGAGGATGGCAGTGACGTGGTTGCCAGTCTGCAAGCGCGTATGACGTTGTCACATTCGTCCATGGATTTATCCCAGGCGCCATTGATACATTTACAAATCGCGGCTGACCCAGGCTCATCCAAGTTATATGTATTGCTTCAATTCCATCACATCATTGACGATAACCTCTCATTGCGGAACTTTCTCACAGAAACGGCCGCTTTTTTAACGGGGAAAGGGGGCGATTTACCGCCATCGGTTCCTTACCGGAACTTTGTTGCTTATACACGCCAGAAAGACAACATTCAGGCAGCGGAAACCTTTTTCCGGGAATATCTGGCGGACTTTGATGAAGTGACAGCACCTTTTGGCCTGATTAATGTTCAGGAAGGGGGCGAGCATATTACAGAAGCCCGTCAGTGCCTTACTGCCACATTCTCACGTACGATCCGTGAAACAGCCCGCAGGCTGGGCACCAGCCCCGCGGCTTTGTTCCATGCTGGCTGGGCACTGGTTGTCGCCCGTACCAGCGGCTGTGACGATGTCGTATTCGGAACCACCTTGTCAGGCCGTATGTCGGGCATGGCAGGGAGTCCGAGCGCACTGGGAATGTTCATCAATACCCTGCCTGTCAGACTGAAACTGAATGGGATCAGTGTTGAGGAACTTGTCAGAACAGCGAATGACACATGTGCCAATTTACTGCGTTATGAACAGACCCCATTGTCTCTTGTGCAGCGCTATAGTGGGTTCGGTAATATGCCGTTGTTCAGTTCTCTGTTAAATTGCCGGCATATGAGTGACATAAACGCCGACTCGCCTAATTTGGAGCAATTTGGTGTGACAAGTCTGGGTGGACGCGAACGCACTAACTATCCGGTGGGGATTTCGATTGACGATGATGGTGACTCTTTTGTGTTATCAGCCCAAACCATTAACACTGTCGATCCGGTCAGGGTGAATGCCTATTTGGTCAGCGCGCTGGAACAATTGATATTGTTATTAGCCGACACACCAAATACTCCAGTCCTGAGTGTGGATATCCTGCCCGCCTCAGAACGTCAGCAGTTACTGGTGGGTTTTAATGCCACTGAGAAGAACGCCCCACAGACAGCTCTCATTCATGAATTGTTCGAGCAACAAGCGGCCTGTACCCCTGACGCTACGGCTGTGGTGTTTGAAAAGCGCACCCTCAGCTACGTTGAACTAAACCATCGTGCCAACCAGTTGGCGCACCATTTGCTTGCGCTGGGCGTCCAACCTGATGACCGAGTCGCTATTTGTGTTGAACGTAGCCCGGAAATGATAGTGGGATTACTGGGTATCCTCAAAGCCGGTGCGGCCTATGTGCCGCTCGATCCCGCCTATCCGGCCGAACGGCTGACCTATATGCTGGATGATGCGACGCCAGTGGTATTGCTTACCCAGACTTCACTGGTTCAAACACTGAGTGGCGACAGGCCTACCGTGCTGCTTGATGCTCCGGTCTTCGATGCCTGCGCAACAAGTAATCCTGATGCCCGTGCTCTGGGACTGGCTTCACACCATCTGGCGTATGTTATCTACACCTCTGGCTCCACCGGTCAGCCTAAAGGGGTGATGGTTGAACATCGTGGTCTGTACAATCTGATTCAGGCACAGATTGAAGCATTCCATATCACAACTAACACCCGACTATTGCAATTTGCTTCTTTCAGTTTTGATGCCTGCATCTCCGAAATTGCGACCACACTGTGTCAAGGTGCCTGCCTTGTTCTGGCATCTCGTGAAGCTCTGTTACCTGGTGAGTCTCTGATTAATACACTGAAAACTCAGGCGATCACTCATGTAACCCTGCCACCCGTTGCAGCCAGTACCTTAAGGCCTGATGCTGAACTGCCTGACCTGACCATCCTGGTTCTGGCCGGTGAAATTTGTCCACCATCGTTGGTTAAGCGCTGGGCAACAGGACGGCGCATCATCAATGCTTATGGACCGACGGAAGGTACTGTCTGTGCAACCTTCTACCCGTGCGATGCCCAAGATGAGAGAGTGCCACCGATAGGCCGGCCTATCGCCAATACGCAAATTTATATTCTGGATACCCAAGGTCAGCCAGTACCTCTCGGCGTGGCTGGAGAGATTCATATCGGTGGTGTTGGTGTCGCCCGTGGTTATCTGAACCGTCCAGAACTGACGGCGGAGCGATTTATTCCTGATCCATTCTCAGCCGTGTCAGGGGCTCGTCTGTATAAAACGGGTGACATCGGCCGCTGGCTACCGGATGGCAACATTGAATATCTCGGCCGTAACGACTTTCAGGTCAAACTGCGCGGTTTCCGTATCGAACTGGGTGAAATCGAAGCGCGCCTCACGCAGTGCCCGGGGGTACGTGAAGCCATTGTTATAGCTCGTGAGGATACGCCTGACGATAAGCGCTTAGTGGCCTATATGTTGGCTCAACCTGATATTGAGCTGGTGCCAGCCGAATTGCGTCAACAACTTGCCCAACATCTGGCCGAATATATGTTGCCTGGTGCTTTTGTGACACTGGAAACTTTCCCGCTTACCCCTAACGGTAAACTCGATCGTAAGGCATTGCCTGCACCAGAGAAGTCTGCCGTAGCAACACGAGGCTATGAGGCTCCTAAGGGAGAGCTGGAAATTGCACTAGCACAAATTTGGCAAGACCTGTTGGGACTGGAGCGCATTGGCCGTTATGACCATTTCTTCGAGCTTGGCGGTCATTCATTGATGGTTGTCAGCCTGATTGAACGACTGCGTCGACAGGGACAGGCACTTGATGCCCGTGCTGTCTTCTCAGCGCCGATTCTCTCCGATATGGCGCAGATTATTCAGACATATCAGGGTGAATCTGTCTTTACTGTGCCACCTAACCGTATTCCTGAAGGGTGTACTGAACTTACTCCTGATCTACTGCCATTGGTGGCACTGTCTCAAACAGAAATCGACACTATCGTTAAAACTGTGGCAGGCGGAGTCGCTAATGTGCAGGATATTTATCCTCTTTCACCACTACAAGAAGGTATTTTGTTCCATCATCGGCTACAAGAACAAGGTGATTCTTATCTGTTAAACAGTCTGATTGCCTTTGATAGCCGTGAACGTCTCGACGCTTTCCTTGATGCCCTGCAACAAATCATTGACCGTCACGATATCCTACGCACGGCTGTCTGCTGGCAAGGACTGGCGCAGCCCGTACAGGTAGTCTGGCGTCAAGCACCGATGTCGGTAACTAATTTTGTACCGGCTTCCACAGATAATGTGCAGGCTCAATTACAGGCACACACTGATCCACGCCACCGTCGGCTCGATCTGAGTCAGGCACCATTGCTTACCGCCGATATTGCCCACGATCCGGTTAATAATGATGAATGGCTATTGGCCTTGGGTTTCCACCATCTGGTTGGTGATCATATGACCTTAGAGCTTATCATCAATGAGATTTCCCTGTTATTACAGGGGCAAACAGACGCTCTGCCAGCGCCATTGCCTTATCGTAACTTTATTGCCCAGAACCTGAGCGTACCCGTGTCGGTACATGAGGATTACTTCCGTGCCCAACTTGCCGATGTCGATGCACCAACCGCCCCATTCGGGCTGCTTAATGCGCAAAGTGACGGTGGGGATATCACAGAAGCCCGTTTACCTCTGGATCACACTCTGGCACAAGCGATCCGTGATCAGGCCCGCCATCTGGGAATTAGCCCTGGTGTGCTGTTTCATGTCGCCTGGGCTCAAGTGTTGGCACAGACCAGTGGCCGTGATGATGTGGTTTTCGGTTCCGTACTGCTGGGTCGCCTACACGGTACGGCCGGAGCTGATCGGGTCATGGGGATGTTTATCAATACCCTGCCAGTACGGGTATCTCTTGCCAATCGCAGTGTGCTGGAAGTGGTACAATCCACTTTCCGTGACCTGACGATACTACTGGAGCATGAACAAGCTCCCCTGACGCTAGCGCAACGCTGTAGTGGAGTGACTCCACCATTACCGTTATTCAGTACGCTGTTCAATTATCGTCATAGCCAGCCAAATTCGGCCAATATAGATTGGAACGGTATTCGCCTACTGACCGCTGAGGAGCGTACCAACTATCCACTCACTCTCTCGGTAGATGATTTAGGGGAAGGCTTCAACTTAGTCGCTCAAACCATTACAGGGATCGAGCCTGTACGGATAGCAAACTATTTGGCTACCGCCCTCAGCAGCCTGATTAAAGCGCTGGTAACTGAACCCCAGCGCTCTATTCTGAGTCTGCCAGTGCTGCCTTCTGCTGAACGTCAACAACTGTTGGTGGATTTCAATGCGACGCAGGCGGATTTCCCACAAGAAACATTGATCCACGAGCTGTTTGAGCAACAAGTGGAACGCACGCCTGAGACCACCGCGGTGGAATTTGAAGGGCAATCCCTCAGCTACCGCGAACTCAACCGCCGTGCCAACCAACTGGCCCATCATCTGCTGGCGCTGGGTGTCCAGCCTGATGACAGGGTAGCTATCTGTACCGAACGCAGTCTGGAA
>NZ_NKHP01000038.1 GCF_014467235.1 Xenorhabdus indica | reverse complement strand
TATCGTCGTGTCATCAAACAGGCTGACGGCGTAATTGATCGCCCCTGTCAGGCAGGATGCCTTCTCAGTAATGAACAGGCTCAGGTCAAACTTAGCCGGGCTGTGCAAATTGTCATCCAGTTTTACCGGACTGAATGGCAACGTCATTCCAGCAGGCAGACTTTCACCAAAGTTTTGTAACCCGAACATGACCTGAAAAATAGGATGGCGGGACGCATCACGCTCAACCTCAAGAACATCAACCAACTGTTCAAACGGCATATCCTGATGGGATTTGGCCTGAACAATCACATCATGAACATGTCCAATCAGTTGTCCCACATTGCCGGTCTGTTCTATCTGTGCCCGCAGAACCAGTGAGTTAACAAACATGCCAATTAAGGGTTGAGTTTGCGCATGATGGCGGTTATCGGTCGGTGTCCCCAGTACAATATCGCTTTGCCCGGATAACCTCGCCAGCATGAGATAAAAACCGCTCAGTAAAACAGCAAACAAGGTAGTTTCCTGCTGTTTTGCCAATGCTTTCAGTTGACGGGTAAGTTCACTGCCTAACGTAAAGCCGAAATTTCGTCCCTGATAATCTACCTGCACCGGACGAGGGTGATCGGTCGGCAAGAGTAACGGCTCATACTCCGTCAGTGCCTGCTGCCAGTATGCCCGTTGGCGTTCTCCTGCTTCTCCCTGCAAATATTCTCGCTGCCAGTGGGCGTAGTCACCATAAGTGATCTCCAATACAGGCAGATGGCTGTCACAGTTTTCGAGCAGGGCATGATAAGCCTCCGCCAGTTCGTGCATAAAGATATCCACTGACCAGCCATCAATGGCGATGTGATGCCACACGAACAAAAGATAGTGGCTGTGACCGACTTGATAATGACGCAGGCGCAAACTCGGTTCTGTCATCAGATTAAATGATGTGCTCAATTCAGCCTGTACTGTATGCAGCAATGTTTCAACACTCGTACAGTGGTGTGACTCAATAAAAAGAGCATCTTCCAGTGTCTGCTGATATCCGTATCCCTCATCGTCACTGCGGTATACCGTTTTCAACACATTATGACGCTCAACTATCTGGTTAATTGCACTTTCCAGCAGAGGCAATTTGACGCCTTCATTCAATTGCACCAGATAAGGAATATGGTAGGCATAAGTGCCCTGTTCAAACTGTTCAATAAACAGCATCCGCTCCTGGGCGAAGGACAAGGGATAACGGGCAAGCTCGATATGAGGGATGACTGTGTATGTCTGCTGACCAATCTGTGTAGCTAATTCTTCAATCGTTTTCAATGCAAACAATTGCGCCAGTGAGACATCCATTGCCAACGTTTGGCGAATAGCCGCCGTCAGTTTAATCGCTCTGATAGAATCCCCACCAATACGGAAGAAATTATCTTTAATACCCACTTGCGCCAACCCCAAAACTTCCTGCCAGATAGCACAAAGCCGGGTCTCCAACGCATTGCGCGGGGCCACATAACTGTATTGATTACCCCAGACCGGTTCCGGTAGTGCCCGGCGATCTAACTTACCATTCAGGGTTAGCGGAATAGAATCCATATGAGTAAAGCTGGCCGGCACCATATACTCCGGCAGGCAGCCAGATAAGTGCTTGATCAGGGTATCGTCTGAGAGCCCGTTCTCTGCAACCAGATAGGCCGCCAGGACTCTGTGACCTTCCTGCTCCCGGTCAATCACTACCGCCTGTTTTACTTGTGGATGTGCAGCCAGTGCGGCTTCAATTTCCCCTAATTCAATCCGGTAGCCCCGGATCTTGACCTGATAATCACTGCGCCCCAAATAGTCCAGCTTGCCATCCGGCCGCCAGCGTACCAAATCCCCGGTTTTATACAGCCGGGTATAACCCCGTGCCTTGTCTTCATCCGTGGCAAACGGGTTGACCACAAAGTGCTCAGCAGTCAGTTCAGGCTGGTTTAAATACCCGCGTGCTATACCGGCACCTCCAACATACAGTTCCCCCGGCGCACCCATCGGGGACAGATTGCCCTGTTCATCCAGCACATACAGACGGGTATTATCAATTCCCCGGCCAATGGACAAATCATCACCCTGCAATAAATTCTGGCTGGCACACACAGTCATTTCCGTCGGGCCATACTGGTTAAACAGCGTGATATGCGGCGGGATAGACAGGGCATTGAGAGTTTCTCCACCGGTATGGATCACCTGCAAGGTTGAGCGGAATAACTCGGCAGAAAAATGGTTCATCAAGGCAGTAGGAATAAAGGCTTTGGTGAGCTTATGTTGATTGATAAACGCCAACAGTTGTTCACTGTCTCCGATTACCGCAGCGGGAGCAATATACAAGGTGGCACCGGACATCAGCACCGGGAACACTTCAAAAACAGAAGCATCAAACACGTAATTGGAGAAAAACAGCGCTTTCACCTGTGGTGCCAACAAATGGGTTCTGGCAATAAACTGCGTCAGATTCAGGACACTCCTATGTTCCACCATCACTCCTTTTGGCTGACCGGTGGTGCCTGACGTGTAGATGATATAAGCCAGATCGGCCGGCTGGTTGATTAAGGCTGGATTTTCTGCTGGCAGACCCGCAGTCACGACCTGATCATCTGCCGCTATCAGAGCGGGCGGTTCTTCCAACAAATGCGTGTATTCTGACAATGTCACCAAATACTGTTGCTGCGTCACTATGCAGGGTGAACGGGTGTCTTCTAAAATAAACTGAACCCGCTCGGCGGGATATTGCGGGGAGACAGGTACATAAGCACCACCCGCTTTCAATACCGCCAGCATACAGATCACCATTTCCAGACCGCGATCCAGATACAAGGCTACGGGGGTATCAACTGGCATTGGCGCACAGTGTTGCTGCTGGTAATATTGACGAATCGCAAAGGCCAATTGGTTGGCCCGTTCGTTGAGCTGACGGTAAGTCAGCGTCTTCCCTTCAAATACCAGTGCAATGTTATCCGGTGTCGCCACAACCTGGGCTTCAAACTGCTGTTGGAGTGTGCGGTCTTGCGGGTACGGCATATCTGTCTGGTTCCAGCTATACAGTAAAGTGTGGCGTTCAGTATCATTAAGGAACATCACTGTCGAAGCTAATTGGTGTGGATCGTGAACCACCGCAGACAAAATATCCTCAATCTGACGAAGCAAACGCTGTGCCTGTTCATCCATCAGCCAGTCTTCACCGTAACTCAGTTTCACTGTCAGGCTGTCATTTTGCACATAAGCCATTAATAACACTGGATAGTCCACCTTCTCAACCGTTCGGCGGAAAGTCAGTGTGTTCTCAACTCCCTCTCCGGTTTCATTCGTCACCGGTGCCGGATAGTTTTCAAAAATCAGCAGACTGTGGAACAAGCGTGCTCCATCCGGTTGCAGGCTGGCAAGTGACACCGCACTGTGACTGTTGAGCGCGGCAATGTCATTCTGTATTGCCTGTAAAACGTCGGCGACTGTCTGTGTGTTTTCCCACTGCACCATCAATGGCAACGTATTGATATACAGACCAACACTGGCTTCAATACCCTCGACCGGCACATCTCGCCCTGATACAGTTGTCCCCACAATGGTCTGTTTATCTCCGCTGTAGCTGTGCAGCAGCTTATGCCAGGCAAACTGTAACGCCACATTCAACGTCACCCCTTGTTTCTGGCACATTGTCGTAAGCTGTTTATAAGCATTTCCCTGTATCGTGAGTGCCTGTTCAGCCGGTTTCTCCACTGCTTTTATCCGGTTCAGATCTACGTTACGGCTTAACAACGCCGAAAGATCATTTGCCCTGTGGAATTGCGCCTTGCGCTCAGCCCAATACACCTCAGAGGCTTGTTGATGATCAAGGTGATATTGCTGAGTCGCCAGATAGGCCTTATCCACCTCTATCCGGGGTGTTTGCCCTCGTATCAGTTGGTTGTAATAGTCATGCACAGCCTGCAATAAAATTGGGTTACTCCAGCCATCGGCAATACAGTGATGTTGGGTTATCATTACCGTCACCAGTTGGTCGTGTTGCCTGATAATGGTGAAACGAATTAACCCCGGCTGGCTTAAATCAAACGGCTGTGTCCGGTCATGCTGCTGAATGGCATCAATCGCTGCATCCCGTTCTTCTGCGGGTAATCGGCTGAGATCCTGAACAGTAAAATTGTCCGTACCGATACTCGCACCGGTGGTCACCACCTGCAAGACTTCCTCTTCCCAGTCAAAGGCGGTGCGCAGGATAGGAAAACGCAATGAGGTCAGTAACCAGGCCTGCTGGTAGATGGCAACATCCAAATTTGTATGATAATCCAGCAATAACTGTACCCGGTAGGCATCATCCTGTGGCTGAGTCAGATAATGATAAATAAATCCCTGCTGTAGACTGGTGGCAGGATACAGTGCCTCAACCCGGTATTTTTGTTGAAAATGGAGTAAACGTTCTATCGAAACGCCTTTAATACCGTAATCACTGAGGGTCTTCATGCCCCCCGCTTGTGCTTGTTGCTGAGCGGTTTTAATCACCTCCATCAACGCCTGTTCAAACGTAGCAATAAACGTCTGTGTCTGGAGTGGTGGTAAACCTGATATCACACTGAATTGCAGTCGCTGGCCCTGAACCATGCCATTAATATTCAGCAACAGATCACTACTATTCCGACTGCTATTCTGACTGCCGGCCATAACACCACAATCATCGTTGGTGAGTGACCAGTCCTGTTCACCCGCTTCTGCCCCTAACTGACCGAGGTAGTTGAAACTGATCACAGGTAAATTACCCGCTAAATACCCGGCCTGATGCAGGGCACCGTAACCTAGCCCTTTATTTGGCACCGTCCTGAGCATCTCTTTGGTGTGGATAATCGTTTTGGTGATATCGGCCTGCATTGCCAGCCGGACAGGGTACAGAGTTGTAAACCAGCCTACAGTTTCAGAGATATCCAAAGTGTTATCAATATGTTCCCGCCCGTGACCTTCCAGCAGAATAAAATTGACTGGCCGTGAGAAACACGTCCGCAAGGCCAGCGTAAGGGCACTCAACAGTAAGTCATTAATTTCGGTGTGATAACCGGCATTGGCCTCACGCAACAAAGTCTCGGTCAGTGCTTCAGAGATAGCCACTTCGTGTTGACTGAGTTCCACGGCCACAGGATAAGCTCCACTCTCCGCCATGACCTGTTGCCAGTAGGGTATTTCATCCTGATGGCATTCGGCATAGCGATGTACAGCGCTGACCCACTGCCGGTAACTGCTGGTTTTTGCCGGCAAGGTATCACTTTGTTGCGTGTCTTTCTGGAGCAATAAACGCATATCTTCTGCAATGATGCGCCAGGACACAGCATCAATGATCAGATGGTGAAACGCGAAGAATAAGCGGGCACTCCCGTCTGCATATCCGGTCAGATGCGCCGCCTGCCACAGAGGCCCGTTACAATAATCAAAGCGGCTCTGCCATTCGGTCAGTTGCTGGCGTAATGCCGTTTCATCCCATTGACTGACATCACAGTGAGGCAACGTTGATAACCATGAAGGTATGTCGGCCTGATAACATTGGCGATAACCTGCTGCCGTTTCCACAAAATGGGCACGCAGCATATCGTGTCGTTCAGCCAGTTGATTCAACGCTTTTTTGATATCGCCGTGCTTGATCGTACCGGGCAGGCGGATCATAAAGGCCTGGTTCCAGTGGTGTGGCTGCGCTAACTGGCGGTTGAAGAAATCCTGCTGGACAGGCAATAAGCCAAATTCTCCGTTTAACCAACCCTGTTCAGCCACCACGATGACTGTTTGTTGTTCCTGTGTCAGTATCTGTGCCAAACGTGCCACCGTTGGCGCTTCAAAAATCGATTTGACCTGCACGGTAAAACCCGCTTTCCGCAATCGGGAAACTAACCTGATACTGACAATCGAATCACCACCGATACGGAAGAAGTTATCCTCAATACCTACTTGTGCCAGTCCCAATACCTCCTGCCAGATAGTACAAAGCTGAGTTTCCAGTGCATTGCGCGGTGCGATGTAACCATCCCGGCTACCCCAGTTTGGTTCCGGTAATGCCCGGCGATCTAACTTACCATTCAGGGTCAGTGGAATTGATTCAATGCGGGTAAAGCTGGCCGGCACCATATACTCCGGCAGACGGTCGGAAAGGTACTCAATCAGGGTATCATCAGATACGCTTCTTTCACTCACCAGATAGGCCGCCAGGACTTTATGACCTTCCTGCTCCCGGTCAATCACTACCGCCTGTTTTACCTGGGGGTGTGCAACCAGTGCGCTTTCAATTTCCCCTAATTCAATGCGGTAGCCCCGGATCTTGACCTGATAATCATTGCGCCCCAGATAGTCCAGCTTGCCATCCGGCCGCCAGCGTACCAAATCCCCGGTTTTATACAGCCGGGTATAACCTCGTGCCTTGTCTTCATCCGTAGCAAACGGGTTGACCACAAACCGTTCAGCCGTCAGTTCAGGCTGGTTTAAATACCCCCGTGCCACCCCGGCACCACCGACATACAGTTCTCCCGGCGCGCCAATCGGGGACAGATTGCCCTGTCCATCCAGCACATACAGACGGGTGTTATCAATCCCCTGACCAATAGCCAGATCACCGTGCTGCAATCGGTTCTGGCTGGCACACACAGTCATTTCCGTCGGGCCATACTGGTTAAACAGCGTGATATGCGGCGGGATAGACAGGGCATTGAGAGTTTCTCCACCGGTATGGATCACCTGCAAGGTTGAGCGGAATAACGCGGCAGAAAAATGGTTCATCAAGGCGGTAGGAATAAAGGCTTTGGTGATCTTATGTTGGTTGATAAACGCCAGCAGTTGTTCACTGTTTCCGGTTACCGCGGCAGGCGCAATATACAAGGTGGCACCGGACATCAGCACCGGGAACACTTCAAAGACAGAAGCATCAAACACATAATTGGAGAAAAACAGCGCTTTCACCTGTGGTGCCAGCAAATGGGTTCTGGCAATAAACTGCGTCAGATTCTGAACACTGCTATGTTCCACCATCACCCCTTTTGGCTGACCGGTGGTGCCTGACGTGTAAATGATATAAGCCAGATCGGCCGGCTGGTTGATTAAGGGCGGATTCTCTGCTGGCTGACCCGCAGTCACGGCCTGATCATCTGCCGCTATCAGAGCGGGCGGTTTTTCCAACAAATGCGTGTATTCTGACAATGTCACCAAATACTGTTGCTGCGTCACTATGCAGGGTGAACGAGTGTCTTCTAAAATAAACTGAACTCGCTCGGCAGGATATTGCGGAGAAACAGGTACATAAGCGCCACCCGCTTTCAGTACCGCCAGCATACTGATGACCATTTCCAGACTGCGATCCAGATACAAGGCTACGGGGGTATCAACTGGCATCGTCGCAGGGTGTTGCTGCTGATCATAGCGTTGCCACTGATCATAGTGTTGCTGCTGGTAATGTTGACGAATCGCAAAAGCCAACTGGTTGGCCCGTTCGTTGAGCTGACGGTAAGTCAGGGTTTCTCCCTCGAATACCAGCGCAATGTTATCCGGTGTCGCCACAACCTGGGCTTCAAACTGCTGTTGGAGTGTGCGGTCTTGCGGATACGGGACATCTGTCTGGTTCCAGCCATACAGCAGGGTATGACGTTCTGTGTCACTGAGGAACATTACCGATGAGATAGGCTGGTAGGGTTCACGCGCTACCGTGGATAAAATACACTTAACCTGACGAAGCAAACGCTGTGCCTGTTCGTCCGTCAGCCAGTCTTCACCGTAACTCAGTTTCACTATCAGGTTATCATTGTGTTCATAGGCCATCAGTAACACCGGATAATCTGTTTTTTCAATCGCTTTGCGGAATGTCAGCGTTTTCTCAATTCCGTCTTTGGCTCCACTCACCACAGGTGCCGGATAGTTTTCAAAAATCAGCAGGCTGTGGAATAAACGTGCTCCGTCCGGTTGCAAGCTGGCAAGTGACACCGCACTGTGGCTGTTGAGTGCGGCAATGTCATTCTGTATTGCCTGTAAAACGTCGGCGACTGTCTGTGTGTTTTCCCACTGCACCATCAATGGCAACGTATTGATATACAGGCCAACGCTGGCTTCAATACCCTCGACCGGGACATCCCGCCCTGATACAGTTGTGCCCACAATGGTCTGTTCATCCCCGCTGTAGCTGTTCAGTAATTTATGCCAGGCAAACTGCAACACTACGTTCAGTGTCACACCTTGTTTCCGGCACATGGCCTTAAGCTGTTTATAGGCATTTCCCTGTATCGTGAGCACCTGCTCAGCCGGTTTCTCTACCGCTTTTACCTGGTTCAAATCAACATTATGGCTTAACAACGCCGAAAGGTCATTTGCCCTATGGAATTGGGCTTTACGCTCAGTCCAATACGCCTCAGAGGCTTGTCTGTGATCAAGGTGATATTGCTGAGTCGCCAGATAGGCCTTATCCACCTCTATCCGGGGTGTTTGCCCTTGTATCAGTTGGTTGTAATAGTCATGCACAGCCTGCAATAAAACCGGGTTACTCCAGCCATCGGCAATACAGTGATGTTGGGTAATCATTACCGTCACCAATTGGTCATGTTGCCTGATAATGGTGAAACGAATTAATCCCGGCTGGCTTAAATCAAACGGTTGTGTCCGGTCATGCTGCTGAATGGCATCAATCGCTGCATCCCGCTCTTCTGCGGGTAATCGGCTGAGATCCTGAACAGTAAAATTGGCGGCACCAATACTCGCGCCTGCGGTCACCACCTGCAAGAGTTCTCCTTCCCAGTCAAAAGCGGTGCGCAGGATAGGAAAACGCAATGAGATCAATAACCAGGCCTGCTGGTAGATAGCAACATTCAAATTTGTGTGATAATCCAGCAATAACTGTACCCGATAGGCATCATCCTGTGGTTGAGCCAGATAATGATAAATAAACCCCTGCTGTAAACTGGTGGCGGGAAATATCACTTCAATTTTATTGTTACGCTCTTTACTGATGTTATTAAAATTAGCGTGATTTTCACTCAGGATAAAGTTTTGAAAATCTTTTTCAGAGAAAATACATTTTGCATTTAAGAAATCTAAAATAGTTTCCCTTTTTGCTTTTACTTTATCGATCAATAGAGCAGGCGGAGTTTCCCCTGAAAAGGCTAATTTTAATTTGTTTTCACAAGCCCACACTGACATGTGATTTTTATTCAGTTCTTCTAATAGTTTCAACATATCGTTACACATCCAAAATGGTTTTCTTTTCTGAATGGAAGTGCGAATTTTCATTACCCGCATGACCAAGACGCTGAGTTAGTTGATTTAACTGCTCAATTGAAACGCCTTTAATGCCATAATCACTCGGAGTCTTCACGCCTCCCGCCTGAGCCTGTTGCTGAGCGGTTTTAATCACCGTCATCAATGCCTGTTCAAACGCGGTAATAAATGTTTGTGCCTGATGTTGTGGTAAACGGGAATTCACACTGAACTGCAATCTGCCTTCCTGCACTGCACCATTAATATCCAGTAATAAATGGCTCTTATTGCTGTCGGCTATCATGGTTCCGCAATCGTCGCTGGCCAGTGACCAGTCCTGTTCGCTCGCCTCTCCCCCTAATTGACCGAGGTAGTTGAAACTGATTGTCGGCAGATTACCCGCTAAATACCCGGCCTGATGCAGGGCACCGTAACCCAGCCCTTTATTCGGCACCGCTCTGAGCATCTCTTTAGTGTGCATAATGGTTTCAGCAATATCGGCCTGCATTGCCAACCGGACAGGGTACAGGGTTGTAAACCAGCCTACGGTTTCAGAAACATCCAATGTGTTATCGATATGTTCCCGCCCGTGGCCTTCCAGCAAAATAAGATTGACCGGCCGTGAGAAACACGCCTGCAAGGCCAGCGTAAGGGCACTCAGCAGTAAATCATTAATTTCGGTGTGATAACCGGCATTGGCCTCACGCAACAAGGTTTCGGTCAGTACCTCAGAGATAGCCAACCGATGCTGACGAGCCTCTTCTACAGCTGGATAAATCTCGTCCTCTGCCATGACCTGTTGCCAGTAAAGCACTTCATCCTGATGACATTCGGCATAGCGATGCACGGCGCTGACCCACTGTCGGTAACTGCTGGTTTTTGCCGGCAAGGTATCACTCTGTAGCGCGTCTTTCTGGAGCAATAAACGCATATCTTCTGCAATGATGCGCCAGGACACAGCATCAATGATCAGATGGTGAAATGCGAAGAATAAGCGGGCACTCCCGTCGGCATATCCGGTCAGGTACGCCGCCTGCCACAGAGGCCCGTTACAATAATCAAAGCAGCTCTGCCATTCGGTCAGTTGCTGGCGTAATGCCGTTTCATCCCATTGACTGACATCACAATGAGGTAACGTTGATAACCATGAAGGTATGACGGCCTGATAGCATTGACGGTAACCCGCTGCTGTTTCAATAAAGTGGACACGCAACATATCGTGTCGTTCAGCCAGTTGATTCAGTGCTTCTTCAATATCGCCGTGTTTGATCGTACCGGGCAGGCGGATCATAAAGGCCTGGTTCCAGTGATGTGGTTGCGGTAACTGGCGGTTGAAGAAATCCTGCTGGACAGGCAATAGGCCAAATTCCCCACTTAATTTGCCCTGTTCGGCCACCACGCTGACTGTCTGTTGATCCTGTTCCAGTACCTGTGCCAGACGAGCTACCGTTGGTGCTTTAAAAATTGATTTAACCTGCACAGTAAAGCCAGCCTGCCGGAGTTTAGAGACCAATTGAATACTGACAATCGAATCACCACCGATACGGAAGAAGTTATCCTCAATACCTACTTGTGCCAGCCCCAATATCTCCTGCCAGATAGTACAAAGCTGAGTTTCCAGTGCATTACGCGGTGCAATGTAACCGTCCCGGTTGCCCCAGATCGGTTCCGGTAATGCCCGACGATCTAACTTACCATTCAGGGTCAACGGCACTGACTCAATACGGGTAAAGCAGGCAGGCATCATATACTCCGGCAGGCGACCGGAGAGATGCTCAATCAGAACGTCATCAGATACATTCCCCTCACTCACCAGATAGGCCGCCAGGACTTTGTGACCTTCCTGATCCGAATCAATCACTACCGCCTGTTTTACCTGGGGATGTGCAACCAGTGCGCTTTCAATTTCCCCTAATTCAATGCGGTAGCCCCGGATCTTGACCTGATAATCATTACGTCCCAGATAGTCCAGCTTGCCATCCGGCCGCCAGCGCACCAAATCCCCGGTTTTATACAGCCGGGTATAACCCCGTGCCTTGTCTTCATCCGTAGCAAACGGGTTGACCACAAAGCGTTCAGCCGTCAGTTCAGGCTGGTTTAAATACCCCCGTGCTACCCCGGCACCACCGACATACAGTTCTCCCGGCGCACCTATCGGGGACAGATTACCCTGTCCATCCAGCACATACAGACGGGTGTTATCAATCCCCTGACCAATAGCCAGATCGCCGTGCTGCAACCGGTTCTGGCTGACACACACAGTCATTTCCGTCGGGCCATACTGGTTAAACAGCGTGATATGCGGCGGGATAGACAGGGCATTGAGAGTTTCTCCACCGGTATGGATCACCTGCAAGGTTGAGCGGAATAACTCGGCAGAAAAGTGGTTCATCAAAGCAGTGGGAATAAAGGCTTTGGTGATTTTATGTTGGTTGATAAACGCCAACAGTTGTTCACTGTCTCCGGTTACCGCGGTGGGAGCAATATACAAAGCGGCACCGGACATCAGCACCGGGAAAACTTCAAAGACAGAAGCATCAAACACGTAATTAGAGAAAAACAACGCCTTCACTTGTGGTGCCAACAGATGTGTTCTGGCAATAAACTGCGTCAGATTCTGAACACTGCTATGTTCCACCATCACCCCTTTGGGCTGACCGGTGGTGCCTGACGTGTAGATGATATAAGCCAGATCGGTCGGCTGGTTGATTAAGACCGGATTTTCTGCTGGCTGACCGGCGGTCACAGACTGATCATCTGCCGCTATCAGAGCAGGCTGAACAGGCAGTATCTCGCCGTGTGTCGCTAATATCGGCAAATGCCGCTGTTGGGTCACTACACTCGGAGCCTGAGTATCGGCCAGAATAAAGCGGACACGCTCGGCGGGATATTGCGGAGAGACAGGCACATAAGCGCCACCCGCTTTCAGTACCGCCAGCATACTGATGACCATTTCCAGACTGCGATCCAGATACAAGATTACGGGGGTATCAACTGGCATCGGCGCATAGTGTTGCTGTTGATAATGTTGGCGGATAACAAAGGCCAACCGGTTTGCCCGTTCATTGAGTTGACGGTAGGTCAAACTCTCCCCTTCGAATACCAACGCAATATTATCCGGTGTGGCTACAACCTGTGCCTCAAACTGCTGCTGGAGTGTGTCATCTTGCGGGTACGGAACATCTGTCTGGTTCCAGCTATAGAGCAAGGTATGATGTTCCTGCTCTGACACCACATCAATCTCTGCCAGCGTTTGCTTCTGATCCATCACAAAAGCAATCAGGACACGCTGATAGAGATCTGCCATCCGGGATATCGTTGACTCATCAAACAAACTGATAGCGTAATTGATACCACCAGCGATACCGTCTTTACCGTCGGACATAAACAGACTCAGATCAAACTTGGCGGGGCTGTATAGCGTGTCATCCAGATCCACGGGACTGAATGGCAGACCCGACGCTACCTGTTGCCCTTCACCAAAATTATGCAATCCAAACATAATCTGGAAAATCGGGTGACGAGTCGTATCACGTTCAACTTTCAGTGCATCAATCAACTGTTCAAACGGCATATCCTGATGGGATTTGGCCTGAGCAATAACAGTGTGTGTCTGTTTTATCAGATGTGCCACACTGTTGCTCTGCTCAAGTTGCACCCGTAATACTAATGAGTTTACGAACATACCAATGAGCGGCTGAGTCTGGACATGATGGCGGTTATCCGTCGGGGTTCCCAGTACGATGTCATTCTGCCCGGACAATTTCGCCAGCATGAAATAAAAACCACTGAGTAATACGGTAAACAGCGTCGTTTCCTGCTGTTTTGCCAGCGCCCTCAGTTGATCAGAAAGTTCGCTTTCCAACACAAAATGGAAATCCCGCCCCTGATAATCGATTTGTGCCGGTCGGGATCGGTCGGTTGGCAGTGACAAAGGTTCATAACCCGCCAAAGCCTGCTGCCAGTATGCTAACTGACGTTCACGGACTTCACCCTGCAAGTATTCGCGTTGCCACTTGGCATAGTCGCCATAGTTGATATCAAGCGGCAGCAGTTGGCTGTCACAATGCGTTGACAACGTCTGATAAATTTTCGCCAGTTCATCCATAAAGATATCGACAGACCAGCCATCAATAGCAATATGGTGCCATATCATCAGTAGATAATGTTGTTCCGCTACTTGATAGTGACGCAGACGCAAGCTTGGCTCAGATGCCAGATCAAACGGAATAGCAAGCTCGGCACGTACCGTTTGTAAAAGTAAATGAGTTTCCTCACAAAATTGTGACCTGAGCATAATATGCTCATCCAGCACTTGCTGATAAGCCAACCCTTGCTCATCTCTACGGTAGACGGTTTTCATCACCGGATGGCGATCTGCAACCTGATTAATTGCCGTTTCCAGCAGAGACAAGTCAGCACCTTCATCCAGCAACACCAGATAAGGGACATGATAAGCATGAGAACCCTGTTCAAATTGTTCAATAAACAGCAACCGTTCCTGAGCAAATGACAAAGGATAATGAGTCAATTCGACATGTGGGATCACAGTGTAACTTTGCTGCCCTATCATGTGAGCAGACAACTGAGCAACCGTTTTCAACTCAAACAACTGTATCAACGGGAGATCCATTGACAAGGTATGACGAATAGCGGCTGCCAGCTTGATGGCCATAATTGAATTACCACCAATGCGGAAGAAATTGTCCTCAATGCCAACCCGTTCCACCCCTAAGACCTTGCGCCAGATAGCACAAAGTTGGGTTTCCAGTTCTGTACGTGGCGCAATATATCCCCCCTTGTCTTCCCAAGTTGGTTCCGGTAATGCCCGACGATCCAACTTACCATTCAGCGTCAGAGGCACGGACTCAATGCGGGTAAAACTGGCGGGGATCATATATTCAGGCAAGCGTACTGATATATGTTCAATCAGGCTCTGATCCTCTACACTCCCGTCAGCAATCAGATAAGCTGCCAGGATTTTGTGACCTTCCTGCTCCCGATCAATCACTACCGCCTGTTTTACCTGTGGATGGGTCGCCAGTGCACTTTCAATTTCCCCTAATTCAATGCGGTAGCCCCGGATTTTGACCTGAAAATCATTGCGCCCCAGATAGTCCAGCTTGCCATCCGGCCGCCAGCGCACCAGATCCCCAGTTTTATACAGACGGGTGTAACCCTTAGCCTTGTCTTCAATGGTAGCAAATGGATTTGCCACAAACCGCTCAGCCGTCAGCTCAGGCTGGTTTAAATACCCTCTCGTTACACCAATACCACCGATATACAGTTCCCCCGGTGCACCAATCGGGGCCAGATTGCCCTGTTCATCCAGCACATACAGGCGGGTGTTATCAATCCCCTGACCAATGGCCAAATCATCACCCTGCAATAAATTCTGGCTGGCACACACAGTCATTTCCGTCGGGCCATACTGGTTAAAAAACGTGATATGCGGCGGGATAGACAGGGCATTGAGCGTTTCCCCTCCAGTATCGATTACCTGCAAGGTTGAACGGAATAACGCCGCAGAAAAGTGTTTCATATTCATTAAGGCGGTAGGAATAAATGCCTTGGTGATCTTATGCTGATTGATAAACGCCAGCAGTTGCTCACTGTCTCCGGTTACCGTCGCAGGTATGATATATAATGTGGCACCCGCTATCAGGGCCGGGAAAACCTCTGTAACGGAGGCATCAAACACATAATTGGAGAAAAACGACACCTTCACCTGTGGTGCCAGTAAATGTGTCCTGGCGATAAACTGGATCAGGTTAAGGACACCGGCATGTTCTGCCATGACGCCTTTTGGCCGACCCGTAGTGCCTGACGTATAGATGATATAAGCCAGATCAGTCGGTTTGTTAATTAACACCGGATTTTCTGCTGGCTGACCGGCGGTCACGCTCTGATCATCCACTGCTATCAAAGCAGGCTGAACAGGCAGTATCTGCCTCTGTGACTTTAATGCTAACAAATGCCGCTGTTGGGTCACCACACACGGAGCCTGAGTATCAGCCAGAATAAAGCGGACACGCTCAGCGGGATATTGCGGAGAGACAGGCACGTAAGCGCCGCCCGCTTTCAGTACCGCCAGCATACTGATGACCATTTCCAGACTGCGATCCAAATACAAGGCCACGGGAGTATCAACTGGCATCAATGCACGGTGTTGCTGCTGATACTGCACACGAATCGTGGTAGCTAACTGATTTGCCCGTTCATTGAGCTGGCGGTAAGTCAGGCTCTCCCCTTCAAACACCAGCGCAATATTATCCGGTGTCGCGATAACCTGTGCTTCGAACTGCTGCTGGAGTGTGCGGTCTTGTGGGTATGGTGCATCCGTCTGGTTCCAACTATAGAGCAGGGTATGGCGTTCCTGATCTGACAATACCTCAAGCGTAGCGAGAGATTGCTTCTGATTCATCACAAAAGCAGTCAGGACACGCCGATAGAGATCTGCCATTCTGGCTATTGTTGTCTGCTCAAACAAACTCACCGCATAGTTGATACAACCCGTCAGGCGAGGTTGGTCATCAGATATAAACAGACTGAGGTCAAACTTGGCCGGACTATGCAGGAACTCTTCTAATTTAACGGCACTAAATGGCAGATTGACACCGGCTGACCAGTCTTCATAGAAATTCTGTAACCCGAACATGACCTGAAAAATGGGATGGCGGGCAGTGTCACGTTCAATCGCCAGTGCATCCAGTAGCTGTTCAAGTGGCATATCCTGATGAGCTTTAGCCTGTGCAACTACGCTGTGCGTCCGCCTAATCAGATTTTCCACACTGTCAGTCTGTTCGAATTGCATCCGCAATACCAGCGGGTTAACAAACATGCCGATTAATGGCTGAGTCTGGACATGATGACGGTTGTCAGTAGGCATTCCCAGTACAATGTCATTTTGACCGGACAGCCTTGCCAACGTGACATAAAAACCACTGAGCAACACAGTATATAAAGTCGTTTCCTGCTGTCTTGCCAAGGCCCTCAATTGTTCCGATAGCCCGTATTCCAACGCAAAAATAAAGTTCTGACCTTCATAATCCACCTGTGCCGGGCGCGGTCTGTCAGTTGGCAGAGCCAGAGGTTCATAACCTACCAATACCTGCTGCCAATATGCTAGCTGCTGTTTCTTCACGTCACCCTGCAGATACTCGCGTTGCCATCTGGCATAATCACCATAGCTGATCTCCAAAGCCGGCAGTTGACTGTTACGGGATTCCAGTAGAGCGTGGTAACACTCCTCCAGCTCATTCATAAAGATGCCGATCGACCAGCCATCAATGGCAATATGGTGCCACATGAATAACAGGTAATGATTTTCAGCCATCATCTCGTGACACAGATAGTGACACAAACGCAGGCTCGGCTCTGCCGTCAGATCAAAGGGTGTTGCCAGTTCAGTACGCACCGTTTGCCAAAAATCATCGATACTTCTACAAGACTGTGATTTGAAAACGAGTCGCTCTTCAAGTACCTGCTGATAAACTTGCCCCTCATCATCATTACGGTATACCGTTTTCATCACCGGATGACGGTCAACAACTTGATTAATTGCTATTTCCAGTAGCGGCAAACTATCCCTATCATTTAGTTGAACAAGATAAGGAACATGATATATATGGGTTCCTTGCTCAAAACGTTCGATAAACAACATCCGTTCCTGCACAAAAGACAGAGGATAATGCACCATTTCAATATGGGGGATCACCGTGCAAGCCTGCTGCCCCATGTGGGCCGCCAGTCCGGCAATCGTTTTTAACTCAAAGATCTGAACTAATGGCACATCTACCGCCAGCGCATGGCGAATAGCAGCTGCCAGTTTAATCGCCAGCAGGGAGTTACCGCCGATACGGAAAAAGTTATCGTCAATCCCCACCCGTGTCAGCCCCAATACCGACTGCCAGATCAGGCACAACCGGGTTTCCAGTGCCGTGCGCGGGGCCACATACTGTTCA
>NZ_NKHP01000037.1 GCF_014467235.1 Xenorhabdus indica | reverse complement strand
AAAAAGACAAAAAGTCATCTCAGGAAGCTGCAAAGAAGAAATAAACATGTTGCTCGCTTTTTTCTGCACCCCAAAATTAATTATGCTGCATGATGGGAGCATGGGCATTTGCACACCGGGTTAATAACTTCTCCAGTGAGAAAAATTGTGGGCAGAAATATTTGCATAGCTTTGCTGAAACCCTATTCACAAGGAGAATGAAATGCAGCAATCCGATGAATTACGTTTAAGTGCTCCATCATTTACTAAAGGAGGCGGGGCTATTACCGGGTTGCAGGGGCATCTGGGAAATATCGGGCCAGATGGAGCGCTTAGCCTTTCATTGCCTCTGCCGATCAGTGCCGGCAGAGGGTTTGCTCCCGCGCTGACATTGAATTATAGCAGCCACGGTGGTAATGGTTCATTTGGTATCGGCTGGAATCTGAATCTGCCTTGTATCCGGCGTCGTACCCATTTGGGAGTCCCCACTTATCAAGAAAGTGATGAATTTTTAGGACCCGATGGCGAAGTATTGGTTCCCATTCAGCCAGATGAAAGCGTTACACGTGATACATTGTTAGGAATTCATTTAGGGATAAGCTTCAAGGTCACCACCTTTCGTAGTCGGATAGAACGAGATTTCAATCGGTTAGAATACTGGCAACCGGTGGACCAAAAAATGGGTGACTTTTGGGTATCATATACCCTGAAAGGGTTGGTTTCGCTTTTTGGTTATACTCCTCAAGCGCGTATCAGCAATCCCAATAACCAAACAGCGATGTGGTTACTGGAATCTTCCGTGACCCAACAGGGTGAGCACTGTTACTACCAATATAAAGAAGAAAATAGTGATCATTGTAATGAAGCTGAGCTAAAGACTCATCCACAAACGACTACTCAACGTTATTTGACCGCTGTTCATTATGGCAATCTAGTCTCTTCGCTGATATTACCGTGCCTGGGGAACAATGATCCGTCTGCAGCAGGTTGGCTATTTTGCCTGATACTGGATTATGGAGAACGTGATGTTACCGTGGAAGGAGTACCTGCGTTTCACCCAACCAAAAAGTGGTTATGCCGGCAGGATTGCTTTTCGGGTTATGAATATGGATTTGAAGTACGCACTCGCCGTCTATGTCGGCAAGCCTTAATGTTCCATCGTTTGGAAACATTGGCAGGCAAAAAACAGGGGGAAGATACACCTACTTTAGTTTCTCGTCTGTTATTGAAATATGCGGAAAACCCATCTATCAGCACCCTAATATCAGCCCAAGTGATGGGAGTTGAAAACAATAAGGCATCATGGACTACATTGCCTCCATTAACATTCAACTGGCAGACATTTGATGTTAGTAAAAATGTTACTTGGCAAGCCTGTGAGGAACTGGGTTATTTGAATGTCGATCAGCCTTATCAGTTGATCGACCTGTATGGCGAAGGAATAGCAGGTGTATTACATCAGGATAATAAAGCCTGGTGGTATCGGGCACCACAGCGAAAAATAGGGGATAATCTTAATGAAGTAACCTGGCCAAAGACGGTGTGTCTACCCCATATCCCTTCACTGCAAAAAGGTGGAAGGTTAATTGACTTACAGGGTAATGGGCGTTTGCAGTGGCTGGTAACCTTTAATGGAGGGGGAGGATATTATGATCTGAACATGGAAAGGGAAGCATGTCATTTTACTCCCCTACACACATTACCGGTGGAATATACGCACCCCAAAGCTCAATTGGCTGACCTTATTGGCGATGGTTTTACTGACTTGGTGATGATTGGCCCCCGTAGTGTTCGTTTGTATGGCGGGGATCGAGGGGGATGGAAAAAAGGCAAAACAGTAAATCAATCTGATGGAATAATGCTACCTGTGCCTGACGCTGATCCAGGCGTGTTGGTGGCGTTTAGTGACTTGTTGGGGTCGGGGCAGCAACATCTGGTTAAAATTCAACCGAATGGAGTGACTTGTTGGCCAAACTTAGGTCACGGTCGGTTTGGGCAGCCTATCGTATTACCGGGTTTTTCTCAACCAATGACAACGTTCAATCCTCAGCAGGTTTATCTGGCCGATATTGACGGCTCAGGCACGACAGATTTGATTTATGCCCATGCGGATTTTCTCGAGATTTTTTTGAATCAAAGTGGGAATCATTTTGCATCGCCCTTTAAGGTCACATTACCAGAACAGATCAAATATAACAGGACTTGCCGACTACAGGTGGCTGATGTGCAGGGACTGGGTGTTGCCAGTCTTGTATTGAGTGTTTTGCATCCTGTACCCCGTCACTGGATTTGCCATTTATCCCCCTATAAGCCTTGGTTGTTACATTCAATGAACAATAATATGGGAGCTAATCATCGTTTTCATTATCGGAGCTCAGCACAATTCTGGTTGGATGAGAAAGCAAAATCAAAAGATATTCAGCCACCCTGTTATCTTCCTGTGGTGCTGCACACCCTCCATCGCAGAGAAGTCTGGGATGAAATAACGGGTAACCGTTTAGTCAGTGAAATGCGTTATCGGCATGGGGTATGGGATAGTCAAGAACGTGAATTTCGCGGATTTGGCTATGTAGAGGTGCAGGATACTGATACTAAAAGCAGTCAGGGGACTGCAGAGGAAATATCATTGCCTGCGCTGACACGTAATTGGTTTGCCACTGGTTTACCCGTTGTAGATAACCTGTTATCAAAAGAGTACTGGCGGGGTGATGCGCAGGCATTTACTGATTTTCAGTACCGTTTTACCACCGGTAGCGGAGATCAGGAAACAATTTACCCACTTCCCGGTGACACGGCAGATAAAACGGATATGTCTAATACAACCATTTTTGGGTTACAACGTGCATTACAAGGAATGCCTCTACGCAGTGAATTGTTTGGTATTGATGAAAAGGGACAGTGTGGGAATGTGCCATATAGCGTGACGGAAAGTCGTCCACAAGTGCGTTTGATTGATGCTCGATCGGGAAAAATGCCCGTAGTTTGGCCATCAGTGGCAGAAAGCCGTTCTCTCTTGTATGAGCAAGTTGACGTCGATCCCCGGTGCAGCCAACAAACGGTTTTGGCCAGTAACCAATATGGTCAGCCATTGCGACAGGCAACGATTTATTATTCACGCCGTAAGAAACCCAAGGATAATCCATACCCGAAGAATTTGCCTGAGACGTTGTTTGACAGTAGTTATGATGCTCAACAACAGATCTTATACTTACAGCGACAGCAACATGATTGGCATCCGGAAATAACGGATACTGTAACGGGTATTCGAGTCACCGGATTGACAAACAGCACACGCACTGATGTTTTCAGTCATACAGCAGACACCGTGACCGTGCCGCCAGAAGGTTTGACTTTGGAAGAACTCAATAAGCATGATACACAGTTTTTTGAAGAATCAGCCCGTACTTTTGCAGGGCAACAACAGGTTTGGTATCAAGATAAATGGGGTCAACCTACAACAGTAGCACCCACTGTACAGGCACTGGTCGCTTTTACTGAAACGGCGGAACTGGATGCAACCTTAGTGGCTTCGTTGTCGGAACAAATTAGTGAAAAATATCTCAAACAGGCGGGGTATCAGCAGACCCCCTTTCTATTTTCAAACTCGCAGGACAAATTGGTTTGGGTGATGCGACACGGGTACACCGAATATGCAGATCAGGCAGGTTTCTGGCGACCTCTAACCCAACAAGAAACGAAACTGACTGGCAAAAACACAATAAATTGGGATACGCATTATTGTGTTATTACCCAATTCCAAGATGCAGCAGGGTTGTTAACGCGGGCAACTTATGATTATCGTTTTCTGACACCAAAAAAAATTACCGATGCCAATGATAACGTCAGCCAAATTGCTTTGGATGGTTTAGGCAGAGTGATCTGGAGCCGTTTCTGGGGAACTGAGAATAACGTTGTAGGTGGGTATAGTCAGGCAACTTTCACCGCACCTGATACCGTGGATTCAGCATTGGAACTGACAACACCACTACCAGTCGCCAGTTGTACAGTCTATGTCACCGATAGCTGGACGCAAAATGAGGTGGCACACATACCACCACATACCTTAATGCTGATGACAGATAGCTATGACAGCGATCCAGATCAGCAAATTCGTCAACAGGTGACGTTCAGTGATGGTTTTGGGCGTCTACTACAGAGTGCCACTCGTCAGGCACCTGGTATCGCTTGGCGATATGACGGGCATGGAGGATTAAAGTTTGATGGAAATGGCAAGCCAACAGTAGCTAAAACGGAAACTCGCTGGGCTGTTACTGGACGAACCGAATATGATAACAAGGGACAGCCGATACGCACTTATCAACCTTACTTTTTGGATAATTGGCGTTATGTCAGCGATTATCATGCCCGAACAGATTTATATGCGGATACACATTATTACGACCCAATCGGGCGGGTATATCAGGTGAAAACAGCCAAAGGTAGCTTGAGGCGAACGTTTTTTACTCCGTGGTTTGTTGCTAACGAAGATGAAAATGACACCGCGTTAGAAAGTGGCGTGGAACTCTAATTCATAAATTCTGGTCAATTTTTTAGGGTGGGTAACCCGCTCTTTGCCACGTCAGATGACATAAAAAGTATTTTCCAAAGGTAAAAATATGAATACATCGTTGTATCAAGGCACACCAACGGTCATGGTGCTGGATTGCCGTGGACTGGCTATTCGGGAGTTAGCTTACTATCGCCATCCGGATAAGCCTCAATTGACAGATGAACAAATCACTTATCATCAGTTCGATGCCTGTGGAGCTTTAATTCAAAGCATTGATTCCCGATTGGCTGAAAGGCAAAAATTTGATAACACCGTTAAACCCAATTTTGCGTATTTGTCATCACTGAGTGGCAAAGTGCAACGCACAGAAAGCGTGGATGCAGGTACCACAGTTACCCTGCACGACATTGCCGGCCGACCTTCATTAGCCATGACGGCGGCGGGTACAGATACTGAAGTCACTCGTACCTGGCAATATGAAAATGCCCGTCTTCCCGGCCGTGTTTTGAGCATCAGTGAACAGGAAAAGAACAAAACAGCGCGCATAACGGAACGTTTTATCTGGGCGGAAAATACACTGGCTGAAAAAGCCCTGAATCTGGCTGGGCAGTGTGTACAACATTATGAGCCGGCAGGCTTGAATCAGACGGACAGCATTGCCCTGACGGGAATTCCGTTGTTTGTGACTCGGCAGTTGCTGTCGGATGAGGCAGAGGTGAATTGGCAAGGCCATGATCCGTCAGTCTGGCGTACTCTACTGGCTCCAGAAATTTATATCACTCAAAGTACCGCTAATGCAATAGGTGCCATTCTAACCACCACGGACGCAAGGGGAAACGTGCAGCGCAGGGTGTATGACATTGCCGGTCTGTTGAAGGGCAGCTGGTTGACTCTGAAAGGCGGCCTTGAGCAGATTATCGTAAAATCTTTGACATACTCGGCGGCAGGCCAAAAACTCTGCGAAGAGCACGGCAACGGGGTAGTGACTACATACACGTATGAACCGGAAACGCAACGCCTGACCGGGATCAAAACAGAGCGTCCGGCCGAACATGTTGCCGGGGCTAAGGTGTTGCAAGATCTGCGTTATACTTATGATCCCGTGGGTAACGTGCTGCGCATCACGAATGATGCGCAAGCGACGCGGTTCTGGCGCAACCAGAAGGTGGTGCCGGATAATACCTACACCTATGACAGTCTGTACCAGCTGGTCTCGGCAACGGGACGCGAAATGGCCGGAATGGCCGCGCAAGGAACAAAACTGCCTGCCAGTATTCCCCTGACGTCAGACAACAACGCCTATACCAATTATACCCGCCATTACCACTATGATCGGGGTGGCAATCTGACACAGATACGCCACAGTGCACCTGCCAGCAACAACAGCTATACCACCAATATCACTGTCTCAGAGCACAGTAATCGAGCGGTACTCAGCTCACTGACGGAAGATATGAAGAAAGTCGATGCGTTATTTGATAACAGCGGGCATCAGAAACAACTGCAGCCGGGCCAGGGTTTGGTGTGGACATCGCGTGGTGAATTGTGGAAGGTGACGCTAGTGACTCGTGAGAGTGGGACAAATGACAGCGAAAGTTACCGTTATGATGCGAGTAGCCAGCGTGTACTGAAAGTCAGCACACAACAAACGGAAAACAATATACAGAGACAGCGGGTGATATATCTGCCGGGACTTGAACTGAGAACGACTACAAATGGCAGCACAGAGACAGAAAACCTGCAGGTTATCTCCGTGAGTGAGGCTGGGAGAGCACAGGTGAGGGTGCTCAATTGGGAAACAGGAAAACCGGAAGCTATCAATAATAATCAAATGCGTTACAGTTACGACAACTTGATAGGTAGTAGCTGCCTAGAGGTAGATTGTTGTGGGAACATTATTAGTCAGGAAGAATACTATCCGTACGGCGGTACGGCAGTATGGATGGCTCATAATCAGATTGAAGCAGAGTATAAACATGTACGATACTCTAGCAAGGAGCGTGATGCAACGGGACTCTATTACTATGGATATAGATATTACCAGCCATGGGTGAGTAGATGGTTAAGTGCAGACCCTGCAGAAACGCTGGATGGATTGAATATATTCAAGATGGTACAGAATAATCCAATTAATTTCAAAGATGAGTGGGGATTAGTGTCACATTCTTCATTGGAAAAAAAGGGAGAGCGACTAGGCAGAATAATTGGAAGACGGCTGAGAAAAAGCGTAATTGCTCAGGTTAAGGATGAAAATAAAGAAATAAAATCGGTAAATATCGCGCTAAAAAAAAGATTAAAAAATGCTCGACTACCTATTCATGATAGAGGCCTTCTCAAGAAGGCATTTGAATATGCATTGGCTGGCGATAAAAAAAATTTTGCTAGAAAATACAGAGAGGCAAACAAGGCTCAGGATGAATTGATGTCAACTCAAACCGTGTATTCGATATATAAAGGTATGGGTTCTTCAAAAAAGAGACTGACAAAGACACGAAAAAAATTGGCATGGAATATGTTCAATCAGTTGTCATTAACAAGATTACCAACGGCATTGTCAGGATATAATTTGGGAGGAGATAATGTTATGCAGCATCCGACTTCGAATAAATTGGCTGTATTCGCTACATCTGCGAAAAATCATGGCACTGCAGACATTACACGAAGAAACCGGGTAATTAAGATGTTGAAAAAATCGGTCCATAGTAATACGAGTCGTGTTATGGCTCCTATAGCAGATGCAAATTTAAAAGCGGCTACATATACCTTGGCGGCATTTACAGCTCCGGTCGTTGCTAATAATATACATCCTACTCGGCAATTAACTCAAACGGATATAGATATGATGACAAAACAACGAGACGCTATTAAATTTTTGGACAATCCGCGTACATTTTATCTAAATATTGATGAACCTTGGCTTCGTAATCCCAGTGCAAGGGGGTTTAGCCCATTTAGAGAACTTTAATTCAATTTTACTCGAATAGTTAGATTCACTATTTTTATTGATAGAATCTTGCAGATTCTATCAATAATAGAGATCTTAGGACATATACCTGGATAAAATAGAATTGAGGCCTAGGTCATAACAATCTCTATCAACCTGAGAATTAGGTATAGATAAACAGGTTAGTGCAGTTTTTATATCACTGCACTGACTACAATTTTTTACTGCTTCAATTCAGTAGAGGAATGTGTGAAAAAGGGTAAAACGATTCTGTCGATTATCATAAATGCCAGAGGTGTCTTAGCATCATCAATTATTTTTCCTTTCAAAGGTGAAAATATGGATTCACTCCTTATTCCTAATATAAAACTCCATCAAACATGACACCAAGAACATGATTTATTATGAATAATGTCACAAGAATAAAACCTCTTCTCCAGAGAATTTAACACTATTCAATTAAATCCATATCATATTTTCCATTTCATTTATTCACTGATTTAAAAGAATAATCATATACAGGATCTTAAAAATTAAGCCTTTCAAAACACGCTTCCAATGTCTTGTTTTTACATGACTTTCTTTATCGGGTTTTGAAGGCATTCCGGCATAAATAATCCTTGGCTTTTTCCAGCCAAAAACAGGTTTCCGACCATGCCCTTTGTAGCAGGTTTTCAATTATTGGCCGCAACCAGATATCCGTATTTTGCGCCGCTTTAAGTAAGGAAACCTCCGGAAATAATCGTCTTGCCATTGTCCGTCTGACCAGTAAGGTGAGCAGACTTGACCAGATAAGTCCGGTGACTAACGAGTCTTTCCGGGTGGCAAAACCTTGCCAGTTTGTGTGGGATTTCAACTCCTTAAATAACAGCTCGACCTGCCATCGACAGCGATAAATATCCATCACATCATTAGGTGTAAATTCTTCCGCTGGTAAATTCGTCAGCCAAATACAAAACCGTTTTTCCTCCTTAAGCCAACGGCGGATAATGCGAAATTCATAACCGTTACGCTGACAATGCAAATCTAACACTTCAGAGCGGTGAATTCTGCGCGTGACCGTTTTTAACCTTTTTCCTGCCAGTTTAGGTAACAATTTTCCTTGTCCATTGTGGGCGGCGACAATCAGGGGATTGAGGGATTTTTTCCCTCTGACAATAAATGAAGCATCTGAATGCGAGAGTTGTTCAAAATAGTCAAAATCAGGATACCCCGCATCAGCAAGCAGAAGTTGTCCCTTCAATTCGGCCGGAGCAGGCAAATAAGCGCGTTCCGCTGCGGTATCTGCTGTGACGGTCATTGCTGTTGGTGTTTGACTGAATAATGACATGGTTATATGACATTCAACGGCGGCAGCGGTTGTTTTGAAGCGATAAGGAAAGACTTCAGCGAGAGCAGGATGAACCTGAAATGAGCTGCCATCTTGTAAAATAACATTTTGGAATTTAGCTAATTTTTGGGGTATCGCTACTTGTTTTTCAACCCACTGAGCCATAAAAAATCGGACGATGATTTTAATAAACGCCTCAAAAGCCGGTTTGCGTAATTGATTATAAAAAGGCCGGTAACTGACTTGCTGGGCGTCGGGGCATAGGCCGTTATACTTCTGATGTAATTGGGCAATGGCGTTAATTTTACCGGTACTGAGTGCAGAAATCAGACTGAGGATCAACGTGCGTGGCTCAATATTTCTGACACGTTGGGTGAACCCACAGCCAAAGGCTATTTTATTCAAAGAAACGTCACTGAATAATTGCATTAACTGGTGTTTTATAGCAATAATCGTCATAGGCTTCATCCGTGGTTTTTGATATTTGTTTGGCGACGATAATCAGATCATAAATGAAGCCTTTTTTCTATCTAAAATATACGGTTACTGCTTAAGATCCTGTATATGAAAAGAATAATAGTAAGTTAATTAACCGCTATTTCCAATTTATAACTCTATGCCAAGAGTTGCACTTACATTACCCTTAGAACTAATTGAAATTAATAAGGAAAAATAATTAAAATGACACTTCCTCTCCAAAGGTTGGAAGTCAGTTGTCAGCTAACGAGTGGCACGTTAGCTTCATTGGAACTGGCATCGCTACAAGATATTTTGGCCTATACCGAAAATGGTTTTATTAGCAAATTCGGCTCAGATTTAGGTTTTGATGGTGCACGAACCGTATATCGCACAGCACTAACAGGCCAACAACAATTGATCAAATTGTTTCGTCAGCATCACGGTCAACTCCCGCAACATACTAAAGAGACTCAGAATGCTTCTAAACTTGATGCTAATGTGTCGTCTGGGAATCCTCAAGTTTGGTGGAAAAATCAATTCCCGGAGAAAGAAGTGGTCGTTCCTCCAGGCAGCATTGGTGATTCTTCTTCACCAGCTGCTTATGCCGCAAGCTTATATGCTCTGGCGACTAAACTGGAAAAATTAGAACCTAACGACAGTTCGCGTATTACATTAGCAAAGCGTCGCTCACATTTAGGCGATACGCTGCTGAGTGATGTTACAGTGAACCAGCGCTTGCCTAAATTAGATATTGTCAATGACATATTGCAAAATGGTCTGGATAATAAAGAAAACAACGAAAAGTTGATTGGTCAGCTGCACCAGCAAGGTGTGTTGCCAGACCGAGTGACTAGTCTGCCGTCTGATGTATTGCTTTCCCGTTTGCATTATCCGGGTAAGACTCTTCCATATCATGAGCCCCATGACCAAGTCGTAACAGGACTCAGTGAACATCAAATTGATTTAGCATCTCTGACCCAATCTGTGGGGGCTGGTATGCCAGCGTTTAGTGATATTAATAGCGATGTCACATTATCTGCTCGTGTACTGCAACAAGCCGCAAGTTTAAGCCCTTCCGAAGTCAGCCTTATCACTGCGGAACCTGTATTTGATACTTATATTTTGGATAGGGCAACATTGACTCACGATAAAAGCTATTGGGACGGCCCTTCTTTCAGTGAATTGTTACCTTGGCAAGATATGCACAATTTTGCTTATGTGGTACCGCTCAAAAGCATAGTTCAAGGACCAAGGTCTTTAAGTGGTACTCTTATAAATAATTACCCGACTCTATTAACACTGACACTGAATAACGAGCACAAAAACAAACTAATTTTGAACGCAGAGGCTTGGGCTTATTCGCCTGGAGCACTAAATGATGCCAGTGGAACAAGTTACCCCTATAAAGTCTGTATAGGGTTTGATGAAATCAATAATAAGAGCTTACCGTTAAATGAAGAAACTCCATTGCGTGCTCAGTTACAGCTGAGAGCAGCTTATTTGGAAAAAAATGACAACAATAACAATGATATAGCATTTTCTGATTTTACTGTTAGCGTGGTACTTAGTACCAAAAAAGAAAATGAAAACGTTGACACTTTGCTGACAAAAGCTCAACAAGACTTTCTCCTATACAATTTTGGGTCACATGCCCCTTTAGTCAATATTCAGCCGCAGTTATCGACGTTCACGCAGGTCACAGGTTTATCTGCAAATGAAGTCATGCAACTGTTATGTGCCGCTGGTGTTGGGCAATCCAGTACATCAGTAGTTGCTTCCAATAATGTAGAACGGAAAAACAAAATCTTTGTAAACGATAAAGGACTATCTTCTGAGAGCTTCCCAGCCCCCTATCACTATGGTGCTGTGTTTATCCATGGAGGCAAATTACCTCGTTTGTTTTTGAAGCAGGATAAGGCTACTGACCCTGCCACTATAGATGGATTAAACTATATGTACAGTCGTGAGTGCAGCTTACCAATTACCCTCTACGACCGCTATGACCGCATCAATCGCATGGTGCGCCTGCAGCGCCGTGCCGGGATGCCATTTGACCAGTTAGATAACCTGATCGTTTCTGCTATGCGTGCAGAAGGTCAGAATAACCTGTTACTCGCGATGAACACACATACCCTACGGACTTTGGGATTCTACCAACTTTGGCATAAAGCGTACGGACTCAAGGCTGAAGATTTGGCGGCTTTTTTGTATGAAGTGACACCATTTGCGATAGGAACGGCATTACCACAGTTTGATCGTTTTTTTAACCCACGTACAAAAGCAGGTCAAGATCCGTTGGTCATTGACAATAAACCCTTTGATTTTACTGCCTCTGAAGGTGCCGATGCGATCACAGTACACCAATTGTGTGCTGGCTTGGCTATCGGCGCCACTGAATTCCAGATACTAGCTGAACAGATCAATAAGACTCAACATTTGAGCGATGGAACATCATTGAATCGTAGTTTCAAAGTTGTGTCTGCTTTATACCGCCTGAGCAAAATTCCGGCTTTGTTAGGGATCAGTGTTGCAGAGATGCTGACTTTGCTGACAATCATGCCACGAGGAAAAACTTTACTTGAACAATTGGCGGGTATACCACAGCTGGCACCGTTAAGTGAAGATGGCCAGCCAACAGAGTTTGATTTGCTGGATGACTTGCAAACATTGGCTGAAATGGTGAAGTGGATGAAAGGGCAAAACCTAAGTGTGGTAGATGTAGTGTTATTACTGACTCCTATGGTACCACAGGCCACTCAATCGGAAATCGCTTTGGTAAATGATATTAATCAGCACCTGAATAACATTCTCTTTGATGCTAACAGTTTACATGGGTTGGGACTACCTATTGTTGATAAAGACGGGAAGTCATTAGATTGGATAACTCTGCTGACCGGTAAAGTGATTGATAGTTCTGGCCTTATCATTAACGAAATGGCATCAGCTTGCCAACAAAATGTAGCGGGTATAGTGAAGGCTCAGCACTTATCCGATGATGAAAAAACCTTCGCTACTAAAAATCTGAACAATGCATTAACAAATATACTGCGTAGTCAACAAACTATTATCGATACTCAGCTTGGCAAAGTATTGGGGGTACCTCATGGTGTGGTATTAGCTATGTTGCCATGCCTTTCTTTGAGTAGTTATACCCTGCTAACAATGTGTCAGCACTTGAATAAAACAAATTTAAGCCCGACAGATATTCCAAGCGATTTGATGAAAAACCTCAATACATTGGGTCGTTATAGCAGGCTGGTTACTCGTTATCGTTTAACTCCAGCAACATTGCAGGCGATACACACTTATCCAGAGGCTTTTGGTGATTCACAAACGCTACCACTCTCTCTATCACTGTTGACGATTATGAATGATTACACCGTCTGGCGTCATGCGACAGGTAAAGAAGATGATGTATTGCAGTATTTACGAGATGTTTATGCAACGCCGTCGCTTTCCAGCAATGAGGCGGCTTCCCGTCTAGCAACCCATCTGGATTGGTCAGTCAGTGAGGTGAAAAAAGCTACTGAACTGGTGATAGGTCACGCTGATGGCGTACTCAATACCGTGGCTCAAATTGGGCATTTGGTGCGTTTACGTGACTGCGCCGATAAAACAGGACTTTCTGTCAGCTTATTGCAACAAATCACTAAGTTGGAGATTGCTGAGCCGGTACTGAAAGAAGGGGATACCAGTGATAAGGCGTTTGATACCTGGCGATCTGCTGGTTTGGCCGTTATGGCAACGTTAGGTCTGAATGACAACAACAAACATGCCTAAGCTCTGATGTACTTAATCGTCTTTTCATTAACTGGTATTGGACATGAGGTTTTTATGCAGTACACAAAATTAACCGGTCAGATAGCCGAACGTAAACGTAATGCCTTGGAAGCGGCTTGGTTAGGGCAATTAACTCAGATTAATGAGATGGGTGTGTCTCTGAATACTACAGATGATCTGTATAACTATCTGCTCATTGATACCCAAAGCGGCTGGCAGTTGACTACCAGTGTAGTGGCACAAGTCATCGCCTCTTTACAGCAGTATATTAATAATATTCTGTTTGGCCATGAGCCGGGTTACACAACAGTGTCATGGATGAATCACCAACCACTTATTGATGATTGGCAATCTACAACAGCTCAGTATGATACTTGGGCGGCCAATGTGCTACTGGCTCAGTATCCTGAAAATTACCTTTCTCCACCATTACGTACCGATCAAACCCATAATTTTGCTCAGATGGTATCAGATCTTAATCAAGGACCACTGAATGACGATACAATTTTGACCGCAGTACAAGGATATCTGAACCGTTTTGAAGAAGTGGCTAATCTGAGTGTGATAAGTGGCTATATAGCGGGCACGAATTTAGCACGCAGCGACTATTATTTTTTGGGGTGTACGGCCAGCAAACCCTATACCTATTACTGGCGTAAATGTGCCATGCAGATGAACACAGTTACCACTATGGTGCCGGATTCCTGGTCAGAATGGCAAAAGGTTGGTTTGCCGCTTGGCGGCGATAATGTGGTCGGCCTGCCGCGTCCAGTGATTCATAACAAACGTTTGTATGTGGTGTGGTTTGAGCGTCAAATCACGGCAAAGCAAGGTGATGGAAACCAAAAACAAGTCACACTAACTGCACAGATGGCTTATCAAAAGTTTGATGGTAGTTGGAGTACACCGCAATCTTGTGGGAGTGCCACTGATAGTCAAAATCTGGAGAGTGATCAGGCAAGCATATTTGGTAAGGAAGACACGAGATTTTCAACACTGGCGTTGGTGCTTACTCATATTACAGCTCAACCTTTCCTGTATGCTGCACTTTATACAGATATCAATTCCAAAGATGCTATTGCCTGGCCAACTAGTGATAGAGGGGAGGAAGGGAACCTAACTCTAATAAATAAAAAAAGAAACGCCATGGTATGTACTTTTGATGCTTGGATGAATTTGGTGGAATCTGATTTAAAAATTGTAACTAATGCCAACAAAACAAATCAATTATTTAAATGGTATTCGGCCAACCAATTAGCAAAAGACACCTACAATACGAGCGTAGTCAACCAATCTGCCAGAAATCAGCAGTTTCTACAAAGAGCAGTAAATATTGTAGGTATAAGTCAGGGGGAAGGAACATTTACTGGTCAAGAGAAAATTAGCTATAAATTAACTATTGAATTAGAAAAGGTAACTTTAGCTATTTCATGTGCCTATTCTGCTGCCACATTATACTTTTATAAGAAAAAAAGCCTAGCTGTTCTTAAAGTTAGGTTTGACAAGCAGGGCGTTTTATTACCACCATATAATTATCAGAGTGATCTCATTGAAATTGCTTGTTCTGGTAAATTAAAAGTAATCGGTATTGTAGTGAAAATTAATGCTGCAACTACATGCGGTTCGTTCTCATTATCATTAGTGAACGAGTTAGAATCGAAAGATAAAATTGCAGGTGGGCCGAACGCATACAATATTTATAAGAAATATAAGTTTTCCTCTGATTTAACTGCTGACTCATTTTTAGATCTTGACCTAAATGTAGGCACTGATCCGATGCCAATATTGGATAGCTACACCGATCTAGCCTTGGGTACTACACAATTTGCGCACTTTGATTTTAAAAATACAGGGGATAGTACGTTAACAACCACAAAATTCGTACCCAGCAATATCCGCCTTAATACTCTCTTCGCCCGACAGCTAGTCAATAGTGCTCAGGAGGGTTTGGATCACCTGCTCCAGTGGAATACCCAGTTGACCCAGGAGCCAGATATGGGGCCGGGTTTCTTTACCAAGCTGACATTACCATCGTATGATTCTAGTATTCATGGTCCTGAACGATGGTTCCGGGTAGGGCTCAGCAACATAGGCAGAAACACCGCTCTCTATCCCGTTTGTAACGGTACCCTCAGTGAAACTGAAACCTCGGTCACTGTGTTCGTCCCTTATGCTGACGGGCTGTATGAAAACGAGAGATGCCATGTATATGCTGAGTTTTCCTCTGGTGCTTTGACTGGAACCTGGGAGCCCGCGTTCTTCTATTTTGACAAACAGACACAACAAGTTGTGCTTATCAATGACACCGACCATGACTCAGTGCAAACATTGAATGAAACGGTAAACAATGTAAGGAAATACCAAGGATTCAGAAAAATCACTCTGTTCGACAAAAACACCACACCAATGGACTTTTCAGACGCCAACGGCTTGTATTTTTGGGAGCTGTTCTACCACACTCCGGCCATGGTGGCTTACACGCTGCAGTCCCGTGGTCAACATGCCAATGCCCGCCTCTGGCAACAACGCATCTTCAATCCTTCTGCGATAAATCAAGGCACCGACAGCCAGGGCAAAGCCATTGAGCCTTATTGGAAAGTCGTGCCGATATCACCGCAGTATGCAAAGGAAAATCCCTCTTATGCCATTGAGGGACCGACTGATCCAGATGCTTTGGCCTATACCAACCCTGAGCATTTTCGTAAAGCTAGCTATATGGCTTACGTTCAGGCGCAAATTGCCTTGGGTGATATGTATTATCGTCAGTTGACGCCGGATAGCCTAAATCAGGCACTACAAATTTACACCCAGACTTGTGGACTATTGGGCGCGCGCCCAGATGCAGATTTAGCTAATGCATGGACACCTATAACGCTAAAAGATACAACAAAAAATAACATGACTGAGTTTGAGATGCAGCTGACATCACTTCCTGAATATTGGATCAGCTACCCTACTTCTTCGGCCAAAAACTTATTACAAAATATATCAGCTAAGTTTCACTCTCCGGCCAATACCCAATTGCTGGCGTTGTGGGATACACTAGATGCCCGTCGTTATAATTTGCGCCATAACTTAGATATTAATGGTAACTCTTTACAGTTACCGCTGTTTGCTGCACCACTTGATCCGACAGAAATTTTTGTGTCGGAAGCGCAAGGAGGTACCCGTATGGAAGGTCGGGATACCAACATTCTCTCTATTCCGCCATATCGCTACCGTGTGATGAATGAAAAAGCCCGTGAAGCGGTAGGTATGCTCCGTGGATTTGGACAGCAATTACTGCAATATCTTGAGGCTAATGACGAACGACATAAAAAGATATTAGGGCAATCTCAGTTAGCTGATTTGTACTCTTTTACCCAACGCGCCCAACAACAGGCAGTAGATATCTCCAATAATGGGATGAATACATTGAAGAGTAGTTTAGAGGCAGCAAAGCAGCGACATGACCATTATCAAGGATTGTTTGATGGTGGTATTTCTTCACTTGAGTCAGCATCTATGAGAACTATGGCAGCCAGCGCAGCGCTGATGACAACTCTACCCTCTATAACTATTGCAACCGGAGCATTGAAGCTTATCCCAAATATTTTTGGTATGGCTGATGGCGGAAGTGATTACTCAGGGCCGCTTACTGGTATTGGCGAAGGGATAGTTGGTCTGGGGACCGCAATGGGTTCAGCCTCCCAAGCGATGAGTATGCAGGCAGAGTTTGAGCGGCGAAAAGAGGAGTGGCAGCAGCAATCAGAACAAGCATCGCATGATATTATTATATTGCAAAGCCAAATCAAGGGGCAGCAACTGCAAATTGAGGCAGCTAAAACTGCACAGGACTTGTCTGTTGCGCAGCATCAGCAAGTGATGGAGATGTATAAGTTCTTGAGTACTCGTTTTACGAGTGAATCTCTGTATAGATGGCTAATAGGTCAGTTGTCGGCATTATACTATCAGGCATACGATGCAACTTTGAACCTGTGTTTTTCTGCTCAGGCTTGCTGGCAGTATGAATTAGGTGATTTTAACACCACGTTTATTCAGGCAGGTAGCTGGAACGATCATTATCATGGATTACTGGCAGGAGAAACTCTGCAACTGAATCTACAACAAATGGAGGTAGCCTGGTTATCACGTAATACTCGTAACTTGAATATCACCCGTACAGTACCTCTACGTGAAAAGCTAGGTAAGGATGTGTGGCAAAAAAGTCTTTTAAGTGGCTCTTTCATATTCAAATTAACAGAGCAAGATTTTGATTTGGATTACCCAGGCCACTATCTGCGTCAAATTGCTAACGTCTCTGTGACGCTACCGGCAATAATAGGACCATATCAGAACATTCGTGCAACTCTCACTCAAACAAGTAGCAGCCTAATATTAAAGCCAGATATAGAGGCAGTGAAATACCTTAAAAACCAGAATAGTGGTCGCGGAGAAAGCGTTAAACGTAATCTCAATGCCAGCCAAAAAATTGCCCTATCCGGCGGTTTGGATGACAGCGGCGTCTTTGTGCTAAATACGGGAGATGATCGCTATTTGCCATTTGAAGGTACAGGTGCTGTATCCGAATGGGTGCTGGATTTACCAAATCATACTTCACCAACCCAGCAGCAAATATTGGACAGTTTGGAGGATATTATAGTGACAGTGCGCTATACAGCCCGTGATGGAGGAAAGGCATTTGCTGATCAAGTGTCGGAAGTCTGGAAAGAAAAGGTGGAATAAGCCTTAGGAGAGAGAATTTTTGAAACCGTTTTGGATATTGGATCCAAATTAAAAATAACTTATGGACTATTTATTTTTATAGGAGTCGTTTAATGAGCAATATAGATAATTTATCAAATAATTGGACACTACTGTGGGATGATTTATCAACGATAATAATGAGCACAAATGTAATGATTCAAAATTTAACGATATATTCCAATAATAATTCTAAAAACAATGTGAAAGTTAAATTTACATTAGACAATGATATTGTTGCTTTTAAAGAAAGTAATTCACAAGAATGGACTGGTGAAACAGATTCATTAGGTGAGATACAGGTCGAAATTTATTCCATTAACGAGGAAGCGTGTCATTTTCATCTTACAGCCTCTCTTGTTGACCACCCTGAAAAAACCGTAGAACCACTATCATTGGAGTTTTTACCCAGTAATTGGGCGTTACAATGGAAGAATTCACCAAAGACAGCAGTAGCTCCACAGGAAATGACTCAAAATATAACGGTATTGCTCAATGACGCTCTTCAAAATAGTGTGAAAGTTAAATTTACACTACAAGATAGTACTGGGGTGGCTTTTAAAGAAAATGGAGCACAAGAATGGACTGGTGAAACAGATTCATTAGGCGAGATACAGGTCGAAATTTATTCCATTAACGAGGAAGCGTGTCATTTTCATCTTACAGCCTCTCTTGTTGACTACCCTAAAATAACCGCAGAACCACTATCATTGGAGTTTATACGCCATTCTGATAATTCAATCCAATTAACTTCACATTTTTCGAAAGCCTATACAACATATATCTCTGGCAAGAAAAGATTTTATCCATACATAGAGGTCAAGCTAGAAGACTATAAAATAACAGCAATACTGGTGGATATCTCAGGAAATCCAGTAAAAGGAGAGACTGTTAAACTTTCTTGGGGACAATCTTGGGGACACAATTCTGACACAGGCGATGGGAGCGTGACATCAACAGTAACTGTTAGTAATAATATACGTTCACTCTTTCCACATAGCCTCTCCGTAACCGCAGAGGTAAAGGGAACGGATGTAAAAAACACAATCGATGTTACCTTTTCTAATAGGGCTTTCGAGGATAGTGGTGTGATTGATTACTGGACCCAGAGTCAGTGACCTAATAGGAGCCTTGCCCCTGCCCCCTGAGTGTCATATCCTGCAATGGGAATGGTAATGCCATTCTCATTGAAAGGAGATCCGTATGCCTCATTCATCACAACCGCAAAACTGAAGTGGTCAACAAAAATTGGTTACTGGCTTAGCATTTTTCCAAAATAATCGTTTTGATTCATTGGGCGTTAACCCATTGTTATACCAGTGAGGACGAAGCTGGCTGTAATAACCCGTTATATATTGGGTAATAGCGTGGTGAGCTTCCCTAAAATTTGTATACCCCGCCAAAGGGCTGTCTCTTCTACACAAATCCCTCGATTGAATCGAGGGATTTTTTTGAACCTTTTTCTACCTGGCTGATCTCAATAAGAAATACTACGTTGAGGTCACGTATGATGTTTTCAACAGATGCTGAGCAATGGGCAAAAGACACTTTTCAATATGCTGATTTAGGGGATAGCCGCCGCACTAAGCGGCTGATCAAACT
>NZ_NKHP01000036.1 GCF_014467235.1 Xenorhabdus indica | reverse complement strand
CTCTAAACCGAGGTTGCTCACAAATGCCTTCTTATCCGGGATATCCGCCCCGTTCTGCGCTTTGTCGAGGCGGCGGTTGGCGTTGTCGTTGGCATTAACCGCATTTTGATTGGCGGTGTTGGCATTGGTGAGCGCATTTTCGGCTTCTTTCAATGCCTGATTTGCAGTAGCAGAGACCTGCCGTACCGCTTTCGGTGTCGCCGCCATATTCTCTGCATGGCTATCTGTGGCATTACTCAACTTCGTAATGCCGGCTGTGGTGAGTGATGCAGCGGGGACATTAGCGTTAACCGTTTCCCTTATCGCATCGAGTAACCCGGCCTGTAGCGTCTGTAAGTTGCCATCGTCTAACACGTCTTTACCTGTCGTTTCCACAATAAACTGTGCGACAGTGGCTGCAATGACGGACGCCTGCCGCCAGACCTTATTTAGTTCCTGTGATTTCGCTACACCCGAACTGAACCCGTTAGTACGGGCAGCCAGTTTGCTGTACTCGTCGTTGGTTAAGACGTTTGCCCCGTCTGCAATGCCAAAAGGCAGAAATTCGTTCTTCGCCATAGTATCCTCATAATCTGACGGCCCATCCACCGGTATCAAAACCCGCGATCACGTCATGTTGAATGTCAAAACCAAACAGCCCGCAATGGGCTGAGTTAATGTAATTATTTACGCGCACCGCTTCCGGCTTGATGTTCAGATACCCCTGTCGGATAACGGCTTTAATGACTTCCGGGATAACACCCCCGGTCATAAATACATCCATCGTCATATTCTGGTTATCCACGAAAAACAACGTGGTCTTGCTGTCCGGTAATATCCGCTGATAGATGCTTTCCAGCATTTCACCGGAACCGTCCCAGTGATTGGCTTCAATTTTCACCCGCAGCAAAGTGCGGTAAGTTTCGTCATCCAGTTCAGTAAAGCCGCTGTCACTGTCATATTTTCGTTTCCAGCTTCCTTGATCGAACCCTACCGCCTCGGTATCCAGCGAAAAATACACACCGACAATCGGGGTCTTCACATAACGCGACAGACCTATCCATTCCCCGACTGCATCCAGTTGTACACCGACAGCCTTGTCCAGCGAGAACGCTTCGTTAAGTTGCAGGGTGGACTGGGTAATGTCTGACAACAGGCGGGTGATGAGATCAACGTGAGCGACGAATTTAGGTGAATCGCGGTGTTGCGGGGTAATGAGTTTTAAGTAGTCTCTCATGTCACCACCAGTTTGATATTATCCGGCTGACAGGTCACGGCCTCATTGAAACGGGTTTTCAGGTTACCGGTGACCGTGCTTTCCGCCGTGCGCCCGATTTTGATGTCTGTAATATCGTAGGTCTTGCCTTCTTCATCACCGGATAAGTTAGCCGGCGTAAACAACCTGGTCAGATAAACACTGTCCCCGATATGTATCGCGTTAATGTGATCGGCTACGGCTGTTTTAATCCGGTCACCGACCAGTGTGGTGTAACCGTCAAAAGGTATAAGATGAATTTCAATAAAAACAGCCACGTCCACCGGACGGGAAAAGCGTATCGGGTGGGGGATTTGATGACGGTCAGCCACTTTAATCACCGTATCCCCGAACGTGCCACCGCCTGGCGTTTTCTTCAGGGCTATAGTCCTCGCAATCGTCGTCGCATCCCCCCCATCCACAATGAGCGCGATAGAGTGGCCAGGTATGCCGTACTCATTAGTCTGCCCGGTGTCATTTTCAAAGCCCCTTAAGCGGGAAACACCGGGTATCAGGCTAATCGCCCCTAACATCCCATCCAGTACGGTACGCGAGGGCAACGCCACCGATTTACGCTGACGTATTCGCAAGTCTGCATCGGTTTCAATGATACGGCCCGGTGTCGCCACGGAATGGTTGGTTACTTTTTGCCAGCCTCGTGTGGGCGTCCCTATCTCAGCAATATCCCCAATGGCGGCGGTAATCGATCCCTGAGTCTGGCAGGTTGCGGTGACTGTAACAGTGCCGTGCGTGCCAACGGTGACCATATCGGGTAAGCGCCATGAATACCCCTGCACATCGCGTACCATACCATTTTTGATGACCGTACCGACCTGACCGATAAGTTCCACATCACAGGTTGATCGGGTTGAACTGTGCCGCGACATGCCATTGATTGCGACATTGTTTGAGAGTGCCACACCTGTCGCTGTTGAGGGACTGAACGAATTATAAGTGGCAATAACCGTATTGTTTGCATCATGGATAGCCTGCGCGTAAATTGCCAGCATCTGCCCGTCTTTACTGTCCGGATCAAGGTACGCATCCTCACCGTAAATCTGGCGAAAATAGCCTGTCAGCCGTTCTAATATGGCCGGGTAATCAGGCGCAGTAATGCCGCTCGCGGTAATTCTGGCCGCAAGCCCTAACGTATCGAAATTAAGCATAAGTTATCGCTCGCTGGTGACTGTGGTTCTGCCGTAACGGGTGTTAAGCGTGGCTGTAAGGGTGATTTTCCGGGTAGTGGGGTGACGCAGGGCATCCAGCGTGATAATTTCTGTCACGCCCTCAGTACCCAGAATGCGCTCCTGAAGTGCCAGTGCACTGGTGTAGTTTTTCTCTAACACCGCTTCCCGGTAAGGTGTACCTTCTTCCACATCCAAAAACCAGTCCCCGCGCCATAAATTCAGCCGGGTCTTGACGGCCTGTGCGACGGCTTCCGGGGAATCAATCAGAAACGTGTTATCGCCCTGACCGAAACTGTAATCGCCGTCTGTATCTTCCCGCCGATATCGCATTATTGCGGCCCTCCTGTGGTGTCACCGCCTGATTTGACGCCGCCGTGCGTGTGGCTCATCAGGCTGATACCACCTGCGGTGACATCGTTTCTGACTTTCACCGGGCCATTCATCGTCGCTTCACCCCCATTAGACCCCATACCTTGTGACAGATTGCCGTTAAGCATAATTTCAGGGGAGTTGATTTCGGTTCCGCCGTTCGCGTTGACGATAAATTTACCGGGTGTGTTAAAGGTGATGTTATGGTTACCGGGGGATAGTTCAATGCAGGCGGCCCCGTCATCAGTACGCAGTTGCGCATTTTGTGTACTGATACCGCCAATCTTCCGCGCCTGAGACTGCGGGCCAACAATGGCAAAGCCATCAGATAAGTGATGCTGGCGTGGGTCTACGGGTTCCTGTATCCCGCCGTTCTGCCACCAGTAATCAATACAGCGGTCAGCAAACACCACCAAGCACTCATCACCCGGCTTAATTGGAAATGTCAGTGTTACACCACCCCCGCGAGGGAATATTACCGGCACGTCCACCAGCAAGGGTAAAGCGACCGATTCTGTCTTGCCTGTTTCATCTGTCACTTTCCAGCGTATCGCAGGTTGGGCAGTCACCGTCACCGCATTGGGATCAAAAGACTGGATAATACACGGCATCGAAACATACAGACCTGAACTGACCGACTCCTGCATCAGCAAGAACGGCGTTTCAGGGTGGTTCATGCGTTCAAAGTTAGTGATCATTATCGGGTATCCGTGGCTAGTGCTGCCTGAGTCATAAGTGTTTGGTCTGATTTAGCGACGCAAATTAAATCCATGTAGTACGCCTTCTCGCGGGTATCGCCGAAGTAGCTGACGTTTATCACGACATAATCGCCATCAGTATCAAAGGCGGCGGGGATCTCGTTAGGGTCATTACCCGATGCGATAGCCCCCGTAGACTTCCCTGCTTCATTAATGGATTCGTTATCCAGCCGGATTAACGTACCCGGTCTAATTTTGGGGTTAATCAGGCACTTCAAATTAATCCCCGCCCCAATCGTCTGCTCCGGCATGCCAATTAATCCTGTCTTATAATTCAACACCACCGCCTCGGTGAGATAAACATTCTTCGGGATAATATGGCACTGACCATCTTCATAACGCCATTCGGCATTATTCTGTTTGGCTAAGGTATTCATTTCATCGCGGTGCATCCCGAAGAACACCTTACCCCGTGGCGCTACGTTCAACTGAAATTCCGGGCGCATCCCAAACGTAATGCCATACTTTTCAATATCCCGCATCAATAGCCTGTCTATATCCTGCTGCGTATAACCCGCCGATATGGTGATATTAACCGTCGCATTATTGTATGCCTGATCGCCATCCCCGGCCTGTATCACTACGTAGGTATCCGTAGGGTTATCGCGCCCGGTGTAGGTGTACTGGATTTGCCCGGAAAATATCTGACCTGAGTTGTCTTTGTACCCCGCTGAGAACTGAATAATCTTGTACTCGTTCTTGCGGATTTTGTTCCGGGTTTCGTCGTTCAGGTTATAGATTTTGAAAATGCCCGTGGCAGGATAGGCAAATGACGGGCGGGTAATGTTGAATTTGATTTTCAGTTCAGAGAGGTCAAGACCCTCCCCTTTCTCATCCGCCACAATCAGCTTGCACTCGCGAAGCCATTGTTTTGACATGTTGACCTCGTATAAAAGAAAAAGCCCCTTGACGGGGCTATTTATTATATTAATGGCTGAGACGACCAGTTTCATTTAGTTTTTTTTGGTAAACTCTAGCCATACCCGCCCAATGAGAAAACATTATATCCACATCCTTGAGCGGGCCCCTAAATATGATTGCATCGCTGGCTGCTGCTCTCCATGCAGCCTCTGAAATGTTTGGGTTTCTTGCAGTATCTATCCAATCACTAACTCCGATAATTACAGCCCTCTTGCAAAAATTATCTATATTGGCGTTCACATACGCAGAAGTTTTTTCGCATTCTTTAACTTGGTTAAGCAATGCGCGTGGGTACGCAAATAGCTTTACAATGAAAGGTTTTCCGTAAATGGTAGGCTTCCCGTAATCCTTAGTTTTATTGCCCTTGTAATCTTTAAGGTTATGATCCTCTAACTTAGAATCATTTATTAATTTAAGAGCCGCGTTAACATACTCATCATTAGTGTACTTAAATTTAAATGGCTCGGTATCTGGGAGTTTTGAGTTTTCCGCTATCTCCTGTTGCTCACTAGCTTCCTTATCTTTTACCAATTCACTGGCAAATTCATTAGCTAACTCTAAACTTCTTTTGGGGTCATAGTTGGCAAATTTAAATTTTTCATTATCTGCCTCATATGATGCTAGGAAATGCTGATCACCACTCTTCATCATTATTGACGCACCGAACTCAAGCAGTTTCCATACACATGTTTCACTAGAACATGGTTCAGTCGGATTAGTGAGACGAAGCAAATAATACATACTATATAATGCTAGTGAAGCATCTTTAGCTTTGGATGATATCTGATCTTTGCTACCGGCGATCAAGTTAGCGATATCATCCTTAGTAACTTCATTACCTTGTAATTTAGCTTTATCCCAATTAATAAGTGAATCCTTGCCGTTTTCGTGGCCTATTTTATCCTCATTAAAAAGTGTAACTATAGATTGTAATGCTTGGGTATCCTTTTTATCGAAAGTTACCGCGTTACTTTTTGGAGGATTGAGCACAGTGCAACCGGAAATAAAAAGAAAGCCTAAGTAGAAAATAATATTCTTCAATTTAATCACCTCGCGTTAAATATTTATTGCGCAAAAGTATAGCCTATTATTTTTACCTAACTCTTCCCTGTTTGTCTCACTTTCTGGATCAGAACAATAAAAAACCAACTCTCCGTTAAACCCTAAGTACCGATGCTGTTCTAGAATATCCACGCCGAAAACTAGCGGCAACCCTGATACAATCGGCTCGCTATTTGGGTGCATAATATCTAACACCCATCCGGCACAATTCCGCCACTGTAACCGCATCCGGTAATTGATGCCGCCCAGTTGGATATCGAATTGTTGATTTTCAGCGCGTAAAGGTATCTCAACAAGATTCATTGGCTTCCTCCCAACCAGTCGCCCAGTTTTTCGAACTTATCTTTGAACCATTGCCCGCCACCGCCTGTACTTTTATCTAACTTAACTGCAATGCTCTCTTTTTGTTTTGGTGCGACTGGCGTCTTGGTCCCTTTATCAGCAACCGGACCAGTATCGAGAGGGGATTTCATTCGCTCCGGTGGAGGGGTAACACCTTTGACCGTTTTCGTTTCAACAATAATCACTTCACGCAGTGTCAGCGTGACCATCAGGACGTTCTCAGAGGTTTTATCCGTGGTGACTTCTATAGCACGGATCAACATATTCTTATACTGGCGCTTCCCTGTGGTAACGTTGAACGGCTGCTTTGAGGCTTTCAGCGCCAGTAATTGCTGATAGACGGCTTTGGGGCTTGAACCAAGTGAACCACTTTCACCCAGATCAAATATGTCAATCAGCGAGCCGCCACCCGCAAAGCCAAGTTCCATTGTCACTTCTGACGGCTTATCATACGCATGGTCACTGATAGCGGCTCCTCGCTGTACCGGGTGCTCGGTAATCTCTGCCGAGTCATGGTGTTTTTCCGATATCACCACACTGGGAACTATCATTCCAATTTTTCTCGTCCCCTGAGAAAATAACATTGATAAAATATCCATCAGCCCACCTTCGTTTGCAGATTGCGTACCAGTATGGCGTTACTGCGTTGTACCGTTTCGCCCGTTAACGTTGCCGCTTCATGCGGTGACTGAACACCGGTGACATGAATATTGTAAGTGGGGGCAATCGTTGTTTGGTTCTGTGCCAGTGATTGTGCCGCCCGCAGATACTCCGGTGTATAACTGGTATGACTCAGCATGTTTTGGATATTTGGCATAGCGTTCTCAAACATCCGGGGATCAAGGTTAAAACCGCTGTTTTTGGCTAAGGCTTGTGTCGGGTCTGGTGCGCCGGTGATGGCCGCCATAACCAGTTGCTTAGAATAAGGAAGCGGCTTTCCTATCTCTTTTTGACTCATAGCATTCATCAGTGCATACATAACATGATGATTTTTTAGGTTCAGCCTGTCCGAACGACCAACCCCTAATGCTTTAGCGACATGAGTGATATAACCTTCGGTGTCGTTGCTGTCCTCTCTTGGTGCCCATTTCTTCACAATCGCTTCGACAGTCTGGCGTTTAACGCCGTCTGTCAGTCCGTCAAAATATCGCCGCAGTTGCCAGGCTGTGCGCTCCAGTCCATTGTATACCGTGTCAAATTTAGCGAACCGGGCACCTTTGCCGCCTTCAAGAGTGGCATTTTTTTGTTTAGCGAAGTTCATATTTAAGGGGTTATTATTACGTTCACCCCGTGTTATTGACTGAGACCCGCTAACTTCTTTTTTGGCGTATTTACCACTGCCTGTAACCCAATCCCACGCATCGCCGAATGATTCAAATAGTGGTTCCGCATTCTTTTCATTTTCTTTAACTTTATTATACAAATGCGTTCCTACATCTACGCCGTTCGCTTTGGCTTCCTCCCTGATATCCTCAAGGCGTACGTAAGAATCTATAATAATAGCGGCAGCAGCGAGTTTACCTATCCCTTTAAGCCCGTTGCCTATTTTACCGAATGCCCCTAATACCTTTTTCAACCACTTCCCGCCAAGAAACAACGCAAATCCCCAGAAGACATTTTCCCAACCGCCGACTGCATCCTTGATTTGCAGCACCCAGTCTTTCATTTGCTTAATGCCTTCCCCGATTTGCTTAAGTGTGCCTTCCCATTTGCTCCAGTCGATAAGACTTTTACCGCCATCTTTCCATGTCTGGTAATCGTCATACAACAGGAACAGGGCCGCCAGCAATGCCGTGATAATGCCAATCGGTGAGGTCAAAAATCCCTTGTTAAGCGCCCACCATGCGGCGGCAATCGCCCCGAATGCTTTAATCAGTGTCTTGCTTTCACTGTCCAGTTTGCCCCACCAGCCGATGATGTCTTGTATCCCCTGTGCGCCGCGATAGACCATTTGCCCCAGAATGTCCGCCATCGTGAGAATAGCCTCTGCCACCGACATAATGACTTTTTCAATAATGGGCCAGTTCTTGAGTATCAGGTTGGTCAGCTTTTCCATGCTGGGTGTTAGAACACGCGATAATTCCCCGCCGATTTTATCTTTACCCATTCCCATGACCGACTTTAACCGGTAAAACTGAGTCATAAAGTCGTTGGCGTGTTTCGCAGCGACAGTCGGGTCGAATCCCATCGTGCGCATGATTTGACGGTAATCTGCCGCATAACCGCCCATTCCCCGGCGCATGGCGAGCATCGTACTCTCATCAATGCCTAACATGCTTGCGTACTGATTGGCCCGGTACGATGGCATCCCTGACAACCGTTCGCCCACCAGTGCGACTAACGAAGCAGTATCCCTGAGCTGTCCGTTGGTGTCACGGGTCTGGATACCCATATTACGCAGGAAGCCTTCACCTCCCGGATTATTACGTAAGAACCGGGCCACATTCTCCAGAGAAGCGTTCAGCCCCTCGACCGTCCCCCCTGCCTGTGTCACGGCATAACCTAACGTCTTGATTTGTTCCGCTGCACCGCCTGTGCGTTGTGCCTGCCAGTAGAGCTTATCCAGATTGGCAGCCACCTGCGCCGTAAAGCCCACGACTGCCAGTGCCGCACCTTCCACGGCAGAACCCAGTTTTAATACATTGGCGGTGACCCCGGACAATACCGCACTGAATTTTTTCGAATCAGATTCTTTGACATCAAAACCGAGTGAGATCAAAAACTCTTTAATCACTTCTGCGTTAGTGTTGCTCATCTCTCCACCGTGCTATCAGGGCCTCATTTTCAGCGTCTACATCCAGCGTATCATTCATCAGGGCGATATCGGCCAGATCGATATCCCCGTTCTTTAATGACTGAAAAGTACACATACCGTGGCGAACCGGACGCATCAGGTAATAACGTCCGTCAGGAAGGGTTTCTAAATCGAGACTGGGCTGGCTGGGAATTACTCGTCTTTCTCTGGCAGTGCGGGAAAAAAATTCCCCAGTGCATCCTTAATCACCTGACCGACGATTTGCAGTAATTCCATGCCGTTGATGTCATCAAACATCAGTTGCCCGCCTGCATAGACGGCTGACCAGACACCCCCGGCTTCCCGGCTGACAACCGAGAGACAGATATCGTTAATCTCATAGCGGGATTCTTTCCCCAGTGAGCGGATACCCCCCACCAGCGGCGTGATCAGATCAGCCATATCCTCCAGCGAGAAGATGGGTTTGCCGTCTTCATCCACACCGGAAGGTTTCAGGTTTTCCCAGATACCTTTTAGTGCCGGCACCGCCGGGATTAATGCCACCGCTAAATCCTGTTGCTGAAAGGCGTTTAGTTTACCCGCGCGGTATTTTTTACCGCTGATTTCGAATTCCATGTTATCCCCTGTTAAAATGTACCCAAGATGGTATCGATTTTGCCGCAGTCAAATACCCAGCTGTGCGTGTTACCGACTTTGGCGTTGGAAATATCCGGTATTTTCTGGAACGCAACAGAACGGGCAGCGATGGTGTCCCCAGAGACTTTGTTACGGATAAGTATCGCGTTATTGCCCCATGTGGCTGACGAGAACTGCTGCGCGTTATACATCATCATCAGTCTGGCATTGGCGGGTGATGTTTTCAGTAAGGTTACGGTAATCGTGCCCCCTTTGCCTGCATGTAAAGAGTGCATCACTTCACCATCTGCACCAATGGTCATGGTGTTTTTGGCTTCAATCATCGCCACCACGATCCCCTCTTCTGAGGTCGCCGCACCATTCCCCAGATCGACCGAACCCCCGACTCCGGTTATCGTGGCGGACACGTCGATAAATGAATAAGTATTCGCCATGTTATTACCTGTTTACGTTAATAATGACATCAGCGAAGTGCACCGCACCCGCCAGTTTGATAGCGCATTGAATCACCGGGGCTTTACGTTTTTCGCGTTCGGCCTGTATCTGTTCCGCAATTGGCTGCGCGTAGGTGTAATAGCCTTTGGTCAGCATCTCGCCGCGATTCAGTGCCCCGAAGCTGTCGCCGCCCCAAACCCCCGGCGCAATCAGACCGTTAGTGACTCCCTGCGACAAAGACTGCTCGACGTTCGCCAGCAATTGGGTTACGCCCTCATCGGTCTGGGGAATTTTGGTGGTACTGGTGTACATCAGGTTATACAGGTTGGTCTGTACATAATTCTGTAACCAGTCCAGCCCGTGGCGCTCGTCAATGAACGTGCCATTTGCCATTACCCCTTCCTGCACAATCGCAGTGTCGTTGTTGTAATGGACAAAGACATTGCCGTTTTTGGTTTTCAGTGCATTGGCCTGTGTTGCTGTCAGCAGTTCAGCACGGATCGCCGGTTCCTGTTTAAATTTCAGGGTGATAGTGGTGTTATTGCCCTGAAAGTTGACCGTAAACAGGCGGCCAAACAGAGATGCAATAGCATAAGGCTGTGAAGAGTATTGCCAGAGAGTACGGCTCAGGAAAGCGCCCTTAAGCTGAGAGCCTATGTCCGTATCCACATCAGTATCCAGTACATCGGTTTTGGTGACCGTGTGGCCGTAAATACGGGCAACAGAAGCTGACTCAATATAACGCCCCACCTTCTTCACATCGCTGTCAGACAGTGTATTGTCGGCAATCACCAGTCCGTACCAGGCGCTTGAGGTTTCCCCCAGAATTTTGACGGCCTGTTCAATGGGTTCCGGGTTGGTCGGGTCAATCGCTGTTGCGCCAGAATCGGCATCCAGTTTCAGCAGGTCACCGATATAAGCGCCACTGTCAGCACGGGTGACATAACCCAGTTTGCCTGACATTTGCAGTGAAACAGTGAAACGGCCTGTCACACTGTCCCAGCGCACGGTAGCGTTTTTCAGCTTCTCGGCTACGCGTTCAGCGACGCCATTCAAATTGGTTTCTTTGCTGAAATCAATGCCGGTGATCGTGGTGTCTTTGCCGTCAATGACCAGTTTGAATGAACCGTCAGTCATCACCGTAAATCGGCTCATTTCTTGTTCAGACCGGTTGAGTACCGCACCGCGTAAAGCCGACAGTACCTGTTCTTTCGCCCATCGCCCAATGTACAAATCGACGGGTTGCGGTGACTGAGAATAATACAGTGTGGCAGCCTGATACTCCGGGGTATCCATGCCGAAGTCTGCGCCCACTCCTTCGATATCGGTGTAATAACGCAGCCGTTCGTGAGTGTTAATCACATCACTGGATCCGACAATCAACAGTGAACCAAAATTACGCCCCGATGCTGCGCGGGGTGCCATGTTAATTTTGACATTAACAATGCTGGTAATAGGTAATCCCTGCATAGGGGTTAATCTCCAAAGAATTTCACGGGTGCTTCCACCAGCGATTTGATGCCATATTCGCGCGCGATTTTTCGGCGTAACGTCACGGTTACGTCATAACGGCGCTGCCATTGGTTGTTGATAAGCTCAGGTGCGGGCTGTATCCGTCCGCAATACTGAAAGGTCAACCCTGTCCGCGATAACTCATCATTGTTCTGGGTGATAAACAGTCCATCGCGGAACTGGGTCGCAATACGCTGTCCCGAAGGACCATAAAAACAACACAGGATACTGAGGGTTTCGTGTGACCATTGCTCGTGATGCTGATCGCTCAACTGAATGGCGGCGGGATTAGCTTCTTCCTGGATAGTCATAATGCCAAATGCACACCAGCTACTGCCTGCCGGGGGAATTTGCGGCTGTGGGTCAGTCCAGCGCGGGAATACCGTTTTAGCAGGCAATCCTGATACCGCCCGTATCCAGCGACTGAGTACCCGCTCCAGCGCCTCATCGTAATCTGGTGGCGCACTGACAGGGGTTAAATACCCCGGCGTGTTACTGACGTTGCTCAACAGGTATCCCTCCGTCAAAATTCATTAGCTCACAATGGGCTTGAACAAAGCCCGATCCATACGCGGTGTAAGGATCAACGAACGTCACCCGGTATTGCCGCCCCTGATAGGTAACGATATCGGCATCCAATCCGGGCTGCCCCTGCGTCAGACGAAATTGCGTTATCACCAGAATAGCCCCGTTAATCGTCTGCCCGGCTTCCATGCGGCGAGCCTCCAGTGCCCGGTCTACTGTCACTACCCCCGCGAAGGGAATAGCCTGTGCGGTATTAGTGGTAATTCCGTCATCATCTGTGGTCTGGGTATTCCGGTGACACACCAGCGAGGTATCGACGAAATCCGGATCAAGCAGGATATCGCTTACATCAAGGAATGGCATTATTCCCCCTTGTTTCTGATTACATAAGTGATGGACTTTAGTAAGCTGCCCGTGTCATAGAGAGGTTTTTCACCGGGCATATCTTTTGCTTTGCGAAGCTGTAAGGTCGCCTCAGAAAGGGGGTGCAGCCGATCACCGTCGCTGATAACTTTCTTTGCCCCATTGGAGGCCACCATACCCGCCCGTTCCATTTCCCGCTGTGCCGCCTCAAACTTCCCGATAATGCCGTGTTCTGCCGCTGCTTTAAGGTGCTCAGTGATTACAGATTGTGTATCCTCGATACCCATTTCCAGAAAGGGCCTCGGCGGTAAGGTCACGGTCTTGCCGCCTAACTTGACCGTGCCGCCTGTCGATTGCAGATAACCAATTTCGGCGTTGTTGATCACCTCCCCCTTGCCCCGCTCTGAGCGATTGGATGGGATACCCACCAGCACATCCATCTTGCTCAGTTGATTTAAGGCGGATAACACCGCGGCGGCATTGTCCTTTGTGATTTTGAGTCCGCTCATAACAGTTGCCTCCCACCTGCCCCGAACATTGACCACCACCAATAGAATTCACGCCCGTAAGCGGTGTTATTCCAGAATCCGGCATCAGGGTTAATGACCCCCGATGTGTCATAACTTACTGAAACCTTATCGACGGTTTTCGATGAGACGATGCCACCACCCGCACTGTTTACGCCGCCACCCATCGCTGATCTGGCAATAGCTTTACCTCGCAGCTCGACGTAATGAGCCGTGAAGAGTTCAGCTAAGTAAACAAACTGGTCGCCGTGCCTGTCTTGGTCTAGCAGGGTGTCAGCCTGTCCGAGATAGAACTGAATAGCGGTATCGGGGTAACGAGTGGGATCGGTAAATTCAGGGAAGTCAGTACGGAATTGCTCAACTGTCGGTAGAAGACTGTTTTTTGCCATTGGTCTTCCCCTTCTTATCATCCTGCTTTTCAGTGTCATCCAACGAAGTAGCGTAATAAGAAAAGGCCCAATGCTGAATCACGTCATCGTCAAACGCATGAATACCCGGCGATAACTCCACATCCTGACCACTTGGAAAACTCAGTGTGGCACGCTGTGTCACCATATATCGTTTCATAGGAACCTCAGTAAAGGCGGGAATACCCGCCATTTGTTACGCTACAGGGATATCCAGATAGGCGATGGTATTCGCATAAGGAACCTCAACCTGACCCAGTTTGCCGTAGTACGTGGTTAACTGATGCAGACCGCGATATTCCAATGGAGTACTCAGTAAAGGTACCATCGGGAAGCGGATATATTTCTCTTCCTGCGTGTAGGCGATCATGCGGTTTGCGCCACCTGCGCCACGCTTGGAAGCCCACTTCATGGAAACAATATCCAATGGGTTACCGTTTTCCTGAAACGCGATACAGTTAATTTTCACGTACTCCAGTACGGAAATATTACCGGCTTCTGAGATTTTCATGCTTGCTAACAGGCCGAACAACTCAGGAGCCAGACCAACTTTGCTGGGGCACAGCGCATAACCAGAAGCGACCCACGCATCCGTTAACAGTACGTTGAAATCAGCCACGATATCATCAGGCTTGCTGTTCTTTGTCCATGCCGCCGCTGCCGCACGAGGCTTAACCTGCGTGAGATTCAACAGCCCTGTTACGCCTAAATCGGCATCCCCGATGTAAACCTGTTCATCCACGTCCATATTCCACTTAAGCTGCATGGCTTCGTACTTCTGTGAATCGATAGGGCGACCTACCTGTATTGCAGCTGCCAGCTCTGGCAATGTCCAACCCAGCTCCATACCCCACAAGGTGAGAGGCTGAGGTGTTTTCTCGATGTTCAGGCTGATACCGGGTATAGCCGTAGTATTCTTGCCAATCCAATTTTTGCCGTTTGGGTTAATCCCACCGGTTGCGGCAAGGTCGGAGTTTGTGAAGGAGCTGACTTCATCAGCAATAGACACATCACTGCGCAGTGGTATATCCCGTGACCATTTGTAGGATACCAAAGGCAGGTTCAGTGTCAGATCAAGGCGCTCCAGCTCCCCAACCAGAAAGATACCCGCAGAATCTACGGTAGCTTTATCAATAGTAAACATAGTAATCCTTAGATGTTGTAGGCAATTTCAATCGTGCCAGTGGCATCACCCGGCCCCATGATTTGAGCCTTGGGTAATTCGGGGGTGTTGGTGGCGGTAGCGTCCGGTGTTAAGACAAATGACCCTAGCGGACTGTCTTTTTGCTCACCTGCGACTCGGACATATACCTTGCCGCCTTTCTTGGCCTTTTCTGCCGAACCTTTCACAGTAACGGTCATATAACCGCGTTTCAGGATATCGCCGGTAATGCCAGATTTGACGCCCAGATATGCCATATCAGATTGTGATTGCACGGGGTAAGGGCGTACCAGAATGCCTGCAACTTGTTCTACGCTGTCCCCGTCTTCTAATGGGACGAACTTATCGCCGTGGTATTTCCCCACCAGCCCGTAATGAGCAAATACTTTTACTGTGTCGAGCAAAGCGGGTTCGGTGGTCAAATCGCGCAAACGGGTGACCGCACCGGGGATACCCATCGGCATCCGGGTTAAATATGCTGTTCCTGCCATTGTTGTTACCTTATCAGTTGCGTTTCCAGAATTCGGCGTACTTCTTATTCAGTTCAGCCGGTGTACTGTAACGTGCGGCGCTATCTCGCGTCGGGGTTGGGGGTTTGATGTGGTTTTTTGCCTTATTGACGGCAACTGCGCCATTGAAGACCGCATCAACCGTAGCTTTCGGCACCTTACTGTAATCTTGAATGCCGAATGATTTCATGTAGGCACTGTCGCCAGTGCGGATAGCATGGTTCAGCACCTGACGTTTCAGGCCCTTATCGCCTGTGGGTTTAAAGCCCGGACAGATGATTTCCGCATCCGCAATAATGTTACGACGATAAGCGGCATCACCAGTGACCTTCCTGTCTTCCTCTTCGTCTTCATCCCCTGTTTTTTTATCAGGGTCATCGGTATTGCTATCGCCTGTTTTGCCGCTCAGGGCCTCAACCTTAGCAATTAGTGCCTTACCCCATTCCGGGATATCATCATCGCCTGTGGGTTTCTCCGGTTCTTTCGGGGTATCGTCGGTAGTTGTCCGCTCAGCCGTGGGTAATGCTGTAGCCTGTGCGGGTGTGTTCATATTGATAGTGACGCCCGGAATCGACGACATGCCATCAGAGGGCAACTCCGGGGCTTCATCCAGAAGCTTTGTAAATGTATTTTCATCCTTGGTTTTCAGGGCATTCGCGACTCGCTGCATCCAGTCTTTCATACTCGTTTTGCCTTTCTTAGTGATGGGGGCTGAATCCCCGATTGAACAACGGGAACCCGCACGCCCTTTATCAACAATAGCGAGGTGGTTTCCGGTGATATGATATTGTTTACCCTTGCCGGGTGAGATTTGTTTGTACTGAGCATCATAGCCACAACTGACCTCAGTAATACCTGCCTTGATTGCATCAATAGCTTCCTGACGTTTAATCAGGGCATCCGCTATCAGTAAATCCGCCTTATCGCCCGTACCGCGCCGGACGTTTTGAATATGTCCATGAGCCAGTTCTGAGAAGTTGGACGGGTTGACGAACACAATATTCTTATCTGCGTCTTCAGGATGCCCCAGTGTGACCGCGACCCCCTCAAAAGAGGCCATCGTTGCCGGTGAGAATACTTCATCTTCGGTGCGGTAAACGGTGACCAGTCCATCAAAACCCCCTTCAAGGCCGATTTCTTCCGGCAAATAGGTTTGTGCCCCTGTGCGTGCAATGGGGACGTCCTTACAGAGCAGTGAGCCATCCGCCAGCTCATAGCGGGTTTCGCCCAGTTGCGTAGTGAAAAAGTATTTCATGTTATGTTCTCGGTGCGGGTACGTGAACTTCCGGCCAGCATTTGCAATTAGGCAAACAACCTGCATGTCCTGTCATGCCATCCAGCGTGGGTGGATCTTCCCATCGCACAAATTTATCACGCATCTTCTTGTGTGATGGTCGGGTGCCTGCGCCTTCAATGCGCCACCAGTACCCTTCGGAACCGATGGATAGCGCCCTTGCCTGCGTTAATGCGCCTGTGGCTCTGCCGATTTCGGTACGGGCGATCATGCGTGCTCGCCCGGCAACCACCGCACCGGATTGCAAAATCATCTGGTAGAGAGCGGCGGGTCGCTCACCATTGATTACCGCCTGAACAGCGCGAGTCTGAATATCCCTGACCCGCTCAGCCGCTTCCAGCGGTAACGACTTCATAAGTTGAATCTGACGATAGACAATATCCTGTGCCACCTGGCCGATCGGGGTGTTACCAACCACATCACGTAGTCCTTCGGAAATGGCATTAGAAACTGAGCGCCATTGGTCCCACTCTTCCCATTCGACCTGCAAGAACATCTTACGCCCGACTAAATACGCCCAGTCATCAAGGGTCTGTGAATACTCAATCAGATGCCCGATTATCTGGTCAGCGCTGGCCTGTGAACCATCGTAGGAGCCCTTGACCAGATTGTTTATCTGGCCGGCTATCGCCAACAGGCTGTTGTGATACTTCATTTCCGAGTGGCGGCGCAGTGACGGTTTCAGATTCAAACTCCTCATACTGCGTTTTTGCTTCCTCGATATCCTCATCGGTGATTGATCCTCCTATACCGATAGCATCCGCCAGATTACGTAAATCTGACATGGCGGCATGTATCGGCAATATTTGCCTGTCCACCAGCGTACTAAGGGCATTAGCAACGTTGTTTGCCATCGTGGAGCGGTCGGTATCTGACATCTCCCACAGCTTGTTAAATTCGAACGTGAAGTCATCCGGCAGGGGTTCACCAAACAATGAACGGTGGGATATATCCAGCAACCAGCGAAGAGGGCGGCGCAATCGCCGTTCCTGTAAGGTATTTACCCGGCTGTAGTAGTTCTCCAGATCGCCATCGCCGGTACTGAAACCAGACGGGGACTGACCAAACAATCTCACCAGTGGAATACCTGTTGCTCCAGAGACTTGTTCAGCAAAGCGCAGAATGACATCCGCAATCCCCGCGAATGAATAGCTGTGAGTCTGGAATTCGTCCTCTTCATCCATGATGGTCATGCCTTCGATGGTCTGGAATTCCCGTATCATATCAATATGTCTCATCAGGCCATCTTCCAGTGTGCCGCCTGTGGCGAGGATTGTACGTAATCCCTTAATACTGTAGGTACGCAAGTGAGCCTTATGTATTAGTTGAGTAGCGCCGACTGTCGCCGTATCAAAGGCCTGTACGCGCTCGTAGATACGCTCGACAACCGACATCCCCCAACCATTCTCGGTTCTGGCTTGTTGCCGGGGTAGGTTTTCCCCTTCCATGCGAATAACACGGGAATAGTGAATCTTCCACTGGGGCAGTCCTTGCTGGTCCCCGATCACGGTATAAAACTTGGGCTTACCGAAATAAGGGCCGTACTCATCAACTAAGTCATCGTATGAGGGTTTCACTATCCAGCGGTCGAGGCACATCACGCCTTTGAACTGGCCTTCTTTGATGGTTTCCGGGTTGAGTGGTGTTGCCATGTCCTGACCATCAATCATCAGCACCAGCAAGGCACCCCCGTAAAGCCGGGACCATTTCAGGGTGTTATTGAGTTCATCCCACAGACCGATATCTTCCCACAGGGTTTCAAGTTGCCCTTTGGCATCCGGTTTCATGCGGGAACTGATCGTAATCCCCTTGCGGGTCATATCATCCGCCATCGCATCCACCGCCGCTCCCACAAGAAAGGAACTGCGATAAGCAAACTCAATTTGCGTTCGGTTGCGGGAAACGTAGCCCGGTAAATAGGTTCCCCCGGTCTGAATGTTGGGGGTATAGCTCCCCAGTTTGGCAGTAAAGTTATTATACCCGTCAGCAGTCCTAACGGGCTTTTGTGCGCCGTTACGGCGTTGTTTACGGGCCATCTCTACCTCATAGATAATTTGTTAAAAACCGGGTCTATTTAACATAATGGTACTTATGCGAATCGCCGTTTTTCAACTCAAGCAAAATGTCACCTCAAGCGGGTAAAATCCTTACTCTTCTGCCTGATTTTAGGGTGATTATTTGTGACTGATTTGTTAACAAAATCCCGAAAATCATTTCGAGGTGATTTTGGTGTGAAACGCTTATTTATCCCTGTTTTCCTATTGCAGCCCAAATACCTAAATCGCCCACACTGGTAATGTAACCATCCAGTGAATAGCGTACCGCATCCCAACAGTGGTTATGCTTATCCAATACCACTGGCAAGACTTCACCCGTCAGACGATCAGTCTTGTAGGAATACAGTCGGGCTTCTTCCAGCATATGCTTACAGCGTGGATGAATAATGATTTCCTCGAACCCTTTCAGATAGGTGATGCCATCCTCAACACTGCCGGGCCATTTCGTCGCGCCATCAATTACAAATCCCTGTCTCGACAGATAGCTGATCGTCTCAGGCCGGCTATTATCGCCGTGAATAGGCCACTTACGGGATAGTGGTATGGAGTCGTAGAACTGAGGCAACTCATCCAACTCCACTCCGACCCCGTAGGCCTCATATTCGATATACAGCTTGCGGTCGAGGATAAAGCAACGGATTAACGTACTGGGGTCGTTGGCAAAGCCGAAGTCAGCTCCAAAGAACAATCGGTCAGCCTGCTTCCATAGATCATCCGGGAATATGGCTTCACGGTACTTGCCAGAGAAGATAACCGCCTCACTAATGGATTTAGGCAACCCTAACCAAATATGCTCATAGGCTTCATAATCTACCCGCTTGCAGTACTCCATTTCATGCCGGAGTACATCGGGGAAGAATGAATTGTCGTTGTAATTCACCTTGCGGATAATAACGCCACCATCAGGTGGATCGGACTCATGGCGCTTCATTAGCTGATAGGTCGGGTCTTCTTCTTCCCGTGGGTTATAGGATACCCACACTTCCGATTGACTGGCGCGCACGGTGGGACCGAGGATATCCCAACTGTCCTGAGAAACGGTCTGCGCTTCCTCCACCCAACAGATACGGATACCGTGCATCGATTTGATGCTGTTGATGTTGTTACGCAACCCCTTGAAGGTGAAGCGCGTACCATTCAGGCCTTCAATCTCGTTATTTTTGACCCGGTAGAAATGGGATAAGCCGAGGCTGTATATCTCCGATTCCAGTAAGGCCAGTACCGAATCATTGATTGAGTTCTGGAACTCACGCGCACAGAGAATGATCATGGGTTCAATCGCACCCAACAATACCAATGCGCGGGCAATCTCAACCGATTTACCCCCGCCACGACCGCCATAAGTCCAGCGCCAACGTACCGAACCGACTGTTTGGTCATACAGCACACCGGGCACCCAGTCACTACTGAACGCATAGAGGACGCCACTGATTATTGTTGGGTTGTCACCTTTCCCGTGCGCAGTTTATCCATGTACGCAGCCCACGCATCAGGCGGGCAATTTGCCGGGGTAACGATGCAGACCTTACCGTAGCTTAAGCCCGCCAGATCAACATTCACCTCAGTTTTGTTAGAAGACATGTCAATGCCAGTCAGTTGTGCAGCGTTCTTGATATTCGGTGCAACCTGTCCGAATTTCCCTGATTCTGCGGCTTCTTTTGCAGCCTGATAGGAAAGATCGGCCAAGTCTTTTGCATTGAACGAAACAAGTAATGCTGCCTCTTGGCGCAACTCTCGAATACGTCGACGAATATCAGGACGCTTTAATAAAATTGGTGCCTGCGTATCCGCTCGGTTCGGTGAATAGCCTGCGCAGATGGCGGCATCTTTCTGTGACATTCCCTGCGCAATATTCTGAGCAAATGTCTCATGTTGTGGCTTTAATATCCCCGCGTTTTCCGTCGTATCTTCCTGCGCAGCTTGCGTATGAGTATTTTGCGCAATATTGGAAGTCTTCTCTGCTTGCGCAGTTTTGCGCACTCCATTTTGCGCAGCGGGTTTTTTTATATATCTACGCGCAGTTGCATATTTTAGTCCCTGCGCTTCACACCACTCTTTAGGAGTGACGCCCGTTTTGGCATGTTCGGCGAGGAACTGGTTTTGTAATGCTCCCCAGTCCGGTTTAGCCATTGTCCTGTTCCTTACTCATTAACATGGAATAGCCCTCCGATAAGAGGGCTATGCGATGGTAATTACTTCTGCCCGTGGATCATAAAGGTCATGCCTTTTACGATAGCCTCGGCGGTGGTTTCTGCCGCCGATATGACATCTTCTCGACTGACTCTTGCTATAACCTTATGTTTAACAACCTCAACTACAGCATGTTTGACAGCCTCCAGAATAATACTGGCGGAATGTATGTCGGTCTCTTGACCTAAGACTTTGACATTCTTTTCTGGTGTGTTATCTGTGACAGCAATATCACTATCAGTGATTCTTTCTTGCATAATAGCCTCTTGGTATTTAGTTGGACGTGCCATTTATTTTCCTTACTTCGATAACTCACAAGCCATCTTCATGACCTGCTCTAATTCTTCGTGATTGAGTCCGTAGTATCGCTTGAGTTTGACGATATCCAGCAACATCTTAGCCTTAGCTTCTTCTTTAGGAGCGATATCAGGCACAGGTCTGATCGGACGCAGTCCCAGTGGTATCTGGTGCTCAGGCATATTTACCTCTCTGTAGTTGAATTCAGAACAAACAACTGGCTCGGTTTGTATTTTGATAAACACTTCCGCTGATAGTCTGCCGTGTCTCGATTAAATCAGCGCAGGATCGGCACTGCGCACAAATTCACGAAGCAATGCCTTAACCTGACGGACATTACCGCGACCACTTACTTTCAAACATGATGTATTGCCTGCGCGCTTATAAATGGCAACTACGCTTCCAATAGCCATTGTGATTACTGAGTAGTCACCTGCCTTTTGAGTTTCGATAAGGACTTTTTTCATATTTACCTCATTCAGAATAAACGACTAGACGTGAATTGAATTTATGGTTAAACGCCGGTGATTTGATTAACCACACCCGTCAAAAACTTACACAAAACTCTATCAAGCACCCGAATGTGGATGCTTTGCCGAATTTTGTAAAAACAGGAGGCTCCGATTTTGGAGCCTCATTGCTTTTTCGGTTTCCCAGTCGAGTACTTGTCGGCCCATGCCTTAGCGATACTCAGACAATCATCAAACAGCTTGCCCTTTCTGCTGGCTGATCCAGAACGGCGATAATGTTCAACTGCCCGGTCACTTGCCATCCCTGCGATAGATGAAGAAAAGCCGAGTTTGGTTAACTCGGCCTGTATGTTCTTCTCAATAAATTGTTCGTGGTTCATGCGGGTTCTCCCTCATCGGGGAACTCATCAAGGCCGGGTAATGTAAGCTGTGATAATTCGAGAATGGCTTTCTCGGCCTTGCGAATCTTCTTGAGGTGACGTTTACGCAGGTTCATCAAATCACTACCTTTGCGACCGAAGTTTTCATATGACCACTTATTGGCAGTAACCAGACGATTTTGCATTTCACCGATGGTTAGTTCTTTGAGGCTTTCCATATCCATCAAGGACAAATCTCGTGGCTGGCTTTCCTTTTCTATTAAATCCAGCACCCATTTACGTAGTTCCTTTGCAACAGGAGTGTCAGCCAGCATTCCCAACAGATAAAGACCACGAAGTGAAAATATACGAACTTTTGTCCTCAAATTGCTGTAAGTGTTTGATTCTTTCGAGGTCACTGTTGTAATGACCTCGGTCATGGCTGGAGTAAACTCATCAGAATTAGCGTTATACAAATTGGTTATTGACTTGGTTTTAGAGTAATCAAGCAATTGTGCAACCTGCTTGCCGGTAAACCAGATCTTCCCGTCACCATTATCAAAAGGGATAACTTCTTTTTCTTTGAAGGTTAATACTGTACTCACGATGCTTATTCCTTACTTAGGTAATGAACCTTTGCCGCAATAGGAGATCAGCCCATCGAGTAGCATCAGTTTTAGCTGATTCCTCAAAGGCTCATTCCTAAATAAAGGCTCGATGTTTAGATTGGCGCTGCGGTGCGCGTTAGATACAAAAATGCCACCAGCCCGTGTGCGTTGGGTACGCGATAGGAACGGGTGGCGGCATGAGTTATTTCTGTAGCCACTCAGGGAATGGGTACGGGAATAAAAGGCCTGCTTTTAACCACATCAGGCGAGGTGGTTTCCTGCTTTCCACAGTCAAGTGAGGAATGCTATTAATGAGCAAGATTGGTTTTAAGTGTCCTGGCTGCCGTAAGGATCTCGTTGTACGCTCCAGAATCGATATCAAGAAGGTAGACGATATCAACGGCACCAAGTGCTCTTCTTGTGGTAGAACAATTAGTAAAGATGATATTGCTAAACAGGTTGGTGATCTCGTTAAGAATCGACTCAGGGATGCCTTCAAGAAAAACGGTTTTTAGTTCATCTAGTTTTTTATCTAACTCGCTGGTATCAAACTTTATTGATGCCAGTATTGGTGCTTTCATTTCTCCCTCCTGCATTCAGTCTTTATATAATCCTGCACCCCCAGAATTATTTGCTCTGAGGCAGCTATTCAGAATGTAGTTGGCTGAGCCACAGCACGAACCCAGCACATGATTCCCTTTTGCAGATCAGTCCGACCTTCAAGCAACCAACGCATATCAACATTAGTGTTGGGTTTTACGAGATGATCATAAAGCTGACCTATTTCCTCACCTAGTGCCTTAATCTTGTTCATGCAATCAATTTCATCTTGGGATAATTCACGATAGCCAGTGATTTTACGATGTTGGTTTTCCATCATTTCCTCTGCATTCAGTTTTAATGTATTCTTGCAAATATCTCAGTTTTGCCCGGTCATTGATGATGCCTTCTCGGATATCGATAGCAGTTGATCCAGTTTCTCCAGTGAGTTCGACGGTGGTGTCATTGACCACGCCGCCGGAGGGAGTGGTTTCAGACACGGGACAGGTGGCCTTGATACGCAGCTTGCGACGACCAGCGGCAACATCAGCCCGAAGAGTGTCGATTTCAGTCTTGGCATGGGC
>NZ_NKHP01000035.1:20244-23446 GCF_014467235.1 Xenorhabdus indica | reverse complement strand
GCTCTTTAACAATCTGGAACAAGCTGAAAAATTGAAACATTCAGTGACACGGCTTTCTGAGTGAAAGCGGTCATTGAAGAGTCTCTCAACAACCCCAGTCCGAAGACCCCTTCGGGTTGTGAGGTTAAGCGACTAAGCGTACACGGTGGATGCCTAGGCAGTCAGAGGCGATGAAGGACGTGCTAATCTGCGATAAGCGCCGGTAAGGTGATATGAACCGTTATAGCCGGCGATGTCCGAATGGGGAAACCCAGTGCAATCCGTTGCACTATCGTTTGATGAATTCATAGTCAAACGAGGCGAACCGGGGGAACTGAAACATCTCAGTACCCCGAGGAAAAGAAATCAACCGAGATTCCCCCAGTAGCGGCGAGCGAACGGGGAGGAGCCCAGAACCAGCAACAGCTTGTGTGTCAGTGGAAGCGTCTGGAAAGGCGCACAGTAAAGGGTGACAGTCCCGTACACGAAGATGCATAAGGTGGGAGTTCGATGAGTAGGGCGGGACACGTGGTATCCTGTCTGAACATGGGGGGACCATCCTCCAAGGCTAAATACTCCTGACTGACCGATAGTGAACCAGTACCGTGAGGGAAAGGCGAAAAGAACCCCGGCGAGGGGAGTGAAAGAGAACCTGAAACCGTGTACGTACAAGCAGTGGGAGCACCCTTTGGGGTGTGACTGCGTACCTTTTGTATAATGGGTCAGCGACTTATATTCTGTAGCAAGGTTAACCGTATAGGGGAGCCGCAGGGAAACCGAGTCTTAACGGGGCGTTAAGTTGCAGGGTATAGACCCGAAACCCGGTGATCTAGCCATGGGCAGGTTGAAGGTTGGGTAACACTAACTGGAGGACCGAACCGACTAATGTTGAAAAATTAGCGGATGACTTGTGGCTGGGGGTGAAAGGCCAATCAAACCGGGAGATAGCTGGTTCTCCCCGAAAGCTATTTAGGTAGCGCCTCGTGAACTCATCTTCGGGGGTAGAGCACTGTTTCGGCTAGGGGGTCATCCCGACTTACCAACCCGATGCAAACTGCGAATACCGAAGAATGTTATCACGGGAGACACACGGCGGGTGCTAACGTCCGTCGTGAAGAGGGAAACAACCCAGACCGCCAGCTAAGGTCCCCAAGTTCTGGTTAAGTGGGAAACGAAGTGGGAAGGCTCAGACAGCCAGGATGTTGGCTTAGAAGCAGCCATCATTTAAAGAAAGCGTAATAGCTCACTGGTCGAGTCGGCCTGCGCGGAAGATGTAACGGGGCTAAACCAGGCACCGAAGCTGCGGCAGCGACACGAATGTGTTGCTGGGTAGGGGAGCGTTCTGTAAGCCGTTGAAGGTGAACTGTGAGGTTGGCTGGAGGTATCAGAAGTGCGAATGCTGACATAAGTAACGATAATGCGGGTGAAAAACCCGCACGCCGGAAGACCAAGGGTTCCTGTCCAACGTTAATCGGGGCAGGGTGAGTCGACCCCTAAGGCGAGGCTGAAAAGCGTAGTCGATGGGCAACAGGTTAATATTCCTGTACTTGGTGTTACTGCGAAGGGGGGACGGAGAAGGCTATGTCATCCGGGCGACGGTCGTCCCGGTTTAAGCGTGTAGGTGGGGGTTCCTGGTAAATCCGGAGCCCTGATAACACTGAGGCGTGATGACGAGGCACTGCGGTGCTGAAGTGACAGATGCCCGGCTTCCAGGAAAAGCCTCTAAGCATCAGGTAACATGAAATCGTACCCCAAACCGACACAGGTGGTCAGGTAGAGAATACTCAGGCGCTTGAGAGAACTCGGGTGAAGGAACTAGGCAAAATGGTGCCGTAACTTCGGGAGAAGGCACGCTGGCGTCAGGTGAAGAAACTTGCTTTCGGAGCCGAGGCCAGTCGCAGAGACCAGCTGGCTGCAACTGTTTAATAAAAACACAGCACTGTGCAAACACGAAAGTGGACGTATACGGTGTGACGCCTGCCCGGTGCTGGAAGGTTAATTGATGGGGTTATCCTTAGGGAGAAGCTCTTGATCGAAGCCCCAGTAAACGGCGGCCGTAACTATAACGGTCCTAAGGTAGCGAAATTCCTTGTCGGGTAAGTTCCGACCTGCACGAATGGCGTAATGATGGCCAGGCTGTCTCCACCCGAGACTCAGTGAAATTGAACTCGCTGTGAAGATGCAGTGTACCCGCGGCAAGACGGAAAGACCCCGTGAACCTTTACTATAGCTTGACACTGAACCTTGAGCCTTGATGTGTAGGATAGGTGGGAGGCCTGGAAGTGTGGACGCCAGTCTGCATGGAGCCATCCTTGAAATACCACCCTTGAATGTTTGATGTTCTAACGTAAGCCCGTTATCCGGGTTGCGGACAGTGTCTGGTGGGTAGTTTGACTGGGGCGGTCTCCTCCCAAAGCGTAACGGAGGAGCACGAAGGTCAGCTAATCACGGTCGGACATCGTGAGGTTAGTGCAAAGGCATAAGCTGGCTTGACTGCGAGCGTGACGGCGCGAGCAGGTACGAAAGTAGGTCTTAGTGATCCGGTGGTTCTGCATGGAAGGGCCATCGCTCAACGGATAAAAGGTACTCCGGGGATAACAGGCTGATACCGCCCAAGAGTTCATATCGACGGCGGTGTTTGGCACCTCGATGTCGGCTCATCACATCCTGGGGCTGAAGTAGGTCCCAAGGGTATGGCTGTTCGCCATTTAAAGTGGTACGCGAGCTGGGTTTAGAACGTCGTGAGACAGTTCGGTCCCTATCTGCCGTGGGCGCTGGAAGATTGAAAGGGGCTGCTCCTAGTACGAGAGGACCGGAGTGGACGCACCACTGGTGTTCGGGTTGTCATGCCAATGGCACTGCCCGGTAGCTAAGTGCGGAAGAGATAACCGCTGAAAGCATCTAAGCGGGAAACTTGCCTTGAGATGAGTCTTCCCTTATCCCCAGAGGATACTGAAGGAGCGTTCGAGACGAGGACGTGGATAGGCTGGGTGTGTAAGCGTGGCGAGACGTTGAGCTAACCAGTACTAATGTACCGTGCGGCTTAACCTGACAACACCGAAGGGGTTTTGGGGGCGTTGGAGAGAAAGACGAAAAGTTTCAGAGACGGGAGTGGCCTGGGCCAGTCCGGCAGCTTGTTCGGGATTGAAAACAGGATTTGTCTGGCGGCAATAGCGCGGTGGTCCCACCTGACCCCATGCCGAACTCAGCAGTGAAACGCCGT
>NZ_NKHP01000035.1:0-20144 GCF_014467235.1 Xenorhabdus indica | reverse complement strand
GTCCGGCAGCTTGTTCGGGATTGAAAACAGGATTTGTCTGGCGGCAATAGCGCGGTGGTCCCACCTGACCCCATGCCGAACTCAGCAGTGAAACGCCGTCGCGCCGATGGTAGTGTGGGGTCTCCCCATGCGAGAGTAGGGCACTGCCAGACATTGATTTGACAGAGAAGCCATCCTTTGCCGGATGGCTTTTTTGCGTTTGATCTTTTTATTGCTTTTTCTTATTTCATAGAATGAAATAATTTCAATTTGCGTACAAGAACTCGACATTATCCCTACCTTTAGGTTAGATTTAGCTATCTAGAAGGCTAAATATATGTGGAATAATTGAGGTTCATACAATGCCAATTCGTGTACCAGATGAACTGCCAGCAGTAAATTTTCTTCGCAATGAAAATATCTTTGTTATGACATCAACAAGGGCGAATGTGCAGGATATTCGCCCCTTAAAGGTATTGTTGCTAAATCTTATGCCAAAGAAGATAGAAACGGAGAATCAGTTTATCAGGCTATTGTCCAATTCACCGTTACAGATTGATATTCAGTTGCTGCGAATAAACAGTCACCGATGTAAAAATACTCCAGCAGAACATTTGGATAATTTTTATTGTGATTTTGAATCCATAAAAGACCAAAATTTTGATGGATTGATCGTAACAGGTGCTCCTTTGGGGTTAGTAAAATTTGAAGATGTGACTTATTGGCAAGAAATTGAAAAAATTATCAATTGGGCTAAGAGCCATGTGACTTCAACACTTTTTGTTTGTTGGGCTGTTCAGGCCGCGTTAAATATTCTTTATAACCTCCCAAAATATACTCGAACAACTAAACTATCAGGTGTTTATTCTCATACAATCCTGGATCCTTTTGCGCTATTGACCAGAGGATTTGATGAATCATTTTGGGCTCCTCATTCACGTTTTGCTGATTTTCCGGAATCATCTATTCGTGAGCATACAGATTTAGACATTTTGGCTAACTCAGAGGAAGCTGGTGTTTATTTGTTTGCCAGTAAAGATAAAAGGCTAGTATTTGTTACAGGACATCCAGAATATGATGTTGGAACATTAGCCGAAGAATATCAACGTGATCAAATTGCTGGGTTAGCGCCTGCGTTACCAGCCAATTATTTTCCGAATAATGATCCAAGAAATAAGCCTGTTGCAACGTGGCGTAGTCACGGTCATTTATTATTTTCAAATTGGCTTAATTACTGTGTATATCAGATCACGCCGTATGATCTGTCTTATATGAATCCTTCCTTAGATTAAATTAGTTTAAAATGGTGAAAAATGAGAACTGACTGAAGCGAGTCATTTCTCATTTTTTTAATTTTCTGTTTTTCTGTCAGCCGATCTCCATTTTTTCCATTTCTTATATATAACAAAAGCTTAACAACATCATATAAGCTATTTTGGAATCTAATTCCTGGTTTTTATTTTGTTGTTTTTTATATAAATTTTTGATTTTAATATAATTTAATTTTCCATTTAAAATAATGGAAATGGTTTTTGATTTATTTTTTATATTGATTACTCTTACCTGGGTGAGCATTTTAAAGTGAGGAATCGGGGATGGTACAGCAAGTGTTAGAAACTGAGTTAACTTTTATAAAACCTTTCTCTGAAGCTGAAAAACAGGTATTACCAACTGAATCTGTTCAATTTTTGGAGGATTTGGTTGTCAGATTTTCTGACAGACGTAGAAAATTATTAGAAGATCGAGTGAATTGGCAGAAGAGAATAGATGATGGGGCGCTTCCGGATTTTATTTCGGAAACTATTTCCATTAGAAATGGCGATTGGAAGATTCAGAGTATTCCTGATGATCTTAAGGATCGTCGGGTGGAGATCACCGGTCCCGTAGAACGAAAAATGGTCATCAATGCATTGAATGCCAATGTTAAGGTGTTTATGGCAGATTTTGAAGATTCTCTGGCACCAACATGGGATAAGATTATTGATGGGCAAATTAACTTACGGGATGCGGTTAATGGGACAATCTCATATGCTAATGAACAGGGTAAACATTATGAACTGAAACCTGATCCCGCTGTTTTAATTGCTCGTGTCCGGGGATTACATTTGTCAGAAAAACACGTCATTTATAAGAATGAGCCCATCTCTGGCGGATTATTTGATTTCGCCCTTTATTTTTACTTGAATCATAAGCAGTTGCTGGCAAAAGGGAGTGGTCCTTATTTCTATTTGCCTAAAATTCAGAGCTACCATGAAGCGCAGTGGTGGAGTGATGTTTTCAGTTTTACGGAAGAGCATTTCAATCTGCCAAAAGGGACGATAAAAGTTACAGTCTTAATTGAGACATTGCCTGCCGTTTTCCAAATGGACGAAATTCTCTATCACTTACGTCACCACATTGTTGGCCTGAATTGTGGGCGCTGGGATTATATTTTCAGTTATATCAAAACATTAAAGAATCATGCTGATCGTGTTTTACCTGATCGCCAGTCTGTCACTATGACACAGCCTTTCCTGAATGCTTATTCCCGTTTATTAATTAAAACTTGTCATAAACGCGGTGCATTCGCTATGGGGGGAATGTCGGCATTTATACCGAGTAAAGATCCTGAACAGAATCAGAAAGTATTAGACAAAGTCAGGGCTGATAAAGAATTGGAGGCTAATAATGGTCATGATGGTACATGGATCGCACACCCCGGCCTCGCTGATATTGCTATGGATGTATTCAATGCAAAGCTAGGTGATCGACCAAATCAACTGATGGTTTCCCGTGACGAAGATGAAACAATCACTGCCGAACAACTGCTTGCACCGAGCTTAGGAGAGAGAACAGAGGAAGGGATGCGGGCGAATATTCGGGTTGCCGTCCAGTACATAGAGGCATGGGTTTCAGGTAATGGTTGTGTACCGATATATGGTTTGATGGAAGATGCAGCTACTGCGGAAATTTCTCGTACCTCTATTTGGCAATGGATACACCATGAAAAGTCACTTGCCAACGGTAAAAAGGTAACAAAAGAATTGTTCAGCCAGATGCTGAAAGAAGAATTGGTAGTCATTAAACAAGAAGTGGGGGAGGTGCGTTTTAATCAAGGGAGATTTATGGAGGCTTCAGACCTGATGGAACGGATCACCACACAAGATGATTTAGTCGATTTTCTGACCCTGCCGGGCTATCAACTACTCGATTAATGTAAAAACAATATCCGATTAATAAATTAATATCTAATTAATTAAGAATAGGAAGTAAAACATCATGACCGTTTCTCGAGCACAACAAATCACTCAATTAGAACAAGAATGGAAAAAACCACGCTGGAAAGGGATTAACCGTCCATATAAAGCTGAAGATGTCATTAAATTACGCGGTTCAGTCAACCCTGAACATACTTTGGCGCAAATGGGAGCGGACAAATTATGGGAACTGCTGCATGGAAAATCAAAAAAAGGTTATGTAAACGCACTTGGAGCACTGACTGGTGGTCAGGCGCTTCAACAGGCTAAAGCTGGCATTGAAGCGGTTTATCTTTCTGGTTGGCAGGTTGCTGCTGATGCTAATACAGCCGCCAGTATGTATCCTGATCAATCACTCTATCCGGTTGATTCTGTCCCGAATGTTATTAAGCGTATCAATAACAGCTTTCGTCGTGCCGATCAGATCCAATGGGCTAATGAAATTGGCCCTGAGAGCATGGAATACATTGATTATTTTCTGCCGATTGTGGCGGATGCAGAAGCCGGATTTGGTGGTGTCTTGAATGCGTTTGAATTAATGAAATCAATGATTGAAGCTGGTGCTGCCGCAGTTCATTTCGAAGATCAGTTGGCTGCAGTGAAGAAATGCGGACATATGGGCGGCAAGGTATTAGTGCCGACTCAAGAAGCCATTCAGAAATTAGTAGCCGCTCGTTTAGCGGCAGATGTATTAGGCGTTCCAACTCTTCTTATTGCCCGTACTGATGCCGATGCTGCTGACTTACTGACATCTGACTGTGATCCTTATGACAGTAAATTCATTACTGGCGAACGGACTTGTGAAGGCTTCTTCTGCACCCGTGCTGGTATTGATCAGGCTATCAGTCGTGGATTGGCCTATGCACCGTACGCAGATGTTGTTTGGTGTGAAACTTCTACCCCGGATATTGAGGCTGCCCGTCATTTCGCAGAAGCGATTCATGCAGAATATCCAGAAAAATTACTGGCGTATAACTGCTCTCCATCTTTTAACTGGAAAAAGAACCTGGACGATAAAACTATTGCCAGCTTCCAGGAACAACTTTCTGAGATGGGATATAAATTTCAGTTTATCACTTTGGCTGGTATTCATAGTATGTGGTTCAACATGTTTGATTTGGCATATGACTATGCTCGCGGAGAAGGAATGAAACATTATGTTGAGAAAGTTCAAGAGCGGGAATTTGCAGCACTTGATCGAGGTTATACTTTCTCTTCACATCAACAGGAAGTGGGTACAGGGTATTTTGATAAAGTCACTACGATTATTCAGGGAGGAGCATCTTCTGTTACTGCCCTGACTGGATCAACAGAAGAACAGCAATTCTAAGTTTATCTATTGATATCACTTTTGGGGGATTCCGTAAGGAATTCCCCTTTACGCGTCGGATTAAGGTGGTAAATATGGAAACAGATTTCGCACACTTAGTTGCACAAACTATTTTGCAGGGATTTGATGCACAATATGGCCGATTTCTGGAAGTCACTTCTGGCGCACAGCAGCGTTTTGAACAGGCAGATTGGCATGCAGTACAGCAGGCGATGAAGAAGCGTATCAACCTGTATGACCATCATGTTGGTTTAGTGGTTGAACAATTGAAATGTATCAGTGGTTCATTGCAATTGCAGTATGACGAAGAGTATATTGCTAAGGTCAAAGCTGTTTATACCTGTTTACTGCCGGATTATCCTCGTTTTGAGATTGCAGAAAGTTTTTTTAACTCAGTTTATTGCCGCTTGTTTCAACACCGCAATTTGAAACAAGAAAATTTATTTATCTTCTCTTCTCAACCGCTGTGTCGCTTTCGTCATATTTCGCGGCCATTGTCTCGGGATTTTTTTCCTGATGGTAACCTAGAATCCATGTTGCAAGCGATCTTAAATGATTTACCGTTGCGCCTGAAATGGGAAAATTTAGAGCGGGATATTGGTTACATCACACAGTACTTACTGAATACATTTCCCCGACCCGATTTATTGCAGGCAACATTTCAGATTGCTAACGAACTATTTTATCGTAATAAAGCTGCCTGGTTAGTAGGAAAAATAAGAATGGGTACAATGACTTATCCATTTTTATTGCCTATTCACCATGATGAATCAGGTAGAATTTTTATTGATACTTGTTTGACTCATCACGATGATGCCAGCATTGTTTTTGGTTTTGCCCGCTCTTATTTTATGGTTTATGCCCCTTTGCCAGCAGCAATGGTGGAGTGGTTGCGTGAAATCTTACCAACCAAATCAACGGCTGAACTCTATATGGCCATTGGTTGCCAAAAACACGGTAAAACAGAATATTACCGTGAATATCTGACGTTTATTAACTCATCTCAAGAGCAATTCACCATTGCTCCGGGGGTGAAAGGTATGGTGATGTTGGTCTTCACTTCTCCTTCCTTTGACCGTGTATTTAAGGTCATAAAGGACAAATTTGCGCCACAGAAAGAGGTATCCCAGGAGCGGGTTCAGGAGTGTTACCGGCTGGTAAAAGAGCATGATCGCGTCGGAAGAATGGCTGATACACAGGAGTTTGAGAATTTTGTCATTGATAAACGCCATGTCAGCCCGGAATTAATGGAGGAACTGCAAAAAGAGATCCCCACGAAACTCGAAGACTTGGGTGACAGGATCTTGATAAAACATCTTTATATGGAACGGAAAATGATCCCATTGAACATATACATGGAACAAGTGGATGGAATTCATATGAAAGATGTCGTAGAGGAATATGGGAATGCGATTAAGCAGTTGGCAGCAGCGAATATTTTTCCGGGTGATATGTTATTTAAGAACTTTGGCGTTACCCGTCATGGACGGGTAATTTTCTACGATTATGACGAAATCTGCTATATGACTGAAGTGAATTTTCGGGATATACCTCCGTCACGTTATCCTGAAGATGAACTTGCCAGCGAACCGTGGTACAGCGTTGCTCCTAACGATGTTTTTCCTGAAGAGTTCCGACACTTTTTATGTAGTGATAAGCGTATTCGAAAGTATTTTGAAGAAAGCCACAGCGACCTATTTAAAGCAGACTACTGGCGAGCATTGCAGGAACGTATTAAAAATGGATATATAGAAGATGTTTTTGCTTATCGCTATAGACAGCGATTCAGTCAGCGCACTGAAATAAATTAAATAAGGAATATAATCAGTGGTATTACAATTTCAACAGATAAAGATAATGTATCGTTGTATGATAAAAAATAGTGATAACATAATACTATTTTAAAATGACTGGCTATATTTTTACCAATTTTAAATGGTATGATTCTATTTAAGAAGATTAGGTTTTTTTATAGATATATAATTTAATCATTATAATCTTCACCATTAATAGCATCATATCATTCAATTATAAAAATATTTAGGGAGGAAATAATGGCTCAGGTCATTTTATATGGTGATATTTTACATATTAAGAATAATTATGCTGATGGAAGTTATCTTGATGTTAATGGACAGTCGACTTCAGTAGGGGAAAAATATAATGTTGTCACTTCTGTTTCATCAAATCGTGATACTGGTTCAGGTTCATGGCAGATTTTATCAGCAGAAGGTAAAAGTTTAGGGACGGAAGTTTACAGTTGTGATACGGTATTTTTATTGAATTTTTATAGAAATAATGGAGGATATCTGAGAGTTAGTGGGAATGCACCATCACCAGAACTCTATAATGTTTATACTGCGGATAAACCTGTACATGCCCTTGATACTGCAATATGGCATATTTTTTCAGAAGCAACCGATAAACATGATGGTAAAGTCCGTGAAGGTAATATTATTCGTCTGCTGAATGATTTTAACCATACGCATGGCGGTTTTCTCGATGTCTGTTGGCGGGCAGATCAACCTGGTGCTGTATATAAAGTTTATACTTCTTTGCTATCAAATAGAGTTAATGGGACGGGGACATGGACATTATCTAAAGCTATTTGCTAAATTGTGAAATTGAACCTTTTTATTAAATGAGTTGTGATTGTATTTTAAATTATCTGAGTAATCTTATAATAAAATTAATTAATTCAAGGAAATATTAGATAAACAATGATAAATTTTCTCAATGCGGAAATTTTTTAATCTTAAATTTCCGCATTAAGTTTTAGATAAAAAGATTACGCTTTTGCGCCTGCAATAGCAGTACGTGCTAGTTCTGTAATCTGAGCATAATCCTCTTTTTCTAATACATCACCTGGAACCAACCACGAGCCACCAATGCATAGAACACTATCTAATGCCAGATAATCACGATAATTTTCAGGGGAAATACCGCCAGTTGGACAGAAACGTACCTGTGGGAATGGGCCAGCAATAGCTTTCAGGGCTTTTACACCACCATTTGCTTCTGCCGGAAAGAATTTGAAGCAGTTTAAACCATAGCTCATACCTAGCATTAATTCAGAGACTGTAGAGATCCCCGGAATAAGAGGAATTGAACCAGTAGACGCTGCTTTTAACAACTCATCAGTCAATCCCGGACTAATGGCAAACTGAGCACCAGCTTCAGTGACGGCTGCCAGTTGTTTTGGATTAATGACTGTTCCAGCACCGATAATTGCTTCAGGAACTTCCCTGGCAATAAGACGAATAGCTGCCAGTGCGCATTCAGTTCTCAGGGTGACTTCCAATACGCGTATTCCACCGGCAACCAGCGCTTTTGCTAATGGTACAGCATGTTCAATTTCATTGATTACAATGACAGGGACGACAGGGCCATCGGTCAAGATGTTTTCTGCAGATGTTTTCCAGTTATTCATTAGCAGTTTCTCTCGTCAAATCAGGCAGTAGGGATTTAAACTCCCTAATTATAAAAATGTCACTGAACCATGGCTCTTGCTTCAAGGCATCACGTCATGACATATCAGGATGGACAGAAGAACCTGGTGATTATAATCCCATGATTTCAATGACCATTTCATCTGGTTGATATTCGCTTTGTCGTAACAAAGTGAAATTTCACTTAATTCCTCCATACTCCCGACTAACCTCTTTTGCCGCTCGCATAACAAGAGCACCAAGTTCAGTGACTCGATCATCAGAGATGCGCGATATTGGGCCGGAGATAGAAATAGCGGCAAAAGCCTCGTGATGCTCATCATAAATGCAGGCAGCAATACAGCGTAACCCAAGGGCGTGTTCTTCATCATCAAATGAAAAACCCTGCTTACGAATTTGTTCAAGATTTTCTTTCAACGCGGCTGCTGTGGTATGAGTATGTTGTGTATAGGCGTGTAATCCTTTTTTATGCAGTAATTGTAGGCACTTTTGTTCAGACAGTGTGGAAAGGAGCGCTTTACCTGCCCCGGATGCGTGCATCGGTAACTGGCCGCCAATTGGGGCGGACATCCGCATTAGTGCATTACACTGCACTTGATCAACAATCACTGCTTCATACTCATCAATATTGAAAATAGCAAGATTGACGGTTTCACCCGAATCTTCCATTAGTTGGCGTAGAATCGGGTGAACTAATACCATCAGATTGCGGCTTTGCAGAAAGCTGCTACCAACAACAAAAGCATGTGATGCAATTACCCACAATCCCAGATCGCCAATCTGACGAACAAAACCATGCTGCTGTAATGTGGTCAAAAGGCGGTGAGTGGTAGAATTGGGAAGGCCAGCCTGAATAGCAAGGTCAGTCAATGCGACTCCACTTTGTGAATCAGAAATATATTCCAAAAGGGACAGACCTCGGCTTAAGGATTGAACCTGACCGCTTGCAACGGCACTACCGGTTGTCATTTTAGTTTTCTTGGTACGTTTGCTGGCAATGGCGGAGCTCATAAGATTCCCTCTAGATTATTCTCTAATTACAGCATGACTGTGGTAGAAAAAATGGAATTTATTTTCGTTTTCTTATTATGGATGATAAAGAGGAAAAAAACACATCCGATGAGTAGAGGTAAAAATTACTTTTAGAGAGAGAGGAAGTATGGGCGTTAAGTATGAGCGTTGAAGGTGTAATCTCATCCCATAATGGGATGAGATTATATTACATCATATAGTTAATATGTTGATCAATCTTTGAACTTCAATCTTCAAACAGATTACGATGAAGTGTCTGAATTATCTGTTCTGCATCTTTGCCGGGCACGAGCAGACAAACATTATGGCTACTTGCTCCATAGCTGATCATACGGATATTAAAGGATTTCAGGGGGCCAAAAATCTCTTTTCCTAATCCTTTGGCCTGTGAAAGTTTATTGCCGATAATTGCTACCAGTGCCAAATCTTCTTCAACTTCCACACGACATAATGTTGAAAGCTCAGTCAGCAAGGCATTGGTCAGCAAACTGCCATTCGTGCTGGTGGAACCTGTGGTATCCAGTGTCAAAGCAACACTTACTTCTGAAGTGGTAATCAAATCCACCGAAATATTATGACGTGAGAGCAGGGTAAAAACTTCTGCCAGAAAACCTCTTGCATGTAACATTTTCAGGCTATGCAGGGTTAATAAAGTTTGTTTACGCCGCAATGCCAATGCCCGAAAGCGAGGTGGATTTTTCGTTTTGTCGCAAACCAGTGTACCGCCAGCCTGCGGTTTTTTACTCGAACCAACGAAAACAGGAATACCACTGCGGATGGCTGGCAATAGGGTAGCTGGATGGAGGATTTTGGCACCGAATGTTGCCATCTCGGCCGCTTCATCAAAAGCAATCTTATCAATACGTTTGGCCGTTGGGGCAACTCTGGGATCGGTTGTGTAGATCCCCGGAACATCCGTCCAGATATCGACACGCCGCAAGCCCAGTGCTTCACCAAGCAGGGCGGCGGAATAATCACTGCCGCCACGTCCTAATGTTGTTGTGCGGCCTTTTTCCTCTCTGCCGATAAAACCTTGTGTAATGACGATTGTGTTATTCAGGCGAGGTTGAAGATGTTCTGCCGCTAATATATTGAGCTGGTTTGTGTCAGGCTCTGCTTGTCCAAATTGATCATTGGTACGCATTATACGGCGGATATCAAACCATTCGACATCCGTATTGCGCTGACGTAACAATTCGGCAAACAGCAGTGTAGACATGACTTCCCCATGACTGACTAATTCGTCAGTCAACGCCTTAGATGTTGCCAGTGAGGCAGTTTCTGACAACGTTGTGATATTATCCAGCAAATGCTCAATCTCTTCTTTAAGCACAGCCGTTTCATTTAACCGCTTGACAATCGCATATTGAATATCACGGATCTGTTTCAGGCACTTCTCCCGTTTATCGTTATCGCAACCAGATGCTAATGTGACCAATAAATTAGTTACACCAGCGGAAGCTGATAAAACGACTACACGAACATCTCTGTTTGCCAAAATAATATCAGCACAGTTATTCATGGCATCAAAGTCTGCCACACTGGTACCACCGAATTTTGCAACAATATACTGCGAGTAGGGAGAAGATACTGCACTCATGGATGATAGCCTTCTGTTTTAGGAATAGAGAGTTAGTTTAGAAATAGAAGGTTAGAAATATCGGGTTCGCTTTGTTGAGTCAATGCTTGAGAATTAAGCATCAATATCTTTCATGATCAGAATGAAATTATCGTTTTTGCCTATATGTCCAATGGATGTCGAATTTGAAGGGGATAAGCAATTAGAGCTGGAAATAATGACTTATTTTGACCAATATCAGTCAGTAAAAGGAAAAAGAGATCCATCACAGCATTAACTTGTTACAATTCTATGCATTCCTATTGTTTATCTACAGTTGATAGAGAGCATCATTCATGAAAAACATCAACCCTAGCCAGACCGAAGCTTGGAAAGTATTGCAACAGCATTTTGAACAGATGAAGAGTGTTCACTTACGAGATCTGTTTGAACAGGATAAGGCGCGTTTTGCGACATTCTCTGCAACGTTTGACGATCAGATTCTGGTGGATTACTCCAAAAACCGTATTACTGCGGAAACATTGGAAAAATTACAGACATTGGCGAAAGAAACGGATTTATCTGGTGCTATCCATAGTATGTTTTCCGGTGAAAAGATTAACCGTACTGAAGATCGTGCTGTGCTGCACATTGCTCTGCGTAACCGCAGTAATTCTCCAATTTACGTAGATGGGGAAGATGTTATGCCGCAGGTGAATACAGTGCTGGAAAAAATGAAATCGTTCAGTGATCGTATCATTGGTGGAGAGTGGAAAGGCTATACCGGTAAAGCGATTACTGATGTAGTAAACATTGGTATTGGCGGCTCCGATCTCGGCCCATATATGGTGACTGAGGCGCTGAAAGCCTATAAGAACCACCTCAATATGCACTTTGTTTCCAATGTGGATGGAACCCATATTGCGGAGACATTGAAATCTTTGGCTCCAGAAACCACGCTATTCCTGATTGCCTCCAAGACCTTTACCACACAGGAAACGATGACTAATGCTCATTCTGCCCGTCACTGGTTCCTGCAAAGTGCAGGTGATGAAGCATATGTGGCTAAACATTTTGCCGCGCTTTCAACTAATGAGAAGGAAGTCAGCAAATTCGGCATTGATCCACAAAACATGTTTGAATTCTGGGATTGGGTCGGTGGCCGTTATTCCCTCTGGTCTGCAATAGGCTTATCCATTGCACTTTCCATTGGTTATGATAACTTCGAGCAGTTGCTGAGTGGTGCTTATGCTATGGATAAACACTTTGAGCAGACCGCACCTGAACAAAACATTCCTGTTCTGTTAGCGCTGATTGGCATCTGGTATAACAATTTTTTTGGCGCAGAAACTGAAGCGATTCTGCCTTATGATCAATACATGCACCGTTTTGCTGCATACTTCCAGCAGGGAAATATGGAATCAAACGGTAAGTATATTGACCGCAATGGTAATCCGGTAAATTATCAGACTGGGCCGATTATCTGGGGAGAGCCGGGTACAAATGGTCAACATGCCTTCTACCAGCTTATCCATCAGGGTACGAAACTTATTCCATGTGATTTTATAGCACCTGCAATGAGTCATAATCCGGTTGCTGATCATCACAGCAAACTGCTATCTAACTTTTTCGCACAAACTGAAGCGCTGGCTTTTGGTAAAACTCAGGCGCAGGTGGAAGCCGAATTTGCTGCTGTCGGGAAGAGTGCACAGGATGTAGCCAATATTGTGCCGTTTAAAGTGTTTGAAGGTAACCGCCCAACCAACTCAATCCTGTTGCGTGAAATTACACCATTCACTCTGGGCGCATTAATGGCAATGTATGAACACAAGATCTTTGTTCAGGGGGCAATTCTGAATATATTCTCATTCGATCAATGGGGAGTGGAACTGGGCAAACAATTGGCGAACCGTATTCTGCCTGAATTGCAGGGGACAGAAGTTGTGAATAGCCATGACAGTTCTACAAATGGTCTCATTAACCGTTTTAAAGAGTGGCGTTAATCTGATTTTCTATTTTATTTAATTTTACCCCCCAATAACACCATATATCGGGGGGACATTTTTTAATTTCCATAATTTGTTATCAACTTTTTATTTTATTAGTCTGCAACATGCTATCCTCACACTCCATTCGTTGTGCTGTCGGAGAAATTGATGTTCTCCGCAATTGGAAAATGACATGGCAGATGACACAATATTAACTTCTACACCTATTCACTGGTTTTCGGCTGATGAGATCAATACTCCGGAAAATATTTTAGACTGGCTGATGGAAGTCGGTTCAATGACACATCGTTTTGAACAACATTGCCATCATGTAACAGTTGCGCCATTTCGGGAATGTTTCATTACAACAGCAGATATTGGTGATGAAAGTGAGCATTTACCTGTAAGTGAAAAGTATTGGTTACGTGAAATTGTCTTATACGGGGATAATATTCCGTGGTTATTGGGGCGTACAGTAGTCCCTGAGGAAACATTAACAGGACCAGACAAAAAGCTGGTGGATGTTGGAACTGTTCCACTTGGGCGCTACCTGTTTAGTGGCAATAATCTGACACGGGATTATATTCAAATAGGTCAACAAGGACAGCGTTGGGCACGGCGCTCTTTGCTGCGGTTATCAAAGAAGCCTCTACTACTTACAGAAGTTTTTTTGCCGGAATCACCTGTATATAAAATAAATAATATGAAAAGGGAGAAATAGATTGGAGGTTAGTATGACGCGAAGTAAATGGCGCGCCTATTGCCGTTTAATGCGTATCGATAAACCCATTGGCATATTATTGTTATTATGGCCAACCTATTGGGCATTATGGATAGCAGCAAAAGGTATGCCGAACTTACATATCTTGCTGGTTTTCACTCTGGGTATCTTTTTCATGCGGGCGGCTGGATGTTGTATTAATGATTTCGCTGATAGGAAATTTGACGGGCATGTTGAACGGACAAAATTTCGTCCGCTCCCCAGTGGTGATATCAGCGAAAAAGAGTGCAAAATTTTGTTTGCCACACTTGTGTTGATCTCTTTTGCGCTTGTATTGACACTGAATAAAATGACGATTGCTTTATCCTTTGTCGCGTTGGGATTGGCATGGATTTACCCTTTCGTTAAACGGATCAGCAACTTGCCACAAGTTGTGTTGGGTGCAGCTTATGGCTGGTCAATTCCTATGGCTTTCGCAGCAGTAAGTGAGTCTTTACCATTACAGTGTTGGTTATTATTTCTGGCGAACATAATCTGGTCTGTAATCTATGATACTCAGTATGCAATGGTGGATCGTGATGATGATCTGAAAATCGGTGTAAAATCAACGGCAGTACTGTTTGGGCGCTTTGATAAGTTAATCATTGGTACTTTGCAATTTGTTATGCTGGTAATTCTCGTATCGGTTGGATGCATAGTGAATTTAGGGGGAATGTATTACTGGACAGTATTATTGGCAGGAGCGCTCTTCATCTATCAACAAAAATTGATTTCTGATCGTCAGCGGGAGTCTTGTTTTCAGGCATTCATGAACAACAATTACGTTGGTTTTATTTTGTTCCTCGGTATTCTTTTCAGTTATGTTTTTTAAGAGAACGGGCGCTAGCACCGCCCGTTAATCTTCTCTTTTTCAGAACGATCAACTTAAGAGCAATTCTATTCAGAATGTCAAAGCGTTATTTCTGATTTTCATCTGCTGGTTTTTGGTCATTGTACTCAGGAGGCATGCTGACACTCTCAATAGTCAGACGGATCTCTGGAGACATTAACTCACTCAATACCTGATAAAGAGCATGGGCACTTATGGTGACCATGTTACCACTATCGTGGATATATCCTTCTTCACGCAGCGTATTCACTGAGCAAGCAAAAACCGCTTTATCAAAGAATTCCGGCGCATTGATTCCATGTAGCACTGATAAACGTTGCGCCAGCATCCGGCTCTCTTTTTCCAATGTACCTCGACTGATATCGGGAGTTGCATTCAATAGAGAAAGCGTAATAGCATAGCGTTGTAATGTTTCCCGGATACCTGCTGCCAGCAATTGTAATGGACGGATACGCGCAGGATTGAGTACCAGTATCTCCTGCTCTTTATTACAAATCAGACATTGACGCGCCAGTTCATCAATTAATGTATTAACCACATCAGGCAACTCTTTCTTGCTATAGCGCATGAAAAGTTCTTGCTTAAGTAGAGGATAAATCAGTTGTACCTGCCTAAGCAACTCACTGCGGCTGATACGGCGGTGATGCATCACAATGCTGGAAATCAAAGATGGCAGGATCAACAGATGTTGGATATTGTTGCGATAATAGGTCATCAATACCGCATTTTCGCGAGGCAGAATAATAATATCCCCAAGACTGTCTTTTTCGACCTCAAATTTATTCATCCGTAAAGCATGATCCAACAGTTCTTCCGCTGTTTTGTTCGGTACTGTGACATCATTTGCGTAAGAAGCATAGCGCAACAATTGCATATAGCAGTCTAATTGCTCAATCAACTGTTCACGAGTAAGCGCTCGCTGGCGTGATGACAATAAGGCCGTGCTACATAAGTTAATTGCATTTGCGGCTGCGGCGTTATTGATGTTAACCATAATATTGCCAGCCAGCTTACTAACCGTTGGTGTTAACCATGCCGGGCGCTGCGCTTCTATTGGATCGATAGAATCACGCCATTCCGGAACATGCTGATTCAGATATTGTATTAATGGGATTGGTTCGCCAAAGTTCACATACCCTTGCCCCAGATTACGTAGTTTACGTAACCCACGAACCATCTGGAAAAACCCTTCTTTTTCTTTAGTTGCGCCCCGTAACTCTTTGGCATAAGTTGCGACCTCCATCACATGTTCATAACCGATATAGATTGGCACAACGGTGATGGGGCGTGATTCTCCGCGCAGCATTGCCTGTAATGTCATCGAAAGTGTACCGGTTTTCGGATCGAGCAGGCGGCCTGTCCGGGAACGTCCTCCTTCGACAAAATATTCAACAGAATAACCACGAGAAAACAGTTCTCCCAAATATTCGCGGAAAATTGTCGAATAGAGTTTGTTGCCTTTAAAAGTGCGGCGGATAAAGAACGCACCCAGGCGGCGGAATATTGGCCCTGCTGGCCAGAAATTCAGGTTAATACCGGCTGCAATATGTGGTGGAACTAGCCCCTGATGATAAAGCACGTAAGAAAGCAGCAAATAATCCATATGGCTGCGATGACATGGAACATAGACCAGCTCATGACCATCTTGAGCCAATTGGCGGGTCCGTTCGGCATTATGGACATTGATGCCCTGATAGAGGCGGTTCCACGTCCAGCTCAAAACACGGTCTGTTATGCGTACAGTTTCATAGGAGAAATCCGCTGCAATCTCTTCCAGCATATTGATAGCGTTCTGTTTTGCTTTCTCTGGCGAGATTTTCTTGCTACGGGCTTCATCGGTAATGGCTTTTTCAATGGCTTTGGATGCCAGTAACTTTCTGAACAGATCCTGTCGGGCAGGTAAACGTGGCCCGACTGCTGCCAGACGTTGACGGGAATAGTGGATCCGTGCAACACGGGCAAGTTTATTGGCAATAATCGTATCCGTACCATGCTCATCGGCGATACTGCGCAATGAAACAGGCGTAGAGAAACGTACAAAACTATCCCGACCGAGCCACAGGATTGCAAAAAACTTCTGGATCCCATTGAGAAGGCGTAACTGTGGTGCTGTATTTGTTTCTTGCCCTTCACGTCCAGGAGAACGTCCAAACATCACGGAAACGGGCACCATCTGAATATCCAGATTAGGGTTATTGCGATGTAAGTCCAGATAAGAATGAAAAATCCTTACAGACTCATGCTTAGGCGCATAACAGCGAAACACTCGTGGGCCGTCATCAATAAAAACACAACTTGGGAGCTGTGCATCATCAATATCCAAAGGGGTTAAGGGATCTGGTAGATCTTGAGCCAGACATTGTTGACGCAGGGTCAATAAGTCGGCTTTTGAATGATACGGAAGCACATACAAAATAGGCCGTGTCGTATCAAGACTCAATTCTTGAATGGGAGCCGTTGGAATAAGCTTACTTTTTACTAAAATTTTTATCGGTAAATTCAATAACTTGTAATATATTTTACGCCAAGCTGACATAACTGCTTTAAGCCTCTTATTAGCAATGCGTCGCAAGCATACCAGAAACAGATTTTGAGATCTGTGGAAATAAGATAATAATAAGAACTAAAAGTTATATTATCTTAAAACTATTATGATTATTGAAGAAAATTTTTATGGCGAATCAATCAACAGGCTTGAACCGTATTATTAAAGCGATGGGATATTCAGCAAAAGGTATTAAAGCCGCGTGGCAGAATGAGGCTGCATTTCGACAAGAGGTAATTTTAGCTATCTTAGCGATTATTGTGGTATTTTCATTTGATTTTGGCATTCTTGAAAGACTTTTTCTCATTAGCTCTGTCGTATTGGTGGTTCTTGTTGAAGTGCTAAACAGTGCAATTGAGGCCGTGGTTGATCGAATTGGCAGTGAATATCACGAATTGTCAGGGCGAGCAAAAGATATGGGCTCTGCCGCAGTATTTTTAGCTGTTATTTTGGCACTGTTCATCTGGGTAACAATCATTGGGTCGCATTTTATACGCTAAGGTGATTTATTTTTCGTCAAAATTCGTTATTTAGCGGCTTTTACATTCTGACAGGTTCCCAATTCAATTTTAGCTGTATATACTCACAGTCAGACTGTATAAACAAACAGGGGGCGAAATGAAAGCATTAACTGCCAGGCAGCAACAGGTTTATGATTTGGTGCGTGACCATATTTCGCAAACGGGTATGCCACCGACACGTGCTGAGATTGCAGCACGCCTTGGTTTTCGTTCACCTAACGCAGCAGAAGAGCATTTAAAGGCACTGGCGCGTAAAGGGGTGATAGAAATTGTCGCTGGTGCTTCCAGAGGTATCCGTTTGCTGCTTGAAGAGGAAGATGAAGGTACGGGATTACCACTAATCGGTCGTGTTGCTGCTGGTGAACCACTATTGGCTCAGGAACACATCGAAAGCCATTACAAGGTGGATCCGGAATTATTTAAACCAAATGCTGATTTTCTATTGCGTGTTCGCGGTATGTCAATGAAAGATATCGGTATTATGGATGGTGATTTGCTTGCTGTGCATAAAACGCAGGATGTTCATAACGGGCAGGTTATCGTGGCACGGATTGAAGATGAAGTCACAGTAAAACGCTTCAAACAAACAGGAAACAGAATTGAACTGATTGCTGAGAATCCTGAATTTGAGCCTATTGTTGTGGATTTACGCGAACAGAATTTTACCATTGAAGGATTGGCAGTTGGTGTTATTCGTAACGGGGATTGGTTCTGATTGTAAAAGCGAATAATTACACTTTGCCATTTTGGGCGGTCATTTTTCATTATCCCAGCGAATCAAACGATTATCTGGGAATTTGGAAATTAATAAACTTATCAGTGATGACCGCCTAATAAAACGGATTTTAAAACTTATTCCGTACAGGTATTCATTTCATGGCAGTAAGAGCACAAGCCGTGAACTTCTATCACACTATGCCGCAGATGAAATCCTGCATCTTGCGCTAAATTTTGTATAGCTGATTCAATATATTTAGCATCCCGTTCGGTAACAGAACCGCAGTTATCGCAAAGAAACATAGCTGATGTATGACAAGGTTCTTCAAAGTGATGACAAATCACATAGCTATTCGTAGATTCTATTTTGTGGACAAAGCCTTGTTCCAGTAAAAACTCCAACCCACGATAGACCGTTGGTGGCTTTGCCTGTGGCTCAACTTCACGAAGCAGATCCAGCAAATCATAGGCACTTATTGCACCTGGTTGTGCTGAAATTAAACGCAGAATTTCAAGGCGTTGAGGTGTCAAACGAACCCCTCGTGACAGGCAGATTGCCTCAGCCCGTGTCAGTAACTTTTTTTGGTTGATAGTTTTCATTACATTCTTCACACTCAGCATATGCCAATGGTTGTAATGTTATCATGTTTTTTCAATTCATAGCTGAAATCTACTTAATGGCCATGTCCCTATCATTCTTTTTGATTATTAATTAATAAATTAGTTTTCTTGGTTTTTGGGTAGAGACTACGACTGTTAAATTGGGTTATTTACCAAATAGCTAAGCCAGTAATAACAATACCAATTTTCTGTAGAACTATTGAAATAGACTTTAATTATGACTTTTTAAGTATGATAAATAAAAATATTTCAGAATCGTATTCTAATAAAAAATAAGTATTATTTGTTATTGTTTTAATTAACCTCAGCTCTTCTTAAGTGCTATCTGCGTGAGGGCGCTTTTCTATGGTTTTTCTATGGTATAGTAGGCCATTATTTACCTCTCAGGCATCAGTACACCATTTGGTGTGGTGTACTGGATGGCGTACTGATAATCTCAAAATAGCCTAAAATGCACGAAAATATACAGACACAAAAATGTAGTAAATTCACTGTAATATCAAAGGATACAAGGAAATTCAAACCTTCCCGCTTCTCCGTTGCGCCCATGTTGGATGGGATATATTGATTATATAAATCAAATAATTATATGATTTCGGGGTGCTATTGGGGTGCTGAAATGAAAATAGCACCCGGTGGTTTTGATGCTTTCTTTGTTAATTTGCTTTTCTTTTAGCCCGCATTCTCTCTACTTCTTTTTCGGCAAGCTCTCTTTGCTTATCAATGTATGCAGCCAGATCATTTACATGAACAATTCGCGGTGATTTTTGGCTGTCAGTTAATTTATATGTAGGAATATTCAGTTTCCCTTCATTTGCTTTGCGTTCCGCAGTTCCAGGACTCATGCTGAGGTATCTTTCTGCTATGGACGACAAAGGAATTTGCGAAGTTTCAAACTCCGCCAATAATAAGAATGCCGTGTTCATTTTCATTTATTCTATCCTTTCTGATACCCATTTCCCAAAATCACCTTAGCCACTTTCGCCGGTGTTGCTTTTCTTTCCCATGTTGCATCAAAAATAATGCCGTTCAGTTCCGTAGTGAGAATATCCTCCAATTTCTTTGGTCTTTCGTTGTAGGGAACCTGATCAGGCACTCCATTCATCACGTCGATAACCAGCGCAGCGATTTCTTCTTCCTTGACTGCTTTTAGATCAGACTGCAAATATGCAGTCTGAATATTTTTCAATGAGTTAGACTCAAGTTCATTGATCAACTCTTGAGCTTGCTTGGTTCTTAGCCACTGATTCGGAGCTTTATTCGAACCAGTACCACTGGCCTTATGCAATGTATTCAGGTTGTAGCGCCTGAATTCATCAAGAGGAATTTCAACGCCGACAACCACGGGTAACAATTTGCCTTTCATTATTTCCTCTTCCCCTTTTTGCCTTTCTTCGGAGTTATCTTCACATCTGCCACTTTGGGTGCGGGTGGCAGAGGAGGGCGCGCGCCCTCCTTTCATTCTCGAATTCGTTAGTCATTGGTGATGAGTACTTCGATATCCGATTCTGGGAATCCCATTTGCTGCAAGCCTGGTACTATCTTATCTGTCACAAAA
>NZ_NKHP01000034.1 GCF_014467235.1 Xenorhabdus indica | reverse complement strand
TTGATCAAAAAAATTAAGATCTTTTTGAATACAGCCTCAGCAAGTAGCTGGAAAGGAATAGGAAATATGGAAGTCTCATAATTATGAAAAGGTATTTAGCGTAGCTGCCACATTTATTATTATCAAGGCTATAAAGTTCCACTTCTTCTACATATCCGAATTTGCCAGTTCCAATTACTCGTATTGGGTTTATAAAATAATTACCACGTCTTTCCATCCCTATCCTATGCTCATGTTGCCTTTTTATAGGTCAAAATCTATAAGCAAAGGGGAAAATACTCCATAATTTCTTATGGTAATTATCATGATAGTAGAAGAGTGTCACAATTTCATTGCATAATGACTCATCCATTAACCGAGCAAGATCATCTATAAGTTTACTAACTTTTTATAAGTGTGCTGATAGATGTGAGTATTCAAAGTATTTCGTAATTGGTGACCTGATGACCTCAGTTCGTTATTTACACTCACTATTAACATATTTCTGCAAATATCTCAGTTTTGCCCGGTCGTTGATGACACCTTCTCGGATATCGAGAACAGTTGATTCAGTTTCTCCAGTGAGTTCGACGGTGGTTGGAGTGCCCACGCTGCCGGAGGCAGTGGTTTCTGACACAGGACAGGTGGCTTGGATGTACAGCTTGCGACGGCCAGCGGCAATATCAGCCCGCAGAGTATCAATTTCAGTCTTGGCATGGGCGAGTTCCTCAGTGTGTTTGCTATCCAATTCATGCAGCATGTCAATATGTGTATTCTGGTAGTTGATGGTGTCAGTCAGTTGCTGGATTTCTGTTATCTGATCGCTATTGATGCCGAGCTGTTTCTTATAGCCAAAGCGGTATAATAAGGCGGCGGTTGAAGAGATAATCAATGCAATAACAACGTCAGAGGTGAAATTGAGCTTCATGATAAAAACATCTGGCGTTCAGATGTCCTGCGATTATCCAGCCCACGCATAACCTTGCCTGCTGCTTTATTCCATCGGGGAAACTCTGCTGCTGTACCAGCATAATCACCTTGATTGAGTTTCTTCAGTAGCGTGGAACCCAAAAAGTTACCGCTACCACAATTGAAGATAAACAAGCACAAGGCATCAAACTGGCCTTGATTCAGCGGAACTTTAACCCATTGCTTTAATGTAGTGTAAATAGGTTGGAGATCATTATGCAGGAATGCCTCGGCTTGCTGTTCGGTTATCACATCGCCTTTCTTAACCCCTTTTGTATGCCCATAACCAATGGTCCACGGAATACCACCGGTTGCGGGATCAGGGTAGGCTTTTAGTTTCAAGCCCTCATACTGCTTAATGCACTCAAGACCTTTATCGCTGATTTCCATCAGAAGAGGCTCCTGTTCTTTTCTTTGCCGCCTTACGCAACAATTGGCCGATAAAGTCTGTACCTAAATAACCAATCACCACACTGCCGATATAAGCCAAGTCAGGATTTAGGCCAAACAGATTTAAGACATCACGAATGAACCAGGCGAACATGGCACACATAAAGGCATCAATAGAGACTTTTAACCAGCCGCTGCCGTTATAACGACCGCGAAGGAAGGCCATTGTCCCGGCGAGTGCCCCTCCGATGCCTTGCTCTTTTACCGATAGAAGCCAGTCACCGAGGTGCACCCAGATATCAGGATTTTCTTTCATCTTCATATTCCCCTCGATTAGAACAATAGCCGTCCGCAGGGTGAAATAGGTTCACCCCGGTTAACAAACAAACATTGATTTGTGTGTATATGTGTGTATTATGAACTTCAGGTTAGGAGGAAACATGAAATCGACTGACCTGATAAAGGAGCTAACAGCAGCAGGGTGTGAATTGCGACGGCATAAAGGAACAAGCCATCAAATGTGGTGGTCTCCGATAACAGGGAAAACGTTTCCTGTACCGCACCCGAAAAAAGATTTACCACTGGGTACTGTTAAATCCATTAAAAAATCGGCGGGGATCTGATCCCCGCCCTCTTGGAGGTTACTATGTTTTTCTCAGTCGGTGTTGAAACACCCAAAGATGAAAATACGGCATACGGGATGGTTGTCCCGGCTTTTTTCGATCATGACTGTGGTTGTTTTTCTGCCGCTGATACTCAATCAGAAATTCCTGCGATGGTGCGCGAAGCCATTTTACTCACCCTTGAGGACATGATTGTCAGCCGCGATTTCACTGTGGATCAACTTCACGATGCAGGACACCTGGTTTATGCTGCCAATCCTGAATATGCGGATTTTGATAGCTGGTTTGTGATTGATATCGATTTATCTGAGTTTGAGGGAAAACAGCAACGTATTAATGTCGCTTTACCTGATATTCTCATCAAACGCATCGATACCAAAGTAAAACAAAATCCGATGCGATACCGGGATCGTAGCCATTTTATTGCCGAAGCTGCCCGACATGAGCTGCAACCTGATTAAAACGGTGGGGCGAGTTATCGCCCTGCTCGTTAATCTCTTGCTTCGTCTGCTTAAATCGCGTTTCTTCCAGCTCCACCCCCAATACACGACGGTTCAATTTCAACGCCGCTTTCAGGGTTGCCCCGGACCCCATAAAGAAATCGGCTACCAGATCCCCTTCCCGGCTGCTGGACTGGATAATATGCGCCATTAAATCAGCGGGTTTTTCACACGGGTGCTTGCCCGGATAATATTGCACAGGAGCAAACTGCCAGACATCGGTATAAGGCACATCTGCCGTCACGGTGAATGAGCGGCGCATTAAACCATATTCCTGCCGCAATTCATCATACTGACGCGACAGGATTAAATGAGAGTCCACCAGCTCAGGATACGGGGTGTTCAGTTCACCACGCTGGTGCTTTTCTTTGGCGATGCGGTCAAACAGCGCCTGTAGTTTCTGGTAGTCAGTTTTATTAGGTAACTGCCACTGACTGTCGCTGAACCAGTGACTGGCCATCTGTTTCCCGGTGGCGGTGTTAATTTCTTTTGCCGTGACGCCTAACGCTTTCCGGGCATCACGAAAATAATCCACCAGCGGTTTAAAGACGGACTGTTTGAGGTCCCGACATTGTTTGAAATAGCTATCGCCTTTCGGGTGATAGGGGCCTTGGTAATGTTCAGCAAAAATAATACGTTCCGTGGCCGGAAAATACATGCGCAGGCTTTCTTTATGTTGCCTGCGCCACGGGCCAGACGGTTTCGCCCAGATAATATGATTCAGCACGTTAAAGCGTTCACGAACGAGCAGCTCAGTATCAGAGGCCAGACGCGAACCACAAAACATATACAGGCTGCCGTTCGGTTTCAGGACCCGCCAGAACTCGGCAAGCAGTTCGTCCAGCCAGGCAAGGTAGGCCGTCACATCGTCCCACTGGTTATCCCAACTGCACGCTTTTACCCGAAAATACGGCGGGTCAGTGGCAATCAGGTCGATACAGTTATCCGGCAGGGTTTTGATAAATTTCAGGGCGTCATCGTTGACTAAGGTGACAGGGCGTAAATCCATTCGCTTTTTTCCTCTTGACGCTGGCGGCTTTCAGGCGAACCACAACACGAAAAGCCGGCATTCACCGGCCTGCGCTTTCACATTCTGGGAAATAGCCCCATCAGGAAGAACGTTTGAAAAATGTCTCATCCTCCCGGCTTTCCATTAAACCCGCCAGACGAAATTGTGTTAACAGTAGTTGGCAACGGGGTTCAGGCAGCCCCATTAATTTAGACACTTCAGAAACAGAAAACCACGTATGCAAAGGCACGGCGTCTAAAACACAGGCGGCTGTTATTGTCATATCTTCATGTTTTAACATGATAATTCTAACCTTTTGGTGAGTTTTTGTGCATGAACACACATGTAACTCTGACCTATCACAACAGCAAGTCTTATGTTTATTTCAGGCGTAAAAAAACCTTGCACGGGGCAAGGTTTAAAATATCTGCTATTAATAAGCGGGTGACTTTGTCATCACGTTTATCACAATAGCAGCGTTTTTACGATCGTAAAGATTTATTTTTAAAAATCGCTACATGATGGATGTTACGCTAACGGGGGTGTCTTTATCCATGTCCAGTGGGATATCCAGCATCATTAACATCCCTGCAATCACACCTTCAGCCTTTTGTAATCGCTTCCCGATATGCGTATCAGAACAGTGATAATCATGGGCCAATTGCATAAACGTTTTACCGAAAACATAATAATCAAACAGCAAGTCATGGGCATCACTATGCTGCTGATTCAGTTTTGCCATGCAACTTGAAATAAGCATGGCGTCATCATCACAACATTGTACGCGGGACTTTACTTTATTAGGAATGAGTCCTTTGAAGCCTGCCGCAATGGGTGACCAGTAAACCCCGTCGCGATTATCTGCCGCCCATGCGCCCCAGCGTTCCATGACTAATTGAATATCACGCATTCGCCCACTCCCCTGTTAAAGTGCCCGGTCGGCATAACGGCGTTGTTTTTGTCTGGTGTGTTGCGGCCTGTGGCACACTTCCGCAGCCGCTATCTGATCGGTTGGCTGGTAATGGCCGTGCCTGAATGCCTGATAAACCGTACCGGTCTGCCCGTGACGGTTCTTCTCCAGAATAATTTCCGCGTACTGGCTGGCGGGGCTGAACGGGTTATACACCCCATCCCGATAAGTGAAGAGAATACGATCCGCATCCTGCTCCAGTGAACCGGAATCACGTAAATCTGCGCCCACCGGGCGACGCTGATGCAAGGGACGCTTATCCACTTCCCTTGATAACTGGCTCAATGCCGTGACCGGAGTGTACAGCCGTTTCGCCAGCCCTTTCAGTGTCTTCGATATTTCTGCCACAGCCAGATCGTGGCGGTCAGCCCGGGGTTTTTTAATCAACCCAAGGTAGTCTACGAAAATGCCCTTTAAGTTCGGGTAGCGACGCTTATGGGCTTCACTGATGGCACAAATTTGTTCGATACTCAGATCACTGGCATCCAGCACATGAATATCCCGATCGATAAGTGAACCCAGTGCATGACCAATGCGTCCCCAGTCTTCATCATACAGTTCACCGTTTCTGAGTTTAGACACGGGCATCGCAGCCGAACTCGCCACCATTCGTTCAGCAATTTGTGGCGCTGCCATTTCCATGGAAAACAACAAAGCCCCGCCCCCGTCACGGGTCATCCCGTCAATCATGCACAGGGCCAGTTCCGTTTTGCCCATCCCCGGACGTCCGCCCAGCAAAATCAGGTCAGTTGGGTTGAATCCGCCGGTCAGTTCGTCCAGCGGCTCAATGCCTGTCAGGATCATACCTGTCTTGCCCTGATGACGCGCTTCCAGTGTTTCAACGTATCTATCCAGCAATGTGCCGATGACAACGGGTTGTAAGCTGTTATCGCCCTGGGATAATCCATTAAACTGGGACGCAAACGCCTCAATCAGTGCTTCCGCTTGCGTGTGATTGCCGCAGGCCTGAATCGCTTTCTGATAACGGTTAATCAGATCAGTGACCTGACGTACACGCCAGTAACGCATGACCTTTTCCGCATAGCCTTTTAGGTTTGCCTGCCAGACCGGGGTCTTAGCCAGTTCCAGCAAGTTAGCCAGAATACCCCTTTCCTCTCCCATCGCATCTGCAATGAAAAAGGGATCGATAATGGTGCTGCTCAGGGCCTGCTTTTTGATTTCTCTGTACACCCGGCGCAGATGAACGGAGCTGAACGCCTCATCCGGCAACATCGCCAATACGTCATAAGCGTCCGGTGTCGCCCCACCCGATAACAAACCACTGATGACGGCCATTTCCAAATCATATTCGTTCATGCGATTTCCCTTCTGTAACTTTCCCAGTCAAAAGCCAGTACCGTGCCACCCTGAAGCACTCTGTCCAGCGTCCGGTCACCCAAAAACTGCGCCAGCTCAGTGACAGGCAAGTTACTGATCAGGAGAGTGGGCAGCAGGTCTTCATAGCGATTATTCAGCACCTCAAACAGAATATGGCGTTCAGACTCTGTGCCGTACTGCATCCCGATTTCGTCAATTACCAGCAAATCCAGCTCGCTGTAAAATTTCAGGGTGTCAAACTCGCTCATCTCCCCTTCGCTGTTCCATGAGCGACGAAACGCCCGGATGATACGTGATGCGGTGGTGATAAAAACCGCTTCATCACCCCCGGCGGCAATCTCACGACAAATGGCCACGGCAAGGTGAGTTTTGCCGGTTCCCTGACGTCCGCACAGGATCATACCTTCCCCGGCCTGCTTGCGGTCCTCCCATGTCTGGACATAGCCCTGACAAGTTTTCAGGTTATTTTCAGCTATCAGGCTCTGCGGCTCGTAGGTCGCAAAGCTGGCCTGCGCAAAGCGGGGAACGATTTTTAATATTCCGGGTTCTTGTGTTTCCATCACGTTTTCTGCTCCTTAAATATTTTTTGTCCAGTTCGCACCGTGAGCTTCATAGCGCTTGTGTTCAAATCCAGTATGGGTGTTGGTTTGCTGCCGTTGCCCGAATTTGGGTCTGTCAGGAAAGAGTCCCTGCCAACTGTTGGCAATCGAGGTACAAATCACTTCATCAGGGTTAGTACATGCAGCCAGTTGTCTGGCCTGCTGTCGGCAACTGGTTTCCGTCAGGGGTTTCCTGATTTCCTGCCGGAACGTCACCCAGTCTGCCCACGTTTCGGCGCTGACGTTTTCTGGTTTAGCAGTGAGTGGATCGAATGCTGATTTTTTTGCGGCTTCTCTCTGCCCAGCCCCCTGGGGTTTTATAGGTTCTTTGACTGATTCATTGGCGGGTTCAAAAGAGTGACTGGTTCTGGTGCCATCTGACGGCATAGGGGGTCTGCCATCTGGCGGCACAGGGGTGCCAGCAGATGACACAGGGCTGCCAGCGGCTGGCACAGGGGGAATGTTATTTAGCGACACAGGGGCAGCCGATAAATGCAGGGTGTAAACATTCGAGGCATTTCCTTTCCCATTATGATTACCGAGCCGGTTTTCTTTGCTCAGCAAGCCCAGCTTAATCAGGGCAGCAATGTGATTTCTCACCGCACTTTTACTGCACTCACAATGATCCGCAATATGCTGATACGATGGCCAGCATTCCCCTTTATCATTCGCATTATCGGCCAGCTTAATCAGCACCAGTTTCCGCAGGGGATTGCCCACCCGGATACTCATTGCCTGCACCATCAAGCTCATACTCATGTCGTTTCTCCCTGTTACCCTACGCTAAACACCCTGCCTGTTTACTCACCGACCCTGACATCAGGGGGTGGAAAGACTTTAGGCAAATCCGGACGCAGTTCATGGGCCTGAACCACCCCGTTTGAAAAAATCACGATCTCGGGCACCAATGACACCGAAACCCGTTTTTTGCCATACAGCCACCCGCTAATCAGCGATTGCGCACACCCCAGTGCCTGAGCCAGTTTGGTCTGGCTGCCGGCAATATCTATCACTTTCTCTATCACGCTGTTTTTCATTTTTTCCCCGTTCCCATACGTTTGCCATCATAATATCACTAACGGTCAGATTAAATCACTATCAGTGTGTTTGTAAAGGTATCACTTTAGGGATAGAATGAGCAACCCATCATTCAGAATACCCAGATAAACTCATGAGGCACTTATGACGCTTGCTGACAGATTAAAAGAAGCCATGGCAGATAAAGGACTGACCCAATCTTCGCTGGCAAAAAAAGCTGGCATGGCACAATCCATGATATGGAAATTACTCTCCGGGACGGCGACGAAAACCGGCCGGATCATTGACTTAGCCCAGGCGCTGGGTGTGCGCCCGGAATGGCTCAGTGATGGCAGTGGTAATAAACTTCACGATGAGGATGACATGGCCGGGCAGTACAACCGCTATGTGTCGGTCAAAATTTATGAGCAGGAACATGCCACCCGCGACGCTTTCATGGTACCGGCCCTGTCTGAGCAGAAGGCTGCGTTTGACACCTGCCGGGCTTACCGCATCCCCCAAAATACCGGTTGCGCTGATGTCCCGGCGGGCGCCTTAATCGTGGTCGATACTCAGGGAGAGAGGGGCAATGATGATTTAGTCTATGCCCGCATCGGTGAACAGTATTCTGTTTATCGTTATAAGCTGGGCGGTGGCGTGGGCTATTTGTCGGTTGACGATACCCGTATTCCTCTGATCCCGGTTTCGCCTGAAATCGATATCGTCGGGGTGATTGTCTGTTTATTTCGTGGCATGAAACGAAAACGATAACCGCTTCCCGGCTTCATTCCACGCGCAAATTCCGCCGATTTTTTACGCCAAGACACTGTTTTTTTTTCTCATACAGCGTCTTGGATGCTCACCGCCCCTGTCATTATCACGCTAAAAAAATCATTCAGCTCACTCCAAATAAAAACTATTTAATATCAATAATATAATGGAATTATTTAATTTATATCACTCAGGGTATGGATTTAAGTGGTTTTCGGTGATAACGTTAGGGGCATCAAAGTGATAGGAGTAATCACTGCAAAATAATAAAAGCGTTAACATGAGGATTTATGCGTACCTTTATTTCTGCCATCATCGAAGAACCGACAACAACACCTAAAAGTACCCACCACATTAAAGGTATTATTACCCCTATTGTGACAGCCATCGTTCCGTATTCAGAGCACTTCTATCTTCCCTTTTTGGCAGAAAAGAATAATGACCGGGAAATAAATAATGAAGAGGAATTTAAACATTATCTATTGGCGATGTACCACGTCAGACAAAAACATACCGAACCGATCCCTTGCTATCATTTAGAACCTGTTGATGGTCACGGCTATGGGCTTTATCAGCGAAAAGGAAGTTATATGTATTTAATGGATATATTACCTTTTACTCAATCCCAACAGAAAACAAAACGCTGCCAATAATAAAAAATTGTTATACGGTAGTTGAATAAAATAAAAAGCCGCTATCGAATGCCGATACTGAGTTTTCAGCCTCGGAAATAAAAATCACCATCATTGATAACTAATTCTTTCAATAATGCAAGGAAAATAGCGGCAATAGATTATCTGAAATAAAAATAAACAACTCAATCATATGAAATTCAGCACTAAATCCGTGCGGGTTTACTATACGTGAAATATACGAATTATATTCAGAGAGAGATAAAATGAGACGCGTCGCCAATAATAAGAAAAAAGTCAGTCTTACCCGAAAACAGGCGGCTGACTTTATCGGCATTAATGTCGATACATTATCCTATTGGTGTGCTATTGGTAAAATAGCCTACAACAAGAAAGATCCCGCCAAACCCAGATCCCCTTATTTATTTACATACGCGGCATGTCTTGCAGCACTTAACAATTCGATCCAAACTGTGCCAGTGAGCACGGTAGATGTGGCAGAAAAAGGAGATAAAAAATGTCAATCTTCCGTAGAGGAAATACATGGTATGGGAACTACACGACACCAGGCGGCAAAAGAATTAAAGAGTCGCTTGGAACAACGGACAAAAAGCAAGCTCAGGAGTTGCACGACCGAAGAAAAGCCGAATTATGGCGCATAGAGCGGTTAGGTGATTTTCCTGATGTCACCTTTGACGAAGCCTGTTTGCGATGGATTGAGGAAAAAGCGGATAAGAAATCATTGGATGATGATAAGGGGCGCATGGGATTCTGGCTGGAATACTTCGGCAGTGTACGGTTAAAAGATATTACGGAGGCCAGTATCTACACGGCGGTCAGTAAGATGAAAAATCGTAAAGCTAAAGCACGTTGGGAAAGTCAGGTTCAGGCGGCTAAGAAGAAAGGGCACGAGATCCCCGCCTATAAAGAAGTGTCAGTATCAGTCGCAACCAAGGCAAAACACTTAGCCTTGGTAAAAGCCTTATTGAGAGCGGCTGAACGGGACTGGAAATGGTTAGAAAAAGCCCCTGTAATCAAAGTTCCAGCCGTCAGAGAAAAACGGGTCAGATGGTTAGAACCTCAAGAGGCGCAAAGATTGGTTGATGAATGCCCTGAACCCCTTAAATCTGTTGTCAAATTTGCACTGGCTACCGGATTAAGGCGCTCAAATATTATTAATCTGGAATGGTCACAAATTGATATGCAAAGACAGGTTGCCTGGATACACCCTGATCAAAGTAAATCATCAAAGGCGATAGGGGTAGCCTTAAATGAAACGGCTTGCCGAGTACTGCGAGAGCAAATCGGAAACCATAATAAGTGGGTCTTTGTCCATTCCAAATCAGCAATCAATCCCAATGGAGTCGCATTACCTAACGTAAGGAAAATGCGTGTTGATGATAACACAGCCTGGAATTCGGCGTTAAAGCGTGCAGGAATAGAGAATTTTCGCTTTCACGATCTACGCCATACATGGGCGAGTTGGTTAGTACAATCAGGTGTTCCATTATCAATTTTGCAGGAAATGGGCGGCTGGGAGTCAATCGAAATGGTTAGGCGTTATGCGCACTTAGCACCGAATCATCTGACCGAACATGCACGACAAATTGATGTGCTTTTTGGTGGAGGTGTCCCAAATCCGTCCCAATCAGGAAAAATTGTGGTTGCGAAATGAAGATAACTTATTGATTTTAAATCCCTACAGGATTCGATAAAGTAATTTAATTTACTGTTTTTAAAATATTTTATTTAGTTCAATTACCCACCATACCCCCTATAATACCCCCATATTATTTTATCTCTGTTTACCTAATTTTTGTTTGGTTGGCACTGTTGAGAATAGGTTTTTTGTTGCAAAAATATCATCAATGAAAGAAATGTTGCCAAATATGCAATGATAGCTTTAATCTGGTCGATGGTATCTCATTGCAGAGAACAATGGCAAGTTTAAAGCCATCGAGATAACGGAGAATATTCAATCAGATATTTATCTAAGGACTCAGCATTAAGAATTTCAGCGTCAAATAATGGTTTACTTATTTCATTTAAAATCAGAAGCTCCTCATAACAACCTGTATTTTCAAAAAGAAACATCAGAACTTTATCAGCAAACTCAATTTCTCCTGAATTTTTAGCATCCAAGATCAAATGTACAATTTTAGTTTTAATTTTCTTATTTTCAAAATAGTCATCATGTGAAAATGAATTTTCTCTCGAATAAAAATCATCTAATTCTTTAGATAAAGAATTAAGTTTTGAGTAAAGATCACTATTCATTTTATATGTTTCATAGGAAATATAATTAACTAACAGATTAACAATTTAATTTAAAAAAATGATAAACAAATGATCCTCCAAGAAAAGCACCTCCAAATATAAATTTCCAGTTCCGTTTAAATACATAACAAGAATTCCAAATACTTCTAAACCTTCTCACATTATCTAATTTTTTAAATAAAATATCTCTTTCATTATCAGATAAATATAATTTTATTATTTTATCCTTTATGTTCTTCTCCATTTTTACGAAACTATATTTATAACCAATAGAAAAAAGCTTATCAAAAAAGAACATCAAGCTGAGTGTGAAGGAAATTATTTGAGCTACTTTATTTGGTACGCCCCAACATCCTATACCTATTAATAATGACCATTCCGCAATTGTATAGTGCTGTAATTTCCCCCACCATTTATTCATGTTTCTAGCATATTTTCTTATCTCTCGTTTTATTTCTGAGAATGCAGGTGATCTTTGGCAATGTTTCAAAATATATTCCTTAATAATTTATTATTAACAAAAATTATAACCATGAGTATAAAATTAAAAACTATAGATATTATTTTACCTCATGGTTTATTTCATTGAGATCAATCTACTCAACAGAAATCCTACGAACCTTACGCTCAATCAATTGACCACGTTTATCAAAATACCGACTCGGCCAGATTTCAGAGGGATGGATTTCAAGATAGTTAGCAATTATCCATTCGCCTTTAGGCCACTGCCTGCTGAGTGCATTTGCCAGTGTCGATGAACTCAGTCCCGCTTCACGAGAAAGAGCTGCTAAGGTTGTACCACGTTTACGTAATGCAGCGATGATATCAGCTTGGTGCCAGTCATTTTGAACATTGTTGTTATTCATTCCTGTTACCCCTTCCATAATTTAATCATTAATGGTGGCGATTCAGACAGGGTTCGCGGACTGGCACTCATAACCAGCGAGACTTACGTCTCCCCCACCTGAATCACCATTGAAAAGGCGATAACAGGCACACTGGCAAAATTTCTGCCAGTGTCTATGAGTGACAAGGCCGCGACGCCTTGACCATTAGATTTTGCTAATGGCGTGAATACTTTAACTGATTGTATTATCGGACTCAATAACCGAAAGGCTAAGTTTAACGACTATAAACCCGTTCGACATAACGCCCCCGACCATCACCATGACCCAAATCCATTGAAACCAGTGCCCGTGCTTCCTGACGGCTAAAACCATTTTGCTGGTAAAAACGTAGAGCATCCTGCGCCCACGCATAGCGCAGGCTGTGGGGAGAATGGCAACCGGTTAAACCAATTTTTGTGGTGTGTGCTCGCCAGTAGTTCATGGCCTGCCTGAGATCCGGCTTATCAATCAACCTGCCGTCACGTTGCTCTGCAATGGCAATTGCCTGCTCTACAGCTTCTTTTACCGCTGTAACATTCAGTACACAGGTTTGCCGTGGTCGGCCGCCTTTCGTACCGAAAACAACGTGCAGTTTTGGTTCAGGTTGATCTAACTGTTTCAGCCAGCTCTTCAATGAAGCACTGCATTGCACCGCTTCCTGAGAACGTAATCCCAACAAGCGGGAGAGCTTTAGTGTGACGGCAAATCCGACATCACGTTCAAGTGCCTTCTGATAAACAACCTGAAATGTAGCATCAGGGATCGCCTGTTTCGTTCCAGCACGGCTGGTTCCACTTAATCCCAATGCCTGATTGCTCAAACGCGGAGAGGTTTCCAGTTTCTTCCTGCCAGCCATACGAAAAATATTACGCAGTGCCGCCATTTCATTTTGCACCGTTCGCTTGGCAATTCCCTGAGATAAGCGGGCATCAATATATTGTTCTACGTGCTTGGTTTTCAAATGACCGAGATTTTTCACCTGAATATTCAGGCTTAACAGCAGCGCGCCCAGACGTTCTGCAATCCGAATGCGATCATGGCAGGTCTTATGACAGCCACCACACTGCCGGGCAAAAAATTTTAATTCTTTAATCAATCGACTCATCTGCTTCTCCCGCTCGTATACCTGACAACATGCGATCTCTGGCGCGCGATCGTTTTGGCAAAACAGAAGAATCCGTCTTGCCCTTGATCGATATCTGTGCGCCAGAGTGAACGCAGGTTGAGGTATTGCGGGGTATCGGTTGAGTACGCTGCACTGCCGCCTGTGTTGACAGGTCATCCCCACCGGCTAAAAGCCAGCCTCGATATCGTCAAGTTCTCCTTTTTCACTCTAAAAATGCAGTGTCAGATTCACTGAGTGGTGAAGTAGACGTGAGCCTGTCAGAGTTGTGTGGTTCTTTGGCTGCGGCGTCACTTTCAGCGGTAAATCCGCAAAAAGTGACGCCTTGAGTTCTGTAAACAATCAACAAAAATCGTGCGAACGTTGAAGTGCCATCAGGCACAGCAAAACGCCGTAAGGTTAAATGTCAAATGGTAGTCATGTTGATGGATTAGCTGTAGAAAAATTGTCTGTTGAATAATTCAAACAGGGATAGATAAAAGTATGAACAGATACGCAAAAGCTATCCTGTTGTTCATTGAAGAGAAATAGGATTTATGTTGATTTAAAACGCCAGTGTATGAATCCACGCTCAATACACTTAAGTAACCAGATAAAGATATCCTTTTGGGCTATCTATTAGTTTAAGAGACCTTCATTGCCAGACGAGGGTTTAGATGTCTTGGCAATATCTGCTTCCAAAGGTGGGCAGATGTACCGCAATTCTTGCTCTCCCTTTCAGGCTACAGGAGTTTTCTTTCGCCACCCGAAGGCGATCCTGACAGGCGATGGATCATTAGTGTAAGTGGAATATTAGCGGCTATGGTGAGTAGGGTCAACAGCTTATGTTACGGGTGAATTGGAATTTAATCCGTAACATATAACTTCATAATAAGACTAGTTTTATCAGCCTACTCTAACTCATTTTATCCCTCAAGATATTATACTCTTTAGCTTTTCTCTTTGACCAAATTTAGCTAATGAATCAATATCTATTAAGTTTTATATCTGTGTAGCCAACCTGTGTTTTCTGATTAGGTGGCTATTCAGTCTTTCTATCGACATGACTTATTCTTGGAAATAGATTAAATGACTGCTGAATTTAACTTACATCAAATCTACGATCATAACCTGAACTTTCTTATTGGTGCTGGTGCTTCACATGGTTTTCTACCGACGTTAGCACTAGAGATAAAAAAGAAGATAGATGGTAGGAAGTGCACATTCGAGACACTTGCAAAGAAATATGAAAACAACAAAGACATGACAACACTACTGTTCATGTTGTACTACCGAGAATGTATTAAGCCTGGTTTACCTTCAATTCCAGCTAGAGATATTCCTACTTCTCTTAGACTGCCAGATAAAGAAAGTGTTATTCAAGAATATAAGCGGTTCATGACTACTTTGATTCACGTCTTAAACAAGCAAAAACCGTCAGCCAAAAAAGCAAATATTTTCACAACTAACTACGATAATTGCTTTGAAATTGTTAGCGAAGAATTGATGGCAGAAAGAACATCTCAGTTCAACGTTAATGATGGTAGCACTGGTTTTCAAGCGCGTACTTTCCACACAAAAAATTTCAATAACCGTATCGTAAATAAAGGCGTGTTTGACCGCCACGAACAGTTTCTTCCTCAAGTAAACCTTCTGCATGCTCACGGCTCAGTACATTGGATGAAAGGCAAAAAAGATGGCGATATTGAACTTAATTACGGTACTAGCCGTTACAACATAGACTTCAATCAAGACGAAAATGATATTCTAGATGCTTGCAAGGTGATTCTTTATGATAAAAAGAAATCGCTCGATGACCTGAGTGAATTTGAATTTAAAACAGATTTTACGAAACTTCGTTCTGACCAATTTTGGCAGGATTATGACAAGATGCCTATCGTGAACCCTACAAAGTGGAAGTTTCATGAAACCGTCTTTGAAGAGGCTTACTATCAGATTCTTCGTCACCTAAGTTATGAGCTTGAACGTCCTAATTCAGAATTAATTACTTTCGGCTTCTCTTTTGCCGACGAGCACATTCTCAGTCTTGTACAGCGAGCATTGTCTAATCCGTCATTGACTATGTACGTAATGTGCTATGACAAATCAACACAAGACAGGATGTCGGAGATGTTCAAAGAGTACTTAAATGTTAAGTTGATTTACTCTGAAGATAGAACATTAGATTTTAAGCTTTTCAATGATGAATACTTCACGGTAAATAAACTAAACAAGCCTGTGCCTGAAGAAACCATGAAGCCAGTGCTTGACGCTGCAATTGGTGGTGTCAAATGACTATAGCAATTGGTGAAGTAATTTCAGTTAAAGGCACTAATATCACTGTAAGATTATACGAAGAGTCCAACAACGAAACGTTGTTCTATAACGGCAAAAAATTCAACGGCGTATCGATCCAAGAGTTCATTTTGATTCGTCGTGGATTCAAGGATATCGTTGCTAAAGTTCAAGGCGAATACCTAGATGAACGACTGAAAGACGAAGAGAACGACTGCTATATCCGTAAAATTGAGTTAGTACCAATTGGACATTTCCTGTTCAATGAATTTTATGAAGGCATGAAACACCTGCCAATGATCCGTGATATCGCGTACTTAATGAGTGACACTCAGGTTAAATCTATCTTTGGAAAGCCTGATGACAACTTCGTTGTCGGTGAAACGCTTACTGAAGAAATACCTATATCGCTACCTTGGGTAAAGCTATTCAACACTCATATAGGAATTTTCGGCAATACGGGTAGTGGCAAATCTAATACGCTGACTAACATATACACAACGCTTTTTCGCAATAAGCTGGACAAGCTCATAGACAAGAGTCACTTTGTTGTTATCGACTTTAATGGAGAGTACACAAATAACCAGTTAATATCAAAAGACGAATATAAGAAGGTATATCAACTAGATACTCGCAATGATGATGGCGATAAATTTCCACTCACTAGCGATGTATTCTGGGATGAAGAATTATTCGGTATCTTATTTAAAGCAACCGAGAATACTCAGAAGCCGTTCTTAAAGCGGATAGTTTCTGGTCGAAACAGGTTCAAAGACAATTCAGATAGCTTACAAACTTACGTCAAGTCAACTATCAAGCGTGCTCTCACAAGTACCGCACAAAAGAAAGAGTTTGTAGCTCTTATTGAAGAGATTGCAAAACTTGTTGGCTCCCAAGACCTAGAGAAAAAAGTTAGGGAAATAGGCTGGCATGGTGACAGATCTCGGTTGTATTTCCCAAACTCCCCCCGCCCAAATTATTTTAATGGTGGTGATAATGACCCTGCGTACAATCATCATTGCAAAGAACACGTAGACGGCATCAACATTAGAAAGTTATCGTCATTCAGTGAGTTAAAACTGAGAATCAACACTCAACTTCTTTCTGACCTCATTAGCGGTTATGTTCAGTTCGACCATATTCAACCTCTACTAAAGAGAGTAGAAGCGTCATTGACGGCACTAGATCGTGTGTTTGACGTTGGAGAAGAATCACCAGAAAACACGTTACTGTCAGTGATATCACTTCGAAAGACTAACCAAGAAATTAAGAAGGTTATGCCACTTTTGCTTGCTAAGTTTTATTATGGTGAACACAAGCAGAAGGTTATGAATCAGAGTTCACCAGAGCAAACATTCCACATGATAATTGATGAGGCTCATAACATACTATCGACCCAATCGAGTCGAGAGAGTGAGAGTTGGAAGGATTATCGTTTGGAGCTATTTGAGGAAATTATCAAAGAAGGCCGTAAATTTGGTTTCTTCTTAACTTTGTCAAGCCAGAGGCCAGCAGATATCTCACCTACGATTATGTCCCAGCTACATAATTTTTTTATTCATCGCTTAGTCAATGAGCGTGACCTCAAGTTGCTAGAGAACACTATTAGCTCACTTGATGAACTCTCACGACAAATGATTCCCAACCTTTCAAAGGGTTGTTCGATAATTATAGGAACATCATTCGATGTCCCAATGGTTGTTCAATTCAATGAGATGCCTGACGGTAGTAGGCCAGACAGTGACGATATTGATATTGAATCTCTTTGGAATTAGAGAATGAAAGAGCATATTTGAGGTGTTTTAGATATATTAGCTGCGATTTGACCTGACACTATCCTACGATACATAAAAGACGGTTGGCCTTACAACTAGATCGGAGCGGTAAGGTCCTTCTAATATTAACGAACTCTCAATTTGATCAATGAGATGAAGAAAGTTCTCATTCATCTTTTTTTGGCTTTTAGGCTTGAGGAGTTTGGTCTGCTTGATAATTTCTTGTAATTCCATGTCTTAAGTTTTCACTTGTTGTGGTAACCAAAAGGGTTAGGGATACCATACCCGAATACGTCAGAAATTGTTCCCATCTGTGCTGGAGGTTCATATCATCGTCTACCGATACAAGTTCAACCCGCCATTTAGCCCTATCGGACCTTAGGAACGATTCCGGCACAGTCATACTTTTTAAAGAGATTTTTTCTTTTACTATCAGCTTATTAAAAAACGTTTTTACCCGTACTGCTGACGTGGCATAGATATTCACCACGGTAAGAATGAATTAGTATCCCCAGCTAGGGGTTTTCTATATACAAAGAAAGCCGGAAGATCATGGGGCTCTTCCGGCTTTTTATTACAAATTTATTTTATTCCAAGAGGTCCATTAATTCTTTTTTCCAAACTTCTTGCCAGCTACTTTCTATATCTATTGAATAGTTTTTTATCTTGTAATAATCATTGTGATCACTGTGAGATAGAAAACATTGGTCAACACACCCAATAATCCATTCTAATAGTTGGATAACTTCGTGATCATCATGTTCTCTAAGAAAGTTATTAGACATATCAATCAGTTCAATTAACAATCCTGAATCAAAGATACTTTCTTCGAACAGCTTATAACAGAATGTTCCACTTATGAGGTCATCCTTATTTTTCATAAGGTAACTTTTAACATTTTTGCCCATATTAGCACCCAGGTCCTTTTCTTTTTTTTGCCTTCTCTGACTTTTTCTCATTATAAGAACCATCTAGGTTAAACACGCCTTTGGATTTATCATTTGATGAGAACGTTTCATAGTGGTCTTTATGAAGATTATCTATATAAAAATAATCGCCTTTCTTAAAGGTAACATCACCTACCTTCACTTTATCCTTAAATTTATATATTTCAGCACCTTGGAATTTTTTCCCTGTAGTTGTGATTGAACCACCGACGGTCTCCATAAAACTACTGAGACCCCAAGGATCAATCCAAGTAATCGGATTCGGCGCATACTGATAAAGATTGATTCCGCCGTTCAACCCTATTGGATCAGGCGTCAAAAACCGCCCAATCTCCGGCGCATAATACCGATAGGTATTAAAGTGCAGCCTCGTTTCTTTGTCAAAATATTGCCCTGCATAACGTAGGTTTTGGTCAAAGTTTTTCGGTGAACGTTCCGTATCGGTAAAATACGCCATTGTGGTGCTGTTGACCGCACCAAACGCATCATATTTTCCTGACCACGCAATTTTCCCGTCTTCGTCCGTGACTTCCAGTGGCGCGCCATTGATATCCGCGTGATACCAGAAATAATCATGCATAGAGCCTTTGGCAACAATACAGGCTAACGGGGTGTAACTGTCATGGGATTCGTAACAATAGGTCTGGGTTTTACCTGTATTGGCGTTGCGTTCCTGCAATAATTTCAGTCCATGCCAGACAAAATCCGTTTGTTCCTGCTGAGGTGTGCCTGTCGGCCATGTTGTGACTACCTTGCGAATACGCCGACCCAGCGCATCGTAATGATAGTTGGCCTTCATACCGTTACCTTCGGCGATAATCAGGCGATTATCACCATCATAACGATAGGTTTGCTTGTTATTGGTGCTTGTTCCACGAGAAATCACATTGCCATGCGCATCATGCTCATAACGCCACTGGTTCCAGTGTGTCAACCTGTCGCCCTGTGGTGTCAGGTGTTTATTCTCTTCCGCCTCTTTTTCCATAATAGATTGTGGACGTTCAAGCAGGTTATCTGCACGGTCGTACCACAGCATTTCTTCAAAGCTGTCTACGCTAGTCACTTTTTTCAGTCGGCTTTCAGAGTCATACAGGTATTCCACCCAACCACGGTAATGATCTTCCATCAGACACAGATCATCCTGCCTGTCATAATGCCATGCCCGCCACGGTTTGCCCTGTTCGATGGATGCTGATTTATCCCTGACACTGTATTGGCTGATGCGACGCCCTAATGGGTCATATTCACGAAACTGGAATAATTTACCTTGTGTCCGGCTGGTTTCACGATGCAGGTTGTCACGCTCAAACTCCGTAATCATCTGTTGATTATGGCGAATAGCGCTGAGATGACCGGAACCATAGTAGAGCCAACGCAAAGTATCACCCTGTGGAAGAGTCAATTCAGTCAGATTATCCATTTCATCATAACTGAACTGGATCACGTCCTCGCCGTTCTGCTCCCTAATCACGCGCCCCAGCACATCATATTCAAAGCTAATCGTATTCGGAAGCAATCCTAACTGTTTCCCGGAGGCATTAGGAACACGATTCGCTTCCAACAAACGCCCCATATTATCCCACTGATACTGGTAGCTGTCGGTATCAGTTTCCCTTTTGATAAGATTACCCGCCGCATCGTAATGCAGATAAGCCGGGCGCACGGGTTGCCGAAATACTCGATCTCCCATCCGTTTTTCAGTACTCAACAAACCAGCAACATTGTATTCATACTGGATCAATGTATCGTCAGGGCGGATTTCTTCAATCAGGCGCCCTTCAGCATCACGATTCAACAGATAACGGCCACCATTAGCATTCTCAATCTGCACCAGATGTCCTTCGGGACTGTATTGGTAACGAACCTGCCGTTGCAGGCGGTCTGTTGTACAGACGATTTGTCCTAATGTGTTGTATTCCCAAGCACGAGAGACATTATCATTACGCTGGTGATGAATAAGTTGATCGGCACTATCCCAGTCCATCTGCTCTGTTGAGCCATCGGGATAGGTGACAAGCACCAACTGACCATCATCGTTATAGCTATAGCGGACAGCTTCCATCAGGGAATTGGTAAAGCGGCTCAGCCGATTTTCATTGTCGTACTGCCAGTCGCTGCTCTGGCCTGAACAATCGGTATGGCGGATCAACTGCCCCTGACCATTCCACATAAAACGGCTTTCTCCGCCTTTGGCATCAATGCGTTGATAAGGCCGCAGAGTATTTGGGCTGTAATGAAAACGAGTGGTTTGCTTAAGTGGCGAGGTTTCACTGATTAGGCGACCGAATTCATCATAATCCAGCGACATTTCTGCACCATTCGGCCAGAAAATAAAAGTCAATCTGTCAGTGTCATTTTGATATTGCCACTGCGTTTTGTCACCGTTGCCATCGGTCAGACTCAGGAGACGGCCGAATTTATCCCATTCTCCCTGCCGGGTATGACCTTCAGCATCTTTGTATCCGTTTGGCAGACCGAACTCATCCCATAATATATGGTGCTCAGTACCATTACGATCAACACAGTGAATAGTCTGATGTTCTTCGTTGAGTACCCAGATGGAGTGGGAACCATCATACCAGTGTGCGGTGCGGATCAGATTTTTATCATCATAATCCAGTCGGTAACTTGCACCTTCATTGGTTTTCTGGCTGATAACGCGCCATAGCCCATCTTCGGTCAGTTCCCATTCATAATCACAGCGCAGGCCACGTTTGTCCACATGCCACGCCATGATGCCGTGATCTGTCCAGCCGAATTGACGTTGGAAATGGTCACTGCGGTGATTGATGCCAACAAGACGGGCATTGTCATCATAATGATAGTGACAAAGGCGAATGCGCTGACCGTTATACAGCTCCCGCCAGACCCTGCTTAATCGGGAAACCGTTTTGCCATCGATTTCTATGACTGCATAATCACAGTGCAGATTCATTCCACCGCACCCCGTGATATTAATCATCTGATGCTGGTCGTTGTAATGGAACCGCTGTTCATTGCCGACATTATCACGGATATGGCTTAACCGGCTGATACCATCATTATCAAAGGCGATATAGTAATAAACCAACTCACCTGCATCATGGATTTCCCATTCTCCGCCTTCGGTGTGTATCAGCCAGCTTTGTGCATCAGGGCAGAAACAGCGATGGCCTTCCGGTACATCCGGGAACGGGATAATATCCCCGGATAAATTACGCCAGAGAATACCTTCTTCCACGCGAGCTAATCGACTTTCCCAGAACAGATTCCAGCCCTGCCCCAGCACACTGTCATACTGATAACTGCTCAAATAGCTACGCTGCCAGTACAACGGGAATTCAGCTTCAAAAACAAAATCCAATTCATCGTCGTCATTAAGGAATTTCTGACCGGCAATCACTTCAACTGGTCTTGACATGATACCTACAAGTGAAGCACCAACCGCTAAATTACTTAATCGGCAAAGAGTCTTACTAATTTAGGCTGCATTCGGGATTTTACTGAACAGCTTTGGCAATGCACCTAATGCCTTATATGCTGCTCCACCGAAACTGGTAAATCCAGCCAAAAACATAGTTGCGTCTGAGATGTTATAAGCCAATTGGGGAATTTCTGGAGTAATTTTTGCTTCTGTTTTTGTTCCTCCACCAATAATAACATTTGAAGAACCCGTCATTACGGCCGCATCACAGGTCGTTTTATCTCCTACACGTGAGGCAGGTAATCCATTAATGAAGACGGAATCAGAGCCTTGTGCCATCTGGCGGGGACCGATCTCTTTGTTACAAACCACCATACTTCGTTTTGCGATTGCAGCTGGTTTATTATTGATAAGAACATTCGTGGAACCACTGGTAATAGTTCCGCTGGGACTTCGTGACGAAGCACCTGCCGAAACACAGGCATCGCGTGCCATATTCCCTAACGAATCTGCTGCCATTCCCACCGCAATGGAAAGGCCGATCAACAAAACACCAACCCCGACACAGGAGGCGGCTACTCCAGCCACAAAAAGAAAACCTGCGGCAATCCCGCCTGCGGCTGAAATCAATGAACCAATAATCGTACCTGCAACTAACCCGGCCATTGCACTGGAATGACCTATCGTATCCCCAAGCCTTGCCGCTTCTGGCATAATATTCTCTCCCTAGAACTGAAAACTTTTCAGGCAGTCATCCAGCCACTGCCGCTGTGATTCCGTAAATGCCTGCTGGGATGACAGGGTAAAAATCAGCACCTTTTTCTCATCCCGCAGAAATACCGCCTGACACTGATAAACCTGTTGCCCTTTCTTGGGGCGATAACGGGAAAGCAACAGATGGCCTTGCAGCAAATTGTCACCTAATATGGTGGGTTGTTCTTCGAGGAACTGCCAGTCTCGCAGACCGTTTTTCAACAACGTTTTCTGGCGGATGATATAATCGGCTAAATCTTCCCCTTCATTTAACTGGTCGCGGCTAATATTCAATGCGGGAACATTTGGTGCGATGATAATATTGACAGTTTGTTCCTGATAGCCTTCCGGTAGGGTGATGCTGCCTTCAGTAAACTGACAACGCGAGCGTGTTTCCATATTTCCTTGCCTCATTAATGATAGGTACATGTTATTAGCACATTAATGAAGCAGAATATAACGTCACCACTTACGCATTCCAGAGCGAATAAGAGTCTATAAGGAAAATTGTGATTAACTTCTCTTCTAAAATAAAATCAGTTAATTACATAATTTTAATTCCACGTAATACAACAGATTAAAATCATCCTGACGCGCTGCGCTTGTCTTCTCCGGGTTACCGGGCTAATGCATTACCCCGATAACCCAGAGAGCTGAAAAAACACCTGCCAGAAAAAACTTTTCACTTACCCCCATCTCCTAAAGAATTAGGGATAAAACTGTTCACCCTATTCACCTATTAATATTTTCATTTAAATTCATGTTGTTAAATGGTGATAACTTGAAATCAAACTCATCACTACTCTTCATCCAACCGTTCACCTTCAATCTGAAAAAGGTGAACAGGGTTGAAGAGTTATGAACAGTTTAAAAATAACTATTCACCCTATAATGTGTTGATATATCTGGTTTAAATTATAAAGTGAACACTTTTTTATATTTCTTTGAAAATTATCATCAATAAAGAAAAAATTATTCTTCTGCCAGGTTATGACTTGTCAGTTTTGGCAGCCACTCAATGGCGGTATCAATATTCAGGCTCAGATTGCTACGAATGCCGCATTTGCTTTTCTTGCGCAGGTAATGCTCCCTGTACTCCGCCAGTGCGCCCGGCATATCCATGCCAAAACGGGTTACAGAAATGGGTTTATTCAGGTTGTTGCCTTTCATATAAGCAAGGTAGGCGTGATAAAGGTACTTACGAGGATTAAATGGCACAATCTCCGCATTCCCGATTAACAGGCCGTCAGCTTCATCAGATGCAATCAAGTGACCGCAGAAATCAACCAGTGGATCGGTGCCACGTTTGATATCCAGTGCTTCTGCGGATTTTTGTTGCGCTGCCAGTAAACGCCTTGCGGCTTGTGGGTCAGCGAACCGATGCAGCAGATGCCGAATAATTACAGGCAGTTCTGCCGGGATTTTATCCCGCAGGAGTGGATCACGTTCATTTTCGGGCACAACTTCGGAAAAATTGAAGATTACCCGACGCCGTGATACGCCACCACTGCGATCACTGAAACTCATAGCATTATTGTTTACCGCCAAGACCACCGCAGGAATGCGGGTTGAATAAGGTTGTTTATGCTTCGGGTCGATAGCGACTTCATCCCCGCCTGTAATGGCTTTGATGCCGGAGCCATCGCCCACATAGCGAGTCTGGTCTGGCAGGATAATCAACGAATACCCCACAATCAGCGCCCGTTCCCGTGGGTTTTCCAGTGCGGCCATACTGGCAGAAACAGTGTTGCCTTTGCCTGCCAGCATTGAACAGATTTCAGCAAAAATGCTTTTGCCACTGCCTCCGGCACCGGTCACTTCCAGAAACAACTGCCAGTCGTAGCGGTTTGCCAGCACCATAAACAGCGCTGCCAGTACCCGATCAAACTTATTCTCACAATTGGCTGTTGCCCGATTGAGCCAGTGCCAGAACTGCGGGGCATGGTCTTTCAGGGTTTCCCCCGAAACAGGGGAATTGAATTCAACATCATTCGCCAGTAGCAACCAGTCATGTTTGCGATGAGGCCGGAACTGGCAGGCTTTCAGGTCAAACACGCCATTGCTGAACCCGATTAAGTGGCGTTTTGGCGATTGCATCATGGGAAGCTGTAATTTCAGGGCATCCA
>NZ_NKHP01000033.1 GCF_014467235.1 Xenorhabdus indica | reverse complement strand
CCGGTTTTTAGGCCAGTATTTCGATGAGGAATCCGGGTTTTGTTATAATCGCTTTAGATATTACAGTAACGAAACGGGGCAGTATATCTCGCCTGACCCTCTAGGGCTGGCGGGCGGGTTGAATCCGTATTCGTATGTGCATAATCCGGTGAAATGGGTTGACCCTTACGGTCTGGCAGGTGGGGTTGGGAATAAAGGTGATTCCCTTATAACGTATCGCGGAGATACACGAAGTTTCACTGAAATTTTTGAAAAAGGATTTGAAACACGAGGACCAAGCAATGATTTGTATCTGCACGCATTAGATAATAAAAATCCTCCAAGTAATTTTATAAGCACTACTACTGATCCGAGTAAAACTATTGGTTTTGCAACAAATTATGGAAGCCAAAGCGGGTATGTGTACACCATGAAAACTAATAATGGTATAGATGTAAACAAGGTACTAGGTTCAAAATCGCCGTATCCTGGAGAAGCAGAAATTGCAATACCCGGTGGGGTTAAATCTGAAAATATATTAGGCGCAAGACCAATTAATGCCGATGGTGAAATGTGGGACTATACAATTTTAAATCCAAAGAGGTATGGAAAATGACAGGCATTGATAAAAGAAAAATCAAAATAATAATAAATGGAAAAATGGAAGAAGCTGAATTGCACCTGATCACCTCTCCTAATAGAGATTGTTGTTTGAAAATATTTCATAATAATAATCAGTTAGCAGAATCAAATGATACCGATTATTTTTCATGCTTTATAGATTTGAGAAACCAATTAAAAGATATAATTTTTCTTTGCAAAGGAGCAAAAATAAATGTGTTTCCATCTGCAATGCAGAGAGATATGGGATTAGGAAAAGTGGCTTATGAGACTACATTAGGTCAGCATGGTTTACCTGAAAATATGGTTCATATATTTGATTTTGAAGATAAAGATGTTGATTACACCCCAGAAGATCAAGGTAAATTCCATCTTCAATGGTTTGAATCGCTACGATAAAATAACTGCTTTATGAGCTTAGATTAAGCCGGAAAGATCGCCGTGATCTTCCGGCTTTGTTCTTTTTATGGAGTAGTATGAGAATGAGGAAAATGGGCTATGCTATAATCGCTTTCGGGATTGCCTGCCGGAGACTGGGCAATATATCTCTCCTGACCCCATAGGGCTTTCGGGAGGTGTGAATCCTTACGGATATGTGCATAATCCGGCAAAGTGGGTTGATCCGTTTGGTCTGGCAGGTGGAGTTGGTAACAAAGGTGATGTTAAAACTAAACGTCCTAGCGATGATCTGGGTGAAGTTACAGGACACTATTCTGCGGTTAAACCTAGACCATTAGATGATGGACTAGCTGAAACTTTTGCAGGCGGAAGGTATAAGGAAGTCATATTAGGCCGTGACACCGAGATGTATCGGGCGGGAGTTTCAACTAATGAATTCGGACGATTCTTTAGCCTAGATAAGCCACAAAGTGTTATTCAAACAAGGATAGACAAAGCTGTTTTACCTAAGTGGCCAAATGGTGGCGAATCACCATTAGATACCGTATATAAATTCACTGTTCCCAAAGGGACGAAAGTATATGTGGGTGAAGTCGGTGTTCAAAAAGGTTTCTATCTCGGCGGTACAGAACAAATAGTCATAACAGCATCTTGGGATGTAAAGGGTATGAAAGTAATAGAACAAGGGGTGTTAAAATGACACAGGAAATAGAAAAAGTTCTAAGCGAAATGTCAACTCTATTAGATCAAAATATGGAAACTAGTTGGGCTCGCTATATTGATAAATTACGCTATCGAATAAATATAGAATCTGATAGAACTATTATTGATATAAAAGCACTTTTTGGTGGTATGGGCTCATTGAATGATCTAGTACTTAGTAAAAATGGTAAACCATTAACACATGAAAATAATAAGCTAGATGCGTTAAGAAAAGAGTTATATGAATTATGCTCACCATATAAACGAATAGGTTAGATGTAAAAAGCCGGAATGATCTCCGTGATCTTCCGGCCTTCTTCTTTTTAAGAGCAGCTCAATCCCTGCTCTTAGTTGCTGTTGTAGTCGCCAATCAGCTCACGCATCCGCAGTTTAATGTCACTGAGCTGGTATTGCTGACGCTGGTACTATTGCTTAATTTTGCGAGTGTCATCGCTACCAGGGATTAGCACTAAACAGCCGTCCATGATTTTAACCGTCAGCGTGCCACCAATATCAAACCCGACGGCCTTCAGTATACTGACGATGCAGAGCAAATGTTTGTACTTGGGCCATGGAAATATGGATCTCTAATAAAATGAAAACTTCAGGTAAAACGTTTTTGACTGATTCTCTTCAATTGGTTCAGGATGCAATTGAACTACATCAATGTGGAAAGAATGCACCATTATCTATTGGTGCATTAACTCAGGTAAAAAAAGAGTTAGAGGAAATGATAAGGATCATGAATCCTCAAGTTTACAAGCCATCATATCCAAGATTTATTATGGATTGGCCTGATGAAAATGGGATTATATCAACATTGATTGATGTTGCTTATTATTACCAAAAAATAAAAAAGAACTAACCCATGAATTTTATTGAATTAGCAGAAAAACTGAGACCCCTTCTCTTTTCACTATGGAAAATTATGCATGATAACGGTGGAGGAAGTTGGATAAAGAGCATTGAGAATATTATTGCGTTACTGACACCACCTGCTTATGGAGGCACGAACGATGCAAAATCTGCTACTGAAGATGCCCGTCATGCTTATAGTTCCTATGTTCAGAAGCTATGGTGGTTTTGCTGAATATTTTATCTGGCGAGATGATTTTAATGAGCGAGTTAAAGCCAATGAAGCATTGGATAAAATAAAAAATTATATAAATCATATAATTAATTAAAGCAAAACCGGAAAGATCCCCATGTTCTTCCCGCTTTATTGTTCTTATGTGATAACTTAATTTTGGTCACTGCCATAGAACTGAATTAGCCAACCATCAAAAAGGAATAATATGATAACGGTATATCAATATGTTTATGACAAGATGATAAAAAAAAGAGAAGAGATACGTAGCTATTTACTGGGTCCATTGAATGATAATTTTCCCGAAGAATATCAACCAATACGTGAAATTTATTATAATGGTTCAGCTAAAGGAAAATCCTATGTAGAGAAGATGATCATAAAAACAGCGGATGATCTTCTCCTTTCCCAATTTGAAAAAATGGATAGGCTCCGATTGTTGGAAAATGGTAATGACATGTTTTCAATGGAATTGAAACCTAATGAATATAACAGCATTGTTTATGTACCTGAAAACCTCAGTTTCTGCTCAATTATGAAAGAGTTGATTGAGGAGGAAAACAATAACCACACTTCGCGGTTTGTTTATTGAATGCCATTACTTAAAAAGATAAATTACATCGTAATGATGTAATTTATCAATAGAGACATGTAAGGAAGATGTTTCCTTTCAACAGCTTATTATATTGAATAATGGGTTGATTAAGCCCCAGTAAAATGCAGTTTCAAACCCAGTGCTTTTGATATTTTGTATACCGTATTAAACGAAGGGTTGCCTTCGCCGGATAACGCCTTATATATTCCTTCCCGGCTTATTCCTGATTCTTTAGAAATTTGGCTGATATTTTTTATTCTGGCAATGTTGCCTAATGCTTTAAATAAATATTTTGTATCGTTCTCTTCGATAGCGGCATTTAAGTATGCCTGAATATCTTCTTCTGTTTCTAAAAACTCCACAACATCGAATTTTTTTGGCGCTGTTTTCATTTTAAAATCCCCATTCTTTCGCGAGTTGTTTTGCTTTCTTTATATCTGCCTGCTGGCTGTTTTTATCTCCACCACAGAGTAATAAAATGATTTTATTATTTTTATGAGTAAAGTAGACACGATAACCTGACCCGTAATGTATTCTGAGTTCCGAAACGCCGTTTCCCACAGGTTCAACATCGCCAAAATTTCCCTCTTCCATTCTTTCAACCCGGATTAAGATCTTGGCTTTGGCTGTTCTGTCTTTTAAGGATTTTAACCATTTTTCAAAATCGTGAGTCCTTTCAATGGTTATCATGCTGACTCCTTATCATTGTATATAAATGATATGATGTGTCAACTACAGTTAACACATCAGTGTAATTAGCAATAAGAAAGTACTCTACGGTTCAGGCAGGTATCAGGTCAGATTCTGTTATCAGCATAATCTTGCCGTAGCCGAAAGCAATTTGAACGGGCTTATCCAGCAAACCGGTTTCCGTTAACCAGTCGCCCGCCAGATACAGCTCGCCATTGTCACGTACCCAATCGATGCCCTGCTTCGGATCATCTTCCACGGCGTGGAACAGGGTAGCCGGATCATCATCCGGTTTCGCTAACGTCAACATAAGCCCGTTGTTATATTGCTGGATATGAAACAGGGCATTGGGTGTAAAGCCCATCTGTTGCATATCGTCACCAGTTAACACACATTCCGGTTTTTCAGCGTCTTCAGTAGAAAATTTAAGCTCCATCAGTTCCTTCTCTGTTGATGAATAAAATAAAATGCGAGCAGCTTCGCAAAAGAAAATTTCTGCCATTTCAGTGCAAAGTATAACTCTCACAGGATCGTTCAATATCATGTTTTAATTGGAAAAAATGACACTATGAGTTTATCCAGGCAGCTTTTTATTTAATTTTCCGGGGAATTGCCGCAGCCAGCGTGCCACAGCGATATCATCCCATTCGCCTTCATTCAGGCTTTTTAAGCAGTGCCACAATTCATGAAAATTTTGGGTGGCGATAATCAAACAACCTGGCATCACTCTGATTTTTAACGGATCGTTAATGGAGAAACCGGCTTCCAGTAGCCATTTTCCACTTAAGTTGATGGCCGGAGTCGTGCGGTTCACTCCCTTGGGGCGATAAACCACTTTCTGATAACGTTCCGGTTGGGAAATTTTGTAAATGCGGGTACCTGCAGTAGAATGCATGTCAGCCATAATAACTATCTCCTGTAGTTTTTGTGGTTAGCGGTTTTATCGTGTTCCGCCACGGTAAAGCCGCGTCTAAATTTTCACCGCCACTCTATCCCCCACCCAAATAACATACCACTGACAAAAATGACCTTTGCAAAGCGGCTCGCAAAATAATGACTGCGGATGTATTCCATTTCTATTAACTATCGACTTGGGATAGTAAACGCATGCCCAATATCCAGAGAGAAATAAACCTAGCAGGCATGTTACCCGCCGTCATTTAGAACAATGGAAAAGTGAACACAATTTGCACCATTATTCACCTTGTAGTAATGTACCTATATAGCGAATTAAAGTAGGAGGTGCTGCCATGACCATCACAACCCTCTCCAGCCGGGAACTGAACCAGGACGTTACCCGCGCGAAGAAAGCAACCAAGAACGGCCCCGTATTCATCACTGATCGCGGCAAACCGGCTCATGTGCTGTTGAGTATCGAGGAATACCGGCTGCTGACCAAGCAGCATCGTAATATTGCCGATGCACTGGCGATGCCGGGCGTTGCGGATATTGAGTTTGAGCCGCCACGCGTCACTATCGGTATCCGTCCGGCTGATTTTTCATGATGTACGTACTCGATACCAACGTGGTGTCCGAACTACGAAAAATTCGGGCTGGAAAGGCGGATCCAAACGTGGCGGCATGGGCTGAAAATGTCGATGCCGCCGACCTCTTTGTATCCGCCATCACCATCATGGAGTTAGAGCTTGGCATTTTATTGATTGAGCGTAAGGACGCCGCACAAGGGGTCATACTGCGGGCATGGCTGGAGCAACATGTTTTGCCGGAGTTCTCCGAACGAACCTTGCCCGTCGATACAGCCGTAGCACAACGCTGCGCCCGGTTGCACGTACCCGACAGATGCAGCGAGCGTGATGCGCTGATTGCGGCGACGGCACTTGTGCATGGTATGACGGTCGTCACGCGTAACGTAGCCGATTTTCAGTCTACAGGGGTAACCATCCTCAATCCGTGGGAATCAAATCCATAATAATGAGAGTCGAAAACTGTCGTTATCGAGTTACTGTATGCGTCGCTTAAGCTCCTTCAGCATGTCATGCAGTCTCTCAATGGCCTGCGCGTTTTCCGCAATAGACTGCTTGTGACGCACGTCGGCTCGGGCCTGCTCATTGAGTTGCTCCTGTAAGCGCCGCCCGGTTTCTGCGTCCAGAAAATGATCCTGACTGGCCTCCACTATCCAGCCGGTATCATTGGACGCTGCACCGCTGACCAGTGACGTCCATGCCGAGGCGTTACCCGATTTGTCCACCAGCCGTGCCCGAAAGTAGAGTTTCTCCCCCGCTGCCAGCCCCTGCAACGTGTAGGTGCGTTGCGGATAGGCAATATCGGCAAACTGCAGCGTACCGTCATCCTCGCCGCTTTTGTTGTAGCAAATTTCCGTTTTCAGCAGAATAACCGTCGGGTTGGCAAAGTCCCAGTCCAGCCGGATACCAAAAAGCAGCGACGTAGTGCGGAGAGACTGCGGTGCCGATGGCGTCCCTTTGCGGCTTCCCAGCAAGGTATCCTGCGTGTTCACCCAGATACTGGATATGGCGGCGGCATTCGTCGCCCTGACCCGCGCCTGATAGCATCCGTCATCGACGTTCGGTACTTCAAGACGCCGGGCGGTCGTCCGGGGAGCGGTTATCCAGTTGCCGTTGTCTTTGCGCCATTCGACTTCATAGGCCACGGCACTGTCGGCGGCGTCCCATGTGATCTGCAACGTGGTGGTGATAATGCCCTGATTGATCGCAGTATCACTGTCGATAAGGACATGCTTCGGTGCCGGCTGAACACTAGGCGGAAGAATGGTAACGGGACGTTCGTCAATGCGGATGTTTCTGTCGATAAGCGCATATTTGTCAGGGTCATGCTCAACTGCCGTAATGTCAAACGAGACACCGTCCTCTCCCGCTTTGATCCCCATCACCCTGAAGGGTTGCTCCACGCTATAGCGGGATTCAATGGCCCAGACGGCACCCACCTCAGGAATATCTGCATAGGCATAGCCACCGCTACTCACGGAGACCTCCTGCCCGTTGATCGCGGTAATGAGATCCTTTTCTGTTTTACCGGAAGGCAGGTTGACGACCAGCCAGTCTCCCGCTTTTGCCGATGGCACCCGATCCAACGTGAGCATATATCGCCTTGGCACGGCCTGAATACGCCCGCTCCGACCCGGCCCTGACAGCAGATTATCCGATATGCCGATAAGGTAACCCGGTAAGGGGATACGCCCCTCCAGCCCGACAGTAAAAGTGACGGTTCGGTCGTGTTCGTTGGTGTGCAATACCCATTTGCCACGCCGGATAGCTTCACTCTGGCGGGTACAACCGATGGCCGTGATGTCGGCCTGCCGGATACCATAGCGGCGTATCAGGCGGTGTTCAAACACCGGTTCAATCGCATCCTGATAGCCGTTCTGCGGATCGGACCAGCTCACCATGGCCGTGGAGTAATGGGTTTTCTCGCTGGCACTGGCATAGGTGAATTTTCCGTCACGCACATTGGCCCCCGTAAAGAGATAATCCCTGTCACGGGGCATATCCGCCAACACATTCATGTTGTTATTGGCCCAAAACGTCATTCCCCGAAAAATCCCCGCAATGTCACGCAACACCGCCCAGGCATCTTCTTGTGACTGAATATAAACATTGCAGGTAAACCGAGGCTCTTCACCGCCTTCACCATCCGGCACCGTCTGATCGCAATATTGTGCGATGCTATACAGATCCCATTTTGCCTGCGTCAGGTTCTCCGTTTTCACCCGAGAGCCAATACTGAACCGGTCATTGATCATCAGGTCATACAGCACCCAGGCCGGGTTGTCGCTCCATGCCCATTGGAAGGTGCCATCCCAGCTACCGTAATAACGGCGACGTGCCGGGTCATAATTGGCGGGCACACGGATGATACGCATCTTGGGTTCGCAGGTGATTTGCGGGATGTTGCGAAACTGTTTGGCATCAAACTGAACAAATAACAGAGCCGTTTCAGGATAACTTAATTTGGCGTCGATCACCTCGGTAATGGCTTCCACCACCATCGCATCGGCGATCCGGTTGCTGGTCTGTTTTGGCGTCAGCCGTCGAAGGCGCACCTGCCAGCCCGAATGAGCGGCAGGTAAATCCACCCGGTGGGAACGTTCGTATTTCGTAGTGGTTTTGCCATCAACGGCGGTTTTCAGGATTTCCTTAAAAGCCCCGCCATCGGTGGCGAGGTCAATGGCATATTCAATGCGATAGCCCACCGTGTCGCCATTGTCTTTTTGCTGTTGCAACTGGGGCCACGATAACCGCAGGCGAACTGCTGATAACTGAATATTGGTGACCGTCGTCACCCACGTACTGACCAGTTCAGCACTGACGGTGCGGGCATTTTCGACCGCTGGCATACCGGGGATATACGCCTGATGGGGTGTGCCGGGACGAAATTCCCATTTGACCCCTTCAAAATTGGGCGTACCGTCAGCGCCGATAAGCGGCGTGTTATCCAGAAAAATACGCCGGCCATCCAGCTCGCCCGCAAATTCCCCTTCACCGAGGGCAAGGAGAATTTTGGTGTAGGAAGTCGATTGCAGGGAATCCGGTGCTTCCACCGGGGTACGCGGCTGCTGTCTGCCACCTTTGTTCCCTTGTATGGGCTGCTTTTCCATCTTTCATCCTCTGCCTGCTATTGTTGGTCTTCCGCATAGATACCCGCTGAAATAATGGCCCCGCCAATACGGCGTCGGCCATAACCGATGGGTACCGGATTGCCCTGTGCAACGGTATTCACCGGTCCCCCGAACGCATAGGACGGTTTGTTATCGGGATCTTCGCGCCGGGCCAGCCCGCCCGGCATCGGCGAGAGCATTTGCACCACGCCACCCAGCATCATGCCCACCCCGGACATGACCATCGGTGCACCAAACGGCGTCGCCCACAAAAATGCCCCGGCCACCACCATCACCGCGCCCAGAATGGTCTGGAAAACACCGGCGTTTTTGCTGCCGATAATCATCGGGGCAATGCGGATATCGTCCTGCCCGGAAAACACCAGTTCTTCCCGACTGATATTGCGTTTTCCGTTAAACACAGCAAAAGTCAGCCCCTGTTCTTTGGCGGTCAATAAAAAGCGTTCAAAGCCGTCAACCAGCACAGACAGCGCCCGGATCGCTTCCTGCGGGGTAGAAACCGCCAGTTGATGCACTCGCCCGAAGCGGGTACCGAGCACACCGTAAAGCCGCACGGTTCGTAATGTGTTCATGATGTGACTCCCTTCAACAAAAAATCCGCCGACGCGGATGAGTGACGTAAGGTGATGATGGTGCGTTCCTGCCAGTAGCCATGGTAGGGCTCCCGCTTACTGAGCTGCCCGTACAGATGGTGCAACATCAGGCCGTTACCCAGATAAACCCCAGCATGATTGGGTTCATTGGCCTGCACCTGCATAATGATCACATCCCCTGTTTGTAATTCACCCCAACACGCAATAAATCCGGCCGCGGCATACTGTTTCATATACAGATTTTCGCCCCGACTCCACCAGCCATCAGTGCGTTCAAAATCCGGCAGTTCAACCGTCCGCTCCAGTTTGTACCAGTCACGCACGATAGCGTAACAATCCCAGATACCGTGCACGAACGGGCGACCGATTAAGGGCCTAATGCCAGCCAGAGGCATCAGAGTACGGCTATCGCCTTCCGGCCACGAAACAATCACCCACGGGAGTTGTGACAGGTCACACTGGGCGATATCGAGCTGGCTCGGTTGTGTCGTCGCGTCGGGGTGACTGTGGACAATGGCAACAATCGCACCGTTATCTTCGGCTGCCGCATAATCCGCTGGATGAATACGGAACTGTTCCGAGGGTGATGGTGCAGTATTGCGACAGGGCACATAACGCTGCCGACAGCGATGTTGAATAACCAGCCCGCAACATTCATGCGGATAAGCCGCTTGGGCGTGTGCCATGATGGCGCGGGTCGTGGCTTTTCGCAGTATCGTCATGGTTACCGCCTTAACAACGCGGAGCCGGGAAACCCGCCAAACGGCAATTGTTCTGCATCACCAAAGCGTTTTTTACAGTCGCTCATTAATCCTCCACAGGCATCCGAGGCCGGATCATCGGTCGGCTTGCCCCGTTCAGTAAAATAACGGGAGTCGGTATAGCCACACGGTGACTGGCGATACTGCCCACGGATGCACCATGTACACAGGCTGTGAATTTGCCGGGTCGGGATTTTAATCCCCTGTAAATCGGCGGGGGAAGAGAGGGAAAACTGGATAGTTTCGTTATCTTCCTGAGTCTTGCTGTCGATGTAGAAAACATCGATTTTTTCCTGCGTCGGGTCGGCTTGCGGATTGCCGTCAGGGAAATTACGCGCATCCAGATAATGGGCAAAAGTCAGGCGGATTGTGACCCGCGCCTGTACCATGTTTTGATACGCCAGACACAAGGCACTGAGCGTGCCATCCAGATTGGCCACATTAAGGGTGGGTGTGACCGCCCGCCCATCGCCGGTTACTTCCAATCCTTCGATACTGACGGGCCACGGTTTGTATTCGATGCCCTGCCACCAAAGGGACTTCACCGATACAGAAACGCTATTTTCCAGTTCGGACTCGGTATACGGGATCGGGTGATGATGAAAGAACAAGATTGGCCCACCAAATGCCGAGCCATCGACAGTAAATAAGACAATTTTACTCCCCGGCTCAAGCCGTTGGAGTGTGGTATTGATAGTCATAATGAAATCGCTTACGGATGATAAATACGAGTGAAGGTCACGGAGAGGATGAAATAAGTGCCATGGGCCTGAACAGTGAATTTTCCCGCCTGATACAGCCCCAGTTCCGATAACGGATTACGCCATTTGAATGAGCGCCAGCCCTGATGCTCACGCAGAAAAGCGATAATCGGCTGGATGTCAGACCGTGCCCCGACAAAAGACAACGGCCAGCTTTCGCGCTGCGTGTTGATCCCATCGCCTGAAGTTTGTTTATAGCCATCTCCAAACTGGACAGCGCGTACAATCGGCTCAAACTCGCCACTCGCCCCCACTCTGGCCGGAAAATCAAAGGTTTTTATCATCATCGGCCTCCTTTAATCGCCGCACTGAGTTCCCCTCCCTGGCTGAGACTTTTATGCAGTAAAAATTTGAAACGCTGATCGACGTATTTCGCGATATCCTGCCCCGCAGATTCTGCACCACGCGAGGTTTTCGTGTCGTGAGTGCCCTCAGAGTGGATCACGATATGAACGGAGTTAAAGGTTTGGTTACCCGTACTGCCGATGGCCTGAACGCCCAGCTTACCGCCAGTCCCCCGTTTTAAGGGTAAAATCGCTTCCGGTCCGGCTTCTCCCATCACCCCGCCCCCTTTGGCAAACGCAAACAGGGTCGGTTGGCTGACCACCTGCCCGCTGTACTGACTTAAATCTGCCGATTGATAAACACCGCCTTTGGCATTAGGCAGGGGGATCGGGCTTTTCCAGACATCCGGGGTTATTGTAGTGCCAGAACCGATTGAAGATAGCCTGCCTCCGGCTGAGGATAATGCACTGGCGCCCATGTTACCCATCGCGCCACCAAAGAAACCGGAGATCGCTTTGGTGAGCAGTGCCTGCACCGCAATGCGAACTAAATCCTGAATGATGGATTGCGCCAATGATGCGGATAATTCCCGCATCGATTCCGAAAAGGATTTTGTTCCCGTCAACATGCCGGTTAAGGCGTTACCCGTGCGTTGCTCGACCACATCCAGCAGGTTCATCTGCATTTTCTGGAAATCCCCCTGTGAGGCGTATAAATCCTTGGCGGCAGCCCATTGTGCCTCTTTGGCACGATAAGCAGCGGCGGTCATTAACTGTTCATGACGTTCTTTACTGATAAGGCCATTGCGGTAATAGGTATCGTAAAGTGCCGTTTGTTCGGTAAGCTGATTTTGCAGTTGCACAACCGGATCAACCTCCCCAGCCATATCCAGACGCGGAGCCGAAATTTGTTTTGCCTGTTCCGCTAATTTGTCTTTCACCGACATTTGATACAGCATTTTACTGGCGGACAGATATTCCTGTTCGGTCAATAACCGTTCGCTGTACAGCGCTTTCAGTTCTGCGCTGGCATCTCTTTCCTGCCGGAGCAATGCGGCTGCCGGGGAATATTTTTCTGCCAGTTCCAGCCGCTGTTTTTGGTGATTTTCAGCATTGAGGGTTTTTAAACGTTGAAGCTCACTGTCCGAAGCGATACCCGATTTGCCGACGTCTTGGATTTTACCTTGCATCTCTTTTTCGCTGAGCCGGATGCGATCCAGGCTGGTGGCATGGGTCTGCTCAATCTCCTTGCGTAACTGCTGGTAGAGATGAAGCGATTGTTTACCTTGTTTATCCTCGTTCGTGAGATCCTGACCTGTCCATGGATTTCTTGTGCCGTGCTCCGTGGAGTTTGACGGCTCCGGCGAGGGCTGGTCAAAGAGACCGGCGGCCGAGGTTGCCTGTAGGTTTTTCTTTCTGGCGGTTTTCTTTTCTATCCCTTTGAGGATATCTTCTCGTCGACTGAGTAAGGCCCGACCTTGCTTTTCAACTTCTTTAGGGTCTTCATAAAAAAAGCGTAAGAACCCTTTTTGACGATTTTCTAAGTGCTTAATGCGGGTTTGAGAATACCGTTCCAGTTGGCTATCAACCTGCCTGAGTTCGGCTTTCAGCTGGTTGAGATCATCGTCAGTCTTATCCAGCTCGACTTCCACCTTTATTCGGGAAAGCCGTTGCAGTTCAGCCACGGTTTCAACGGTTTCATCCTTTAAGTGCCTTAATCCCTCTCTGGCTTGGACGCTGGCGTTATATAACCCATACAGAGCAGAACCCGCCAGCATGGCTGCACCAAATGGCCCACCCATCATGGCAAGCGCGCCACGGGCAAATCCTCCAGCGGCAGATAATGCCCGATAGGAATAAGACAGCCGACGGTTAGCTGCTTCAAGTTGTCCTGTTGCCTGTGTTTGCAATTTAAGGGCTTCGGTTTCCTGCCGGATCAGGGTGCTTTTTTCTTTCGAATAATTGATGGAAAGGCCGTGCAAACGATTAGTTCTTTCCAGATATTGAATGTGCCTGCCCTGAACTTCTGTTGAACGCAGCGTGGCATTGGTCTGTTCAAGGGTGCGTTTGGCGGTTTCAGCCTGCTGTTTTGCCGCATCTCGAGCCGTTTTTTCGGTGGATCGCCATGCTGTCATATTTTCACGCAATCCCACGGTCAGCTTGGTGGCGACCACCGGAATGAGCGTATGCAATGCCACACTGGCCACCCAATTAAAATTCTCGGACAGCGCATTAATCGCCGTGGTTGCTCCCTGCACGCCAGTACGTAATGGACCATCGGCACTTTGCCCGATTTTCACCGCCATCCCTTCAAAGGCGTGGGTCAGCACATCCAAATCAGCACCGAGGTTATTCGCCCGTGCACTGGCTTGCTCATAAGCGACCTGCGTCCCGGTCAGGGCTTGGGTCAGTGCTTCCAGTTTTTCCCGCCCGGTGACCAGATTTGACGCGGCACTGACATTCGCCCGACCGAATAATTTTACTGCCTGTGCAGTCGAGAGGTTTTTGCCGGCTAAATATTCCAGTGCCGACGACAGCCCTACGACCGAGGGTTTCAGATTCTTATCAGTGGAGCGTTCCAGTGCCAATATCACGTTACGAATCGCCGTGCCTGCCTCGCCGCCTTTGATGCCCCGCTCTGCCAGTATCTGAATAGCAGCACCCAGCTCCTCAAAGCTGATCCCCGACTGTGCTGCGACCGTTCCCCCATTTTTAATCGCCTGCGCCGTTTCGTTAATTTCGGAAGCCCCGTATTTCGCCCCGGCTGCCAGTACGTTAACAAAACGGTCAGCCTGTGCGGCACTCGCCCCGAACTGGTTGAGCGATAATGCCAGTGCACGGGTGGCATCAGGCAGATCAATGCCGGATGCCTGCGCCAGTATCACCGCTTTTTCGGTTGCTAATGTCAACGCCTCCGTGCTGTTCAACAATTCTGGTTTGGCTGAGGCCATCAACTTGAAGGCATCCGCAATCCGGGTGGCGCCAAACTCCGTGGTACGCCCGATCCGTTGGGCATTTTCATCCAGTTTCTTTAATTGCTCGCCTGTTGCGCCGGTAATGGCGGACAGATCAGACAGCGCCTGTCCGTATTGACGGGTATGGGAGATAATCGTATTCAGTGAAAAGCCCGTGCCTGCCAGTAATGCCAGTTGCCCGGACACAAATTTGATGTGTGACGCCAGCGAACTGTAAGTCTGTTTCAGCTTTTTGGCATCTGCTGCTGACTTATCGGTAAAGAGTTGTGATTCCTGCCCGGCATAACGGTAGGCATCCCTAATGTGGGATTTAAACGAAGTAGCGTTAACCAGCAAGCCGACCGTCAACGTAGATAAATTAGCCATAAATTAACCTAATAATTTCATCACGGCATCACACTGCGCTTTCACCGTAACACGGGGAACTGATGCAGGAACGACAGGCACACTGTCAGGGGATTTGCGATTTTTCAGCCGATAGTACGCCTGCCACTCATTGAGTGTGGACGCAGGCAAGGACAGGATGCGATAAGGGTCGATTTCGCCGAGCTGTTCAGCTAAGTTGAACGCAAAATGCAGCCACGGCGAGCGGGTTAGTTTTTTTCGGCCTCCTCCAGCGTACCTATGGAATGGCGTTTTACGGTCTGAATAGCGTCAATCAAGGTGGCGTTATCATGGATAGCCATCAATTCTTCTGCTGTGGGCAGGTCATTCGCCGGGATCGGTTTACCTTTGTCATCCACCAGACAATCCAACACCATCTGGATATTCAGGCGGGAGGCTTCACGCCCATCTCCCGCTTCACTGAATTTTTCGGCTTTTTCTTCCACATCTAAGAGTTCCAGCGCGGTCATTCGGCGCAGATTAACGTTAATGCCAAACAGTTCAACCGCTTTAATCTGCGGGCGCGGGGTGAGTAAAGCCGCTTTCAATGCGTTCATTGGGTCACTCCTGTTTTCTTGTCCGCGATACCCCAGACAAGGTTGTTTTGTTTGCCTTTGACGGTGATTTGAATCACTTCACTCGCCGGCGCGTTAATGTCGTTCATTTCCCAGCCGGACAGCGCCAGTATCATCGTGGCGGTACGTTGATTCGGCAGAGCAAGATAAAACTGCACCGTTTCGTGCTGTTCCGCCGCATTCAGGAAAGAGACAAAATCTACGTTCGTCGGGTCATCGATAAAGCCGAGGGATTTTTCCGGGCCTTCCGGCATATCAGAGATAAACTGTTTATTCGTATCCACCAAGGTGGTGCAATCGACAAAACTGCCCGTCAGTCCCGTGGCCCCCAGTGCTTTGCAATTGATGAGGGGTTTCATCTGCGCCACGCTGTCGCCGGGTTTGCCGAACTTGACCAAGGTCCCTGCCGGCAAGACGGCATATTCCGGTGAGGAGGTTGCCATAAAATTAACTCCTGTCTTATTGGCTGTAATCGGCCAGTGCATCACGAATTTCCTGTGTGAGCACCTTGATAACAGCGGTTTTGTTGTAATCCAGCGCCGGACGGATAAACGGTCTCGCTACCTGTTTGACCGTCCCCATTTCCTGCGCCAGGGCTTTTATTCGGTGGGCTTTCGCCGGGCCAACCGTGATCATCACGCCGCCCGAATATTTCGTCGATTTTGTCGTGCGAATGTGAATATTGTCCCGCAAATGCGCGGTGTGACTGTGCTTGTCGTAACCGGCATGGGCCTGCATATCTTCCTGTACAATCTGCATCGCCTTTTTACCGGCTTTTCGCATGATGTCGGTCTGAAGAGCGGTATCCAGTGCCTGCAATTGACGCCCCAGCGAGGCCCATCCCGTTGTGTGTGCCGTAATCATGCCAACTTCTCCGTGTAAGTGATGATAAAGTCCCGTGTGATACGGTAACGCTTGCGGTTTTCGGTCAACTCTTCTGCCTCTTGCTGCAACATCCCGCGTGAAACGGTTTGCACCGGATAACGACCAAGCAGGCCATGCTGCACGGCTTCCCACGCAGAACGAATTTTTGCTTCCAGTCGCAGCGCTTGGGTGTAATCGTTCAGCACCATAATGCTGATTTGGAAACGGGCTTCAATTAATAACGAATCCACCAGCCCGACCGTCAAGCGGGGATCGCTGATGCGCTGATAAGTCACGCCCTCTAATACCGTCGACGGCAAGATCAGCGGGTAAACCGGCAGGTTTGTTAACCGTTCTAAATCGGCTTTCAGTTCAGGTTCAATCATGATGTCCATCGGCCTCGGTGGTTATTATCGTGCGGTCAGCACGATTACGGTCAACAGCACGCACCGTGAACCGCCGTGTCTGATGTTCAATCAGCCAGCCCGGTGCAATATCTGTACGGGGTCTGACGGTAAATTGCTGTACCTCGATCACCTGCTGTTGCCCGGCAGTACGGATCTTGCGGTTGGATACCGCTTCGACTTTTGCCCAAACGGTAGCAACATCACTGTGGCTGACCGTTTCTGAACCCAGTTCGTCCCGATGGATAACCGGGCGAAGTAACCGGATGCGATGGCGCAATTCTCCCGCTTTCATGGCGCAGTCCTCCTATAAAGGAATAAAACGGTAGGGTTCCAGCAATGCCTGAAAGCCCAGCGGCAGTGACTGGGCATCCCGATTGTCGTACCAGAATCCCACCGTCAGCATAATTGCCAGCGTGATATCTTCCGTGACCAACAGACCATCAGGATCGGTATCCGGTACGGCATCCTCATATAAACGGCGATTCAGGTAACTCTCCGCGCGTTTGATGGCGGCGCGGGAATAGGTATCGAGTAAGTCATCTTCGGCGTGATTATCGCTATCAATGCGACATTGCTGCCGCAGCAGCTTAAGGGGAGGAAAAGGCATGTATTCTCCTGATAATTATGCCTTCCCTTCTGCGGCTTTCAGCAATTTCACCGCGTTGCTGTCCACCAGCAGGGAACCCACCCGTTTGGTGGTGTAAAAGTGAATAAACGGTTTATGGGTGTACGGATCACGCAACATACGCACACCAAGACGATCCAAAATGGTGTAGCAGCGTTTGAAGTTACCGAATGCCACCGGCACGCCCCCTGCTTCCAAATCGGCAAACTGTTCATTCTCGGCAATACCGTAGCCCAGCAGTGCAGAAGGTTGCCCCAGTTGCAGGCCCGGCTGCCACAGGTAATTGCCCTGACTGTCTTTTAAGGTGCGGACCTGAAACAGCAGATTGTTGTTCATCATAAATTTCGCGCCGGTGCGGTACGGTTTACGCAGGGTGTAGATCAACTGCATAATTTCATCGGCGGTAACTTCGGTCGGCTTTTTCAGCAACAAGTGTTGCAATGTGCCCCATTTTCGGGCTTTGTCTTCCTGCGCATCACTGCCGTAGGCCAGTAAGCCTTTCGGTTTGTTTTTGCCGTCACCGTGGGTAAACGCGCTTTCTTCCTGCTCGGCAAATTCCTGCGTCAGTTCCGACGAGATAAAGGCGTCCACATTGAAAAACGCATCATCCAGCATAGTCTGGGTCGCTGCCGGGTTACCATAAATCTCGCCCCACGTCGGTTCGATCGGCGTCAGTTTGGGCGTTTTCGTTTCCGGGCGCTCATCGGTTTCACCTACCCAGCCGCTGTTCACGCCACCCTGATTGATCAGTCGCTTGAAGTTCGGGTTGCCAACCGAAACCACATTGCACTCGGTGCGCATCACCACTTCCTCTTTCAGGGCGCTGATGATATTGCGATCCAGTTCCTCCGGTACGGCATAGCCGCCATCCGGATAGACTGTGGTCTGCATCGCTTTTTGCTCCAACTCTGCCAGCCCGTCTTCTTTTCCCTTGCGGATAAACTGGGAAAATGCCGCTTTATGCTCACTGACAGCCGGTGCACTGCTGCCACCCGCCGGGCGTTTCAGCGCCGTCAGCTCTGCTTCCAGCGCGGTTTTCAGCAAATCCAGCTCACTGAGTTTGCCATTCAGGGTATCCACCTGCTCGGACAACTTGCCTTTCTGAGCCTCAATGGCCTCGATACGCTGATCGTTCTTCTGTTTAAACTCATCGAAACGCTGCTGAATTTCCTGCGCAACCTGTTGTACGTCTTTCACTTCAATCGGCATAAAACACTCCGGTTAGTTAAAATGTAATGATTTCAGGGCAGTCAATGCCGACATGGTTTCCGCATCACGTAAAGACAAGGCACTGTAGCCCTCCGCCATAAACGCGTTAGCCTGAGTATGGGAGAGTCCAACATCGCGCAGAACCCGTTCAATACGGCGGGGATTAGGGATATCCCCCCGGGCAAAGGCCGATTTGACGTTGCTCACCCGGGCATCCTCGTTGGCGGGAAAGGTCACCAGACTGACTTCCCATAAATCGAGCTCTTTCAGTAAAAACGCCTGTTTTGTCCGGTCATATTCCCCGTCTTTCAGGGTGTAGCCGATGGACAGACCGGAGAGTGAACCCGCTTTCATATGGGCGTGCGCCCGTTTTGCCAGCGGATCAGCCTCAATCAGCAATCGCCCTTTGAGATACAGCCCGGTCTCGTCTTCTTTCATGTCGGTATAAATCCCGATGGGTTCATCCATGCGGTGCTGCCAGAGCAACGCAGGCAGGCCGCCTTTTTCACCCCAGTGTTTCAGCGTCTTGGCAAACGCACCGGGTAAAACAATGTCGTCGGCACTGTCTTTGAGTCCGAACACCGAGCCATAGCCCTCAAACTCGCCGGCATCGCTGACCGACTTGATTTTCAGGGGCATATCAAGCCGTTGTTTGGTGATCATCGGCATGAGGTCTTTCCTCCGTTTGGGATTGTTTGGTCGCATTCTCCGGGTTGGTCGTCATATTCATCGGCGTCAGATAAATATCACCGCCCTCGCGAGGATTCAGTTCTTCCAGCTCCCGGCATTCATTCGGCGCATAAATGCCCCAGTTAATACCGGTGGCGTAGGCTTCAAAGCGGGATTTCATATCGCCACGCAACAGAGCACCAGTATTAAATTTGGCGTAGAATCGCCCCTGTTTAGCAGTGTTGACCAGCCCGGCATTGATACGCTGTTCAATGCGGGTGAGGTAAGGCACCAGCGAGTAATTAATAAACCCGATCCCCAGATTCTCGATGTTGTTAAAGGTGGCACGGTCGGTGTTCTGCACCATATGCAACGGCACCCGGAAGATGCGGCAGATTTCCTCCAGCTGAAATTTGCGGGTTTCCAGAAACTGTGCATCCTCAGCCGATAAACTGATTTGATGCCATTTCAGCCCCATTTCTAAAATCATCGGCTTATGGGCGTTGACCAGCCCCTGATGGCGCGCTTCAAAATCCGTCTTCAGACGTTGATAAGCCTCATCTTTCAATGCCTGATCGGTTTGCAGTACGCCACTGGTGACAGCGCCGTTACCGAACAACCGGGAACCGTGCTCTTCGGTGGCCAGCCCCAGCCCGATAGCCTGCCGGGCATAGGTGATCGGGCTTAATCCGGTCAGGCCATCCAGCGTAAAAATGCGCACATGCCAGAGTTCATCCTGCGTCAGCCTCCGGTTCTCGCCGTTCGGGAAGGTCACCTGATAGTCCGGCTGCCAGTCCTTGTTCAGTTTGGCGACCACACAGCCCGGATCGAGGGGTAACAATTCCACCACTTCCCCGAGTGCTTTCACTTTGTAGGCATAGAAATTCCCGCGCAGGCACAGGCAGGCAATCAGCAACTCCCAGAACTCCTGCGGCGTCATATAGTTGTTGGGTTTGACTGACAGTAGTTTATTCAACCGTTCTTTGACGGCGCGCTGATTGCCGCGCTCCAGTTGCTCATACAGCGCACAGGGCAACATGCCGACCGATTCCGCCAACACCCGCACACAACTGAACACCGCAGTGAGCTGCATGGCTAACTGCGGACTGACCTGCCGCCCGCTGTAGGTGTCATACGACAATCCAATCAGTTCACTTAAATCACGGGTGATCATGGGTTCGGCGGATTTACGAAACAATCCGGGAAAAAACATCAGGCCTCCTTATCCGTTGTCTGACTCAACATGCGTGAAACCCAATATGACCAGCCAAGACACAGGCTGCCTGCCACCATAAACCCGGCAGCCGGCAACAGCAGCCACGCGCCATAAGACAGCAGAACACCACCTGCCAGCCCGACCAGCGGAGCAGCAATCATTAATAATTTCATGAAAAAATCTCAGAGTGAACGAACTCCGTGGGAGATCAAGTGATCGGAGAGGCTGGGGGCTTCGTGCAAAATCGCCCGGCCCATCGCCATAATCAGCGCGACTGCGCCGTCAATTTTGCTGTCTTTATGCTCTTTAATCGGGCGCACAATGTCATCATTGCCACCCATCGTTTTCCCCACCACATTGCCGATACACCAGGACATAATGAGGTTACCGTCATGATGAAAACGCCCGGATTGGATCGCCGCCTCCAGCTCTTTCATCGGATCGCTCAGGTGCGTGAAATTCTGGCTAATGATGATGGGATTAATGCCCTCATCCGCCAGTGCATGCGATAAACCAGTGGCGCCAAAAGGGTCAATTGGAGTTTCATTAACCGGATTCAGGTGACAAGCCAGTTTAGCTTCTTCGAGAATATAGCGGTAATCAACCTCTGCCCCTTCCGTCACGGTCAGCAGATCCATTTCCACCCATTTCTGAAAACGCTCGGCACTGCGACGATTTTCGTTCTGCTCCACACTGTAAACCGTGTCATACGGCACCCAGAAACGTGGGGCGATACTGTAGAAATGCCGCTTGCCATCAATCTCACGGACAAAGAGCCTCGCCATGCTGTTCATGTCCAGCTTGCGGGCAAGGTCAAAGGCCAGAAAACAGGGTTGCCCCTCAAACTGCGCTAATGTCAGTGAGGTATCTTCGCATTGCTTCCAGCTCACCATATTGAAGTAAGCCTCCCGCGCCGAGACCCAGATATTCAGGTGCTTGGTTTTAAACACACTGGCGAGCCGCGGATTATTGATAGCGCGTTGTTGCTGACTGAGCAGAAAATCCGCATACACCGACACACCCATATTAGGGTTGGCTTTGCGTAACACTGCCGGTGAGGTCCAGTCATCGCCTTCGTCCACGGTATAGACTACGCCGAACAACTCTTCGTTAGGTACATTGCCGGACAGCATATCAATCACTTCGCGCCGCTTGTCATAACACGGTCCTTCAATGTTGTAACCTGCCGTGGTGATCGCCCACATCAGCGGCTGACGTCGTGCGCCCATTCCTGTCAGCATCGTGGTATACAAATCGTCGCTATCATGCTCATGGTATTCATCCACAATCGCACAACTGGGTGACTGACCGTCTCCGGGATTGCCGATCAGCGGCTCAAACCGGGCACCATCTGCCGGGCGATTCATATTGGCAGCATTCACTTCAATGCCGAACGCCTCGGTCAACAGCGGCGTGCGCTTGCACATCAATCGCGCAGGTCGAAACACTTCCCACGCCTGCTTCTCCGTGGTCGCGCCGGAATAGACTTCCGCACCGAATTCGTCATCGCAGGTAAAACAATAGAGAGCCACCCCGGCAGAAATCGCAGACTTGCCATTTTTACGGGGAATTTCGGTATACACTTCCCGAAAGCGGCGTAACCGACTGCCTTTATGCACCCAGCCAAAGGCCGAGCAGACAATAAATAACTGCCACGGCTCCAGTGTGATCGGCATCCGTTTAAAGGCCCATTCACCTTTGGTGTGCGGCAATAGTTGAATAAATTTCGCCGCCTGCTCCGCTAGATCCTTATCAAACCGGTATTTGAACAGCTTGCTCTTTTCCTGAGCCAGATTATCCAGATGTCGCTGACAGGCTTCCCTGACATAACGACCAGCTTCAATTTTATTGCGCACCACATCACGAGCGTACTGATTCGCCGCATTGACATTCAGGTAGGATTTGCGGCTCATGATGCAATCATCCTCATAAACGGATTGTCCGTTTTGGCCTGCCCCGCCGCCCCAATTAGGCGCTGACGACTGCTCGGATCGAGTCCCAACATCGAACCGGTGATATCCATTTCAGACTGTTGCTCTTTTTTGGCAGTCAGCTCCGGGTTTTTAATCGGGCCGCCGGTTGCACCGGTCACGGTATTGCCCTGCCGGGCGATATTTATCACCGCGTTGCGCCAGAACTGATACGCTACACACCAGCGTTCGAGCACCGCAAGGTCAGTCACGCACAGTAATCCTTGGGCGCATAACTCCTTGCTGGTCAGCTCCCACATCACCTCTGCCAGCGACATTTCACATTCAGCAAACCAGTCCGGCGGTGAAACACTCGTCAACGGAGTAAAAGTCGGTTCATCCCGATTCAGCTTGCGCTTGCCCGGATTACCGGCCAGTGCTTTGCGTGCCGTCGGTTTGGGGCGACGACCGGATTTGCCCGCCGTTCCCGCCATACGCAGCACCTCCCAGGCTCAAAAACAGTGAAAGAGGGATAAAAAGACACCCGATTTAAATTTCATTTTTCGCGGGTATAAAAAAAGACCCAAGGCGGCGGTCCTTAAGGGTGAGAGTGGCAGGGATTTGACCTCCCCTCCCCTTGTGTAACTCTCTCATCTGACAGGGTTATATCTTGAAATTAAAGAAAAGAGGGGTATCTCTGCCTCAATGCAGTCTCTCCGTGGCTGTCTTACGTTTATGGCAAGACCAGCACAATAATTGCAAATTTGATAGTTCATCGGTGCCACCGTGTGCCTTTGGCTTAATATGGTCAACCGTTGTCCCTGTGATAGCCCTTCCCTCACGTAAGCATTGCTGGCACAGGTGCCTGTCACGTTGCTTGACTCTGGCGCGTAACTTATCCCATTGGCTGCCATAACCTCGCTCATGTCGGTTCTTGCCCTGTTGGTGGTACTGCCAGCCTGTATGAATATGGGCAGTACAGTAGCCGCTGCGGTCGGTGGTGGTCTTCGGGCAGCCTGGCTTGCGGCAAGCCCGGGGGATACGGGGTGGCATGTTCTGGCTTCCAACAAAAAGAAAAGCCACCTGCGTTAGCTGATGGCTTAGGGATTTCTGTAACTATTTAATGGAGTGTCAAGTAAGGACAAAGTAACCTCTCGAATGAGGCATAAATGTTATTAATATGAAACCTTAAAACTGGCAGCTACTAATGAGTAATCGTCAATCGGCGTGGCTTTTTCAATCCGTTTTTGTAAGCTGGAAGCAAATCTAACTGGATTGCGCAGAGTATTATCTGAAAACCTTGGTCGTTTTTCCCAGAAATAGTGCGCTCCATCAGACATAATATATAAATCCAATACACCTTCATAATCAACAAGCTCAGATAGAGAGTAATGAAGTTCCTGATATTTTAGATTAATGACTTTCGAAAGAGCAGACGTCAGGGTATTTTTCCCTTTCATACCTTTCAGTTCTTTCTTTGTGAATAATCCCTCATTAATCAGTTCTTGATGTTGAGTATGATCTGTTGATAACTGAACAAGCTTCTTTCCTTTTCTTACGTAAATTCTTGTATCTCCAACATGCCCTATATGCAAACCATCCTGATTGATACAACAGAATGTCAGAGTTGTCGCAGCTCTATGGAAATTAACATGACTTTCAGAAAGCTTGGATATATCCTTTTTTATTGCAGACAACACTTCGCCAATATTTAAACCATCTTCATCAATGGCACTATTTGATAGGTATTTTATGGTAATTTGAGAGGCTTCACGCGCTCCTTCATACGACCCGACACCATCAGCTACAGCCATAATATACCCATCACTAGTCATCTTAGGTGACATAACGGAGTCTTGATTACCCAGCGTAGCACTTTTTCCCAACGAGAATAGGCCGCAGTTCAATAAGGTAATCATTAGTTATTCCCCTGAGTGATTTTATCAAAATCTATTAGCATATCGGTGACTGAATTATATCTCATTGCTGGCTTATGGGCTGTGCTTTTGTGAATAAAATCATCCATCCCTTTCAATTGGCTGATCTCAAATTCATTGATAATCACACCAAGAGCAAAGATATCTACTTTTTCATCATAAAATCCTTTTTGAGCCTCAGGTGCCATGTAACCTTCGGTTCCCATCTTGACCGCAATATTCGTTAGTACCTCAGATTCCGCTTCTTTATTTGCATTTTTAACCAGACCAAAGTCAGAAACTTTGTAGATACCATCTGGAAATTTAAGGATATTTGCTGGCTTTAAATCACGGTGTAAGTATCTTTTTATTTCGTGCATGTACTTAATTCCATTAAGTATCATTTTGATAATTTTTACTTTCTCATCTATTTGAAGTCTCCCTTTGCCAAGTTCGTTTCCCAAGTCGTTATCTGCAAGGTCCGTGATAAACCAAGGGTTATTGGCAGATAAATAATGAATATATATGGGAGCTACATTTGAATGACAACAAGAAGCTTGATACTCAGCTTCTCTTTGAAACCTACGCTTCCACTCATCAAGTGTAAAAATTTCAAGTAACCTTTCATCAGTGATATATAATGTTTTTCTAAATGCCTTTTCAAAATGGTAGGAGTATCAAAGAAACTCAGTCCAATTTTTGCGAATTTTGATTTTCCACAAACAAAAAAGCAAAAAGAAGGACTGA
>NZ_NKHP01000032.1 GCF_014467235.1 Xenorhabdus indica | reverse complement strand
AGTTTGATCAGCCGCTTAGTGCGGCGGCTATCCCCTAAATCAGCATATTGAAAAGTGTCTTTTGCCCATTGCTCAGCATCTGTTGAAAACATCATACGTAACCTCAACGTAGTATTTCTTATTGAGATCAGCCAGGTAGAAAAAGGTTCAAAAAAATCCCTCGATTCAATCGAGGGATTTGTGTAGAAGAGACAGCGCACGAACGGGGCCTTGGTATTGTTTCTTAAATATATTTCCGTTCAAAATCAGAACGGAATATCATCATCAAAATCCATTGGTGGCTCATTGTTCTGCTGAGCAGGAGATTGTGCCGGACGAGACGATGGCATACCGCCACCACTAAATTGCTGAGAAGCTTGTGGCTGTTGTGGTTGTCCCCAACCGCCTTGGGCTGGTGCATCCTGTGCTGCGCCACGGCTGCCCAACATCTGCATTACTCCACCGATAGGATTGACCACTACTTCAGTGGTGTAACGGTCTTGCCCATTCTGATCTTGCCATTTACGGGTCTGCAAAGCGCCTTCGAGATAAACTTGAGAGCCTTTACGCAGATATTCACCTGCGACTTCTGCCAATTTGCCGAAAATCACCACACGGTGCCACTCAGTTTTCTCTCTCATCTCACCGGTTTGCTTATCACGCCAGCTATCGGACGTTGCCAGAGTAATATTGGCAACTGCACCGCCATTCGGCATATAGCGAATTTCCGGATCCTGCCCCAAATTACCCACTAAAATAACTTTGTTTACGCCTCTGCTGGCCATTGGAATACTCCTGATGAAATGATTTTTGCTAAAAACGAACTTCTATAATTATAAACAAAGTAGTTTACCATGCGAGGACTAAGTTTAAACTAAAAGCCGTCATATTATACTTTGCGAAGCGCATCGTACTTTATATCCTTTATCTTTCATGTTGTACTCTTTGAGCTACCCTTACTGGCTATACAACAACTGAAAGCGCTTGATATACACAGTAATTATTACAGCATGAATCTCTGTAAATACTGTATATTCATTCAGCAAAATTTGTGCAATAATAATGCGCTTTTTAGTTGAACACGATAAATAATCTGGGTAATGGTAAATGGATAACATCGAAGTTCGGGGCGCCCGCACCCATAATCTCAAAAATATCAACCTGATAATTCCCCGTGACAAACTGATAGTCATTACGGGCTTGTCTGGCTCCGGTAAGTCTTCTCTGGCTTTCGATACACTGTATGCAGAAGGCCAGCGTCGCTATGTAGAATCACTCTCTGCATATGCCCGCCAGTTTTTATCACTGATGGAAAAACCGGATGTCGACCACATTGAAGGCCTGTCTCCCGCCATTTCCATTGAACAGAAATCAACTTCTCATAACCCGCGTTCAACCGTCGGAACGATCACAGAAATTCACGATTATCTCCGTCTGCTGTTTGCCCGTGTCGGCGAGCCTCGCTGTCCCGAACATGATATTCCACTGGCTGCACAAACCATTAGTCAGATGGTAGATAATGTCCTTACGTTACCGGAAGGACAACGTCTGATGTTATTGGCCCCGGTAGTCAAAGAGCGTAAAGGAGAGCATTCCAAACTGTTGGAGAATCTGGCGACACAAGGTTATATCCGCGCCCGTATTGACGGTGAAGTGTGTGACCTCTCCGATCCACCTAATTTAGAATTGCAGAAAAAACATACGATTGAAGTTGTCATTGACCGTTTCAAAGTACGCCCAGATCTGGCTCAGCGTCTGGCCGAATCTTTCGAAACCGCTTTAGAGCTTTCAGGTGGTACGGCTGTCGTTGCCAATATGGATGATGATCAGGCTGAAGAGTTGATTTTCTCGGCCAATTTCGCCTGCCCAATGTGTGGTTACAGTATGAGCGAGTTGGAACCACGCTTATTTTCCTTCAACAACCCGGCAGGTGCCTGTTCTACTTGTGATGGTTTGGGTGTCCAGCAGTTTTTCGATCCTGACCGGGTAGTGCAAAATAGCAATATTTCACTCGCAGGTGGCGCTATTCGTGGATGGGACCGCCGTAATTTCTATTACTTCCAGATGCTAAAATCTCTGGCAGACCATTATAAGTTCGATATAGAAACACCATTTGATGAATTAAGTCCTGCCATTAAAAAAGTCATTTTGTATGGCTCAGGCAAGGAATCTATCGAATTCAAATATACCAATGATCGTGGGGATGTAACTGTCCGTCATCACCCATTCGAAGGTGTTCTGCAGAATATGGAACGCCGCTATAAAGAGACAGAATCTTCCGCTGTACGGGAAGAATTAGCCAAATATATTAGTAATCGTTCCTGTATTTCGTGTGAAGGAACCCGCCTGCGCAAAGAAGCGCGTTTTGTTTTTATCGAAAATACCACATTGCCACAGATTTCTGATTTCAGCATCGGTCATGCGATGGAATTTTTCCAAAACATCAAATTAAGCGGGCAACGAGCTAAAATTGCTGAAAAAGTTTTGAAAGAGATCCGTGATCGTCTGAAATTTCTGGTCAATGTTGGTTTAAATTACCTGACACTTTCCCGTTCAGCAGAAACCCTTTCCGGTGGTGAAGCCCAACGTATCCGATTAGCAAGCCAAATTGGTGCAGGTTTGGTTGGCGTGATGTATGTTCTGGATGAGCCTTCCATTGGCCTCCATCAGCGTGATAATGAGCGTTTGCTGGAAACCTTACTGCACCTGCGTAACTTAGGTAATACCGTTATTGTTGTTGAACATGATGAAGATGCTATTCGTGCCGCTGATCATATTATTGATATTGGGCCCGGAGCGGGTGTTCATGGCGGTAAAGTTGTTGCCGAAGGAACTATTGATGACATCATGGCAAGCCAAACATCTCTCACAGGGAAGTTCCTAAGTGGTGAACGTGAGATAGCTATCCCGGAACAACGAATCGCTGCTGATCCGAACAAGATGTTGAAGTTAATTGGCGCGAAGGGCAATAACCTGAAAAAAGTGACATTAAAACTACCTGTCGGCTTGTTCACATGTATCACAGGGGTTTCAGGTTCCGGTAAATCGACATTAATCAACGATACGTTATTCCCAATCGCACAACGCCAGTTAAATGGCGCAACCAATATTAATCCTGCCTCTTATGTAGATATTCAAGGTCTGGAGCATTTTGATAAGGTCATTGATATTGACCAAAGCCCGATTGGCAGAACTCCCCGCTCGAATCCCGCCACTTATACCGGCGTCTTTACACCAGTAAGAGAACTGTTTGCTGGCGTACCTGAATCCCGTACGCGTGGTTATACACCGGGTCGTTTTAGTTTCAATGTTAAAGGCGGACGCTGTGAAGCCTGTCAGGGAGATGGGGTAATTAAAGTGGAAATGCACTTCCTGCCTGATATTTATGTTCCCTGTGATCAATGTAAAGGAAAGCGCTATAACCGCGAAACGTTGGAGATCAAATATAAAGGCAAAAATATCAATGAGGTGCTGAATATGACCATTGAAGAAGCCCGTAGCTTTTTTGATGCAGTACCTGCCCTTGCCCGTAAATTGCAAACGTTAATGGATGTTGGCCTTTCTTACATTCGTCTTGGGCAGTCTGCTACTACACTCTCCGGTGGAGAAGCACAACGGGTCAAACTGGCACGCGAGTTATCGAAACGTGGTACAGGTCAAACACTCTATATTCTTGATGAACCAACAACTGGATTACATTTTGCTGATATCCAACAACTGTTGTCAGTTCTACATCAATTGCGGGATCAAGGAAATACCATTGTAGTAATTGAACACAATCTGGATGTTATCAAGACTGCGGACTGGATTGTCGATCTTGGCCCAGAAGGTGGTAGTGGTGGCGGAGAGATATTAGTGGCAGGAACGCCAGAAGATGTGGCGAAATGTGAAAAATCCCATACCGCACGTTTCCTTAAGCAGATAATCAATAAAAATTAATATTATTTCATCAATCATAATCAGCAAAAAGCCTCTCCAATTGGAGAGGCTTTGTTTATTTATTAAATTATTCTAATATTTTTTAATGCAACAAACACCTTTCCGGCTGTAATAATCAACGAAATAATCCTATTTAGATCAGTCTGATATTGTTGTTCTAATATTATTGCTGAGCCTTTAAAGATGCTGTGTTCATATTATAGGCAAGTTAATTTCATAATGATATTATATATTTTATTAACTCATAATGGAGATCAAATATGTATATGTTTTTACCATTTTTAATTGCATTAGTTATGATTGCCACCGTTATTACTGGCAAGAAAAAACTGACTTATACTCTTTGGCTTATCTTATTAATCATCACGGTATTTTGGTTTAAATATCATGCCACTGATGCACTGAATCTTTCTTTCTAACCGGAGGCCGTAATGAATAATACTATGTCAGCATCTCGCAATCTTAATCCTGCCATTACATTGAATATACTCGGTTTATTTGGCATATGTGTCATTCTAATCGTGGCATTTTATTATCAACTGGCACGTTTTGAACTTCCCTGCCCGCTATGTCTATTGCAACGTGCAGGCATCATTATGATCGGCTTTGGTTTTCTGTTTAATATCTATTTTGGCGTTAAAAATGCTCACTACAGCTTTTCCTTACTGGGCTGTATCGTAACTGGCTTTGTTGCTATGCGTCAGGTTTCTTTACATATTCTGCCGGGAGATGCAGGGTATGGTTCCACTTTCTTTGGCTTGCACTTCTATACGTGGGCTGCAATCTTATCTATTCTTACCATTATTGCTATTGCTGCCATCATGCCCCTAAAAGCAGGTAATCATGATCCAGCAAAATATTCACCACACATACTCGGCAAACTTGTCATGGGATTGTTCGCGATCTTGATCACCGCTAATCTGGTCTCTACTGTGCTGGAATGTGGCAGTGGTCAGTGTGACGATAACCCAACGTTTTATCAGCTATTGCAGTAGTAACATTTAGTTATCTTGGTAGAAGAAAGAAGGCTGATACACTCTACAGCCTTCTCTTTCCCCTACAAGACCATTCGAAGGAAATTTAATACTCATAATTCATTGAATTATTTATAAAGTAATATACTTCATGTGCTTCTTCAGGCGTCGGAACTTCTAGCTTAGATAGCATTCGCTCCATCACTTTATCCGGTACAGCATATTCGCGATTATTGTTTTGTTGCCGCCATCGTTTATAGTCCTGTTCGATATAAACAATCTTAACTTTAGCGTTATAACTGACAAATAGATTAATAAGTTGCTGGCGCATTTGAGCGGTAAGATTGGTAGCATTCCAAACAAAATCCTGCCGATTACGCAATTTCTCTCTGGCCTGCTGTTTTGCCCGTTGTACAACCCAGCCATTGGCATTCTTGTCTTCTGGGCTTATCTGGTAATGACGGCGAATTGCATCCAAGCTAATAACAAACCAATCTGGGTAATACTGCTGTATAAAATGATCTTTTCCCATGCCAGGTAATCCACATAATAAAATCACCTGACTACCATAATCATCATAAGGTTGATAATCTGGCTGTTTACTTTCCGTGGAAAAATAATAAAAACGAGCTTCTGGCGAAGAAAATTTTCGTGCATTACGCCAACAGTTTTGTTCACGGCAATAAAGTTCGAATAATTCGATGCGTTCCAGTAATTCCTGTGTATCATGACATTTGCGACCTAAGACATCAGCTCTCGCCAATAAAGCTAATAGACAGGTATCAACACGTAATGACGCCGCCAACAGGGCTTTCTGTGGTTCAGGTTTTTCCATCAGCCACAGTGGTAATCCGTGAAAACGCACCAGAGCAGCAATTTGTTCACGTATCGCAAATGGTGTAGGAATTTGCTGAAAAAAAATCTGTCTGACAGTCAACTCACCTTTACGGGCATGACCGGGAGAAACGACTCGTTCATCTAAATCCATCTGCGTAGTACTTCGCTTTTCCACATCATGTAACAAAGCAGACGTCCAGAGTATTTCCTGTTCTTCTTTCTCCAGTGTTTGATACTCAGACAACTGTTCCAATGCCGTCAGTACCATTTGAGTATGAATGGCAACATCACCTTCAGCGTGGTGAATGGGATCTTGTTGAACTTCCTCCATATCAGCAATGAAAGAAAACGTTTTAGATAAATAGTCCCATGACTTATTTTTACTGAATATCCAACTCATTTTCTCTCTCCAGCCGAATGGTATTCAAAGTAAAGAGGCGCTCGTTGCCAATGATGCTTCCAATGAATATTCGTTTTAACATGGTTTTTGCGCACAAACTTAAAAACATGATGCGGGAAATCAATAACTGAGTACTCACCTGCATCACGGCTGACAATGCCTTCCATTGAACAACACTGTTTTGTTTGTGTATCCCAAGAAGAAAAACGACTTTCCTGCTTTGCGGTTTGAATAATATTTTTAATGAACGCTGATTCATCTCGTGTTTCAGGAATGGCAATTTCTGGGGTGGTAGGAAAATCAAATAAGGCAGCATAAAATTTTACCTCTTCCCAACTAAGCCACATATCTTTAATACGCACAGCAAAGATAAAGAAATATTCTTCAAGGTGACGATATTCGATGGAGTGAATGGCATACAGATTCTCCCCAAAAATCTCGATATCACCCAAATCACCTTTAATTAATTGCCAACGTTGGCGGATCTGCTGCGTCCATGCTGATTGTGTCGGTGCAGCATGAGAACGGGCAAATACACCATATTGGTTCAGACAGTTATTTTCACCGTCTAGTTTTTCTGTGTGAATAAACTGATTAATGTTCTGTATATTCTGCCACCAATCATGATTAATACGATCATCACTGGTTGTTCCTGGTGAGAACGGATAATGAAAAGTTCTACCATACTTTCTTGATTGCATATCCATAATGCTTTAGCTCTTTTAAACTTATCCCAATAAAAGTGTATTACACTTTTATAGACTAATATTTACCTCAATAATTGATGAAAGAGTTCAAGAGGTTGGTATTACATTTTCTTTATTCCTATTTAATTTATCTTTTGAAATTAAAAAATTAATTTAAGCACTTTTGTTATTTAATATAAAAGTGGGAGAAGTAAGATTTCACATATAATCACTTGATATATCTGTGCTTACTATATAGAAAACGGTTATAAATTAACATAGCGAGTAACTTATTATCATGAAATAACCGATAAAAATCTTTTATTTTTATCTTAAATAGAGATATCTGTAGAAGAAAAGAAACCCTTTGCCTAATACCAGAACAAAGGGCTGTAGTGATTATCTTCATCAATTCCCCAAATATTCAGGGAATAAAAATCACTGACTCACTGCCGCAAATGATTCTGCAACACGCTGTACGTTATGATGGTTCACGCCGGCCATACAAACCCGGCCAGAACCAATCAGATAGACTCCAAATTCTCTACGCAGGCGATTAACCTGTTCAGGGCTAAAGCCAGTATAGCTAAACATACCGCGTTGTTTCAGCAAGTGATCAAAGTTTTTCTCTGGCAACACATTTTTCAATACGCTAACCAATACCGTACGCATTTCCAGAATGCGTAACCGCATCTGCTCAACTTCTTTCAACCATTGCGCTTTTAGTAACGGCTCAGCTAAGACTCTTGTTACAACCTGAGCACCAAAAGTCGGTGGGCTGGAATAAATCCGACGTACACTGGCTTTCAATTGCCCCAGAACACATTCACTCGTTTTGGCATCATCACAAATAACGGACAATCCACCAACACGCTCACCATACAGGGAGAAGATTTTTGAAAACGAATTGCTGATCAAACAAGGTAATTCTGCATTTGCCATTGCCCGAATCGCGTAAGCATCTTCTTCCATTCCATCAGCAAGCCCTTGATAAGCAATATCAAGGAATGGGATCAACGCCTGCTCTTTGGCGACCTGAACTACCTGATCCCATTGTTCATTAGTAAGATCAGAGCCGGTTGGATTATGACAACAAGGGTGCATCAGAATAATGCTTTTTGCTGGCAATTGTCGGAAGGTTGCCAGCATTTCATCAAATCTTACCCCTTTGGTTTTATCATCAAAGTAAGGGTAATAATTTACTTTGAGCCCTGCTCCAGAGAAAATTGAAGCGTGGTTTTCCCATGTCGGATCACTACACCACACTTCAGAATCAGGGAAATAACGATGCAAAAAGTCAGCACCAACTTTTAGTGCGCCTGAGCCTCCAACGGCTTGAATCGTTGCAATACGATTTTGCTGCAACAACGGATGACCTTTACCGAACAGTAATTCTTGAATTGCCAGTCGGTAACCAAGCAAACCTTCCATGGGGAGATAAAGAGACGCAGACTGTGGCAAAACTTTCATTTGTTCTTCTGCGGTTGCAACAGCCTGCAATTGAGGTGTTATACCCTGTTCGTCGTAATACAACCCAACGCTCAGATTAATTTTTTCTACGCGGGTGTCTTTTTTAAACGTTTCCAACAACGAAAGTATAGGATCACCTGCGTAAGCTTCAACATTCTGGAACACGATGTTATACTCCCCCTGCTACTTAGTTAGCATAAAAACTGTTGTATAAAAATAATGGTATAAAAACAGTGACATAAAAACACATATGACAGGCAATATAACTTAGCCTGATTATTCGTCCAGATATTCCATTGCAACACGTGAAGTTAGTTTCGTGATCAGTTCATAAGCACTAATCCCTGTATATTCTGCAATTCTTTCAGCAGGCAGGACTGTTCCCCAGAGAATAACTTCATCCCCCACTTTGTCCTGACAATCAGGCCCCAAATCCACCGTAATCATATCCATGGAAACCCGGCCAACAAGAGGAACTTCACGTCCATTAACAAAGATGGGGGTGCCTGATGGAGCACTGCGGGGATAACCATCACCATATCCGATTGCGACAACACCTAAATATGTATCGCGTTCACTAACCCAAGTACCGCCGTAACCTACCGCTTCACCTGAATTGTGTTTGCGTACAGCAATTAAGCTAGATTTCAATGTCATCGCTGGCATTAAGTTGAAATCAGCCGCAGTTTTATCTGCCATCGGCGATACACCATACATCATGATACCAGGGCGAACCCAATCCAGATGTGCCTGTGGCCACAACAAAATTCCCCCAGATGCTGAAATCGATTTTTCACCCGCTTTGCCCGCAATAAATGACATAAAATGTTCAATTTGCAGGGGAGTTGTATCCACCAGTGGTTCATCGGCACGACTAAAGTGGGTGATCATCTTAATGGGCTGTTCGACGTTATGGCAGCGACTCAAGCGTTGATAAAAATATTCTGCTTCATCCAGACGAACACCAAGACGATGCATCCCTGTATCCAACTTCATCCACACCTTAATTGGGTGAGATAGATCAGCCTGTTCCAGAGCTTCAAGTTGTTCGATGTTGTGCACCACGGTTTCAATATGATTGACAACTAAAACAGGGAGGTCTGACACCCCTAAAAATCCCTCCAGAAGCAGGATTGGCTTGATAACTCCATTACTGCGCAGAGCCAATGCTTCTCCTATTCGTGCAACGCCAAAACAATCAGCGTCTTCCATTGTATACGCAGTTTCTAATAAACCATGTCCATAGGCGTTTGCTTTCACAACTGCAATCAATTTACTGTTCGGGGCTTTCGCCCTGACCTGTTGCAGGTTATGTCGCAGAGCGCGGCGGTCGATAACAGCAGTTGCCGCTTTCATTTTGTCCCCTTTTTATTCTTTTCCGGTCAGTAGGTTTTCAATTAATACGTTATTTATTACTACTTATTCATCGCTGTAGCTTGGTCCTGCATAATTATCAAACCGTGACCATTGACCATTAAACGTTAGCCTCACTGTACCGATAGGACCATTACGCTGTTTACCAATGATAATTTCTGCCACGCCTTTCATTTCACTATTATCGTGATATACCTCATCACGATAAATAAACATGATTAAGTCAGCATCCTGTTCAATAGAGCCTGATTCACGCAGGTCTGAGTTAACGGGCTTTTTATCAGCCCGCTGCTCCAGACTACGGTTAAGCTGAGATAATGCAACAACAGGGACCTGGAGTTCTTTTGCCAATGCTTTGAGTGATCGGGATATTTCAGCAATTTCCAAGGTACGGTTGTCAGATAGGGAAGGCACCCGCATTAATTGCAGGTAATCGATCATAATCAGGCTAAGCCCACCATTTTCACGGAAAACTCTTCTTGCCCGGGAGCGCACTTCAGTAGGGGTCAAACCGGATGAATCATCAATATACATATTGCGTTTTTCCAGCAAAATTCCCATAGTGCTGGAAATACGTGCCCAGTCATCATCATCAAGCTGACCAGTACGAATACGTGTTTGATCTACACGGGAAAGAGACGCCAACATACGCATCATGATCTGATTGCCGGGCATCTCCAGACTAAAAATCAAAACAGGTTTATCCTGCATCATCGCCGCGTTTTCACATAAGTTCATCGCAAAAGTGGTTTTACCCATTGAAGGACGTGCCGCGACAATGATTAAGTCAGATTTTTGCAAGCCAGCAGTTTTCTTATCCAAATCTTGATAACCAGTAGAAACTCCTGTCACACCGTCATGCGGACGTTGATACAATTGTTCAATTCGTTCAACCGTTTCTTCCAGGATCTGCTCAATTCCTTTCGGGCCTTCGTCTTTATTCGCCCTATTTTCTGCGATCTGGAATACCCTTGATTCCGCCAGATCTAATAATTCTTCACTGGTACGCCCTTGTGGATCATATCCCGCATCTGCAATTTCATTAGCAACGGCGATCATATCGCGAACAACAGCACGTTCACGGACAATATCCGCATAAGCATTAATGTTCGCCGCACTTGGAGTATTCTTTGACAATTCTGCCAGATAAGCAAAACCACCGACATTATCCAGCTCTCCATTTTGCTCCAAGGATTCTGATAATGTAATCAGGTCGATAGGTTTGCCCGTTTCAAGCAAACGCTGCATTTCAGCAAAAATACGCCGATGTGGGCGACTGAAAAAATCATTACTGGTAACACGTTCAGATACGTTATCCCAACGTTCATTATCCAGCATCAAACCGCCCAACACGGATTGCTCTGCTTCCAAAGAGTGTGGTGGAAGTTTCAGCCCTTCCACTTGGCGATCTTTTGGTTCAGCCATACTGTTGTTAGTTGGTTTTCTTCCAGCCATGTACCACATCAATCCACTAAACAAGAACGAAATAGCGCACCAGTATACGCCATGAAAACAACCTTGAGTAATTATATATAGTCTATACTCGCAATTTACACACAACCCATTGATATTCAATCAATAGTCCTAATTTTTTAACGAGTTTGTTCTTGTTTGTTTATATAATTGTTTATACATAGAACACTGAACAAATCTATAAACAAAGCATAAGATAAAAACAAGGCAAAAGAAAAGAAAGAATGAGAGTGAATGCGTGATCAGTAAAACGTGGTCAGTACATTTAACGTTCCAATCTATTGAAGTAATAATTACGAATGTTACTGCCAGTGAGAAGATACCCCATTGAGGCTATCTTCCCGATGATATTCAAGTAGGGAATTGCTATTTTTATGATTTATCCCGAACCTTGCGCTCAATAAGCTGACCGTACATATCAAAATAGCGACTAGGCCAGATTTCTGAGGGATGTATTTCGAGATAGTTAGCGATGATCCATTCGCCTTTCGGCCACGGTCTGCTGAGCGTATTTGCTAGTGTAGATGAGCTGAGTCCAGATTCACGAGAAACAGCCGCTAAGGTTGTACCACGTTTACGCAATGCAGCAATAATATCGGCTTGATGCCAGTCATTTTTAGCGTTATTCATTCCTGCTACCCCTTCCATTAATTGAAAAATTGATGGTGGTGATTCAAGCAAGGTTCGCATTACCGGGTCAAGATTCCGGCGAGGCCGAAGCCTCCCCTACCTGAATCACCATTGAAAAGGTGATAGCAAGTACTGGTAGAAACTTCCTACCAGTGTTCTTGACTCAGGGATGCGAAACCCTGACCACTAGATTTTGCTAATGGCGGGGCTACTTTAACTGATTGGTTTATTGGACTCAATAAGCGAACCAGTATAAACACTTAACTTATTGCGTTATATCCCAGTAAATACCTCAAGGTTCTGTTGTTGTTTGCACTTAACAATTGGTCATGTGTCAAAATGCATCAGGATCTTTTTAGTCCTGTTATTAAGTTAGTTGCGTGTTTTGTTAGCAATGAGGAGAACTTGTGGTATTTCCGAAGAATATTGTTTAGACGTCCATGTCTAGATTGGTATGAAATCAATAAATAACAATAATATTTGCGTTATCCCCTATTATCACTTCGGTTGTTCAGGCCAGTCAATATCAGGGGCTTTAGAACAGTCTACACGATTAAGCAATACTCTGTATTTCCGCCATTCAGCTAATAAGGATTCCTCCACATTAGTGACAATGCCTAAACCAACTGCATCTTGATAGATATTGATTTTTTCTGTTGCGGTGTTCAATAATTGTTGTTTATGAGATGCGGCTTGTAATTGTAGTTGTTCTGGTGATAGTGATGGAATATCCCCCCATGCTGGTAAACCACCATCCCCCGCAATACGGCGTTTACCCTTTGGTGGTATTTTACAAGCAAATTCTACGAAAACAGCATCATCAACAACTATTGCATCATCAGGCCAATAGTTAGCATCACGATACGAATCAATTAATGCTCCCAGAAAAAATGCGTTATAGGATGCACTGTAATAGTTTTTCGGCTTTGTATTCATCAATGGCCAATCCCTATCGCAAAAAATGGTTTTCCACGGTTCGGAATATCCAAAGTCTCCAGTTGGGTAACTTGAAAATTCCGATCATCCAACCGTTTTACTCCAGCAAACGACGACGCAGGGGAATTACCAGCTATATTAATCGCGATAACACCAAAACAACGCTGGCTCCATACCCCAGGGAAATCAGCAGTTCCCCAACCTGAGTCATCAGTTGAGCCATAACACCACTGGATCATGAATCCTCCCGGAAACCGAAGATAACCATTATCATTCGCATTGAATTCAAAATCTGTCATTCTCGCGTAGTTATCCAGCACCCACCCATTTTGTAAAAACAAGCGCTTTAAATTCGCATTTAGATCTACCGCGACTTCTCTACGATCGGAAATGCTACCTTGTGGAGAGAGCAATAATTTCATGAAACTAGCTCCTCCTTGTAGTAAACCCGACGTGATAGATGCCATAACCTCCCCACTAAACATAAAATCAATACCATTAACTGCCTGTGTTGTAGTCAGTTTATTATTGATATGAATACCTGAAAATTCATCACCATTTATCCGTAAATTACCATCGAGTGTGCCCCCATTTAATGATAATGCTTTTACATCATCGGCACTTAAAGTAACGTCTCTGTCTAACGATTTATCATTAATTTTCCGGTTATTAGGCACTGCGTTTTTTGCCTGACTAACTGTATCTTGTAATCCAAGATTGTCTATAAAGGCATCTTTATCAGGTATATCAGCTCCATTCTGTTTCTTCTCCAAATAGAGATTGGAATTATTATTGAGAGCGTTTTGGTTAGCAGTATTGGCTAGATCATATGCTTTTTTAACAGCTTTAGAGGTTGCAACGGTTATTTCACTGTCACTATCTGTCTCATTACTTAGTGTGACAAATCCCGGTTCTGCTTGAGTTGCATATGGGTGATTACGGCTTGCCGCGTGTTCTGCAATGGCTTCTTTGATTGAGTCTTTGACATATTCTGGTGTTGTAACAATCACGAGATTACTATTTTCTGAGACAGGTGCATCAGGCTTTTTATCTTGCATATTTATTCCCTCATTTAATCAACAATAACATTGCTAAATAACATGAAGGCGGTGGGATATTTCTCCGCCGGTGAACATCAATAAATTGGTTCATCAATATTGGAGAGTACGACTTGATTTAATTCAGTGGGTGAGTTGCATGTTTTAATGGCAGGATGACATAAAATAACAGATGGTAAATTAATAAAATTTATCCAGTGACTGACAAAATTGAGTGAAATAAAGGTGAGGTATCTCACCTTTTGAGCATTTGATTTTATTAAACACCATTAAAGATATCCAGTTTCTTCTGCTGTTCTTCACTCAAGTTAAACGCAAAGTCTTCATGCTCTGCTTGCCATGTGCCAAAACTCATCAGGAACGCAATCGAAGGGTCGATTTTGTTCGCCGATTTTTTCTTATTCGGTTTGATATTGGCGTTCGCATCGGTTTCCATCACCACATTAGACATCGCCCATGCCAGCACCGGGTCACCGTTGTGACGAATAATCTTGCGGTTAACGAACACCTCAGCCGATTTTGCCACAGGGCTAAAGCGCATATAGGTTTGCGGGAAGGGTTCAACATCCAGCCCCACACCCTGTAGTTGCGTGCGTAGATGCGTGGCATTCCATGTATCAAAGCCGACCAGCTTGATATCAAAGTGTTGACTGTCTTTGAGAATATCATCTCGAATACGATCATAATCAATACAATCGCCTGTCGTGGTACGTATCCAGCCCATTTGCGCCCATTGACGGTAAATTGCCCGATTCTTATTGGCAGGATTCTGTAGCTGGGCTTCGGGCAGATAATGGCGGGTCAGTAATAACAGTTCGTTATCCATCGGGAACGTGTAGCAAATACTGGTGATATCGCCTGTGGAGGATAAATCCAATCCGGCGTAACACTCCAAGCCTTTGAGGTCGTTTTCGTCATAGTCGAGTTGGCAGGCTTTCCATGCGCCTTCACCCATCCACGACGTTTCGCCCTGACACCAGATATTAAAGCGTTTGGTGAGCATTTCTGTCCATTGTGAGGGAATGCCCCGTGCTTTCTGGATAGTGTCATGCAAAGCGGCACTGTCCACGGAAATATCCAGATTGGGATTCGCCTTTATCCAAAGTGATTCATCATCAATCTCTTTCTCGTCGTCCAGCTCGTAAATCAGGGCGAACAGTGATGCATTTTGCTCTTCGCCATCCAATATCTGACAGCAATAATCATAGTGCTGCTTACAGGCGGATATCACGTTACTGCCTGCTGTGGTAATGGCAAACAGAATACCTTCGGGACGGGCACCCATCCCCAATTCAAGGGCAGAGTAAACCGCGTTATCAGGGTGCAAATGATATTCATCGACAATCGCCAGACTGGGGTTAGTACCTTCAATCGTGGCGGCTTTGGCTGCCAGTGGTTTTAACAGGCTGTTGCTTTTGGCATAAGTGACTTTGTGTTGTTGAATCGCTACCCGTTTCTTGAGCGATTTTGATAACAGACACATCTGGCGGGCATCATCAAACACAATACGCGCCTGATCACGGCTCACGGCGGCGGTGTAAATATCCTGCTGTCCGTTCTCCATCACCAAAAACCAGTTAGCCAATATTGCGGCAACAGTGGATTTGGCATTTTTGCGCGGGACTTGAATATAAGCACTGCGATATTTTCGATGCCCGGTTGCCTTAACTTTGAAGCCAAGCAAATTGGCAAAGGCGAATTGTTGCCACGGCTCAAGCATGATGGGTTTACCGCGCAAATGGCCTTTGACGTGCGGACAGTAACGGGAAAAGGCAATAAACCGCGTCACCACCTCCGAATCAAACACATAAAGCGGGTTATTCAGGTCGTTAAAATAGCGTTTCACGGCCTGTTTTACCCGCTTACAGGCCGGAATTGTGCCATTTTCGATATCAAAAGCGTATTGCTTCCATGCGTTCATAAGCGATCTAGCTCGTCCTCTTCCTCAGTTTCTACCGGATTTCTACGCCGTGATACCGGATCAAAGCCAAGCAACGCCGACATTTTTATCATGATTTTTTCGGCGTCCGCTTTGGCGCTCAGTGATGGGTTACGGCTTTCACTGCCCTGACTGTTCACAATGCTAAAGCCTCGGATATCAAGGTCTGCCACCGCTTTTCGGTAAATGGCATAGTTGACGCAATACAGCTCTAAGTTGTTCCAGTCGGCGGCGTTCAAATCTTCCCGTTCGTTTAAGATTTTGCTTTTGGCCTTCCATTGACTGGCGGCAATCTCATTTAAATAAGTGGGCGGTTTGGGTGCTCTTGCCATAATGTTTTCTGTTCCTTGTGATTTATTTTCAAAAAAATTGCCGTACGTAAAAATTGAAGGAGGGGGCGGTTCCGCTCAGAGGGATGTTTGTCATTTTTGATACCCCCACCCCGTTATTTCATTTTGTTATTATTCCAAAGCTAACCAACCGTGCCGCTTCTGCTTCCTGTTCCTGATAGCTTCCCTGTTTGCGCTTGGTTTTGGTGATGGGGTCTGTCTGGACGGTCTTACGGTTATGGCAGGCATGGCATAGTGCTTGATGATTGAAGGCAGGCCAGAACAGCACATCACTATCACTATTGATTGGGATAATGTGATCCACAATGGTGGCGGGTGTGTAGCAGTTCTGCTTGAGGCAATGCACACATAAGGGATGCGTTTTGAGATACATCAGTCTGTACTTGCCCCATCGGTTACTGTAACCACGTTCGGTACGTGTACCGCGCTGCCTGTTCTGTTCCCGCCGATGTTCCTCACAGCGACCGGACTTTACCCGTTGCTTACAACTTGGATAGCTACAACGTCTTAACGGTTGCCACGGCATCAGTAGATCCCCACATCACGATAGACAGACCACAGTGATTTGATGGTGAAAGGCACTTCTTTCAGCTCAACATCGGTTGCCATTTCCCGATTCTCATACAACAAACCGATATATAGCAGGCAACCGACTTTAATCGCTGGCGTGAAAACCAATCCTTTATCAAAGCGTTTACCGATATGTTGCTGGCAGACTTCCAACGCAGCATCGGCATAACCCGCTAATAGCGCATCATCAAGGGTGAAATCTTCTTCCAGTCGGCAATGCTGCTTGATTTCATTCAGGGGAATTTCAATCCGGCTCATCGGAATATGCCTCCCTTGCAAAGCAGCTCTAGGCGGGTGTATTTCGCATCGGGGATGACCGCCATAATGCTAAAAGCAGTGCCCGTCGTGTTCGCGCCGTGAAAGGTAATACTGTTCGCTGTGGTCACATCAGCACGATAACGCAGCCAGATACGCACGGTGGCTTCTGAGAACACCGCGCCGGAGGCCACCAGCTCCCGCCCGCTAATCGCTTGGACTTCAGCCCAGACAGTGGCTAAATCCACCCAGTTGTTGAGCACTTCACCAAATTTACCCCGACTGGCTTCATTTTTTCGGATCGTCACCCGATGCCGCAATCTGCCTGCTCTCATTCGTTACTCTCCTTGTCTTGTTTGATTTCTACGGTTTGTTTCCATGCCTGACTGAATTCATCGCCACCGGCACGGGGCGATAAGCCTTCCCGTTCACGGGCTTCATTCGGGCACATGACACCGGATTTAATCGCTGTCTCGTAGCTCTGGAAACGTTCTTTCGGATTAGTGCGAAGTAGATCAGCTGTGTCGAATTCGACTTGGTAGCGAATGCCTTTTGTTGGTGAATTCATCAGCAAGGCGGATTTGATTTGCTGCTCAAAATTGGCAAGCCACGGGCGCATGGTAATTGTCAGAAAAGCACGGGAGGCCTCACTAAAGTTGCTGTAGGTACTGTTCGAATACTCTTGCAGAAAGATAGGGCTGACATTGAACATACGGGCGATATCTTCAATAGTGAAACGGCGGGAGGCCAGCCACTCCGCATCCTGATTGCTCATGCCTAACTGCTGGTATTCCATCCCGCCTTCAAGTATTGGCGTTTTCCCTGCATTACGTGCACCCTTGTAGCGTTCGAGGGCTTCCAGCGCCTTATTACCTTTGATGCCATCCAGCCAGTCAGCGGCTTTAATCACGCCCGCCGCCATCATGCCTTCTTTCATAATGCTTGCGCCGTGGCGCTGTTGTGCCAGCCCTAAACCCAACGTTTCACGGCAAATAGTGACAGGCGAGCGCCCTAAAAAGCCATCTTCGGTGGCATAGCGCAAATGTAACACTTCTTCCTGTAGATAGGTTCTGACCTTGCCGCTATAGGGTTCGGTAATGGTGTAAGCAAATCGATGATCGGATAATCGCTGTGGGACAACCGCTGACGGCGGGTAAGTGTGTAACGATTGTGGCTGCCCATCTTTGTCCCAGACGATAACAGCATAGGCATTACCATTTAACAGGCAATGACGCATCAGCGTTCGCTTAAACTGAAACGGTGTTTGGCAATCGTTCGGGTATTCATTAAGCAAATAATCAACCGGATGATCGCTCAACCATTCGCGGGATTCTTTCCCGTGCTGGTGCTGAACCCGATAGAGATAACAGGGCATGGTGGCGACCGCTTCACTAATCACTGTGACAGCATTCATCACGGCAGGTAAACCCTCGGCGGTCGAGGGGGAAACATGCTCGCCGGATTTGGTATTAGATATGCCTGTCAGAGAAAAAAATTCATCCATCGTCATACTGCGCTGTTCTGGAGTACTTCGCTTAAAAGGCCACATGATCACACCTCGGACAGTTGCAGCCAGTAATGGCGCAAATCCACATAACAAGGCTTAACCACATTCAGGGATCGTTTGGCAATCTCAACACCACTTTCAGGATAGGCGGGTAAACTGGTAACAGTAATTTCCCGCAGTTCGGCTTCTAAAACGGTTCTGACATACGGTGTTTGACTGGTATCCCACCGATCGTTAACGGCACGAAAACCAAAGGACATACCGGAAATATCACCCCGCTCAACCAGTGTCAGCACATCACGCCCTAATTGCGTATCAGGCGGGGTGAGTTCGAAACGTAATCCGGTGGCATCTTCGCTAAGTTGCAATGTTCCAGATGTGGTACGGCCTAACAGGTTCATATGATCATGTTCATACAGTGCCCTGATATCAGCACTTGCCGCTAGACTGGCGCTAAAGGCATTCGGGGCGAACTGTTCGATAAACTCATCCCACAAGATATGTGATCGGCTGTTCCACTTAATCACATAGCCTGTTAGTTTCTTATCATTGGCAGATAATGAAGCGGTACGGATTTCAAAATCATTCTTCATCGATAAACTCCAAGATTATCAAGAGGCTTTGACTTCCAGCACCTTGATTGCGTTGGAGTCCACCAGCCCACCGCCCAAATATTTATCGGTGTGTACCTTATAGAATCCCGGCTCGGTGATATTATCGGGGCAAGTACGAATGCCCGTTTGATGCTCAACGATGAAGTAACCGCGTTTGAAGTCACCTAGCGCAATGATGTTATCCGGCATAAATTCGAGATAGTGGACAGGTAAGCCCAGCAACATATCAGGATCAGCGGCTTGCAGACGCTCCCGCCAGATGTAATCCCCGTTGCTATTTTTCAGCTTCTGCACGTTGGCGGCGGTCGTGGAGTTCATCACCCAAACAGCGTTTTTGCGGTATTTGTTTTTGAGCAGGAATTTCAGGTCAATCAGGCTATCGGCTTCAAGGCTAGTTGCTTCCAGCTTTTGTAGTGTACCGAACGCACGTACCTTGTCAGCTTGGGTATCACGGGGATAAGACAGAAAACCTTTCGCTTTCTTACTGCCGTCACCACTCACGAGATCGGTTTCTTCGGTATCAACAAAAGTATCTGCGATCTCAGCGGTCAGCCAGCCTAAAATATCGACATCACTAAAATCAATAATTTCCTGCGTGGTTTTGGGATAGGCATAGACAGGAAACAGCTTGATACTGACTTCTTCCATCTTAGGTGTAGCTGTCTCACTACGTGCCTTGCTTTCTGCCCCATGAGCAACCGCTGCGCTACCGACCGAAACAAGCTGTTTATACTCGTTGCTGCGCGTGGTTTTGATGGTACAGATTCGGCGCATAACCGACTCATCAGCCAATTGCTGCATGATTTGTTTGTTCAGCTCAGGGATAACGGTATAGCCGCCGTCTGAGGGGATGCTTGTAGACAAGGAACGGGCTTCGCCCGTCAGAATATAGTGGCGTAGTTCATCATTATTGAGTGTTTTACTGGTTGTCTGGTTCTTTGCTTGATTGCGTTCTTCATCAGATAAAGACTCATAACGGGCAATTTCCGTATTCAGGTTATCGGATTGGCTGCGCAGCTCGTCGAACTGTTTGGCTTCATCGGGATTCAGTGAGCGCCTTTCTTCTTCGGCTTTGGTGAGCAGGGAGCGCATTTGCTGGGTTAAATCGTTTTTTTGCTGGCGTAATTCGAGTAGTTTTTTCATGGTGTTTTTGCGTTATTTGTTTATTTAAATATTATTTAACACGATGAAAAATAATAAAGAAGCCTCTGAAATTCAGAGGCTAAACAAGAATAAACATGAAGACAAAATATTTACAAAAATTATTTTAATTTATTTACATAGATGACTTCATATCCGTCATTTGTTGGATAGATAAAAGCATCATCATCAGTGGATGGAAAACCAAATGAAGCAGAAAATGCACCATATGATATTGATGTAAACGGAGAACTCTTCCAGATAAGTCTATTTTTATTGTCATATAAAACAATAAAATAGTCATCATCCATAATAACATACTTAAACATTGCGTATGGCGATATGGGTAATTTTTTATATACTACTGCGGTATATTGACCATTTTCATCCTTTACTTCAAATTTCTTATTCCAATTACCGAAGAAAAAAGTTGATGGAAATGCAATCCATACGATAAAAATAGTAATTACTGCCAAAACCAATAATGGTTTTTTAGAAAAAAATTTACATTGAGTTTTCATAATTGAATGATTTTATGTTGTGGTAACGGATCCATCCATAAAATATCAGAAAAAACCATAAAGTCGCCGCCTTCATTATGCTTTTTCTGCCATTTTCTAAAACTATCATTAATGACAGGAACATATCCATTGTATTTAATCCATAGAACCATCCAGCTTCCACTGGCATAAAGAGCAGCATAATCAACGGAGCTAACTTTATCTAAGATACCGTTTTTACTCCAAATTCCCAAAGGTTCGTTAGAGCCAACGAAATCATAGGTGTCTTTTAAATACATACCAATCTGTTCGGTGACAAAAACATCTTTACTGTCTAATTTATCCACATGGCCTTTAACAGCTACCTTCATATTGGAATTGCCCATAGCACCATACCAATCGTCAATCGTATCAAATTTAGAGCCAAATTGCCTAACATTGACTGCTGAAAATGTATCTAATTCTCGTATATCTTTTTCATATCCTAGTGTTTTATTACTACTTTCTTTTAATTTCTTTTTTAATTGCCTAATACCCGCATCACTTGCCCAACCATTGATTAATACATCCATTACATCTTGAGGTTGTTTATATTTCAATGCCCATTCCATTTTTATGATAGAATCATTTAATCTTTCATCTGGAATATCTATTGCACTGCCTGCAACATACTTGCTTTTTACTTCTTCAGTAAATGTATAGGCAGGCTTTGTATTGAACCAATGGCGCATTAATTTTGGTGCCATCTCCCAGCCCATTTTTTCCATTGCATCCGGGATTTGGTTTAAATAAAAAATATCCGTTTCAATTTCTGTTGTTTTTCCGCCTTTAACGGTTTTAGTTTTAAAAATCGACATTATCAAATCCCTATTTTCGTCTGAAATAAATATTTAACTTCAATATTTTCTTCTTTTTTGGCATCAAACTGTTTTGTCATTCCAGACGTTTGACATATTCCCTCAATTAGTCCCTTATCCGTTTCCACGCCATACGCAATATCTTGGCAGGCATCTCCTTGATGTTTCAGTATGAACTTATGGCTAAATAGAGCCGCAACAGCTTCTTCCACTAATGGCTTCACATTTGAGAACCCAGACAACAACGGCTTGCCTTCTTCACGCCCAGCTAATTGTGTGATGCTGTAGCCCGAAGTCCCCGCTGCAATGTGGTTACACGCGATAGATTTGTAATCGAGCATCACCACTTCATGGGGGATTGCGCCGTTATCATTAATGGAATGGGGATAATTATAGGCAAGATCAACGATTGTCGCGCCTGTCAGTTTAATTTCGTAAAAGAGTTCCAGATGACCCATCGGGCTTGTCCGGTAGTGCATAAAGCGCGCTTCCAGCAATTCGTTTCCATCGATTGCCATTGCTAACAGCGGTGAGGATTTATCAATGGGCTTGGTAAAGCTGACAGGGTGATGATGTGCACTCTGATCGCGGCTTACTGAATGATTGACACCCAGTACCTGTATTTCGTCTTCTCGGCCTGTCTGATAGCGATTTCCGATGGATTCGGGCGTTGAACAGCCCGCTGAAATTAATCCCTGCTTCTTGCCTTTTAGTGATAAGTAGATAACGTGTGACATCTTGTCTCCTGTGATCTGACTTTCGATAAAATCGAATGAATGAAACAGGATACAGCAGGAATATTTATCTATTCTAGCATGAAGAAAAATTCAGCAGTAAATTTGTGATTAATCTCTGTTCTTAAATAAAATCAGAATATTACATCGTTTAAATTTCTGGTAATACCAAATCAGGCTGATACCTTATTTTACTGTCTCCTATCATCCGACTTTTATTTACCTGCCAAAGATAGCCCCCTATAAATCTTTTTTACCCTCTCAGTTATGCACCCTCTGCACATTCTTCTCAAAGCCTTGCTACATCTGGGTTTGCAGTAATTAATATAATATTCATTCACTGTACCCTCTGTTCACCCCCCCTTTTTTATCCTAATGAAGAGAATGTATATTTGATGTATAGCTAAGAAATAACTATACATCTATTATTTTCTTTTAAATACAGATAGATATTTAAAATGATGTATAGAATGCAGACTTAAGCCTAAAAAGTTTATAGTGGGGATTTAAAGCCCCGGCACTCAGGCAATGACGGCAACCACTCTTCGGCTTCTTCCGATAACTCAACGTTATAAGAGTAACCTTTCTTGGTTCGTACTTTCCGATACTCCTTTTTGTATTCCAGCATAATTTTGGGGAGCGATTCGCCGAACTTGGTCAGTGTTAACGGGCGTTCAAAGCCGTGCGCTTCCATAAAAGAAAGATAAGCATGATACAGATACAACCTCGGCGCTCGTGGGCTAATGTTCTTAGTGCCCATCTTCATCCCAGTTGCATCATTGACGGTTACCAGATAACCGCAAAAGCGATACAACGGATCGGAATTGCTTTTCACCGTTAATGCTTCGTTAGAATCGCGTTGTGCCTGTAGCAGCTTTTTAGCTTTGTTCTGGTCGGCAAATTCGTTTAATAAATGGCGAATAATAACGGGCAGTTCCCGACTGATTTTCTCCGGCAAGTGTGGATCTTTTTCTGACTCTTTGACCGGAATGTTAAACGGGAATATCACCCGCCGCCGTGCAATACCGCCATTACGTTCTGTAAAGCTCATCGGTTCGTTATTGGTGGCTAATACAACGGCCTTAATGACCGTAGAAAATTGCTTCTCATATTTCCCGTCAACTTCGATTAAGTCACCGCCAGTAATTGCCTTAATGCCCGCGCCTTCACCGACATATTTAACCTGATCGGGCAGCGTAATCAGGCTCTTCCCGACAAACTGATAACGGCCTCTCGCCTCATCCAGTGCCCGCATATTTCCACTGGCCGTATTGTGCTCTCCTGCCAATAAAGTGGCGATATAGGTAAAGATACTTTTACCGCTGCCACCTTCACCCGTCACTTCAATAAATAACTGCCAGTCGTAACGGTTTGCCAGGATCATAAACAGAGCTGCTTTAATGCGATTCATCTTGTTTTCATTACTTCCCGCCGCATGGGATAACCAGCGATAAAAATCTGGGGCATGGTCTGGTAAATTTTCACCGACAGCAGGCGGGGTGAATGCAATACCGTTATGATTCATTAACCAATGTTCCGGCTGGTGCAAGGTAAACTGTTGAGCTGATAAATCATACACACCATTGCGGAACCCGATTAAATCCCGCCGTTGTTCGCCGATAACCGGCACTTATAATTTCATGGCATAGATAGCGTTATTGATCCCGTTCGGGCTGTAAGGGGTTTCGTGCTGGTCAAAAATTGCCACCATTGCACGGCGCAGCTCATTATCCGACACGGTTTCCCATGTTGTACCGTTATAGTGGTAAACCATTTCGCTATCAGGATTAACCGCCACTTTACCGTAAAGTTCAACCAATAGTGCCCCGCGCTGACTGGCTGCCATTTGTGCCAGATTGTTATTGGCCTTTTTGGGCTTTGTTTCGTGGATAATCACCGCTTCTGCTTCCATGAATTTTTGCTCCCCTACCTGATATAACCCATTACTGAATACCTGCTTTGCTGCCTCAATGCCGTGATGCTGGCGATAATCGTCCCAGTCAGATTTTAATGCCGTAGGCGGTAGCGTGACCCAGCCGTTAATCGCTATAGCGGCTTTTTCTGCCGCTATCTTGCCGACATTCTTTTTTAGCCTGCCGTTTTTGTCCCGCTCTTCCGGTTCGTGCCAATCGTTATCAGCGGCAAGGATGATTTTTGCGTTAGACCACTGTGTTCTGACCTGTTCGGCAATGGTGAACAAATTGCTTTCATCAATGGCTGCCAATACCACGCCCTCATGTAACTGGCTGACCGTTAACGCCGTAGCGTAACCCTCGGTAATAATGAAGGTATCGGGCGTTCCGGTAATCTCGGATGCGGGGATAAAACTTCCCTTTTTTTGAGTACCAGCGACAAGGCGTTTTTCACCGTTCGGCTTGATGGTTTGTGCGCCTGTAATTGTGCCGTCCAGCGCCTGAACCACCAGCAATAAAGAGCCATCTTTCAATAACCGCTGATTGGAGTATTTCATTCCCTTTTTAATCAGATACTGAGATTCACCCGTGACAGAAGTTGCGATCAGCGCAGCGATGCGTTCTGCAATTGGTTTTACTGTTCGGGGCTGCTCTTTGGTGGACTTGGGTTCAGGTAAAGGAAGTGCCAGCGCATCAGCTACCAACTTAGCGGCGGCAAAGATAGTGATCCCGTTGGTTCTTGCGACTAAATCCAGTCCATCACCGTGATTGGGTGCATCACACTGGCGGCAATGCCAGTCGCCATGATGGTTATCGTCGATAAAGTGGAAACGATCAGTGCCACCACATATCGGACAAGCACCGTGCTTACCCTTTGCGGGAACATCAACGCCACAAGCAGGTAACAGGCTTTGCCAGTGGTTGATGGCTGATTTTTTCACTGTTCGGATAATATCTAACGGGCGGCTTTTCTGATTATTATTTCCCTGACTCATGATCACTCGTCCTCGCCATTAACCGCTGCATAGAGCGAATAGTAAACTTCCTGATTAATATCACAGGCTAGCGACAGCAAATCGTGTAACTCTTCCGAACAGTGTTGGCTGGCCTGTTCAAGAATGACCTCATATAAAGAGGTACATAATCCCGCACGAAACGAGGATTGCCCTAATGGATCTCTTTCCCGGCGTACAAGGCAATTAACTAATTTATTCACTGGATTCTGTGGGACATGTTTCGACAGGTCGCGATAAACCTCCTGATGAATGCCGTGTGCCAATGCAATCAGATTATTTAAATTGGTTTCGCATTCACCTTTGGCTTTTTGGGTAATGAACGTGAAAAGTGAAATACCCAAACTTGCACGATGCAGCGCCTGTTTTAATGAGATAGGTTTATTACTCATGGCATGTCCCCTGACGTAATACGAAGATCAAAGAGGACGTGTCAGCCAGCCGCTGAGTGTCGGATGCAATAAGGAATGTAAATTTAAGGCGAGTTTGGTTAGACTGTGTATCAGCCATAGCATTAGCTCCGATAATGTTGTGGTCAGACGCCTCGACAGTGTTAGCGCACTTCGGGGCGTTGCTATTTGTATCACCTGAATAAAGCACGGTGTCAGCCACCAACTACTAATGGATGCAGATATGGCAACGAAAGCAGTAAACGCAAAGTCAAAAAAATTAGAAGCTCGTGTACCGCATGAGCTTGTTGA
>NZ_NKHP01000031.1 GCF_014467235.1 Xenorhabdus indica | reverse complement strand
CTCTAAACCGAGGTTGCTCACAAATGCCTTCTTATCCGGGATATCCGCCCCGTTCTGCGCTTTGTCGAGGCGGCGGTTGGCGTTGTCGTTGGCATTAACTGCATTTTGATTGGCGGTGTTGGCTTGTTTCCTTACCTCGTTCAACGCAGGATTGGTTGCGTAATCCCCTTTGTCTTGCTTGGTGTTCAGGGCATCGGTAACCGCATTCTGACTCATCACCTGCGTTTTACTGCTGCCGACTGATTGCACCACATCAGAGCGATTGAGCTTTTTGTTTAACTCATCCAGAATTTGAGTCGTGCTCACCTGTTTCCATGCAGCATTAACTTTCTCAGATGGTTCTTTGTTAAAATTAATTTTGTTGTTATCCGCCAGACTCTGAAACTCTCTGGTTTCATCATCGGATTGCAATATCGCCCCTTTGGGATAGCCACCAATTAAGTCAGCATACTCTTGGGAATACTTAAACTTCCCACCTTTGGATAAGTGCACGATATTGTCCGAAATCTGATTCAAAATACCGTTAAAATCTCGTCCGCTGGGTGGCAATCCGCCCGCCGTTACGGGCATCATGGTAATTTGCGGGAAGCCTGTATCCCATGTTGCTTTCTGACTGGGTTGGTCTGATTTGTGATTTGCGGGAATATCATTTTTCTGCCCGCTCTGCGCGAAGGGCTTGGGTATTAAGTTTGGGTTTTTCATTATTCACCTATTGTGCAAAAGCGCCCTGATCGAAGGGTTGAAATCCTGTGCCGTAAAAACCGAAAAATTCGCCTGCCGGAAGTTCCACAACCGAAATCTGAACTCCTGACGGACGCGGTAAGATATGTTGGTGGTAAATCAGATTCTTTTCTAATTCAGATAATCGGTATTCAAAGACATACCGGGCTGTCATATGTCCTGTGATGAGGTAATACGCCCGCCCATTGAAAATACAGCTCTTCAGGAACCGATTAATATTCGGGGCGGTCGCATACAAGATATTCGAGTATGCCTTCATGAAAATCACATCCCTGTAAGTCGAGTCATCCATCTTGTAAGACGAATCAGATGCTCCATCACTATAAAATGGGGATTGGTCAAATGGCGTATACCTTTCCGTCTCTTTGAACCCAAAATAACCCATAGCCGGATCGGGTATGGATAAATCCCTGCTGATGCCAACAATCCGTCCCCATATATCCAGTCCGAAACCTTGTGCTGTGAGCACGTTGACCGCCAGATGGTAAAATTCATCCGTGCTGACTCTGGGGTCGATGGCGTCATTAAACTCGTTAAGGATGGTACAAATAGTGGGGCTGTTAGCGTATTGGCTAAGGAAAGTGTCTTTTATCTCAATCATGACGCTATCCTTATGTCATCCACTGACAACACCGGAAACTCATCAATACCAAACTCCAGATAATTTGCCGCTATTTCACCTTTCCTTGCTATCTGGATTGAAATCAGTCGCTCAGTAGTTGCTTGCGCTACAACGCAGATATAATCACTGGCAAGCAGTTTCTTGGCGATCCGCCCCTTTCCCCTGCCTGTGCTAAATTCCTTCATTACCGCATTTCGGGTCGCTTCCTTGTCTTGATGAGTTAATTTCAGTTTATCTTCAAAGGTGATAATAAACTCTACCGGAGTATGGTGTGGCCGGATAAATTTAATGTCATAAGTTGGCGGCATATAAGCAAAGTTCTCAGTGTCCTGATATTTCACTAGGGTATTTCCCACAAAAGAGCAGCCCGTGCCTGCCTTAATCAAAATCCGCCTGGCAATCTCATTGTCATCCCCGCCTACCACGGAAACTGCTATTGAATTTCGAATTAACGGGTAATTCGTCACACCTACGTGAATAGTGTTATCAGAGGGATTATCGATAACATAGCAGTCGATAACATCCTTAATATTAGCAACCGCACCCCGCGTAGCCGCATTAGTATTTTTGGCATTGACCGCCACCGACTGTTGACGCCTTAATTCAAATTCCTGTCGCGACTCCACATCCTTACCCACGATGGCTGCATGTTTATTAATAACTGAATCCACCCCAGTGATGTTTTTAACAACACGATTAATAGACTCAGCAGAAGCCCCAATTCGCCCCGTAATATCGCAGTGAGCATGCACCGCAACTAAACCGTCATCACCTATCGTCACCTCAGCCCGTGTGCTCCATGTTCTCCCGGCATTATCTGAAACCTGAAAGCTTGCGGGGATAACTGTACCTGCCAGCCCGTTAATCGTTATCTCTGCTACGGATCTGGTCGCTTGTTTGCGTCGCAAAAAGTAAATATACCCCAACGCATCCTGCATCATGCCATCTGCATAACGAGGATCGAAGCTGTTCAAAAGGTTGATGAAGGAGTTACGTTCGTCGGTAATAATAGCAGTAAGAGTGGTAACTAACTGACCTTGCGGGGTACTCATATCAGTATTGAGATTATCCCCAAAACATCCCTTGAGCACGCGCCACCAGCCATCTATCACGTCTTGGGTTGGAGGTGTCAACACTCCCTGTGACGTGATTTGTAATTTTGGGATCATAGTTCTATTACCCCCTGAAATCCGTCGATATCTGTAAAAATAATCCGCCCCTTGACTACTCGGTCATTTGCCGTACTCAGTTCCGCCGTTGCTGATATCACGCCCTCTACTGATCTGGCTGCATCCTCCAAGTACTTACGATACATTGCCAGTGAATATCGGTTCTTACCCAGAATTTCTTCCAGGTAGGGGATGCCATCACTTTGTGAGTAATACAGATCTTTCACAAATACCCGACAGGCATTGGCCACTGACTGCGCTCTGGCGTACTGATCTGAGGCCATAGCGATATTACCCGCCGCATCGAGAGTTAAATCCCATGTGGCAGGCATTAAAAATAATGTCCGCATAATTTAAGCCTTCTGGTTAGGTGGGCTGGTATTCGCACCTTGTCCGTGCTCTGGGTGAGTATGGCGGTTATATAGCTCACGCATACCTGCCATAGATTGGCTGTTAGTGTCTGCGTTGTCAGTGATATCACCCTTGGCCTTAATGGTACTGGTTGTCTTCACAGGGGCATCCAGTACTATCTTTGTGGCTTTAACGTTCACCACACCTGTCGAGACAATATTCATCCCATTATCCAGAAAATGAATAAACTGGGACGGCGTACCATTGAGCAGACCACCAATGTAGAGACTGTCTGACATATCATATTTACGCTTACTATCCGGTGGTGCTGCCCCTTTTACCCGTTTGACTTTGGAAATATCCCGGCTGGCTGTAAAGCAAAAGCCCAAATCACCGGCCTTTGGGTCAAGAATGACCGCGTTCTTGCCACCCTGATAGCGGAAATACGGCACATTGTAGACCGTGGCATTTTGGTAGATATTGCCTGCCCCGTCGACCTGTTGCACTAGGGGTAGAATATCGACATACCCCACAGGGTCAACACCTCCACCATGTACGTTCTCTATCCGGCAAATAGTCACTGTGCCTATCCTACCGATCATTGACCAGATAATCGCTTCCTGACTGAGCGCTCCACCTGCGGTAGTTTGTGGGTCATATAATGATACCCGTTCATTTTTTGATGGCGACATAGCTATCTCCTCTCCGGCTGGCTGATACTTCCATTACCCACTGTGCGGATTCCTGCTCAGTTTCCAAGACAATACGAACACCGTAAACCAGCCAGTCACCGTTACAAATCTTGATAAGGCTGTCAGCAATACGCACGATGCCGCCGAACCGCACCAGCGGATCATAGAAACACTTAAACTCAATGCCGATTATGGTGGGTATAGGGTAGCCAATAAGTCCGGCTTCCGGTGAGATAGCCGGAATTTTTAAGTTTCGCCGGGGGGCATCTTTGTAAGTCACGGCAATGTTTTTATTTTCAATGTACAAATCCAGATCTGCGGCATAGGCCAACTGGCGGATTTTATCGATTCCAGTTCCGTTCAGATTCGGGTTGGATAGCTTGACGCTGACATCATTTGACTCAAAGGTGTAGCCCATACGTTTACAGATAGTCGCTATCATAGCGGCAACATCGTACTCACCCTCGTAACTCTCGGCATTAGCCCCAGCCATTTTATCCAGCACGGCAGTCTGTGACTCAATCACCAGTGACGCATTCGGCACATCACCAAAATCCGGGTAAGCATAGGTGATACCACCTTTAAAGACTTGCGATAACTCTTCGCCTTCCTCACCCGCTTCAATGGTCACGGTATTTTGCAGTGCTCGTAACACATTCCACTTAATGCGAAGCAGCTTCTCCATCGTCTCTATCGGCAGACCATAGGCTTTAATTCGGGCATGAGGCGTAATTGCGCCATTGCCGTAATTGATTTCTGCGTTGATCCGAAGGCCGCTGGCTGAGAGCTTATTTTGGTTATCGGAAGTGAAAGATTCGTCTTTCCCGGAAAGGGTGAGCGTGATTTTGATTACTTTTCGGTTAAATTTCATCGTTCCATACCAGTTTATAGCGGGAACCGAGGCCTGAGTATTCAGGATCAGCATTCCCTTCAATATCCACGAAAACCAGCCATTGGCAGATATACGAAAGATTTTTACATACACGGTTACACACCAGATACTCACCGTTCTTCTGTACGGTGGCGAAAATAGCCCCCAGTCGGCTCTCAAGGGTCAGGTCGATTAAATCCGAGTCAATCGTGAATGATGTCGTTTGGTTTGGGATGGGTAAAATGGCGATTTCAACAAGCATTAAAAAAATCCTCCGCCACTGATTTGCTGCTGCCCCATGTTTAAGAGCTGTTTACTGCTATCAATGGCTTTTTCGAGTGCGCCACCGATTTTCTCAATAAAATCTCCAGTATTCTTTAGTGTTGTTTTTTCCTTGCCCGCGGCTTCATTAACGCTACTGCTTACTTGCGATTCCACCTTCTGTGTCTGATCACCTGTGTCCTTTTTCTTGGCGTCATCGGGGTTTTTCACTTCTTCTTTGTCATATTTGATTTTTACTTCCCTGACCTCTTCCAGATGGACATTCACCTTAATCAGTGTGGCCCCGTCTTTGGCTTCCCTTGCAAGGTCATAGCCCGCAATGGCGGCATTGGTGTAGACGAATTCCGGTGTGACAACATGGAATTTCAGTGTGCTTTTCGCCAGAATCTCAAGCTGAGACAGAAAGGCACCTCGCTCCAGTGTGCCACCTGACCCCTTACTCAATTGAACTGTAACTTTGTAAGGCTCTCCGGTTTTGTTATAGCTGGCGAATGAGCCGTTCTCTATCGGAACGCTCACCACTCGATACTGATTCTGGTATTGCAGTGAGATGACGTTATCCGCCAGCAAAAGGGGGATACCAAATTGATTGAATATTCCCCAATAATTACCGAATAGCGTATTAATCAATGCAGCACCGCCCAGACTAATTCCTGCGTCTATCGCGGCGTTAGGGATCCCCTTCCAGTTGGGAATATCGGGCATTTTGGGTAATTCTGGCATTCCGAACATAGGACACCTCGTTTTTTGGATGTAAAAAAACCGCACGAGGCGGCTAGGATTTGGATATGAAAAAACCCGCCGAAGCGGGTTAGTTATGCTATCTGTCTTTACTTATGATGTTAACAATATGATGGCATGACTCGTTTGAGAGGGGTCTTTTCCCCCATTTAGATAATTCACTAAAGGGTAGGTCGATGGCGCTCCACGGAATGACGCCATTCATACCAATGCCGTGAGGAGTTAATATATCTGAAAATGTCTTTTTAACAACATCATAGATACGAACTTCGCCCAGCTTAATGAGTTTGCTAGCCCATAAAGAACCGCCTGATAGGCTCTGAATGTTGTCGCATACAATATGCTCATGTTTCGACAAGAGGCTTCCATATATAGAACTGGCTATTCCTGCTCCTTGAAAATCTGTATCTATATAGATACCTTTAATTTGCTTGCCGGTCTTGGCTAGACCATGATCAACAAAATTAAAATCATTATACGCGATTCGACCAATCAAAATATCTTCTAGTGGTTCGTGCATATCAAGAGAGAGTAGCTCATCAATGATTTGGTCAGTGCAATATTTGTACCCCTTAAATGCTCAGCATGTTCAGAATAGAAACCAGGAGTAGTGCAACCCATATAGATTATATCTGAATAGAAATGATATTCACTCCCAACAAGGGCGTACTCTATTATTTTAAGCAGATCATCATCTTCTAATGATAAATGATGGTATTCATCAATAACACTCTTTGAGACGTAACTTGGCTTTTTGCTCAAGTCCTTCGAATACGAACTGATAAGATTAGGAGCCATCACTATCCCTATGAGAATTTAATGGGTAGTCGTTATTTTGTAATTATCAATGAAATTTTTAATAATAGACTCGATATGTTTCATGATGGAATTAATATTACCATCAAATTCTGGATATTGTTTTTCAGGAGCAACGAGATATTTAACTTTCTCCCTTCTGACAATTAACTCAGCAAATGGCACAACATAGAAATCATCACTCTTATTATCATCCTTAATAGTCACTATAAATAATTGTCTATTAACATCCTGTCTTACACTGAGGCGAAGGACGTTAAAAAGCTTATCCGTGTTCTTGTCCTTGAAAGAATCAATAACTTCTGTCAAGTGGCTAATAGTCTGTACAGATCTGGTATGTTCAGTTCTCATATAGCCCCCTAACGTCATGAAATTAAAGTAAATAGGTGATTAGCATTTATCTCATTGATAAATTACCTTAGGGTAATCATAGGGGCATCTTGCCATCAAATCAATAGCATTAGCTATATTGCTATTGTTTCGTTGATGATTAAAATGTATCAACCTGTTTCAATTTTCAGCCCTCCGTGGCTTAAATTTAGTTCAGCAAGCTGATTTTCTTTCAAGGCTGCTCTTCAGAGCTAACACTGGACCACTTACGTTGCTGAATGCTCCATTAAACGCGTGCGCTATATCTGGTGTTAAAACAGATAAATGCGGGTTGAGGGTGTCCCACGTATCTTTGAGGTGCATTATGTTTTTATACAGGGCATTAACGTTGCTCAGTTCAGATGACAAATCAACTTGCTGAGGCGCAGGCAAGGCCTCTTTACCTAAAAACTCACCTTCAATTGCTTTGGTTGCCAGACACGCTATCGAATCGCTTTCCCTTTCCTGCTTCCAGTTCTTCCATTGCTTTCTGAGTAGTTGCGTTCGGCACTTTGATATCAAAAGGCAATCGCTGCTCATCCGCTATACGTAACATCAGCAAGCGGATAGCATCAGACACAGATAACCCCATCGCTTCCAATGCGGCGCTGGCACGCTCTTTAGTCTCTGCATCAATACGTGCACGGACATAAGTTTCAGTGGTCATTAGTCAATCCTCCGGTTATATATTAACCTAATTGTAGTCACAAAAAGACTACATCGCAATGAGGTTTTACGAAACTTTTGTAAACCCAACTAATGGCCAACAAAAAAGCCCGTAAGGATCCACTTACATGGATAACGCTTTCAGAACATTGACAGGATCTTTTTCTATCGCTTTCAACAAAGCTTTTGCTGGGCCTGTCGGTTCTCTTCTTCCTTGCTCCCAATTACGGAGGGTTCCAACATTAACAGAAATTAACTTAGCAAATCCTGATTGGCTTAATCCTGTTGCCTGGCGAATACTTTTTACTTTCACCGCCTCAACAAGGGTTTCACGAGAAGGCACACGCTCGCCATCAATAATCTCATTCATTTGCGTCATGCTTTCAGTGAGTCTGGCAAATAATTTACTGTCCATTGTTACCACCTCTCATTTAATGCTCTCAAGACTTTCTTTTCTGACTCGCTAAGGTCATCAATCGAAAAACTATCAATGTTTGTTTAATTGCTCTAGTCGCTTAACGACATCTAAGATTTCACTCAATATTTCTTCTGCATGCTTTATCGACTCAATCTTTGATACTAGATATTTTGACTTAAATGGAGTCAGGGTTATTTCTATATCGCCATTTTCATGCGTTACCACACGCTCAGCATCTATAACAGCTCGCTCAATAGCGGCAACGGCCTCTGCATTAACGGAGCGCTTATTTCTTTCAGCGGCTATCTGCAATCGAGCTTTTAATTCTTGAGGTAGGCGAATGTTAAGTTGAGGATCTCTCTTAGTCATGTTCAACACCGTTTAAAAAAACAATGTTGACATGGTAGCCAAATGCTATTACATTTTCAAGGGTGATAGCCAATGGCTACCATAAATAAAGCCCCAACGGCTGCAACCATCGGGGCTTCTAGTGTCAATTAACCAGCAGAGATCAAATGACATGGCAAGTATAGCAAAAGTGAGTAGTGAATTAACAACATTCAAATTCGATGATAAAGACGTTCGTGTCGTTAAAAAAGACAATGAGCCTTGGTTTGTAGCAGTAGACCTTTGTAATGTTCTAAATTTACAAAATCCATCTAAAGCATTGAAAATATTAGATAAAAATGAGCGATCTAACTTTAAGTTAGGTCGCCAAGGTGATGCAAATATCATTTCAGAGTCAGGTATGTATACCTTAATACTTCGCTGTCGTGACGCCATCAAACAAGGAACCACACCTTATCGAGTTCGTAAATGGGTAACATCTGAGGTTTTGCCATCAATTAGAAAAACCGGAAGTTATCATTCTTCCAAAACAACAGTCCAGCAACGTAACCCGTTAAAGAACGCTGTTAATCTCCTGGTAAGTAAAAAGAGCATCATGTATCCAGAAGCGTACTCATTAGTCCACCAGCGCTTTAATATTGAACATATTGATGAATTGACCACTGAACAGTTACCACAGGCTATCGAATATGTTCATAAACTGGCGCTGGAGGGTGAATATATTGGTAAAGAAGAATTCCCAACACCTCAATCAGCAAAAGTGGATTTGTCACTGGAATTAAATAATATCAATGTGATTTATAATTACCTCAGTAAAATAACTGAGATTTGGAAAGAGTCAATATCGCCTGCGTTAGAGTTAGTTAATTCACCAATTACCTCAGAATTCCGTACTTATCTACGGGATGCGTTTGGAGCCGCTTACTCGACGAAACGCGCGATTGAGAAAAAGGTTGAGTTGCTAGATTAAGTATCAAAGCCAAGGATGGTTTAGAGTAGCCCTGTTTGGGTTATTTCTTTAGAGGTACGCTCAGGTTCATTAAACTCATAAATCCACCACTTCCACAAACTACATACTCAACAAAGGCTGGCTGTCCTTTATTGAGTATTTTTTGTGTATCCTGTTTATCTACCTTACTTAGCTTATCGAACCCAGTAGGTATGGCGAAAATTTCATTACTCAATGATTTAAATTTAATAAGATCAATAGTGTTGCCACTCTTAGAATACTGAAAACCGTCAATCGTAAAGAACCCCTTGCCGGACTCGCATCCCTCTACCACCTTATCAAGATCGTTGATACTGGCCGTTTTGGTTACTTCATTTACAGTGAAACTGGGTTCCGCTAATGATGGAAATGTTATCGCTGTAAGCAATAGAGTAATAGCAATTTTTCTTAGCATTTTAGACCTCAAATCCAATCAACTTAATTTAATTAAAGTATAGCCGCATCACTTAAAGAAAACAGACATCCCTGTCGCAATTCATGCTTGGCTCATTGAAGCATAAACCCCTAATTGTTGAGTGTCCAACTTTCGGGGGTTCATTTCACGGGACGGGTTGCAGAGACTGTATATTACTCTGGTTTAAACATTGGTATATGTAATGGTTGAGTTCCCATTCTGGAGCAAGCAGACTGAACGTATTCCCTCCAGTAAGGCCAAATGTGATAGGTTACATTGTTTTTTGAAAAAGCCTTTATCTCTTCTTTGGTAAGTTTTTCTTTAGATGCATAGAGAACCTCAAATTCAGCAGTTATCATATATACCGTATCTTTCTCATCGATATCTTCTTTGCCTTCCTTAATTTCTACGACACGAATACCAACTTCCACGTCAAACACATAAGCGTGGTTTTTATTGCCATCTGTAGATAACTCTTGTACTGATATATCACCTCGGTAGTCCTGTTTTTTCACTTTCATTTCTGAGAGTCTTTGATCCATAAAAGAGGCGTTTATATCAGGATTGATAGAGAAATAACCGTTACGAAATAATACATTAACTATCTTTAATTTCTTTTGTGCTTCCTCAAGATGCGAAGGCATACATAGTCTCCTTTGTACCCATCTCTTCCATGTCGGTAAATTGCCTATTAGTAATGCCTTTTTTCTTAAATTTCATTGGCTTGACGGAAGAGACTGCCTTTGCTACCACGTTGTTGTGTAGGCGTATTCTCCCCTCTACCAACGTAAGCGCTTCTAGTGTCTCATTTTCGTCCTTCCACTCTATATCGTCAGGCTTTTGGATTAAAACATCCAGAGGTATACCAAGCCCATAGTGCAACTTCTGAATCATTGCCATGCTCAGCTTTCTTTTACCGCTCAACACTTCTGATACCTTTGACGCTGAACCAAGATATTGCTCCATATCTTTGCGCGTTAACCCTGCTTGATCCATTCTAAATAACACAGCATCTAGAGGGGATGGTTTTTCTGTTGGATAATGCACTGACTCATAACGTTCTATAAGCAGAGCCAGTAGCTCTAACTCATCTGAATCAGGAGTGTTTTCCTCAGGGTTTAAGTCCATTAACTCTGTCAGTCTAATCATTGCAAGGTCATAATCTTCATCACTTTTTATGATTCGCGGCTTAAACTCAGTCATTTTAGCCTCCACTTATCATATTCGGCATGAGTTCCAATATGTTCAATTTTCACTATCCCATTAATGTATCTGATTTGAACAGCGAGGCGATAATCATTCCCCTTTATGTTGAACACCACTCTGTTATCAGGCAGAAAGCTCGCAGTAGAAAATCTGTTTTTTATATCTTGCGGGCTGCTCCAGCTTGCTGATTCTACCTCAGCTATCCAAGCATTAAGTGCTCCCTTTGCCTGATTATGCTTTTTCCAAAAAGAAACTATTTCCTTTTTCCCCATAATTTTCATCGGCTGAGAAGTTTCCTTTGCAAGATTCTACACCTTAATTCCCAAAATGGGAACGGTGTTAATTTAACCAGTCAGTTATCGCATTATTGCATGTCTAATCGTGACAACTTACCTTGAATGCTTGCAATACCCTACATTACTTTAGTTAAAGTATGATCGGGAATTATCCAAATTGTGAGGATGATAAAACTTTAATGCATCTTAACTTTCCACCAGCCATCAACTCATCGACGGAATTATTTGAGAAAGACTCAATCTCGCAGCCTCTCCCGCATCGGTTACAGTTCCTGTTACTGTAGTTGCGGATGTGACTACATTAATGCCACCGTTAATATCGACTTTGACGTTATTAGTCGCACCTGCCATAGGCATACTCTGTATCCTATGGGTATTAGGGAGGAAATTACTGAACGCCTCCATGTCCATATTAGGAACAAGTGGTTGATTAATCCTTGAGTGAAGATCGGAAAGTGACTGAGCAATTCCCTGAGCCTTTCGGTTCTGTAACTCCTCTCCCCTGTATTTTTTAACTTTGGGGATATATTCGCGCGTTTCTTTTGGTATATTTTTCATACCTTGTCTACGCACTCTACCACTCCCCCAATTATACCCAGCTAGCATTTTATCTAAGTCGTTATTAAATTCTTTAGATAAGTTACTCACCAGCCGGGCTGCTGCATCTCCTGATTTATACCAATCAAAAACATCATTCCCCTTTAACCCATATTCTGCGGCGGTTTGAGGCATAAATTGAAATGGCCCTTTGGCGCCAACCTTAGATACTAAATGTCGATTTCCTGACGATTCTGTCATCGCAATGGCATACAGTATTCCCGGTGGCAAATCATACTTTTTTTCAAGCTCCATAAAATACCCTCTCATGGCATTGAGGGCGGCCTGACCTTTAAGGTCATTGGCATTCTTGGAACTCAGTTTCGTATCTTTCTTCAGGGTAACGCCGTTTAGCTCATTGAGGGTTGGAGTACGCTGTACGTTATCGGTTGGAGATCTGCCTTTCTGGTTAGCTTCTTTTTCGGGAAATCTAGTTTCAGTATATTTACCATTACCCAGAACCCAATCCCCAAAGTCACCGAATGACTCAAATAACGGCTCTGCATTTTTTTCATTTTCCTTAACTTTATTATACAAATGCGTTCCTACATCTACGCCATTTGCTTTAGCTTCTTCTTTGATGTCCTCAAGGCGCACATAAGAATCTATAATGATAGCGGCGGCGGCGAGCTTACCTATTCCTTTAAGCCCTCTGCCTATTTTACCGAATGCGCCTAAAATCTTACCCACCCAACCAACAGCTAGATATGCAGCAAGGCCAGCAAAAGCGGTCTTAAGCAAATCCAGTTCACCATTAGTATCAGTAAACCACTGACCAATAGTCGTCCCTTTGAACCATTTTTCTAACTTTTCTAGCTGCTCCATAATCCATACGAATGACTTGTGCATCGTGCCCCAGTCAAAGAATGAATCCTTGCCTTCCTTCCAGCCCTTGTAATCGTCATGCAGTAGCCACAGAGCAGCAACAAAAGCGAGAATTAGCCCCGTTCCGGTTATTAACGGCGCAAATAACCCCAGCATTGCTAAAGCTGCCCGACCGACTACAGGAATTAAAGATAAGCCGATAACGGTCGCTATCCCTTGAAAGAGCGTGATTGCTGTATCGCGATGCTTATTCAGATAATCCAAAAACCCACTCACCATCGTAGACAGCTTGAGTAATCTGGGGGTGAGATAATTAGCAATAATGGTTTTCAGCCCCTCCCATTGCTGGCTGAGTACCGAATTTTGTTCCCTGAGTTGGCGATTTAGTTCCAGCTCTTCCTTGGTGGAAATGACGATATTCTTTTGTGCATCCAGTCGCTTCTGAATGGCTTCACGACCTTCTAGCAGGGTATTGATGGTTCCGTCATCCAATCCCATGCTCTTGCCGATGTTATAGGCTTGCGGGCGCTCCATCTGAGACATGCTGTCAGCCATATCTAACAGAATATCGTCCAGCTTCCTGATCTTCCCGTAGGAATCCACCACCCCAACACCTAGCGCATTGAAAAATGGCAATATAGACGCATCACCCACAGTCACTAAATCCCACAGTGATTTATTGAGGCTGGACATCGTGGCCGCCATGCCGTCAGCACTGCCACCTGACATCTCGGCTACATTCTGCCATTTCTTGATGGTGTCCGCGTTCATGCCAAGGTTTTTACTGAGGAAGTGGAGCTGATCGTTTGAGCTGGATATCTCGCTAACCAGTTTTGCTAATCCACTGGAAACAAAAATCGTCGTGAACAGGCCAGCTAATGCTTTAACCGCACCGTTAATCGTCTTTTCCCAGTCCTGCGTTTTATCCGTCACGTCGGTGATATTATCAGAAAAACTCAGCACAACATTGGAAGTGCTTTTAGTGGTTTTGCCGACAGCTTCAGTCGATTTAGTTAGGGATTGATTAGACTGGTTTAAATTTCTGGTGCTGCCCGCGGCTTTATCGGTTCCATCAGACCATTTTACGACAGCCGTAGATGCACCGTCAGCTTTCTGATCCAGATCATCAAGCGCTTTAATCGCTTTATTCGCATCGTTTGCAAAGCCGGACATGTCCAGCTTGAGCGCAACAAGTAAGGTATCAACGAGAGTGGCCACTGAGTCTCCTTTTATTGAGATATAAAAAAAGGGCGCTCAAGCGACCCCGTTATTAGTAATTAAGCCTGCTTTTCACCACGTCAGGCGAGGTTTTATTACTGCTGATAACGGTGGTAAATATGAACTTCCACCAGCAGAGTACTATTTCCGCTCTAACTCAAAAAACTCGACAAGAAGTAAGAGGCTTAGTTTATGATATAGGCAAAACAGTTAACTCAAAACCTGCTGTTTTAGTTACTGAGTCTAATGGAATAAGTTGGCAAGGACTTAATAAGGCTTAATCTTCGTCTGAATCATATGTAGGCTCTTCACTTTCCAAGGCCGCAAATGCTTTTCTTACACTGTGACCTAGGTATCTAGCCGTGTTATCGGGCAAATCAAATGTCTGTTGGCACTTGATTCTCAGTAGATCTGCCAGAACTTTTATTGCCGCTTCTTGTGAGTCATACGATAATTCTTCAAATTCATTGTTTTTCTCAATTGTTTAATTTATCCGATTACACCGACCAAGCACTGCATTTACCGGGCTAAACGCATCGCTACTACTTAACGCAGCGATTATCCCGGCGTTCTGAGTGCCAATCAGGTAAGTAAAGTTGCTATTATCCCGGATGGCCCGATAGGAAACTTCTGTCTTGCTGCGCGAACCCGTACCCAAACTGGCGCTAAAGTAACCCCATGAACCCGACGGCCTAGCACCCATAGGCATAGCAGGATAGAGGTCGACGCCAATATATTTACTGTTCCCATCCGTACTTATATTCATCATCACTTTCGGGAAATACCCGGACGGAAAGTTTCTGAGGTTTTTCGGGTCATTGAAGATATGCGCGGGGTACATCTCGCAAAAATAGTTACCGTCGTAAATATCGAGCTTGCCCGCATCATCGGTATAGATGCCGCTATCTGCCAGTAACGCACACGGGAACAACAATAAAGCAATAGCTATTGGCTTTAACATTCGTCACCTCACGTAATGATGAGTTTGATTTAATTATAGCCACCCTGAGAGAGTCAAGTTAGTCAGATTTACTTAACTCCTCTATCAACCGCTTGTTATATTCGCTGACTTGGTTTATTTCAATCAGGTTCAGCGCAGCTTCCAGTCCGTATATCGTAGAAAGTTCGTGGTAGGTTGCATATCCAGATGTCACGACCTGATACACAATACTGGAAACGTTATTAGGTTCTGCCATCACGCCATCTCTTAGCGGCAGGCCAGCTCTCAGTTTTTCGAGTCTAAGCCAGCGCCTTGAGTTAAAAAATCAATGTGGATAGCCAGCGCCTCCTTTCGCAGTAGGAACATGGTCTTAACGTCCCTGATATCAGAATTGAACTCGATAGCGCGGGCATTGCCACCAGACGGAACGATTTGTACACAGTCGAGCAGTTCATTTAACAGTGGAATGCCATCCTCTGCCCGAATGTTGGATAACGCCTTAATGGCAACCTGTGCTATTGCCATCATTCCCATTGATGGACGGAGATCGCCAATATCAACACCACCATTGGCGATCGTGAATAACGCTCTCATCGCCCAGTCGTCCGCCTTAACAATAGGCATTTCAGTGATAACAAACATTTTGCCAGCATCACGGCCTGACTCGATAGTGATTGTTTTGGATTTCAGGTTAGACATTATGCGATTTCCTCTGCGCCGTTAGTGATCATGTTGAATTCGTAGCTGGTTCCGTCCAGTAGTTTTTTGCCGCTCGCACCACCTGTCATACTGATTAATCCACCCGTACCGGAGTAGCGTTTTTTGATGGAGGGAATTTCCACCACAATATCAATAAATCGCGTTTCCTTATTGCTGTTAAAGTCTTTTCGGATGTTCTCTAGCACTTGAGTAGAGGGACTATTCGCCTCTAGATATAACGTCCACTGCGTTTCGTGGGGGACGTAGCCGACAGATTGCTTCCCGTCCACCCCAATACGAGTTTCGCCTAGCGTGACCTTACCAAACTCCCATGCATTATCTGCCTGAAAGCCCTGAATTTGGACGTAATCGTCGTACACTCCTTTGCATCTCAGCATGAGTACGGCATTCGCTGAGGTAATCGTGTTTGGGTTATGCCCCATTGTCATAATATTTGCTCCTTACTGGACGTTAATTGATGGAAGCTCGACTTTCTGGACGCTGCCACCGTCTGCATACCAGAATTTCAGTGGCATGGATTTGCGTAATCCGCGAGTCTGTGCAGGAGTATTATCAATCGATACACACCACCCTTCAGCCTGAATCTGAGCCGCCGCATCAAAGCCTGCCTCGACGTTAATCTGTTTTTTCTGTTGCTCAGACAAGACGACGCCGCGTTGGATGCCGCCGAACCGTAACATTTGGTCTATAGGATCTTTAAGGGCGGCACGGTGGATAGCTTTTCCGGTTTCGTTATAGGGAATGGATTTGAAACTGGTGAGCATGGTCATTAATGCCAGTTGCAATTGACTGTTCAGGAATACCTGATTGACGTAACTATCCAACCACTTGAATTTGCCGGAAATAGAACCCTGATTAACGAATATAAACCGGTCGTTTGCCGTACCGTAAGCGCCGTAGAAGTTGAATCTCAACCGTAGCAATTCATCCGCCAGCGCCTTATCAGTCACGGTGGGCTTTAAACCCTCCTGACGGCGGAATGCAAATGTTGCTCGACCGTTCAGCTCATTGAAATTCAATGACGCCGCATAGGTACAGGCAAATGCACCGTGAGTGTGGTCGCCGTACATCAGGCACGTTCCACCGATATCAGATTCGAGAATGGCGCTAGAAATTGTCTCCAGCGCTACCAAATCACCGATGGAATACAGCACATGCACATAACGGTCATTTTGCAATGTCACCCATTTAGAAATGGCTATTTTCTCGTCTGTACTAAAATCATCGCCAATTGCCATAATGGAAACAAAATTAGTTACTGATTTGGTAATACGCGGCATCAGCTCATCAATAGTATCGGCATTGATACCCTCGTTTTTCTGTGCGCCCGCTTCCTCTGTCAGCCCCATGTATTCAGCCAAATCACCAGAACCGAAACTGATAGTGCCGCCCGTACCTTTTTTCGCGCCTTCAATGGCAAATGTACGGCTGGTAACATCATATTTGCATATGCCAGCTTTAGTCAGTGACACAGACACAGCCTCGGCCAATGCGGAATAAGATTTAATGTCGGCGGGCGTGATAGTGACTACCTGACGCTTACCGTCAATATCTAACTCCAATCCCTGCGGTATATGGTTAAAATCCCTGACGGGTACTTTGCTACCCACCAGCTTTGCAGCCTGATTGGTTGTCACCATTGACGCAATATACAGCGTTTCGGGTCTGGTTGTTGAGCCGACAAAGCCCGAAAAGTAGACCTGTGCCGCTTCGTATTCTTTAGACTTCGTTCCGAAGATTTCTGAGACCTGTTCGGCGCTGCCGAATGCCTTCGCATCTAACATAGCACTAGGTGTGCTTTTGGTAATAAAAATAGCGTTCAATGCCAGAGGATTTCCGCCCGTGCCAACGACGCCGGGCAAAATGCTGACAATGTCACTCGCCGGAATAGTATTCATGGATATTCCTTAAATAGAGTTGAGATCGAGAGAGAATGAATCAGTGCTGTCCACTGAATAGGTGATTTCAGGGTTATATTGCAGTTTCACTTCAAGCATCACACGGTTTTCATACTGGTTGGCTTCGTTCACCAAAACCATTTTGCGTGGTTGCTCACTGTAGAGTGGCTGACATTTCTTGAATCGAGCCGTGGTATAACTCGACTGCCACAGGTTCGCCACCACCCGCGCGCGTGAATCAGCCTCATCACCGTAAAAATCTAACTGCATCGTCAGCTCTACAGAACGTTGCGCCGTAATCTCTGACGATTCGTGATGGTAATAATTAGCGATGTAATCAATGTCTCGTTCAAACAGAACATGCATTACAACGCCGTTTTCAAGAGCAGGAACATCATTTTGATATCCCTGAGTAACGTCGCACTGAAATAATTCAATGAGATATTTTCTAACCTCAATGAATAAATCAGCGTGAGTAACTGTTATTGTCGCCATAGCAGCACCTTAACCCATGTCGGATAAGACTCAATCACTTTGGTGACATTCCATTCGGATATCTCATCTTCCCCGTAAGCGGCAAATTTCATCCGGTCTGAGCCTTTCTGCTTCGTTCTCCGGATTGCTGAAATCTGTCCTCTGGCATAGGCATAGATGAATTGACCCTGCTGATTGATGACGCCCAGATGTTCTAAATCCTGTGTACTGAGGCTCTGTAGCTGGACGGTGATTTCATGCTCAGAATATTTGGGGATCTGCTTACCGGCATCGGTTGTCGTATAGCCATCATTTGTCAATAGAACAGCGCTGATATTCGGGTTAACGGTGGTGATGAGGCTATTGGCGATATTTTTAACGTTAATCATTTCTCTCCCTTGATCACTTCATAATCAATTGCCCGTTGCATACTGCCGGAATCCACCAGCGTTTGACCAGGTGATGCGCGTCCCTTACGGGTTTTTGCAGCAATAGTTGCTGGGGCATTCGGGGGCGGCAATGATTGTTCAATGCTATCTTTAATATCCGCTGCCATCACCATACCTAACGTGTTAAATGTTGCCTCAACACCACCTTCATCTTGTAATCGCCCCCGAAGCTGAGCACCAATGAGCCGCCCCCATTCCCCTGATTTATTGGCGATGGTAGTTCTCATAAACGGACGAGGTGGAATATTTTTCGTGCCGAATTCATTCGCGGCGGCATAGGGCGCGATTGGCTCGCCTGTATCTTCGTTGGTTGCACCTGCCAGTACCCCTGCCTGTACTTGAATGGTTGGTGTGCTGGCGATCCTTTCCAGTGCTGCTCTGAGCTTATCCCCACCTTTGATAGCCATGATCTATCCCCACGGGTGATAATGTTTCACTGCTGAATAGCGTCCACCTACAACATATTTGCGGGTTGCCTGCCAGTACATTTGCCCGCATGGCGTTATTTTAAACCATGAGGCATTGGCTACGTCTGGTACAGCAAACGAGACACTGACTGACCCCTCTGTTGCGCTGGCTGCTGGCCCCGCCCTATCGTTGTTTCCCCATAATGTTACTGTCGCAATATGGCAGGTCAGTAAGTGCAACAGTGTCTTGCGTTCCTGTATGCCATTGGGTTCATAGGGAATAATCGAATTGTCGGAGTTGTCCAGCAGCAGGCAGGCTACATCAAACGCCTGTTGTAATTGCCCGTCCGTCAGGATGCCGGTAAATCGAGGATACAATTTCAGGAACTCGCCACTGTCGAATGTGACGACGGCCATCAGGCGTTCTCCTTCGCAGGTTCTGTAGTGGTTTTGCTGGTATCAACTGGTTCACGACCGTGGCGAAGCTCTTTTTTCTCGCGGGCTTTATCGTTGGCGCTCGTCTCTTTCTCATCCCAGATACAGAGGTTATTTTTGAAAATTTCCATCTCGCCATAGGTTTTCAGGATGTAATCCCATTTATCTGCATCGACCGTCGTTTCTCCATAGAGACCAATGGGAAGTTTGCCTTTTTCCTGTCCAAACAAATGAAACGCGTTTCCTTTCAACACGACGCTGGAGCTGTCCGGCATGGGAAATTCGATTCCGTGCGGGTGATTCAGGCGAACGCTGACAGTTTTTCCTTTTGACATACTACTTTTCTCCGACATAAAAAATGACCTCCTGAGAGGCCATAAATTTTGATTGTTGTGTATGGGTTACATGCCTGTCATTTGAGCTACAGCGGCAGGGATTCGGATCACTGCGCCGTAAGTAGTGGCAGTGAATTTCTGCGAAAATGAAGACAACTCAGGCACAATACGTCCTGCACGCATTTTCTCTCCAAATCCTAGCAACCCTGTTTCCATGCCTGCTACTTTGGGGGCGATCATCTGCATAGTTTCACCACTCGCTCCGCCCAGTTGTGGTAAGTTCACAAACTTGAGGTTACTGAAATATGTCAACAGCATTTTCATGACCGATACATTGAAATCAGTTGCATCCCCAAGCTGTACGCGCAATGTTGGCGTTATGGCTAGAATCAACTCATCACGTTCAGAGACTAATCCCTGAGTCTGATTAACCAGGCGAGCAAACAGATTCAGCACGTCTTGGTACTTTTGCCGGGTATTTTTATCAACCCACTTAGTTGAACCTTTTTCTCCCGAAGGAGCGGCGGTTATTGCGGGGGGTAAGTTTGGATCATTTAGCGCACCGTAAATCTCACGACCAGCCACCCCCAACAAATAAAATTTATTACTATCAATGTCGATGGTTGTCGCAGCAGCACGCTGTTTATCTGCGGCTAAATTAATTTTCGCCCCAGATGCCATATCTGCTTCTAAATCACCATACTGAATGACAGTCTGGTAGCGATATTGTTCGCGAGTGTGCCACTCATTATTTGTACCGGCCTTGCCGGAATTTCCAAAATCCGAGTATGCCACTGTCCAACCTGAAACTTCATTCGCCCGCCACTTCATGTATGGCGTTGTCCAGTCTCCGCGTTTCTCTTCACTATACAATTCACGCGCATTACGTGGCGCAGTGAGTATTTCAATAACTGTTGGGTCTACATAGGCCAGCAATTCAGCCGGGACGGTAGAGTTTGGTGAGGTGACTAACGCCGCATCCTGAATCAATCGCGGCATATTATCACGGGTGATCCACTCGCGGGCACCATTGAAAACAAAGCCGTATTTTTTGGCCTGCTCAAAAGAAAGTTTACTCATTCTGTTCTCCGTACACGCATAACAGAGTCCACCCATTATTGCAGAGTGTCGTCATGCGTGAATATATCAGTCGGTAATTAGGCGGCGTGCCAGTTAGATATGATGGCTAGGTTACTATCAGCATCGTAGTATTTGACAACCCAGTCTGTTTTAACGTGCCCTTCAATCGTTGCTTTAGCATCGGCTGTCTGAATGCTGCCATCAGTCGTGGATGCAAACACGGTTTGACCAGTAGCTGCATTCTGATTTGTTGGTGCACACCAGTAATCACCACGAACCGCTATCGTGACGTCAGTTTGATCGGGGATCGTCATTGTTCCCGGTGATATCAGGTTGTAGTTGTAGTACGCCAGTATGCGTTCAACAAAGCCAATCGGTGCATCTTTACCTGTTGTGGAGGCTTTCACTTGCCTAAACGGATCTGTGCCTGCAAAGACAAAATGACCGACAGTGATATCGCCTTCCGCTCGTGGGTTTCCCTGCGTGTAAATTACGGGGTTTTGTGTGGCTCTGTCACCGGGAACTGCCGGAGCGTAGTACAGTCCGACCTGTTTTTGTAATGCCATAATAACCTCTTAAATTTTGATGTTTTTCAAGCCCGCAAATGGACCTTTTAGACTACTTGGCGCGGCATCCATAACCAGATTCTGTGTGAATGCAGAAGGCTTTTGCGCTGCCAGTATATCCACCATGCCTTTATACGCGGCTTTGTCGTATTTATTGGGGTCATAGCCTTTGTTTTTCAGTGCGTGCGCATAAATCGCTTCGGCGCTGTCAAAAGCCATAATGTCCAGTTCACCCACCAGCGAGCGGACTTTTTGCCCGGCTTCATTGAGTGCCCGGAAGTGCCCCTTGGTCTGTTCAATAGCCTGCTGACGGATGGTGTTAGCGTCCATCGTGATTACTGGCTCCCGATTCATGGCTGGCGACTCCTTCTTGTTATCACCTGGGTTTTCCCCTGTTGGGTTATTATTCACCGTCTTAGGGACTTCTTTTACCTCTCCGTTATCCCCAACGGGCGTAGAGGCTGAATCGCCCTCTGCTAGTTCATGGGCAAACTGCATACCGCTAATAAAAGTTTGTACTACGGCTTCGTCATCTGTAGCTAACCCTAAGCTCGTCATTTTCTCTTTGACGGCATCATTATCTATCACAAACTCAGTCGGCTTCTGGTTTTCAGTTGACTGAGCCGCATTCGGGTTATCCTGTGTGATAACGCTGTTATTTTCTGCACTATTCGGTGCTGTGTTTTCTGGCGACATTACATGTTCCTGTAATTGAGACGGTAATCCGTCATGTACGTACACATCGGGACCTGCCCGACCTTCTTTAACCAGTGCAACATGATTCCCTCGGATATTTCTCATGACGAAATCATATGGGACACTGTCAAACTCACCCGATGTGAAATCAGGCTCAAAAAAATAGCCACAACTGAGTTCCTTTAACGAACCATCCTGAATAGCATTAATTGCCATCTGGTCAGTTACGGTCAATGCGTTATCCAGATAGGGTGAATCCCAGACTGGAGTTGTACCGATAGAACCTATTCGTAATTCTTTTAATGGCTGTCCGGCACTATCCTGTTTATGGATATAGAGCAGAGGAACGCCGTTAAAGGCAGATTTAGCTTTTTCCAACTCTCCGGCGGGGCGATAGCCGTAATAAAGTCGATCTGGCTCTAATTCCAGATTCTCCCAACCCGGAATCTCTCGCCCGATATACGGTACGACCTGCTCTTTGGTGAGGTGCGTCCGTGAGACGTGAAGGTAGCCGTTTTCATCAATGCGTCGCCGGCTTCCCTCGTCAAAGACGACCGAATTTGTTTCTTTAGGCATAAGTTAAGAACTTCCTATTGGAGGAATAACAGGGCGAAAATCACACTTGCAGTTAATCAGCTCTCCGGGGTGAATATGCCGCTGCACATGCGGGTCATAACAGCCCTCACTGAGTGTGAAACGCTGACCGTTCATCTTGATATGTGATTCACGGTAGGATTTACTGCCACCCGCACGGTGTATCCAAATTCCCTCAGCGATCCCCGATGATTTGCAACGTTCCCGCGCGATAGCATTAGTGGCTTTAGCGTTCTGGTCACGGGCAATCGTTTTAGCGCGGTTTTCAGTCAGGCTATAACGTTTCTTTAGCTCTTCTTTCAGGAATCCAATATCTCGCCCATTGACTACGCTCTGTTGTACCAGTGTTTGAACTTGTGTCAGATATAGCTCAGGAATGGACTTAATCAGACTGACTTGCTGCTCGTACAAGCTATCTAGCACGTTTTGTACAGCAGGAGTGAGCCGCATATTGACGGTGATACTGTCTGCTTTTAGTTTGTTTTTCACCGAAGTTGACGCATAGGTATTAGCTCGGTTAACAAACCATACCGCAATAGAGTCTGCTATTTGGTTGAACTTCATTCTCCATCTTCCCATAACCGAGAACAACTTTTGGTTCAACTCCTTAGCCGGGGAAGCATCACTGACAATGTTAGGCTGCTGGCGTTTGTATTCTGCCGATATCCAGTAATCAACCGAGTCCGCCATTTCCTGTATCAACCCCTGCATTCGGCGGTAGTACTCCCTCTCCAGCCCAGCGTTGGGGCGTGTAGACTTGCCCGTTTTGGCTTTCCGTTTCTTCCCCATAATTAACCTCTGGAACATCATCAACATCAATGCCGAAATAACCACCATCAGGATCAGCGGACAAGCGTTGCCTGACCTCTTTCTCTGAGATAACCCCTGTATCAATCAATGAAACATCCCGATCAGTCTTAATCTTCTGTGTTTCTGCCACTGCCTTGGCGTCATCCTTATTCAAATCAACAAAATCGAATGTGACGGACTGAACCAGTCGACCCAGTGTGACAATTTGGATAATGTCAAGCGCCTTTTGCAATCCTGCGCGGAAGATTTTTTCCTGCTGACTCTTAACGTGGTCGTTGTAGTTACGGATATCACTGTCCCCGGTCGCATTGAATCCGCTAGGGGATATACCTAATGACTTCACGGCTGGAGTTCTGTTAATCACCACAATTAATTCCAACATTTGACGGACGATATCAGTCACACCAGAGAGCGGAGTCTCTAACTTGACAATATCCTCCATATCCTTATCAATCGCCAAAATGCCATCGTTTGAGCGAATGGAAGCCAAATAAGCCAGCCGCCCATCTAATGATCTGGTTGCATTTGGATTGGTTAAGATATCTTCCATATTGGTTTTAAATGCAGTTAGAGAGAATTTCTCCAGTAACCGCGCGGCTGATGTCCGACTGTCCTGAAAGTGGATCACGTAGTCATACAGCAACTGCGCCTGTGGCATCCCCATAAAATTGTATGAAGGTTTCAGTAGAATCGGGACTTCATTACCACAAATGCGTATTAGACGGGAACCGTGAACTTCTTTACCCAGTATCCACCATGTATCAGGGCTAAAATAGCGTGGACTCAGTGGGTCAGTGCTTTCATATCTGCCCGGAAAGATATTGATAGGTTCCACCAGCACAAAGCGTTTGAAATTTTTCAGTTCTGCCGATTTTTCTGAGATATCCAGTGGCATCAGTAATTGATTATCTGTAGCGCCCGTATCAATGAATATTAAGCAGCCGCCGAAATAACCGTTATATTCAGCCGCCTTGTGAAAAATATCTTTGACTCTAAAATTAATCAGGGCGTCTTCAATCGCTTTTTTGTCTTCGGTACTGTCACCTTGGCTGTCAATATCCACCGCCTTGATGTCTATCCACTCCCGTGTCATATCATCAACCACGGTTTCAATACAGGCTCGGATCAGGCCGTTCTGCGTGAGCGAGGATAAAGCGGCATAGCCCATAAATGACGGCCCCAGAGCATAACCTTGACCGTGCTCCCATGCGTGCTGGATCAGAGTATAGGCTCCAGTAGAACTTAATGAGGCATCCATTGCTAGCGTGACTTCTTTGGGGGTGCCTAGTGTTTTTGCCGGGCCATAAATATCTTTGACTTCTTCATAGGTCGGGATGTATTGCCTATCATCTAATTTTTCCAAAAGGGATTCAGACAAAGCCAATCCTCGCCGTGGCTTTGCAGCCTGACGCTTTTTATTTCTTGCCATAGTAATTTTTACCAACGAGTAGCGTGACGTGAATTGCGTATCGCCTGATTAATAATATTCTGATTCATGCTGATCCCGCGTCTCTTTTGATACAGGTCGCGTAACGCCTGCGTCATACAATCCACCACATCATCATGCGCCCCCACCGGGAATGTAGTGATTTCATTCACCGCATCCACTACCCAGGGTGCCGTATCTGGATGAGGCAGGTAAATATTGCCCGCTTCCCACTCAGCAGTGACCGCATGAGCGCGGGCGACTTTACTACCGTCCGGCTCGACGGGGATCAGCCCTGATATCGTATTTTGCAGAGTGTTAATAACCGCAGGGCCATTGGCTTTGTCTTCCACCAGCTTACGGCGACCATCAGGAAAATCTTTAGCCATTTTCTTAACTGCTTTCAGGGTTTCAGTAAATGTCATACGTGCACGTGTTTGATGCAATAAATAAGAGTTTGCCCCTTTTTTACCCCACACTTGACCGACCACATAGTCAGTGCCCTCGCCATCCTTAAAAGTCATATCCCAGCTATGGATCACCTTGTCGAATTTACCTGGTAAGTCTTTCGGTAGGTAATAGTTCACCCAGTCTTCTTTAAAGATCGTGCCACCAGAGGGCTTTGGTGATTGCTGGTACATCGCTGACCAGAAGTAATCGCCCAGAATGGCTTTAGTATCTAACAGTTTTTCGATGGGATGCAGCTCTGGTACTAGTGCCTCCCCTTGCTCATTGATAGCAGGAAAAGCTAACACCTTCGCTTTCTGACTGATCTTAATTACCTTGCCGGACAAATCATCCGTCGCCCAACGTGTCGCCATGATAATCTCACCGCTGTTTTTTGACAGTCGGGTCTTGAATGTAGAAACGTACCAGTTCCAGATCGCATTCTTGGTGGTTGCACTCAGGGCTTCTTTTGAGTTCTTGATAGGGTCGTCAATAATGCCTAAATCTACTTTCTTGCCCGTTAATGGACCGCCTACACCCTGGCCGATGTAACTTCCCTTGTGATCTGGAATATCAAAGCCGTTCAGATTGCGCTTTGCATCTATCCCGCTCTTGGGCCTATTACCTAGTAATGCATGTGGGAATAGATCGTGATATTCCTCGGTCATCATAATACGTTGAACATCACTGTTCATGTCCGAAGCTAATTCTTTACCGTATGACAACCCAGCCACACGTTTATCTGGGTACTTCCCGAAAAAGTAGGCAGGCAGATAACGTGAAACAATGTCTGACTTCCCGTGCTGAGGTGGTGCGCCCAATATAAGGATCGGGCGCTCACCTGCCACCATATCGAGTAGAAATTCGTCCAATGCCGCACAAACCTGTCGAGAGAAATCACTGGTAATATACTCAGGATTTATGTATTGGATGAACTCATGCAAACTACGTCGCGCTATCTCTCTCTCGATAGCCTCATCCAACATTGCATTATCAATATCCATGTCAGCACCGAAAGTGAGGAAAATAAGCGTTTCACACCAAAATCACCTCGAAATGATTTTCGGGATTTTGTTAACAAATCAGTCACAAATAATCACCCTAAAATCAGGCAGAAGAGTAAGGATTTTACCCGCTTGAGGTGACATTTTGCTTGAGTTGAAAATCGGCGATTCGCATAAGTACCATTATGTTAAATAGGGCTACTTTTCACGATTTTTTCTCAGTTCCATCAATTGCTCAAAACTCAGATGACTGAGGTCGATATTGTTCGGTGTCATGGTTCCGTCAGTAGAACTTAAATCAACTTTTTTAGCCGATTCCCATCCCATTAATTCAGACAGTTGTTTAATAGCCGCTTTCGGGTCATGGAGTTTTAATTTAATGCCGTCCTTACCAGTGGTCAGTTCGGAAATGGCGCTAAGTGCTGCCGGATTCTGCAACGCTGAATCTTTAAATTGCCATGTGGCTTGGAATACTGGCCTGCCCTCGTCGTCTTCACCTATCTGATTATTACGGAAGTCGGCGATATCGTGAATAGATACCCGCCCCATTACAGATAACCGTTCTAAGGCTTCCTGACGGCTCATAACAGCATCAGAAACAGCTTGCTGGTTCATTGAGTTAAGAAATGCTTTGACCTTAAGATTTCCGAAGATCTGACTGGCTGAAACACTGGCTGTATTTTCGTTCTTAGCCTTGTATCCCGCCCGCTTGTAGGCATCTATCTGATTCAGTCCTTTTAAGATGCCTAACACGAATTGCTGCTGTTGTTTTGTTAGGGCATCAAAGAGAACTTGCTGCTCGTCAGTGAGCTTTAGTTTCTTTTGTGCCATTTCCTTCCCTTACTTCGATAATTCACAAGCCATCTTCATGACCTGCTCTAATTCTTCGTGATTGAGTCCGTAGTATTGCTTGAGTTTGACGATATCCAGCAACATCTTAGCCTTAGCTTCTTCTTTAGGAGCGATATCAGGCACAGGTCTGATCGGACGCAGTCCCAGTGGTATCTGGTGCTCAGGCATATTTACCTCTCTGTAGTTGAATTCAGAACAAACAACTGGCTCGGTTTGTATTTTGATAAACACTTCCGCTGATAGTCTGCCGTGTCTCGATTAAATCAGCGCAGGATCGGCACTGCGCACAAATTCACGAAGCAATGCCTTAACCTGACGGACATTACCGCGACCACTTACTTTCAAACATGATGTATTGCCTGCGCGCTTATAAATGGCAACTACGCTTCCAATAGCCATTGTGATTACTGAGTAGTCACCTGCCTTTTGAGTTTCGATAAGGACTTTTTTCATATTTACCTCATTCAGAATAAACGACTAGACGTGAATTGAATTTATGGTTAAACGCCGGTGATTTGATTAACCACGCCCGCCCAAAACTCACACAAAACTCTATCAAGCACCCGTTTTAGGATGGTTTTCAGGATATTGTAAAATCACCGTTCACATCTGTGCATTGCTGACTACTACATACGCACGTTTAACACGCTTTGATTTCTTCATCTGAAAACTACCGCCGATTCCGTCATCGAACCACTCACCACCTGATGATTGGCGCTGCCTACGGCGGGATTCCTTCGCTGATATTTTCTTTTTCATTCTTTCACCCATAAAATGAGGATGCTTTGTGGAATTTTATAAAGTCACTGTTTTTGTCTTGATTACCGTTCCGTGTTTCACGATGAATTCGCCCACCTTCTGGCGATCAGGTTCAGTATTGAATGTTAGAGCAAGCAGACTGAGAGTATTTAGATAAGCTGGCACCCACCATTTCATACTGACTGCTGTTTCGAAACTGGTAGGGGTTGATTCATGTTGCTGTTTGGTCATTTTTTCTTTGGCTTCTCCGTTGAATACTTACTCGCCCATGCCTTAGCGATACTCAGGCAATCATCAAACAACTTACCTTTCCGGCTGGCTGAGGCTGAACGGCGATAGTGCTCTTTCGCCTGGTCACTTGCCATCCCTGCAATAGATGAAGAAAAGCCGAGCTTGATTAACTCGGCCTGTACGTTCTTTTCGATAAATTGTTCGTGGTTCATGCGGGCTCCCCCTCATCATCAGGGAAATCACCCAGATCGCAAAGTTTGAACTGGATAAGGTCTTTTACCAATTGTTCAGCTTTTTTGATTGCCTTCTTTTCTCTCTTACGAAGCGTCATCAGGCTGCTGCCTTTCTGTCCATGCTCAGCAAAAGAGAACTTCTCAGCATGAGCCACCCTATCTTGCATTTGTTGGATGGTGAGGTCTGTCAATCCTGAGAAATCGAGCAAGTTAATATCCTTACTGCCTTCCAGTTCCGTCATGTGATCGAATACTTGAGCTTGTAGTTCATAACTGTAACTCATTGCCATCAGACAAGCTTCACGTTTGGGGAATCGATAGCATGGCTGAATCCGTCCTTTATCATCGGTGTAATCGGCGAAAAATTTCGCTGATTGCTCTTCACCTAACACCTTGGGAACTTTCTTAAGAAAATCCTTGTGTTGCAACTTCCGGTATTTCTTGCAGGGGAATGTTAACCCTTCCGCCTCAGCTTTTGCCTTGCGGTCAGCGTTGATGTAATCCACCATTTCCAGACTGGTCATGGTAGGTGCTTCTGTTACAGGCAAGTTTGTTTTCTTTGTTGTTATTAATTGCATAGGGTTTAGTTCCTTTTAGTGATAAACCTTGCGCTCAGGAATGACCAGCCCAAAGAGGGTTAACCAGACCACTACCGGTATTCCTCAAGGCTTATCCTGAAAGGTTCTTTGGTTTATACGTCGAGCGAGACGCGGTGAAATTCAGAAATAAAAATGCCACCAGCCCGTGTGCGTTGGGTACGCGATGGGAACGGGGTGGCAGCATGCGTTATTCCTGTAGCCACTCAGGGAATGGACAGAGGAATAAAAAAGCCCCTGATTATTCAGAGGCTCGTTGGCATTCAGTTTTAATGTAATCCTGCAAGTACTTAGTCTGTCGTTCGTTCTCTGCCATCATTTCTCTGAGGCGGTAATAATCTTGTCGAGCTGGTTCGGTAAGTTGTGGGGTTCCTGCATTGACCACGCCGCCGGAGGAAGTGGTTTCAGACACGGGACAGGTGGCCTTGATACGCAGCTTGCGACGACCAGCGGCAACATCAGCCCGAAGAGTGTCGATTTCAGTCTTGGCATGGGCGAGTTCCTGTGTGTGCGTTTTGTCGAGTTCGTGGAGTTGTTTGATGTGCTCTTGCTGGGTGGTGTTGATGGTGACCTGTTCGTCATACTGTTGTTTTAACCTGCGGTATTCTTCGGCCTTGTTATGATACTCACTGTAATAGAACCAGAGCAGGCCAGAGACAATCACAAAAACAATGAGGGTAAAATACTGGCTATTGAGTTTCATTTTTCTTCACCCAATACCCGCCGCACCACGATAGCGGGTTCCACCATTTAGCCGTAGATATCCACGTTTCAACCGTATCGTAATGTCCTGCAAACTCATAGCAATGTTCACAAAATCTACCCAGAGGGCGGCGATTTTCAAAATCAGCACCAAATGGTGCGTCAGTATGTATCTCATGGCAGTTATTACACCGGACTAATTTCTGGTCATTGCTCATAGCAACTCAAACGCTTTTTCAAACGTTGCCTCAGAATACGGTTGCCTGCCGTTCTCGTGCCGGATAATGGCTTTTGATAGTCCAGTCAGTGTCGGTTTATTCACTTCAATCTTTTCGAACTGGTCTACATTGAGTGCCTTGGCAACACTGTTAATATAGGCAGTGGTGTTATTTTCCGAGTTTGGGGCGTAGCGGTTGATGATTTTAGAGACGCTGTTGTGCCCGCCTTTATGGTAATTACACAGCAACTTCATCAGTGCCCGAATACCATATTCCGGTGATTCAAATCGGCAGAACCGCTTTTCAATCTTCGGGTCATGCTGCAATTGACCTTGCCACTTATTCTTCGGGTTATGATCAATATTGCCGGGGTTGTTATTGCGAATGCCT
>NZ_NKHP01000030.1 GCF_014467235.1 Xenorhabdus indica | reverse complement strand
AGGGGCCGTCAGACTGTTTTTTATAGGCATATAATCACCTCTGACCAATTAATTTAATTATTTTGATATTACCGAACGGAGTTTATGTGGCTGCAAACTGCATGAAATCTTTATTCCTATGACGATATAAACTGCCGCCGGATTAATAAAAAGTGACAGCTATTAGCTGCCACTTATTTTGGTTAGTTAAGGTTCTGCTGTACCAAAGCTTGTACCAAAACTCCTGATATAAAGTTTCGATTTCTGGTTCTGAGCAACACGTCTGTAGTCTATCGCGATAGTGCTATCGTCATCACCCCCTGATGAGCCATACCCCATCAGCAATTCAGGTTTGATGATAACCTTATAATAACCATCTATTATTTCATTCGGTTTCACAGGGTGATTTTCAATAACTACTATCGGTAAAGGACGGGCTGGTGAGAGAGTATCGATGCTGTGTGAGATATAAGCTTTAATCGTGATCATGTCACCTGCGGCTATTGTTGTATCCGGTTTCGTCGAATCGGATAACAGTCGCACCTCAAGCCCTTTTTGGCCAATACTGTTGATATTGACTGCCTGATATATACCAATAAATACTCCGAACTGATCATAGACTTCTGGGGCAACCAGAGTTCGGTTTGTGTCATTGGGATCTGGGGTGTTATTGCCGCCACTATCGTAGCTTATGTAATTAAGCTTAGATCCTACAGTGTTGCCTTTTTCGTCAAGCCCAACATAGCTGATAAAATTATCACCCGCGTATAGATTATCGTAATCGGCTGACAATTTATAATATCCGCTCTGTTCACGCTCTAACTGTCCAAAACATAGCTGTTTCTTATAAATGTCTTTGTCATCGTCGGTCACAAACCCGATGATGAAATCACCGGATTTCGCGCCCGGATAATTTGGAATCATGAAATGGAAATTATCCGTTTGATCCGGCCTTGTTAAATTAGAAGATGAGTATGTTTCCTCAATAACAGGCGGTTCAAAGCTATCGGATGTATTAAGCTTAATAGTGTTAATAAATATGGTTTCTTTTTGACTGTATTCTATCTGGCTGAAGATCGTCTCAATCCCGACGAACCGACTGATACTTTGAGTTGCGTATATTTTTAGGTTAACAGCATCGATTGATGGTTTATTAACCAGGTAGTAATAATATTGTTTTTCCAGATCAACCTCATAAGCAGGAATTTCCTTCATGTCCTCCGCAGTGAATATTCGCAGGGGTGCTGTTGCACGAAGAGGAATATCATAGCTTGAAATTGCCCCTCCCTTTTTCATCATCGGATTGATTGACGCTGAAATGAATGGGTTGGTTGTTGGGGCTGGACCAGTAAACGCAACGGGACTTGGATCGTACAAATAAGCCGAGGCTCCTCTCAGTACACAAGTGTCTCGTATCATCTCTGGATTGTCGATAGAGTGATAGGTCACCTCCCCTTTTAGTTTGCTCGGAGAATTTGTGGTAAAGCTGATTTGATGATCCTTGCTGCTTTCATCGGCCAGGAATATCAATTGCTGGGAAAATACTCTCTTATAAACTGAGCCAGGGAATGTCTTTATTAGTTTCAGACCCGGTGAAGAAACAATACTGACCGTCACCGCATCCGTAATATTTGATTCACCAGTTATCGTAAAAACTACACTGAATGGTTGCCCTTTGATAATATTTTTCTTATCATTAGGAACTGTCGTGATTTGTCCAGCCATTATATTATCCTTTCTATAAAGTTTACTCTTAACTGAATAACCACTCCTATGGGTGGTATTCAACAATAGGTTTTAACTATTTTTCGAAAGAAACAAAAATTACAGCATTTATATCTAATACCGCTTTATGAGAAGGCTATTTTTACTGGGATTTCCAAGACAGATTACATTCAAACAAATAAATGTCAATATACATTATATAAAAAATATTATTATATTTAAAACCTACAAACATTATTTTTGGAAAAAACATCACATTAAAACACAATTAAAATACATTTAAAGTCACATACAAATGCAATTTAAAATCAAATTTCTTCTTTGAAAACTATAAAAACAATGAAATGGCAAAAATAAAAGCAGTCACCTGTCTGTAATAAAAAATAGAACATTAAAAGTAGAATCTATACTTTTTTCGGCACATAGAACAATAATCTGATTTATCTAACTTCTCATTGATCTAATCCACCTCATGGACAACGAGCAAAAATTAACCTAACATATTGAGGTAGAAAAAGAACGTTAGAGACGGGGGTAATTATGAGGAAAAAAACAAAAACAGAGTCACGTGGAGAACAATGGGGAATAAATACTGCACATTTCTGTAAATGGTTTTTCAAAAAACTAAAAGCTTGGGATGCAACTACTGTTAAGAAAGCAAAATCTCTGAACATCCCTGCTTGGCTCGGTCATATTCCAGCAATTGCATTATGCTTATTTGTTATAACAATTCTAAGTTTCAGTATAATTATTACTATATCAGTAATAATTATTTTCTTTGTTATAGTAAACATATTCCCTAATATGGGTCCCTGGAAACATGGACATTACGAGATGGATGGTTATCACTATCCTGATGGAAGTATTGATCATAATGATAGATAGTAACCTTTAGCTGCCTGCATTCAAAGTGAGTCATATTTGCAATCATCGTTCTTTTCCAATGCAAGCAGCTAAATTTAAATTACACCTTAACGATATCCATCGGAAAACTAATCATAAAATAACTTATTGTTTTACCATCTATTTTATCAATAAATCGATTAACTTCATCACACTTAATACAAGCAAAGTAACGAATAAAATCAACTACTGAAGCAAATACCGAAAAATATGAAACACCTTCTCTTTCATAAAGACTCTGCGCATCGTAACCATGATCAATACAAAAAACTCTTAGAACGTCTATAGTTTCTTCTGTTTTGAAAGTATTTTCAATTACTGGATATGAACAAGGTAACTTTGAAAAATCATGAACATCTATATCTATTGCTTTATTACTTTTAATTTTTTTATTTAAAATTCCTCTTAACTCCAAACCTTCCGAGCTACATTGACTTATATCTGCGGATATATCAACACAATGGAAAAGACATTTATTAAGCTTTTTATTTTCTTTTTCTGTCAACATGATGATTAGAACCTTATTAAAACATTTCGGTATTGTCAGTTATGAAAAATCATTTTTTCAATTTATTAACTATCGCTTGACCACCTTGACCACCCGCGTTTTTAGTTTCGGCAGTTCCTCTTTGCATCGCTCCGTTTTCCAACATTCCACCGACTTTGACTCCAGCCCAAGATAAAGCTCCCATCCAAACTGCGGGTAATACTAAGAACATTGACCCCATGACAAAGTTGATAATAATGTCATCTGAAGTATTTTGTATTCCCATCAAGTTCCAGCGGCTATGTGTATCTGAGCTATATAACGCTTCGATCATCCAGCTATCCAACCAACGGGCTAATTCCCACCAGAACGTTAAGAAATTCAAGGCAAAAATCACAAATGTTAATGTAATTGCTGTTTTAAAGTCGTAGGCTGAAAACATTAAAATCAAAGGCAACATTACATATATAGCCATCAGCAATAAACTCTGAACCATAGGCAGTGATTGCCGCATAGCGTCTAGCGCTGGAAATATTGCTAATGATCCCATAACTTGCCCTACCATAGATCCAGCACGTGTCGCCGTACTCGTCATAGTGAAGAAATCAGCATTACCACCATATCCCATATATACAGAATTGCCCTGAGACACTTGTAAGCTGGCGGGGCTGACTAAACGGCGAATAACAGCTTCTTGAAACTCCTTTGAATCTTCGTTTATCAATCTTATGGCTGATTTTGCACGTAGCCACATTCCCGGCTCAGCTTGCTCCGTTACTAATTTTCTCAATCCAACTTTTTCATCTGACCACCACTGAGCACAAGTCGGATATCCTCCTATTCCGGTATTAGGATAACCATCATCACGTTTAGAATCCCATGGAAAACCCTCTCTTGGAGTACGTGATTGCAAAATCTGGTATGCCCCATTTAAAAATGTTCGAGATCCTAGCCATTCTACATCTCTCAAAACACTTTCATTCAACTCTTTACCTTGGTCTTGACTCTTCCAGTCGTATAATGCAAGTGAATAACAATCATTAGTAAAATCCTGTAATGCTGCGACTAACGCACCGTTTTTTATATAGCTATGCTGGACTTCAAAACGAACCTGGCGTAAGTCTGGGCGGCATGGAATAGTTACAACAGAAGCCTGAGTAATCCCCTTAGATAATTTATGGATCAACATCCACCATATTGGCGCTTTAGCCGTTTTATCGTCTAAAGATGAAATAGCACCTCTATAACCAGAGTCTTCTGGTTTTGCTGCTGTCCACGTTCCACAATATTTGCTCCTACTCGAATCGATTTGCATAGTACTAAGACTGACATTAAAAAGCGGAACACAACAAAAAATCATTACAACAAAAGCACCATAAATTGCATTTTCAATGCGAACAATAGATAAAGTTCCTTTATTCCCTTCATCTTCTCCTTCTTCACGTACTTTTAGCCATATACCCACTACTTTAAATAATAGTGGCACAACAAAAATTCCTGTACTGAGTAATATATTCCATAAGCCATTGTTAATTATCCAACCCAAAAGAGTCAGAAAATACTCAAGATAGTTATTTGCGGTCATGATTACTCTCCGCTATTTGTCCAAATTATCATTTCATTAGCAAGGACAAATAACACGCACATTAACACAATACGTTTAAACGGTTGTTTTCCTTCTAAAGGTACTTTTCCTGATCTCCAAAAATCCCATAAAAAAACACCTATCAATATATATATCAGCACCCGCCATAAAAAATAAAAATAGCGCCGATGATACATTAATTGATTAAAACTTCTGGCTAAATCATGATTAGTCAAACTTAAATGAGAGATAAATAATAGCCCCATCATTATAATGATAATAAAAATTGCCCATTTTAAAAAATGCTTAATTTTCATTTTTTATTTCCTTCCATAGCAGGAATACCTAATGAATTTACTCGATTATCTGTGTTATCCTGAGATTGAGTTTGTGGGTTAGCTAAGGTTCGTTGATGGTCGCGCTCAATAATAGTCAAAACAGTGTTATTAGAAATTTCTCTTCGTAATTCCATTTCATTTTTTAGCGCATTAATTTCACGATCAAGAATATCAATCCGGCGATCACTCTCTTTGACAGCTTGTGACAAATTCGCCGCATTAGGTTCTGATTGTCCGGTCATTAGCATCCTGCGCATGGTTAACGCTAATTCAATTGTGTCTGCCATGGCTAACTCACCTGCCAAACGCTGTACTAATGCGCCATTGTCAGGATCTCGCCTTAATGATTGAATAACACCTCGTGTAACTACTAAGCTACCCGTTTTTAACTTAGATAAATTTTCAGTTGTTGGAGCAATATTACCGTTGACCAATTTAACTAATTGTTCTTGGTTATCTTTAGCTGTCTTTTCAATCACTGGTGCAAATCCAGTTCCAGCTACACTACTTCCAGGCTGATTTTCTGCTGTTCCATCTGCACATTGACTGGTGTCTGTACAAGTACGAATTGATTGATCACCCAAAATTTTCACAACAGTTTGTGCGGCTTCTTCACTATTTTTAAATCTCTGACAGGCTCCCCCTGTACACTGACTTGTAGAAATAGTTTGATTACTGTTTACTGGTAAATGATTCATCATATTAAAACCAGCCTTAGCCAGATCACGTGTTGGTTGGATAGCCTTTTGCCCTTTTCCTCCTCGTTTTTGTCCACCAACCCAAGGGATTCCAGCCTCTCCTTTAGCACTATTAAGCTGGTTGTTTGTCCGAACAGCATCACTGCTACCTTGATTCACGATTGTTTTTGACTCTTCCATAACAGCCGCTTGTGACCACCTACTATTATCAGAAAAATCCATCATTCGTTTAGATAGGTTTTGACAGTTAAATTGTGCCTTATCAAAAGCAACATTAGCCTGTAGAACTCCATTAGTCAGCATTTCGTACAATCCAGGGTTAGCTCGCTGAATGATTAACCCAGGAAGACTTGCTACAGCTCCTGTTGCCCCTTGAATAACCTCCCCCATTAAATTTTTGAATCCATTTGTAATACCGTTTAATTGGTTATTAACGGTAGTTTTTAAATCAAAATTTCCACACATCAAATCATTGGACCATCCCATACCTATTCCCACACGCTGCATAGTACTTCGGTTAGGTGGTTGAGATAAAACAGTGCCCCCTCCAATTGTATAAAACAATTTATCTGATACAGCGCCACTTATATTTTTACCGTAGCCGATTTTATTATCTTCCCAAGCAAAAGAAGAATACGAAATAAATAAAATACCCATCAATACAGATTGTGAAATAATTTTCTTATTCATTTTTGTTTTTCCCTTAAAAATTAGTACTACTCAGAAATTTCTGTCCACGACGTTTACAACAACTATATGGTTGCCAAAGCGCCCAAGCGTAATTACCATTTTCAGCAACTATCCCCGTTTTATCAGGGAAAACAGCACAGCTATTACTAAGTTGAGGAGATAATCTCTGCCATTTATGATTTTTAGTACCTGTATTTTCTTGAACTGGATCAGGAGGCCAATAACCAGGCTTTCTATTTGCTTTTAGGGGAGAATAAAAATGGGGCTGGCCTGTGCGAGTTATAATATCAGCGACACGCTGAGCTACGACCGCCGCAGCTTTATAATCATCTTGTTGTGTAACAAAACCACTGCGAGGATAAACATTTCCCCACATATTTCCTGTATATTGTGATCCAATCTCTCTCTTGCCAGGAATAAGAGCTTCAGGATATAAAGTTTCAGGGATGCCTGAACGCCACGGAAAGCTATCTAATGTACTAAGAAAATAGGGATATAACGGCGTTGCAGCACCACTACAAGAATACCCGGGGATACTATTTCCAATTAAAGATGATCCAGGATGCCCAATCGCATCAGCATATTTAAAATGTAGATTATTCTTCCTCTTTGATATTTTCTGCTCATTATGTCCACCTCCCGCAGATACACCAGACAATGCCCCTGTAACCGTATTTTCCAAACCTCCAGAGGCTCCACTTATCATAGACATTTCTACCCATGGATTTCCGCCTGGTGCATTGTATGCGGATACTACAGCTTCTGGAATAAAATGTTCTACCTTTACTGAAGTTCTTACTTTACACCCCCAAGGAGTGCAGAACAGCCAATAGCAGATCCCTTTTACCCGCCAACTAATACATGATGGCGATATAGAACTGGCTACAAGAGTAACACTATTAATACTAGCAACCGCCTGTGGAGTATTAACTACGCCCAGTAACATAGAAACAACCAATAGTTTCAATCTCACTGAAGTCTGCCTTTTCATTAATTATCTCCCCCTACGATACGTATCTACCAAGGTTTGAGCATGAGTAATATCAGTACTGCCATACACAACATAACGATCATCTATTACAACGGCTGGATATTTTTTTATCCCAAGTTCCCAGGCACGGGTAATTCCTTGATATGCTGTTACCATATCCCGCTCTTTTTCCCGCCATTCTGGTGACTGTAATAATTTAGTTATCAAAGAAGCGTTATCTGCATTCACAGAAACATTCATAGAACGAAACCAATCTTCTGAAAGTGCATCAGGAGCATCAAGCCAAACAATTTTAATATCTTTTCTGGAGTCAATTTTATTTGGTGGATTTTGATGATCGGTATAAATGACAGTTGACGCTTGAACAGTTGATGTCAAAACTATTACGATAAAACTAACAAGCAATGAGCACCGCTTTTTCATTAGAAATGTCCTCATCCATTAAATTAGGATAAGGTTGCAATAACTTTCTAACAAAATCAGTAAACAATTCATAATCCAATAATTATAATTTTTTTCAAAAAAAACGATTTAAAATCAAATAAATATACCATATAAAGAAACTTCACTCCTTGCTGTGTAGTAAGTAAGGAGTGAAGTGAAAAAGCAATCTGGTATTTTGAATACCTAACTATCAAAATCTATATTTAATATTAAACAAACCGTTAACGCCTTGTTTTTCTCCAATATAACCTGTGAATTTAAACTCCCCACTAAAATTAGACTGCTCACCAAAACCGATACCCATTGATGCAAATCCACTCCCACCTTTTGAAGATAAATCTCGAATTTTCATTCCTTCGATAGTTCCTTTTGATTTACCATCAAACTCATACTGATAACCCACTCCAGTATTTAAGGTTACATTTTCCGTAATTTTATTATGTAATATTGCCCCTACCTTAACTTTATGAGAGTTAATTGCATCAAACTTAATATTTTCATTACCCAGTACAGTTTTAATTCCCGCCTTATCATGGTTAATATGTGCATATTGATAATCACCATGGACAGTTAAACTTCTTGTGTTACTAAGCTTAGCTTTTTTATCAATCTCAATATGAGTTCCAAGATATAATGAATCGCTATTATATTGGCTCATGATATTCTGGTTTACTCCAAAATCTTGTGATTTGAAGTCATAATTCAGCTTTCCACCTCTTAGAGAACCTGTAATTACCAAATCTTCAAAAGCATTACTTTGTACTAAAACACCTGCACCACGATAATTAACATTTCCTTTTCCTTTAATCACTGGCAAACGGCTTTGATTGAATGAAGTATATGATGCACTGCCAGTTTCAAAAAAAACACCTAATGAGGAACTCATTTTATTAGAATAAATAGCATTCCCTACTAATAAATTAGTTGCTATTAAATTCAGCTTTTTCCCCACATTAAAACGGTTTTTACCTGATTCAACTAACACAAAAGGCTCAATGTCCATGCCTTTTAGTTCTACTTTTGTCACCAAACTATCATTAACAACTAAAATTCCAGCATTCCGTCCAGATAAATAAGCTGTTGTCTGCGGATTTAATTCTGGTTCCAGATCAGGTGTTGGCTCTGATTTTGTCTCAGACTTGGGTTCCGGCTTCGGCTCTGGTGTCGGTTCCAGTTTTGGCTCAGGCTTGGGTTCCGGCTTCGGCTCTGGTATCGGTTCTGGTTTTGGCTCAGGCTTGGGTTCTGGCTTCGGCTCTGGTGTCGGTTCCGGTTTTGGCTCAGGCTTGGGTTTCGGTTCTGGCTCAGGATGCCTTGGGATGACATTAACCACAATAGATTCAGAACCATTCTCTGCTTTCTGTTGTTTCAATGACAAGAGAATTAAGGAAGCTGTTCCTAAAGTCACTTCGGAATCAATAAACTCCGCATCTCCAGTAATATTGCCCATTAATGTTGCCTTACCACCACTTACCAGTTTCGAATTTTTATGAATACCATCAACTGTTACTGTTGACTTCTTCACATCGATTGGCTCGATTGTGTCTAATAAAACATCTCCTTGTTTAATATTTTCATTCAGGTAAAAATTATATTTTTCAAACCCTGAAACCGACCTTATCTTCAAAGGATTAGCTTGAAAATTAAATACATTACCTGTTAACTTATCACGTCCTCCAAAAGATCTACCTGACTCAATTGATGAATTTTCAGGAGACTTAAACACGACATTACCCACTAGGGTCATATTTACCCCATTGATATTTTTAGGTGTCAATACACTAACACCTAGTATATCTGCATTAGAATTAAAAACCACATCTTCTAAATATATCGCAACAGGTTTATCAATGGATGCCTGAGTAGAGAGCAAACCAGTAATTTCAGTTAAAGAATTAAAAACGGACTTCTTAATATTAATTATGTTATTTTTATTAAGACCATATTTAGCTAAATTCATTGCTCCATAAATTCTTGTATAACCATTAAAAATAGAGTTGCTGATATTGGTTTTATTATCAATTAAATCTGCATTACCTATGTTAGTTGCATAACCTCCTAACAATAGGACGTATTTATCAAACTGTGATTGCTCAATATCAATCAAATTATTCTTCAAAAAAGCATTGTTTTTAGGGCTATCTCCACCATAAGCCCCCCGTATCTCAGCCTCTTTCATTAGATGTGAGTTTCTGACCGAAACAACAGAATCTTCTATTGTAGAATCAGCGCTACCTGTAGTGTACGTTCCTGTTAAATCAGACTTACCATTAACTTTTACTCCATTTAATAATACTTTATTCTCTCTGGCATAAAGGCTATTCCCTGAATAAACGTAGGCACCTGATGATGTTACCCCTCCCATTTCACTATCATTAATAAACACATTATTATTTCCAATGACCTTATCACCATGTACTGCCACGGTATTGCCACCATACAATATGAAATTCTTATCAGAAATAATCCCATTCATCATCAAACCATTATTACTCATTCCTTGTAATTTAGCTTCGCGGGAATATCCCGCCATGAATTCACCTCCTGAACCATTTGTAACAACACAATTATTATTGTGCATTCTTTCTATTACAAAGCCACACTCTGTAGCTAATGATTCACCACTAAAAACAGCAGTGCCAATTAAAATAGAAAGCAATGTTCTTCTATTTTTCATAGAATAAATTCACCTTACTGTTCAATTTAAATATATTGTTATGCAGTGAGCTGCATGGGGGGTACAGCTCACCAAAATAATAAAATTATTAAATTAATTCTTTAAAACCCTCTAAGTATAACCGGATAAAATAATTATTAGCTATTTTGTCCGGTATAAGCTCTTTTCAGTTTATCCAAAAATTTATTTATCTCCCGAAAATATTTTTTATTTCTTGTGTTACAGTGCTACAACCTGCTAACTTAAATAGCGTAGTTTTCATAGAGTTAATTCACCTTACTGTTCAATTTAATGATATGAGGCTACACGGTGAGTCGTATGGGGGTACGACTCACCACCTTCTTACTCTTTCATTCGCTGATGAATCAACAAGATGAGGTAAATAGCATCTGTTGCATCTGCTACATGAATAAACCATCGAGGATGTTTGTATTCTTCTGGTTTGGGCCATTGATGTTCCCCGGATACAGTTATCAAAAGGTTAACGTCATGACCCTGTTCATCTTCCAAGTTAACTGAAATACAATTACTTTTTCCTATACGGTGAGGGTGGCAAGTCATCAAGTGTACTTTTTTTAACCTTCGCCTAATTTCAGTCAGTAATCGCCCCAGAGAACGGGCCGTTTCTTCAGATATAGATGGACATGCCTGGGGCTGGCAATCAAAAACAGAAAATAGCCCAACACCAGAATCAACTTCACGTCTTGTCATCGGAACCAGATATTTCAGCGTTAACATTCAGAGATCACCTTACCAATACTACGTTCACAGTACGGCAAGCCGCGGGCCTTATCCAACTTTGCAGCAACTAAAAAAGCAGCTTCCAGTTCACTGCAATTATGTTTTTTCATTAATTCTCTACGTTCTGCCTTTTCTTCTTTTTCTGTCATTCCCAAAGCTAGAAATAAACTTGGTGGTACTGCCCTAAATAATGCTTCGACTTTTTTCGACAATACAACGCCTTCTGTATAACAACGTGGGAGCTTACTGGCGGAACGTAAAACGGCTTTTTGATCTTCACTCAATGTCTTAAATCGAGCGATATCCTCTATTTCTTTTTGTGGCATGGTTAAACAAACCCACCATTCCGCCATATTGAGCATCTTCGCGGCAATACTTGGGTAGTCTTCTAAGTTTTGAGTAGCTAACCATAACCAAGCCCCTAATTTCCTCCACATTTTTACAACCTTTGTCATATACGGGGATAACAAAGGATTAGTAGTAAGAATGTGAGCCTCATCAATGACAAAATTAATATCACGTTCTAAATATTGATCACGTTCTGCAATATTATTAATCGTATTTATCAACGATACCATTGTTAGTGCCATCGCTGCTTCATACCCTTCACGTGCCAAATGAGCAAGGTCAATCAAAGTGATATCAGCTTCAGGCCAAGCAACTCCAGGTTGATTAAAAAGTTCGCCTTCAAATCCTTGGGTGAAAAGGCTCATTGCTTCCGTCATCTCAGCAGCACGAGCACGACGGCGTTCATCTCGATTAACATCACCAGAAATTTCATTAAGAGCACTCTGCAAATCTTCAGCAATCATTTGTCTTTTTTGCTCAAAAGTATTTTTCGCAGCCAATAAAATGGCTTCACGGATCATTCCTCTGTCTGCTCTGGTTAACCGCTTTTCTTCGTCAGGTTCGCCCCCGGTGATCATCATACGGGCTGCAATTTCCATCTCCCCTAAGATATCGCGTTCTTCATTTTCTTCATCAGCATTAATATCTGGTAAATCTTCGAGTTCCAAAGAAGCAATATCTGCCTGTAGCAATTTATGTGCATCAGCAAATGGAGGTAAACTCACTTTAGAACCAGGCTTAACGCTAATTTTATGAACACTAAGCCCCAGGCTTTCAAAGTAATCAGCTAACAAACCGAAGCTATTTCCGGCTTCAGCAATAAACAATCTGGGGCGATGGACAGCTACCAATTGTGATAACACAGAACATAATGTTGCAGATTTTCCCGCACCTGTTGGGCCAAATAACAATAAATGAGCATTCTGTGAACGATCATTCTTATTCTGTGGATCAAATGTCAGAACATCACCACCACGATTAAAGAAAGAAAATCCAGGGTTTCCTGTACCCGTCGAACGTCCTGTAACGGGTAACAATCCAGATAAATGTTGAACCCACGATAGACGGGTATACCAATGTTTTTTATCGAATTGTGGATTAAAACACATTGGTAAAGCTCTTAAATATCCATTAAGCGGAGCAACGTCATATTCTGGTTTAACCGGTTCTAATCCAGCCGTGAGTAAAGTCGATGTAATTTCAATACGCTTACGATTTAATTCTTCAATATCACCTGCACGTAATAAAAAAGACAAAGAAGCTCTGTATAATTTATGACGTCTCCCCAAGTATTCTTTGACTATCTTGACATCTTCCCGAACACGCCCAGATTCAGTGTTCTCACCAACTGCATTTTTTGATAATTTTGTAAACTTTTCTTCTAATGTGTCCTGTGGTTGTACAACAATCGTGATAGAAACAATGGTTCCCTCTGGAAACAGATCCATCAATGTATTGATATTCCTATCTCCACGCCGCTGTTCTCCTGTTAAAAGACCTGGGTTTGGTGCTTTTCTCAGGCGTTCAACGTTAACCACTCCATGTGCTTTATTATCAAACCACCAAACTCCGTTCTTAGTATCAGAGCGGGGAGGGGTAAACCATAATGTTTCAGCAAAATCATTATGTACTTCTAGGTTATTTGGTTTTTCATCCTGCTTACTCCAATATGCCCCCTCTCGATACAATGTCTGTTTATCTACCCAGTCAGGCTCTGGGTTAAAAAGACGCAGCAACCAATCATGAACCTGATAACCATTCTGGCGAACACAGATAACACCTGCATTTCCCAAAGCACTACTTAAACGATCACACACTTGGTTCAACATACCTATTGGTGGCATTGGATCGCGATGATTTTTTCCTAACCAACGATAAACTACCATACGAGTACGGCGCTGTTGGCCACGCCATGGTTGGCCTGTTACTAACGTATCGTCGAAAAGCCCCTCTGGACGCGCAATACCCTGTAAATGGTTTTCAGTTTCACGTAGCCATGCTTCAGTAAATTTCGTACCTTGAGCCGCAGGACGAACATAATTACGTAGCCTATTCAAATAGGCTGTTACGTTACTTTCATCTTGGCAAAAAAACTGAACAACCCATGGATTTTCATCATATTCTTCAAGGCTATCCTGTAACGCATCTTCAACAGTATCCCTTATTTCTTCCAAACGGCTTTCTGGTCGCCCTTCTGTTGGCGCTGGTTCTATTGCATATACAGCACCTACTGAAATACCATCATCCAATAATAAACATTGTTCATCATCTAAATATTCAGCCCATGGCAAGTAATCAATAATTGATGGATTAGCGTGATAAAGTTTCTTCTCATCCGATAACGTCATTTTTTTTGGTCGTTTTAATGGTTGACGTTCTTCAATACTAAAATCATCTTGAACTACTACTGATGGTTGATCTTTTATTGATGTCTTCTCTTTTTTACTAAAGAATCTCATCATAGCGTTCCTATCCTTTCACCTGGCATTGCATACTGCACTTGTTGGTAAAACGAGAATACAGTGCTATATCCTGGTACGGGTAAATTCCCTTGAGACAAATGAGGGAAAACATACATAACCATATCTGGATTAGGTAGGCGTGGGAATTGCTGACTAATTTCAGTTTCCTGTGTACGAGAATAAGTGTCAGACAGCATCATTTGCTTTTCCTGTCCGTACTCCTTCAAAGGCCGTAGTTGAGTATTTCGAGCCTGTTGGATCAACTGTCCAGTAGATACTTTTTTACCAGCTTTACCCTGCCAAATTTCCATCATGTTATGTTCACCAGCAGGCATCAATTTCTCTTTAGAGGTAGAGCACCCTATTAAAAATGTTGAAGCAAAGAACAGGACAGTAATTGTTTTTAATTTCATTTGTTTTTCTCCTTAATCCAATTCATTTTCCATATCATCAGCCAGGCTGAATCCATAGTTAACCTTGCGTCCTTTACCTTCATAATCAATCGGAATTTGACGGGTAATATGTACGGCAACTGTTTTACCTGGCGGAACATAAACTGCATCAAACGTTTGTCCATAACGAGATTTCACCCAGTCAGCAACATCTTTAAAACCTCCTCCAACCGCTTTCCCTAAAGCGGCTTGCCCTGCATCTCCTGTAAGAGCTGACGTTATTCCGCCACTACCATTAGTTTGAGTTGTGTATTGATTCTGCGAAAAAGCATCCCCGGCAGAAGCTGCGGCAGTTAAAGCAAACAATGTCGGTAAATATGTACCAGCGTTAGTCTTGCGTTCACCGCTAATACACGGAATACCGCTCTCGTCAGAAAGCCAACCAATAGCACCACCGTTATTACGCCCACTGTTATTACTGCCATCAGTACGGCTGGTTGACTGTGGAACGGTGCGAACAGTTCCATCAGCAAAAACAAACGTAATTGATGTAATATCTCCACGAACACAAGAAAGTGTCCAATCTCCTGTAGCTGTTCCACTTATCACAGCCCCTTCTACATCGGGTAAATCAATTCCATTGGCAGTTAAATTATCTTTACCAACGACTACCTTAAATGGATACGGATCAGTTACTTTTCCATCTATTGGAACCCTTCCAAGTAATGCGGTCATTGCTTGGCTTCCGACTAGTGTTGAATTTTCTGGTAACGTATAAGCTGGTTCAACAGTCCCTTTATCAGCCGTATCATCAATAGCTCTTTGATTTTTAGCAGCCCTGTCTAATTCAGCTTTTTGACGAGTAATTTCATTGTCTTCTAAAAATGACATAGGATAAGTGGGCTTGGCAGGATAACCGCCTGTATTATTATTTGGATCTGCTGGCTGAGCATCTTGAGGGTCTACCCAAAAAACTCCCCCATTATAAGAGACAGAAGACTTTCTTTGTTGATCTAATCCCAAACCAATAGGAATATCACTGGATGAACCGGATGAATTTGTAGCTTTATTGCCTAAGCTGAATGAATTCCCTAAATTCTCCAGTCGTGTCATTAAAGTTTGTTGCTCTGCTTGTAATGCTTGCTGTTTTCTATCAGCTTCTTCACGAACTTCATTAACCGCAGCATTAATTTGGCCTGATATATTTTGACTCTTTGTCCGTAGATGTTCATTTTCTGCAATTAACTTTTGGTTCTGTTCATCTAATATGTTTTGCTTGTCGCGGACTTTTTTCAACGTGCCAATCAACGTACGTAAAGTATCTTCTGGAGTATCACCTTCAATACCCAATGCTTTCAGTTCATCAGCGTCTAAACTTTTCAATGACTGATCTATATTCTCTGTAGATGTTGTTAGTTTATCTGACTGCCCACAGCTTTTCATGCCGATAAGAATAGCAACCGCTATAACTGACGGAACCAACACTTTCACTAAAGTATTAGACGTAACTTTCATTGCTGCCTCCTTTTATCTTTAGATGCTTTTTTTGACAAAGCAGGTTCAGCAATAAAGGCGTTTTCTGGTTTTCCTTTCATCACCAAATACAAAGTTGTTGTATCTTCAGGCGTACTAGTTGGCCCTACCCATTGATGTTGGAATGTAGCTGTCAAAAAGTGGCCTTGTAGCATACGTGGATCAAGCACTACTTTTTCAGTAGTCAGATTAGTTAGTTTCAATGCAACAACAGTCACACCATTGGCGCGCCATCCAGCTAACGGCATTACTTGAATACGAGCACTTGGGTATAATGTCGTGATACGTTTCGGCAACGGTAGCGGAATAGAATGGATACCTGGAACAGTTTCAACAGTTCGCAATGGTGCATATAAATTCTGGGCCGCATAGCGTGTTAATAGCACTGGAAGCGGAGCATTATAAGAAGCCTTCTGTTTTTTCTTACCCTGGGCATTATTATTCAGGCTCTGATTATTATCTTTTGAAGAACGCTGCTGTGTTACATCTCCTGAATAAACAAGCCGCATTGGTTCCAACGTTTCTTTATTAGATTTAGCGGTTACATCTAATAGAATAATCTCACCGTTTTGCACATCTTGTAACTGTAAACGAGTTGTTGGAAACACACCTTCTGCTTTCAGATATACAGTTCCGCCAGTACTTTGAATACGCAATTTACCATTTAATTCAGGAGGAAAACCAACACGAACATTTTTTTCGACAAAAATAATTCGTTCCTCCCCAACATTAAGGTGAACTGGTAACGGAATACGTTCCCACTTAACAAGCTCTACCGCACTAGCTGTAGTAGACATCATTAATGAAGTTACAAGAAAAATTAATGATAAAACCAAAAGTGCCGATGAAGAGTAACATTTCATTTATTTGTTCCTCTTAGCGTCTTGGATTTCAGAAATAGCCTCTAAACGCTGCGGTATTCCATCATAACAATCTAAAGCCAATCCAAATGGATTCGATTCTTGATCTCCTTCCCATCGAGTTACTTTAATTGGGTAACGTACAACGGCACGTTTAACAGGCTCTGCATGATAATATTCATCGGCAACCACATCTAATTGAACTATCCAATTATCTCTATTAACGATATTAACTTTATTTTCACTATATCCACGACCGGGAACCTCATATATAACTCTAACCCGATCTCTTAATTCCCCAATATCAGTACGATACTGTGCTTCTTTTTGAAAGAAAGCTTTACATGATGGAGTTAGATAAGGTGATAGCATTTCAATTTTTTGAGGAAAGTCAGCTTCTCCATTCTTGGGCCAAGCATTCAATTGTTGAAAAATATAAAAAGTAAAAGCATATACTGTTGAATCAGGTATTTCCCACCATGCGCGGGAACTCCCCGCTCGCAAATCTGGAGGATTATGAATAGTTAAATTACGAGGTGCATTTATCCATCCTCCAAATGCCACTAAAAGGAGTAAAACCAACACACCACAAATAATACGTAAAGTCAGAATATGTTGATCACGATTTAATAAGGCATGACGAAATTGGCTCATTTTACATTCCTTTTATTTTGTTCGACGTAATGACCATGCCTGATCATGGATAATCAAAGTAATATCTCCCATTCCCCATTTTCTTCTAGTCAGCATTAATTGACGGTAAATATAATTTTCTGGTTTTCCTCTTTTAAGGCGAGTTAGATATCTCCCACCCAAAAACACCACTAACAAAGGTATAATTAAAATGAAGGTTGGGATAATTACCCAACCCAATAAAGGAACGAAAAATAAACTAATTACAAAACCCATCGTTGAGCCAAACAATGCGGCCAAGCCCAATTCAGACGTAGTAAGACCCCGATAAACAACGGGTTCAGAATTTAATCTATCCGGCATAAATTGTATGGTCTGCATTGAATTCTCCGATTCGATCTCTTCTTTCATCAAAAAATAATGCTCGCTGATTTTGTAATAAGCCAGATAACAATCACAAGCAAGATAACACCAACTACCACAATACCTGCAAATTTGCCCCACCCAGCTTTTTCATCCCGAACTTCCTGAAATGTCTTTAGCGTAGCTCCAGCAATAATTACAAATGCAGCCGCCGTTACAACCAACCCTAATAAGATAATTCCATCGTTGAAATATCCCGTTAAATCCCCCAAAAAACCGCCTTTACTGCCTGATGTTGGAGGTTCAACTTTTGGCAAAGCTGCTAAACCAGGAGTAGTAACACCCATTGTACCCAAAAATATTAATGCCCACGTTAAAGAACGTTGTTTAACTCGACTAAATAGTTTTTTTATTTCCATAAAGTTTTCTCTCATTAATTAGCAAACATCCAAACACATACCAATATAAGAAAAACTGCCCTGATACAAAATTGAGTTAGAACAGTTTCACGAACTTTCTCATTTGCCCAACCTTTATATACATCCATCATTCCCCAAGCTGCCCATATAAAAAGAACTGCAATTAAAAGACCGATGCAAAGAACCTCAAGTGAAGCCAGCTCTATACCTCCGCCAGTTCCAGCTTTAAATGCTTGCGTTTGGATGTTATCCATCGCCATTAGCGTTGTTCCTTACGGTAATCACCACTAATTTGATATTGCAACTGGATAGGAATAACAGGCTGTGCTCTTGAAGGTTCTAAATAGCTACTTATTCCCTGACGAATAGTTTCAATATCCTTAGAAGCTTTTAAATAATCAAAATAAAATCGATTACGACTGGCATCTTGAATTGCTAAAGTTCTAGCACGCTCAAGACTCGCTTGAATTTGATCAAGTTGTTTCATCATTAACGCCAGTTCATCTTTTTCTGCTGCCAATACAGAATTAGGAAAAAAAGAACTGAGCGTTAATATTAACGTAATTGGAGCTGGAGAAAGTAAACGCATATTAATAACCTCTTGAAGAGTTACCTTGCGTTTAGGATAAATTTTTTAAAAATAAATGCAGCAATAAACTCTTATTATAAAAATAAAAAAAGTTTTATTTTTATATCAATAACTATTTATTTGCGTTTTTTATTGAACAGATTTATTTCTTCTATGTCGGTTATATATGGTCTACCGACTCACATTATAACGCCTAGCTATATCTCCTATCGTAAACGCTTGTGATGCTACCAAAACATCTATTACTTTGATCTGATCTGCCGATAAAGAAGTTAGACGCCCTCCAACTCTTCCTCTCGCTCGTGCAGCGACTAAACCTGATAATGTCCGCTCTCTATTCCGGTCATGCTAAAAATTAGAGAAAACAACTATTAATTGTAAATATAGTTCACCAGCAAATGAACTGGTATCAATATTCTCTTTTAGGCTTTCAAAATTAATTTCACGTAATTGCAAGTCCTCCATTAAGTTGACCAAATCACGTAAGCTTCCTCCTAACCGATCCCATGCCCAAACAACCAATGTATCACCTTTGCGTAATGCTCTTAAGCAATTATCTAATTCGGGAATTCCTGTTTTCGCCTACGTTCTCCACCACGTGAAACTTGTTCTTGATATACCTGTTCACAACCTGCTTCATACAAAGCATCTGCTTGATGTCCTAGATCCTACTCTACTGTTGATTTCCGAGCGTATCCTATACGCATACTTTCCCTTTAGTTATACGCCTTTATTATGCATAGATAATTTTACAATTTTTTTGACACTTATTCTGAAGGAAAAGCATCAGACAGTAAAAATTTGAAGCTCGTCAAAAAAACGATGTTTTTTTTACATCTCAGCATAAAGTGTTTTGCTTTATCATGTATTTTACTTTATAGTGTATTTTACATGATAAAGAAACCTACTAACTAACTATAGGAGGTAATAATGAGACAAAAGTACAGCCTATCTATTGAACATTTTGATATTATATGGGCTGTATTATAAATTAGTTGAACTAACTGGTTCATGAAAAGAGTTGATTATGGAAGTTTATAGTTTAGATGAGTATATAAAAATTTATTATCAAGGAGTAAAAGCAGAATTCGCACGTACACAAGGGGTATCACCTCAGCAAGTCAGCCAATGGATTAAACAAGATTTTATAGTAATAGAGCATAAATTATATTCTTGGCGTAGGGATTTAATAAAACCATTAAATGAACAAGATAATAAATAAATTACATTAGGAGAATTTTCAAAGAAAGAAAGTATTAAAATGATGAGTTGTACCCCCATACGGCTCATCGTGTAGTTTCATATTATTAAAATAAAAACCGAACAGTAAGGTGAATTAAATTATGAAAGCTAATCTATTAAAACTAGCCGTTTTTATGGCTACACTCACTCCATCTTTGTTATTAAGTACTGCATTGGCTAATTCGATCATGAATTCTGGCATCATTAGTTTTTCAGGTGTAATTGTATCCCCACCTTGTGAAATGGAATCAAAAGGCGATGGGAAAGCTGAAGTACATTGTTTTACTGAATCTAAGAAAATAACAAGAATAGTAAAACTCAATACACTGAAAGGGGAACTAATAAATAATTTAAGTAGTATTTCTGTAAAACATACTAGTAAAAACATGGCAATTTTGATGATTATCCATCATTAAAAAAACATCATAGGACTCTACATCTAGGAGAATTAAACAATGACTAATTCAGATGTACTTAAAAAAGAATTTGAAAAATTCATGGTTAAAGAATTTCTTTATTTGATCAAAACTTTTGATAATAATCCAGATGGAACATATTGGGATACAGTAATTCAAAACTATTGGGAAGCATATCAATCTGCGTGGAAAACAAGTCGGGAAAAGAACCAAATAGAGTTGCCCCGAAATTACACAATATCTGAAATCGAGGATGAACCAGACCCAAATATACAGCAGAAAATGATTGCTCGTAATGAGGCTATTGATAATATTTGGGAAATTCTGGAACAGCAGGGATTCAAAGTTAAGGAGAGTCAGAAATGAGTAAACTAACAGTAGCAGAAAAAACGAGGAAGAAACCAAGATAGCTCTATCACGTCATCAAAAAGTATCTTGTTGTAGATTAATTCCTCTTTACCTTCATCCAAATAAATATAAATAAAGGATTAAATGTAGCAATGAAAATAAAAGGCAATATAAAAAAATGCCCTAAGTGTGAAAGTACAGATGGTTTTTATATATTAACAAAAATCACTCAACATACTTCAGACCATTTTAATTTCGATGGAGAATATCTAGATCATCATAAAACATGGGACTCCATTAAAACCAAACAAGAAAAAACAGCATACTGCAATCAATGTAATTGCAAATTGGGTATAGCCAGATTTTAACAAGAGGTAAAAAGTGAATATTGAAGAAGTAAAACCTGTAGCCTATATGATATTTGACGAATTATATAATGAAGTTATTGCGTATAAAGAAAATGAGCAAATAGCCAATAGAATAGCTGAAGTTCATAACTTATCACCTGACATGTATCACTGTAAAGTTATTCCATTATATCGCCACCCAGAAAAATAGGACAAAAAAGATGATTAATGCCACATTTAACATGACCAGAAAAGAAACTGAAAAATATCTTAAAGTAAAACCCGGTTTTTTCAAAATTGAACAGCTAACAGATTGGGTAACAGATAGTATTGCATTAAACCTTCAAAAAGAAAAGTTTCCAGAATCAGAAATTACAGTGAATGTTATTGATAAAAATCCAAATAAAATTTTTATTAATATAAGTAGAGAAGAAGCTGAAAAATACCTTGAAATAGAAACTAATCTTTTCAGATCAGAACAAATAACAGACTGGGTAACAGATAAAATCGTATTAATTCTTCAAGAAATGGGATTTCCAGACTCAGAAATTACAGTGAATATCATTGAACAAAAACTGAATCAAAATACAAAAAAAAATAATCCAGAAACAGCATGACAACTACACTTGAAAGAGTAAAAAAATCTGGACCAATAAAAGAAACGGCGGGATGCCCCCCGCCGTAATGACAAAACCATATTCTATTATAGAGACTAAAAATGCCACATAGTTATTATATCAGTGAAAAAGCACATAACCAACAGTTCATTAATATAAATAATCCAAGACTAGCTGACTTGCCACTATTAAGTATTGAACAATATGAAAAAATTATTTTCAAAAGGCCAACTATGATTGATGGTATAGCTCAAATGCTAAATTTAGCCATGGTGTACCAAAAACCTAATAATAACCTAAGCACCAATAATGAACTTGTTTCGGGGGGAAACACGGCATAATAAAAAAGAACTGACGCCCCTCGTGGCTTGTCTGCTAACTTAGGCGGATAAAAGCAAATTTTATCCGCCTACATCCAACCCTATCTAACTACAAATAAACCGTAATTCCACAAATACTGTAATCATCAATGATAATCTTGTTTCGGGGGGAAACACAGCATAACTAGAAAAGATCAGAGTAATAACAGGTAATGTGTTCTCTCCTTGCCCACTGGGAATCGAGATGCTTTGGATTCCAGTTAACAATGCTATTTATCACTAATTCTGATAAGATACAGGTTTCCATTAATTACGGTGAAATAAAGATGCTTGACTGGCTGGAAACTCATGTCGGAACAACCTGGGCGACTTATCAGGGATGGATTCTGGGGCTTATCGGTGTCGTATTAACTGCGTGTGGTTTTTTTGCTACGAAAAAAAGACCTAAAAATGATAAATCAAAACAAATAACTAAAAATGTGCAAGGAGATTCATATCAAGCTAATCGTGATATCAATAACATAGCGATAAATAATCCCCCCAGTTCAGATGAAAAAAATGAGCATGAAAAGCAAAAGAAGAATCATGATCTAAAAATCATCGAAGATATACTGACATTACTTCCATATGAAGAAACAATTTATCGACTTGAGAACAGCCATATTGTCGGTATACCTCTAAAATTTTCAATGGATCTTGAAAAGATTGAAAAATTCACTGATGAAAAATACAGACTATATAATAATACAGTTAATGCAGAAAAAGATAATCTAGTAAATGCTACCACTAAATTTCTTTCCAGTACCAATTTCTTGCATGTAGATCACCCAGACAAGGAACCCCACCGGCTGGATTTACCACATGACTGGAAAAATAACCCAGAAAATGAAGCGAAATTCCGCAAATGTCAGAGTGATATGAACAGAACGTCAAAAATTCTAATAGAGTGTTACAAATCCTTTGTGAAGACATTCAAAGAACAAGAGTTCATAACAGACAAAATTTAAGAATAAAGAACTGTGTGTTCATAGTGCCAGCATGGCTCGGCAGAATGTCTAGATCGGAAAATATTGTTGTTACTGAATAGCTTAGCTATTTACTTATCCCTGATAAACATCTTAGACTATAATCACCAGTAATAATCTTCTTTCTAGGGGGAACTCAGCATAGCAAAAAAAGAAAAAACTGACGCGCCTGACGGCTTGTCTGCTGACTTAGGCGGGCAAAAGCAAGTTTTACCCGCCTAAGTCCAGCCCTATCTAACTACAAATACTTTTTAAATGATGCCATCATCACTGTAACAGCGGCTCCCAGTAAAATTGCAGTAGGTAACAACAATAAATTAGGATATACCGCAGAAGGCCACGATAAATAAACCATACATGGTACATAAAAAGCCGGTTTCACAAAACGCTTAGCATGGTGATAAACAAAGCTGGATTCATAACCTGCTCCATACCTTCGTAGATCTCTCCGTCCCAATCCTTCAACCATAGCAACTAAGAGCACCAGAACAAACAGAGGAATAGACAAAACTAAGATGATGACTCTAATCAGAAAAGTTACAGTAACAAAAACTGATGCCAGAAGATAAGATTTAAGTACTTCAAATATCTCTTGGCTCCATCTATTTAATTCTCTGATAATGCCATTATTGCTTGTCGTTTGTTCCTGATAAACATTTTGGAACCAAGTCATAATCCCACTATCTACAAATAACCATGTATAGACTAATTCAATACCATAGCTAAGAGTCTGCGAGGGGGAAGACATAAATAAACTACGAGTAAATTCTGATGATAAATACCTCCCCTCAGTCAGCATAACTTGCCGACTATGTTCAGCGCCTTGTTCTGACCAAAGAAAAGCGATCCCGATCCATTCAATAACAAAACTAAAGAATAGTGATGCTAGTAACATGCCAAACAGATTCAGCGGGAAATGCCATAACACTTTAGCAAATACACTTGGTTCTTTTACTGGGCGGGAAGATTCTGAACTAGCCCTTATCTGTTGATGATGAGCCATTATCTTCTCCTTTATCTTCTTCTGATAACTGAATGGTCATTTCTTGCATATCACTAGGTATCTGACTTGCTGACCACCAAGAATCACCAGTGCGATAATTCTTACGCATATACTCTTCTATCTTTTTCAGGTTTTCTGGCATCAATACATCATCTTTACCATCAGGAAGAGGCATTCGTATTTTCCATAATTTTCCCCCTTCCAATAATGCAAACGCTTGTCCTTTCGGTAATTGGATAACATCGGATGGAGATAATAAGGGTTTAGCTACCATACTCACCCTATCTTGCGTATTAGATGTAAAATCGCTTCCTTGTCCTGGATTAGAAATATCAGTAATACCTGATACCAATGTCTTAGTATATACATCAATTTCTGGTAACTGTTCAGTAAGCAATCTAGCCGTTGCCAGTTCCCTAACTCGCAACATAATTAATGTATTAAAGTTCCCTGTTACCTGAGCCGATTTTGCCGCGTTTCCAAGACGGGCTTCGATATCAGACCACGTTTGTGTATATGCTGTAACCTCAATACCAGCACCGCCGCTTTTATTTAATAACGGAATAAATTCATCTCCCATCAGTTCATTGAATTCATCACAATGTAAGCTAATAGGTAATTTTTTTATTTTGTCTCCTTCATACAAACCATCATGTACCCCAAACTTATATATGTGCCCGGCATATGAAACAAGATCCGCAAACATAGAATTACCTACCGCCGCTGCTACCTCCGCATCAGACAAAGCATCAAGCCCTATGTAAACAATTCCTTGCTTTCTGATAACTTGCTGCCAATCAAACATTGGGCGAGGATCATTCATATCATCATAATCTGGCGATAAAAGAGCGGCAGTTTTTCCAGTTGTTAGCTTTTCTAACAAAGGAAGAAGAGAAGCTACTATTTTATCAAAATAGGTACGATCATAGCGTATAGCACTGCGTAACCCATCCAGAATGGGGTCATATAACTTTTTTCCCTCTTCTGAAGTTAATGCCATTTCAATGGCCCAGATAGATACAGAATTTGGATCGCTCTGCATATGACGAGGAACATCGTTTACTGTTAGTACACTCTGGGCATTTTCTATTTGTGCAAACAAAGCAGGTAACTTTTCTTCAATTATTTTTAATGAATAAGTTTGATAAAGTTCACCGATATTAGTCACGTAACGCAAAATCAGTCCGTAGTCAGGACGTTGCCCTAATGCAACCAATGCTCTGGCAACAATATTCACAAATCTCCATGCAAATGCACGAAACGCCGCATTATTACCTTCCCCTGATAATTGCCCTGCAACCCTGCTTGCCACCTCTGACACTCGCCCAAAACGCCCTACAGCATTGTAACGGGCGCTAATATCAGGCCAGCCCAGATGAAAAATATAAAGTTCTTCACTACGGCCCGCTCGATGAGCTTCAGCCCATACACGTTTTAAAAGGTCTGCGTCTCCTTTAGGATCGAATACAATAGTAATATTTCCGCGCCTAATATCTTGTGTAATTAACAACTCTGCCAATCTCGTTTTACCAACACGAGTCGTCCCCAATACCAAGGCATGACCCACGCGTTCGCGTAAGTCCATAGAAACATTAGTTTCATCAGGTTCTATACCGTGTAAAGCTGGATTGCCACCAACTGGCGGTAATGGACGAACCGGATTAAGCAGACTATCCGACTGTAATAATCGGCAGATACGCGGGTGACTGAATTCGAAGCGTTGTTCAAATTTTCGAGCCAGTTGATAAAGCTTCGGTGGTTGAACGTAATTCTCAACTTCAGGGCGCTGTGTCTCCAATAGCCTCTGTGTATGTTTTTGTAACCATAAAAAGCCCTTACCTAAAAACAACCTTTGGTTACTAATTGGAATTTGGTTTGATGACATAATATATAGCGGTAGTCTGCGTAAGTTACGCCTATAGCGTAAAACTCGCCACCCTTGATAAGCACGGATCGTAGCAAAACAGGCAAATGCGCCTGCTGTTACATAACTGACTGACGGAGCCAGCGCCACAGCCCAAGGCGCTACTACACAGACATAAGCAGCCCCCGCCGCCGCTATAGCTGAATTAAATTCAACTGCCGGACGTAATAGCGCCTCAATAACATAGCGATCACTCATTCATTTTCTCCTAAACTTATTTTTTCAGGATAATTTTTGGATTGAGCGTTAAAAATGAAACTCCCGGACAGTAAATTTAACAATCGCTTTCCACTGATAATATATATAGGGTAATTAATACTGTGATAAATACTTTTCCCTCCAGTTCTTCCTGTATGAATAAAGAAACCTTCACAGTTCATGCATTTCAAAACTTCACCGAACTCTTGAATATGTTTAGGATTAATCGCCTGACTATATCTTTTAGATTGAATAAGAAAACATTTTCCTTCTATCCAAACTTTTCCATCTATCCCACCATCTCCGCTATAACTTTTATTACGTTTAACTTTAAAACCCTGTTTCTGAAATGCCAGTAATAACAACTCTTCAAATACATAAGGGTTAATTTGTCGCAAATAATTTAATCGACTTACATTATTTCTAAGACGTGGTAATTTTTTAAGGACTTCCTCTGCTGTTTTATAATAGTTACGATGCTTGGTTGATTTTTTAGAAAAAAATTTTTCAATAGCATGGCTAATAGCCAAAACAACACAAAGAAATAAAACACCCAACATCAAGAAAAACAATGGATTTTCTGTCACTATTGCACGTAAAGGAGTAGAAATCATTATGGAACCTGTTGAGTTAGCCCCGTCTCTGTGATCAATACAGGATAATGTGTTAATTGTAACCTAGTTGCTAACTCACTAGCAGATATAGGTGAAATCATGCCTTCTTTATAAAGGTACTTTAATTTATACAAAGAATCAGCGTTATCAACGTTGATTACCATTCCCACTGCATTTAATGCCTTTAACTTATCAGCATTATGATGCAACCAATTTAGAGAGAAGTCATCATCACCAACCAGAAATAATGCGCCTATTCCTGGTAAATTTAAAGACCGCTCTAGTGCTATTCCTGGAACCATTTCAGGGGTTTTTATTGGCAAAACCATCTCAAATGATGGAAATTCTGGGATAGTCTTATTAAGAGATGACTCGCTCCATTCATTTGATTCATTATTTATTGCATCAAAATAATAAGCAGTACTTTCCCCCCCAAAATCAGCAACCACTTCCAATTCCGCGAAGGCTGTAAAACCTATTACATACAGTGAAAGAACAGAAATTAATTTAAGTTTCATTGTGTTTTTACCTTTGGTTCAATCCACATTACTTTGGTCATTTCTTCAGGAATTTCTGGAGCCAAAAATAATGAAGATAGTTTTTTCTTTACCACAGATTTATACCTATCAGCGGGAGCACCACCTTTAGGATGATAATAACAACCAGCCGCTGCTACCCAACTTCCCGGATTAAGTTCATAACAAGAACGTAATATACGAGCGGCTACGTGGAGATTGGTATAAGGATCAAAAGATTCCCATGTAGAAGAGAAATAATGACCATTCCAACCCAAATTAACTTGTGCAATTCCAACATCTATTCGTTTCATAGGGTATGTTTTAGAAAAGACTTGTAATGCTTGCCATGCTGCTAAACGGGTTTCATAGCGATACGCTTTACCCGCTACATTAATCGTCCATGGCCATGGCCTCACTCCTTGAGGTAATTTGTAGGAGGACTCAGCTAAAGCCAGTGAATACAATATTTCAGGAGGCACTCCTTCAGCCAAGGCGACTTGATGGTAGCCCCGAGGCACTTCCTGCCGACTAGCCATGCAACACGAGGATATAAACAACACCCCATAGAACCATAGGTGTTTCATGATATTCCCTCATTAAAATGCTGCGATTTGCCAGCCACCATTAGAATTTTGCTGTAAAACAATCGGCATTCGCATTTTGCCGTATTTCAGCCAACGCCCTTCGTCATGATTTAATGTAATTTCTTTTGTTTTCACTCGCTCAATAGGAATTTTTTTTGCGTTTGCCCATTCCCTAATACGGTTATCATCACCCTTGCTATCGACAATATAGATATCAACAGAGCGCTTCTCTGCCAGAATCGCAGCTAACCGAGCATCACATTGTGTACAATCATCAATACGAACAAATAGCGCTAATCTGCCTTGTGTATCATTTGTAATACCCGCTGGATTCCCAAAATTAACAGGCAAGATGTTAGGGTATAAACGCTTCCAAGCCGCATCGACCTCACGTTGAAAACGCAATTCCTTTTCAACACGCAGATATTCTTGCTGAACCCATAATTCAGCTAAACGTTTACGTTCTGCATCACTTTGAGCCTCAATACCTAAAATTGTTATCGGATCTAATCCTGGTGATTGAATTCCCCTAGGTCCTTTGATTATTTCCTGATAGCGAGAATAATCCTCAGTACTAAGTCCCCATTCCTGCGATTTAATCACTAACTCGTTCTTAATCACCATATCAACAGCGTCTTTATGGTACTCCGTTGATATTGCTGAAGCACAAGGAACAACTCCCAATAAAAATACTGTTAATGTAATATTTTTAATTTTCATTCGATCACCTTACTTAGCGTGTAACGTTAATGAACGCCCTTTAGAAGTAAATTTCGCACTTTCACTAGACATATGAGACAAAGTCCACCCTTGAAATTCGTCACCAATATCAATTAACTGGATCTGCGATAGCGACATAACATTATTAGGAACAACAACAGCAAATGCCTTTCCTCCTCTATATTCAATGCCAGAGAAAACAAATGGCATTTGAGATTGAGGTAATTGGAGGGATTTATTATTAGTGTTTTTATAAACTGGCTTTACTGATTTTTTGGTTTCCGAAATACCTACTAATTGCGACTTAAGAGCCTCCAGTTGTTTTTCATATTGTTTCTGTCCGATCTCCAATAAAGACAGTAAACTTTCCAGCGCCTGAAAACGAGCTTCCCCATTTTGAGATTGAGCATTCATTTTTTCTATTTTTTCACTTAAAGATGAAAGTGTTTCACCTTGCTTATTTACTCGCTGTTCCAACGCTGAAAATTGAGTTTCCCACTGTTTTTTTAATTGAGAAAACTCACTTTCATTAATCAATTGTTGCTGACTCACTTCTAAATGCTTAAGGCGATTAACAACATCAGACATTTTTCCATTCATATTTGAATCTTTTTTAACAAAAATCAACACAATAAAAAAAATTAATAAAATCAAAATCAAAATCAAAATCAAAATCAAAATCAAAATCAAACATAAAATGATTTTTTTTATTGAAACACTCATTTTTCTAACCATCCCCCTTTATCTTTTTTTATCTCAACAGTCGGTTTCATATCGACCAAAGGAACAGAAACAGATTTAGTCTTTACAGATAGTTCTTTTGACTGAAGTTTGTTATTCGCGTCAGATGGCGAAGTATCGGTTGTTTTATACCATTGATATTCTGGTCTTAAGCTATGGCATACAACACGCTGAATATCATCTACTTCTAATTTCCAGGCAGAGCCAGCCAACAGTTGCAATGCAACATTTAATCGCACTGGTCCCAATTGATAATGAGGAGCTGGCAAAGATTGTTGATAAAGGGTGTTAGCTTGTCCACTAACACTACATAAGCGATATCCTGATTGGCGTAACGCATAACGCATTGCCTCACCAACAGTAGGCTTCAGTGAACTGGGCATCTTCAATTTAACCAATTGCTTCAATGGGTAGCGTTGCGCTATTTCTGGCGAGGTATCAACTAACAAATAACGGTCATAACGAACCACTTCTGGAGGTGATTGGTAAATATCAGGCAGTGCAGCAGATATATTATCTAAAGGAATATTCGAAGAGGTCATTGTAGCAGTTTGTTGCTTAACACAAGCTGTCAGTACAAGCGGAATTAATAACATAAGAGATAGTTTTTTCATGATCCTTTATCCTGTTCCTATATAAAATTTATCTGCCTAACTTTGCTGAGGAACGAGATCAAATTCAACAAACAACTCTATCTTGAAAAATAAAAAAATCACTATGAACAAGGCACTAGATTATCAGACCAATAAGCCTATAATCTTACTATAGGTCATAATATATACAGAAAATGTACTGTGTACGATAGGAATATCAAGATGAAATTATTATTTAGTGTATTATCTATATTAGCAATAAGCACTTCAATTTCAGGTTGTGTCCCAACACAAAAGCCATTCTCTATGGATTATAAGACAGATAATAAAACATTCCATTTAACGAAGTCATGTATAGAAAACATTTCTCCAAATGAAAAAAACAATACAATTTTTATAAAAATAAAAAATAACGACAGTTGTAGTAAACCATTTAATACTTTCTGGAAAAAAAGTATCGGTAAAAAAGTATCCGTTCTATTTAACAACAGCTTTATATTAAAAGAAGTCTATTCAAATACGCCAATACAAACTGAAAATGGATTTCACCAAGCCATTAATTCAATATCGGAATTTAAAAAAATAATTAACAGCCTAAAATAATATAGATCTATGGCTTGCTTTCTTATTTGTGAAAGAAGAAGCCATAGATTAATTATATTAAAAATTAACCAACGTTAATAATTAGTCTTAATATGTTACTTCAATTATTTGCCCTATTGTATGACTCCTGAAGCGAATACGATCTTGACCAGCACCATCGTTACCACTAATTTGATATGAACTAGGTCCCATCGTAGTTACAGTATTATAACCTCCCATAGCTGCATATTGAATCTCAACATCAAACGAGGAAGGCGCCTGAGAGATACTATCGAATGCAACGGTATATGTGTATGGTCCTACATGATTTTCTAATCCAATCCATGGTCCCCATGTAAATGGAGGTGCCCAAGCTGTTTTTCTCATAATAACCTCTCATTTCAATTATAACACATGATAAAATAATAGGATTTATCTTATAATAAAAAACTAAGTGGAATGATCACTTATTACCTTAGAGTGATAACAGTATTAATATAACATTAAAAAAATAAACCACAATTCATTTGTAAAAACAATAAAAAAAAGATGCTAACGAAATAATGTCAGAACAAAAAAGCTTAGATTTAAAAAAATAAAACAATAGAATATATAAATAGCCTAAAATCTATTATCAATAAAAAAATTAAGAAACGTAATTTAATAATTACTAGAAAGATTATGATCATTCCTCAATTTTTTTCTTTCCTGCTGTCCAGTTTGATGTTCTGTTTTGCCACCTCTAATCAAGCAGGATAAACAAAATAAAAAAATCATTCATAATCGAGTGCCAAGTGTCGGCATACTCATTTACCTCGTCTAAACAAATGAAGAACGCCTTCTGATAGTTGGTAATTTGATTTGGTATGTAAACGACTTTTTCTCTCATCATGTATGGTTCCATCCGGTGTTATATGTTTGATTGTTAAAAGACCGACTTTGCTTAAACGACTACATAAACTGGACAGGTTTTCCTTTGCAACCTTAGTCACATTGACTAACTCATCAATACTAACCAGATTCACACCATCATCATACTTATCAAGCATATAAAAGAGTACTGCCATAGCAGTTCCTTTTCGGCCCGTTTGGGAAAAAACATCCCCAATTTCTGAAAATCTCATACAAGAGTACCTAACTTCTTTTCATACCATTTAACAATATTAAAACGCTCCATCTCCTCGATTGCAGCACATAGCCAGCCTGTAAGCGCAGCATGAGAAGTAAGACGCTGAGGCAGCAACATAAGTAAATCTGCTAACTGTGTCGATTTATTCATTGCTAGAAATATCGTTGCGAAACCGGCCCACTCCTCATCATTTGAAGGTATCCATTCGGATTCAAGTAGCATCGACAATGCTGCTTTAGCAGCCCATAATGGAGTTTCGACCTTTCCCATAGTCCACGATGTTAGGGTTGTACCCAGTACTGGCTTATCACGCCTGATAAAGCCATGTTTAACAGCAATCTCAGTTAATCGAATAGCTCCCTGAGCAGCAGATAAGTCCGTCCTCATAATCCAAATTTTAACAACCTTAGCCCGAAACGATTTGGACATTGTAATTAATGGAGTTTGACTTATCATAGTTCAACCTTACTTTTTAACTGTTAGCTGGTCTTACTAAGTTCTGACTGATAGGCCACATTTATGCTCCTACCAGTCATACGAACTTAGCTATAATCTATCAGCAACCAACATTACCATTGATAAAACTTAATAAATAGCTTCCCGCAGCACGTTGCGATTTTAAATCAGCCTTTATTGTTCTACGCTCAGGATCAACACAAATACCTTTCCAATTTTCAATTAGAAAAAATGCCTCGCGTTTAGCCTCATTCATTATACAGGCAAAACCATTAATTTTTGCAACAACATCATCAATATTTTTCTTTTCCTCCAACAATTCACATACAGCAAAAGAGAATGCATTAATCAGTACACCATGAAATTTAATATATTCTTTCCGGTAATCTGAGTCATAAGCTCTGCTATTCTCTTCTGTTAAGCCAATTAGATAAGCCCAAGAACTCCAGATTGCTACAGCTTGGTTTTTAGTATTTTCTGATAAAACTTCTTCAGTAGATACATTAAATATGCGCTTAGTTGAATCATATAAAGCTTTAAAACTCACTAACATATCACTTTTACTAGGGATAACATTATGCTCATAATCAACCCATTCAGAAATCACTTTAACTTCACTTATCCAATATCGGGTTAAGTGGCTATAATCCTCACGGTTGTTATATGCAAGATTAATAGCTGCTGAAGGCTTCGAAGCATTACTATTAATGTCTGAAAAAAATTGTTGACGTGTTTCAAGATCTAAATTTTCAGTAAGGATTATTGAAATATTATCATTTACATCTCTTTGTTTGCAAAATTCCATAATTCCATGCGCTCGATGTTGTCCATCAAATAGAGTGATATCGGCATCCATTGGTATTTTTAGGATACCAATACGTGTATCGTTCCCAACTTCATTAAATTCAATATCACTATCAATATTACCAACAAGAGGTGGGAGAATATAATGGGTTTTATTATCAAAAGATTTAATAAAATACTGAGCTATTTTTTGGGATCGATTTTTATTTAACTCTCTCTGAGAACGTGACATTACTTGCTGATTATTATCAAAAGCAAGCAAACGTTTTAGTTGGCGCATGGGAATAACTAATGAGTATTGTATTTCATTAGCCTGAAATAAACGAATTGCAGGAATATTCCAAGTATATTTTTTATTTTCGAACATGATATAAATAAGCTTTCATAATAACGATACACTCATTTTTCTCACTCCCGGCTGTTGCCCTGATGAAAAGGCGGTCATAAATTCTTCAACGCACACTAAGAGT
>NZ_NKHP01000003.1:306664-311284 GCF_014467235.1 Xenorhabdus indica | reverse complement strand
ACCGCCGTAAGTTTTCGCCAAAACGGTAGTGATTGCAGCAGTCAGGGTAGTTTTACCGTGGTCAACGTGGCCGATAGTACCAACGTTAACGTGCGGTTTTGAACGTTCAAACTTTTCTTTAGACATTAGGTTGTCCCTCTAAGACACGGAATCGGTGGTTTCACCACATCAACCAAGCAATATGTGCTTGTTTAGACATCAGCAGGAAGAAAACCAGGAGGCAAGAACTAAGGAAGTGGTGCTGATAGGCAGATTCGAACTGCCGACCTCACCCTTACCAAGGGTGTGCTCTACCAACTGAGCTATATCAGCACATCTTGGAGCGGGCAGCGGGAATCGAACCCGCATCATCAGCTTGGAAGGCTGAGGTAATAGCCATTATACGATGCCCGCGTGAACTCGGCTACCTGACTTTAATCAACTGTATTATACCTCAAGTATTTTTGCTGAAATAATAACTCGATTCATAATACTCAAGATGAAAACTGGTTTATGGTGGTGGGGGAAGGATTCGAACCTTCGAAGTCTGTGACGGCAGATTTACAGTCTGCTCCCTTTGGCCGCTCGGGAACCCCACCTTTCCAAATTTTTGATGGTGCCGGCACCAAGAATCGAACTCGGGACCTACTGATTACAAGTCAGTTGCTCTACCATCTGAGCTATGCCGGCATCAAGTGCTGCGCATTCTAGGTAGTATTCGCCTATGATGCAACAAAAAAATTATCTTTTTTGTTTTTTCGCTCACATTACGTTCAATCAAAGTTGTTTTGATGATTTTTTCAATAGATACAGTACAAATGGCAAACAAAAATTCGCAATATGAAAACTTCAACAAACAAACTGATAGATTATTTTGAAAAATTACTTATCAGGGATAAACAAAAAAACTACTCATTTTTTCGTAATTTTGTATTTTCCATCAAAAAAATTACTAAAATAATAAAAATTTCTACGCCTAAGATAGTTCAGCCGATATGATGAGGTTTATTTTTTGTCGGATACGGGTGTGTACAACAACCCGTCCAACCTGCATAGACAGGCAGATGTTGGCTTATGAATAAGAAAGAATCTTTTTTAACGACCCCTTATTTACAATTTGATCGTGAACATTGGGCAACTTTGCGTGACTCAGTGCCTTTAACATTAACAGCAGAAGAGGTTGCTGCTTTAAAAGGAATTAATGAAGAAATTTCAATAGATGAAGTAGTTGAGATCTATTTGCCATTATCACGCCTACTTAATTTTTATATTAGTTCCAATATACGGCGTCAGGCTGTTCTTGAACAATTTTTAGGGACTGGTGGGCAAAAAATACCTTACATCATTGGTATTGCGGGTAGCGTTGCTGTTGGAAAAAGTACAACGGCACGTTTATTACAAGCATTATTGAGCCGCTGGCCTGAACATCGTCGTGTGAAACTGGTGACTACAGACGGTTTTTTACACTCTAATAATGTGCTAAATGAGCGTGGCTTAATGAAGAAAAAAGGATTTCCCGAATCCTACGATATGCGCGGTTTAGTCAAATTTGTCTCTGATATAAAATCAGGTGTCGAAAAGGTTACAGCGCCAGTATATTCTCACCTTAGCTATGATATTGTACCTGACGAACAGCTTGTCATAGAACGACCAGATATTCTGATACTAGAAGGTCTAAATGTGCTGCAAAGTGGCATGGATTATCCCCATGAGCCACATCATGTCTTTGTTTCTGATTTTGTTGATTTTTCTATTTATGTTGACGCATCAGAACAATTACTCGAACAATGGTATGTCAGCCGTTTTCTTAAATTCCGCCAAGGCGCTTTTGCTGACCCAGACTCTTATTTCCACGGTTATTCTAAGTTAACGACTGAAGAAGCAATAAAAGTCGCATCAGGCATTTGGCAAGAAATTAATGGATTAAATCTACAACAAAACATCTTACCCACCAGAGAACGCGCCAACTTAATTATGACTAAAGGTGCTAACCACGCTATTGAAAACGTCAGATTAAGAAAATAATGTAAGAGCCGGAAGTCTCCGGCTTTATACTCAGCATCCTCTCAAAGAAATTTCACCACCAATATACGGCGTAATAACACCATTGATATCAAGCAATAGTGCACCTTGTTGGTCAATTCCACGGGAGATCCCATAAATTTCTTGATCACCAATAATCAATTTCACCGGACGATCCATAAAATTATCTAATTTAAACCATCTGGAAATAAAAGGTAATAATCCTTCGTTTTCAAACTGGACCAACGCTTTCTTTAGTTCAACAACGATTTCAGCAACTAACTTATTTCGTTCAATAGTTACTCCTGCCTGCTGTAGATTAATCGACCTCTGGTTTATTAATTTTTGCTGCTCACTGCTCATTGAAATATTCATACCAATTCCGATGACAATCTGAGCTGCATCTCCTGTTTTCCCCATTAATTCAACTAATATACCAGCCAGTTTCTTATCATCCAGATACAAATCATTAGGCCACTTTACTTTTACCCTTTCTGCTCCCTGGCGATTCAAAACTTCCGCAATTACAATACCGACTACTAGGCTTAATCCAATTGCAGCAGCAGGGCCTTGTTCTAAACGCCAGAACATAGATAAATATAAATTCCGGCCAAAAGCAGACACCCATTGTCTTCCACGACGGCCTCTCCCTGCATACTGGTATTCTGCGACGCAGGAATCCCCTGAAGTAAGTTCCTCTAATTTATCTAAAAAATACTGATTTGTGGAATCAATAACAGGAATAACCTCAATGCCATTATTTGGCAAGTAGCTTTCAATCATTTCTTTACTAAGAAGATTCATGGGAGCAGGAAAGCGGTAACCTTTACCGGGGATCGTCAAAATCTCCACTCCCCACTCACGAATAGTCTGGATATGTTTATTTATTCCTGCCCGGCTCATTCCTAATTCCTGACCTAACTGCTGCCCTGAATGAGTTTCACCATCTGATAGCACGTTAATTAATTTTAATGGAATACTAATATCTTTCATGAAATACATTCCACTGCGTCTATTTCACCTTCACTACCAATGAAACGGACTTCAGGCTCTAAAAAAATATCAAATTTTTTAGCTACTTGTTTACGTACATAAGCAGCCAAGGCAATAACATCCTGCCCTGTGGCATTGCCTTGATTGATTAATACCAATGCTTGTTTCATGTGAACAGCAGCATCACCAACACGATACCCTTTTAAATGACATTGATCTATCAACCAGCCCGCAGCTATTTTTACACTATACTCATTATGATGATATTGAGGACATTCAGGGTATTCCGATTTAATTTTTTGCGCCAATTCAATCGATACAACCGGATTCTTAAAGAAACTCCCTGCATTTCCTATAACAGCAGGATCTGGCAACTTACTTTGACGCATTTCACAGACTACATGGAATATTTGCTCTGGTGTAACATCGCCCCCCAAGAACTGCGTTAAACCACTATAGGTTAATATAGGCTTCCACGTTTTATTTAGCCTCAAACCAACAGAAATAATTGCATATCCTTCTCTATACTGATGTTTGAAGACACTATCCCTATAAGCAAATTGACACTCGCTTTCCATCAAACGAATTTGTTTACCAGTTTTCAGCTCAACTAAGTCAACATATTCACAGACTTGTTTAAACTCAATTCCATAGGCTCCAATATTTTGGATAGGGGCAGAACCAACGTTCCCAGGAATCAATGCCAAATTCTCCAGACCAAAAATTTGTCGATTTAGTAAATATTTGATTAATTCATGCCAATTTTCACCTGCGCCGACATGAATATGCCATGCAATATCAGATTCTTGTATCTCGATACCAAGAATACGATTTAAAATTACTGTTCCCTTAAAATTTTCAGTAAATAGAACATTGCTACCTCCTCCCAGTATAAGGATAGGATGACCACTCTTCTCTGCTTTTTGCCATAAAGATAAAAGTGATTCAGTTGAGGTTGCCGTACAAATACGTTCAGCATTGGCTAAAATGCCAAACGTATTAAACACTTTTAGTTGAGTTGGTTGACAGACAGACATTCATTTCTAACTCGATAAATAATTTGCCTGTAGTCTAGCAGACTCTATCTTTGAAAGATAAACCAGTAGTGACTGACTTACTATAGAAGACATAGAAAAAAGAAAATAACCAGAAATGCAAAAGGCCACCCAAATGAGTGGCCTTTTGACTAGATATTAAAGCTTGGCAGTTCCCTACTCTCACATGGGGAGACCCCACACTACCATCGGCGCTACGGCGTTTCACTGCTGAGTTCGGCATGGGGTCAGGTGGGACCGCCGCGCTATTGCTGCCAAGCAAATTCTGTTTTATTTACCGAACGCATTATTCATGGTGCTGATACCCAGATTCGAACTGGGGACCTCACCCTTACCAAGGGTGTGCTCTACCAACTGAGCCATATCAGCAAATGCTAAAATAAAAAGTGTTGCCATCTTGGCAACACTTATAAATCAATGTCTGGCAGTGCCCTACTCTCGCATGGGGAGACCCCACACTACCATCGGCGCAACGGCGTTTCACTGCTGAGTTCGGCATGGGGTCAGGTGGGACCACCGCGCTATTGCCGCCAGACAAATCCTGTTTTCAATCCCGAACAAGCTGCCGGAC
>NZ_NKHP01000003.1:281606-306564 GCF_014467235.1 Xenorhabdus indica | reverse complement strand
ACAGTTCTACTTCCGTACCACTGACGTAACCGGTACTATCGAACTGCCAGAAGGCGTAGAGATGGTAATGCCAGGTGATAACATCAACATGAAAGTGACCCTGATTGCGCCAATCGCAATGGACGAAGGTCTGCGTTTTGCAATCCGTGAGGGTGGCCGTACTGTAGGTGCTGGTGTTGTTGCTAAAGTTATTGCTTAATCTTTGATTAGCAAAAGATTATGAAAAAAGAGGAGCCAAGCAAGGCTCCTCTTTTTTTGTGCCACCAAAAATGGTGGCTTTATTTTGCGTATAAACAAAAGAGAAACAATAATTGAAATGAGAGTTATTTCTATTTACTATTTGTCAGTATCCTTTATTTTATAGCTATAACTGTTCTGTTAGCCACCTCTACTGTGTATCTAATTTGGGTAATTAATAAGAATATAAGTAGTTATAACCATTATTAATAGTTAAAAGAGTGCTCCATGTATATCTGTCTCTGCAATGCAATAAATGATAAAACCATACGTAACGCTGTTCGACAGCAGCATGTCCGTTCTATCAGAGAGCTGAAAAGCGTTGTGCCTGTAGGGAGTGATTGTGGAAAATGCGTGCGCCAAGCCCGTGAAATAATTAACGAGGAGATTTCTTCACTACCCCCTATGATTAATGTTGCCTAAAATAAGCACAATTCTCTTGCAATTACTCTGCTTAATTAGTACTACAATGTAGGTACTGGAAGCGGAGGAACTAGTTATGAAAGGTGATAAAAAAATAATAGCTCATTTTAATAGACTTCTTGGTAATGAGCTTGTTGCTATCAATCAGTATTTTTTACATGCCAGAATGTTTAAAAACTGGGGATTAATGCGCTTGAATGACATTGAATATCGTGAATCTATTGAGGAAATGAAACACGCTGATAAATATATTGAGCGTATTTTATTTCTGGAAGGCATACCTAATTTACAGGATATAGGTAAACTTAATATCGGTGAGGATGTTGAAGAAATGCTGCAATCCGATTTGGCACTAGAGTTACGTGGGGCGCAGGATATCAGGGAAGCAATAGCATATGCCGATTCAATTCATGACTATGTGAGCCGGGACCTGATGATTGAGGTTCTTGCAGATGAAGAAAATCACATAGACTGGCTGGAAACACAACTCGATCTAATTAAACGAATGGGAATACAAAACTACATCCAGGCTCAGATAGTAGAAGAGTAGAGCATACTAACGCCCTGTAAATTTATTATGGGGCGTTTATTTTTTTTCGGTCTTTGCCCACTTTTATTATTTCTTTGAATAAATTTCATCCTTATCTTGCATTGTCAATAGATTCACGTATAATGCGCGAGCCTACCTACTTAGTAGGCTGATTTTTATCAGTATGAGCAGTCAATTACTGCCATATTAAAATACTCCCGATATGGGGGTTATACACAGAACGATTACACTCCCCCATCAATCGAAATGGGTGCGAGGAGTAGTTATTTACGTTTATAAAAATAGTTGGAGCTCTGGTCTCATGCAGAACCAAAGAATCCGTATCCGCCTGAAAGCATTTGATCATCGATTGATCGATCAATCAACTGCGGAAATCGTAGAGACCGCTAAGCGCACTGGTGCGCAGGTTCGTGGTCCGATCCCGCTGCCGACTCGTAAAGAGCGTTTTACTGTTCTGATTTCTCCGCACGTTAACAAAGATGCGCGTGATCAGTACGAAATTCGCACTCACAAACGTCTGGTTGACATCGTTGAGCCAACCGAGAAAACCGTTGATGCTCTGATGCGTCTGGATCTGGCTGCCGGTGTAGACGTGCAGATCAGCCTGGGTTAATCAGGTCATTGAACGATTGAGAGGTTGAAACAATGATTGGTTTAGTCGGTAAAAAAGTGGGCATGACTCGCATCTTCACTGAAGATGGCGTTTCAATCCCTGTAACTGTTATCGAAATCGAAGATAACCGTGTAACTCAGGTTAAAAACAACGAGACTGACGGTTATCGTGCAATTCAGGTAACGACTGGTAGCAAGAAAGCAAACCGCGTTAACAAGCCTGAAGCAGGTCATTTCGCTAAAGCCGGTGTTGAAGCTGGCCGCATCCTGCGTGAATTCCGTCTCTCTGAAGACGATGCAGAATACACCGTAGGTCAAAGCATTAGTGTTGAAATTTTCGCTGACGTTAAAAAAGTCGACGTTACTGGTACATCTAAAGGTAAAGGTTTCGCGGGTACTGTTAAGCGCTGGAACTTCCGTACTCAGGATGCTACCCATGGTAACTCCTTGTCTCACCGTGTTCCGGGTTCTATCGGTCAGAACCAGACTCCGGGCAAGGTGTTTAAAGGCAAGAAAATGGCAGGCCAACTGGGTAATGAGCGTGTAACCGTTCAGAGTCTGGATGTAGTACGCGTTGACGCTGAGCGCAACCTGCTGCTGGTCAAAGGTGCTGTTCCAGGTGCAACTAACAGCAACCTGATCGTAAAACCGGCTGTCAAGGCGTAACGTCGAGGAGATAGGAATGGAATTGGTAATGAAAGACGCGCAAAGCGCGCTGACTGTTTCCGAAACTACCTTCGGGCGTGATTTCAATGAAGCGCTTGTGCATCAAGTAGTTGTTGCGTATGCAGCTGGTGCTCGTCAAGGTACTCGTGCTCAGAAAACTCGTGCTGAAGTTTCTGGTTCAGGTAAAAAACCGTGGCGTCAGAAAGGCACTGGCCGTGCGCGTTCTGGTTCTATTAAGAGCCCAATTTGGCGCTCTGGTGGTGTAACTTTCGCAGCGAAACCACAGGACCACAGTCAAAAAGTTAATAAAAAGATGTACCGTGGTGCTCTGAAAAGCATCTTGTCTGAACTGGTACGTCAAGATCGTCTGATCGTTGTCGAGAAGTTCTCTGTTGAAGCACCTAAGACTAAGCTGCTGGTACAGAAACTGAAAGAAATGGCTCTGGAAGACGTGCTGATCGTCACTGGCGAAGTTGATGAGAACCTGTTCTTAGCAGCTCGTAACTTGTATAAAGTTGACGTTCGTGATGTTACAGGTATCGACCCAGTAAGCCTGATTGCTTTCGACAAAGTGGTTATGACTGCTGAAGCTGTGAAGCAAGTTGAGGAGATGCTGGCATGATCCGTGAAGAACGTCTGCTGAAAGTACTGCGTGCGCCGCATGTATCTGAAAAAGCTTCCACAGCGATGGAAAAAAGCAATACCATCGTTCTCAAGGTTGTGAAAGACGCGACTAAAGCAGAAATCAAAGCTGCTGTACAGAAACTGTTTGAAGTCGAAGTTGAGGGCGTAAATACTTTGCTGGTTAAAGGTAAAGTAAAACGTCACGGTCAGCGTATTGGTCGTCGTAGCGACTGGAAAAAAGCTTACGTCACCCTGAAAGAAGGCCAGAACTTGGACTTCGTTGGCGGCGCTGAGTAAGTCGGAGGAGTAAAGAACAATGGCAATTGTTAAATGTAAACCTACGTCTCCGGGCCGTCGCCACGTTGTTAAAGTGGTTAACCCTGAGCTGCATAAGGGTAAACCTTATGCTCCGCTGTTGGAAAAAAACAGCAAAACTGGTGGTCGTAACAACAATGGTCGTATTACCACTCGTCATATTGGTGGTGGCCATAAACAGCATTATCGTCTGATTGACTTCAAACGTAACAAAGACGGTATTCCTGCTGTTGTTGAGCGTCTGGAATATGATCCAAACCGCTCAGCAAACATTGCGCTGGTTCTGTATAAAGACGGTGAGCGTCGTTATATTCTTGCGCCTAAAGGCTTGAAAGCTGGTGATCAAATCCAGTCTGGTGCTGATTCAGCAATCAAGGCCGGTAACGCTCTGCCAATGCGTAATATCCCAGTTGGTTCTACTGTGCACAACATAGAGATGAAACCAGGTAAAGGTGGCCAGCTGGCTCGTTCAGCAGGTGCTTATGCTCAGATCGTCGCACGTGACGGTTCTTATGTAACCCTGCGTCTGCGTTCTGGTGAAATGCGTAAAGTACTATCTGACTGCCGTGCTACTTTAGGTGAAGTTGGTAACGCAGAACACATGCTACGAGTTCTGGGTAAAGCTGGTGCAAGTCGCTGGCGTGGTATCCGTCCTACCGTTCGTGGTACGGCTATGAACCCAGTAGACCATCCACACGGTGGTGGTGAAGGTCGTAACTTTGGTAAACACCCTGTAACTCCATGGGGCATTCAGACCAAAGGTAAGAAGACCCGTAGTAACAAACGTACTGATCAATATATCGTACGTCGCCGTTCTAAAAAATAATTAGAGGATAAACCATGCCACGTTCTCTCAAGAAAGGTCCATTTATTGACCTGCACTTGCTGAAGAAGGTAGAGAAAGCGGTGGAAAGCGGAGACAAAAAGCCTATTAAGACTTGGTCCCGTCGTTCAACGATCTTTCCTAACATGATCGGTTTGACCATCGCTGTCCATAATGGTCGTCAGCATGTTCCAGTTTTTGTTTCCGACGAAATGGTTGGTCACAAGCTGGGTGAATTCGCGCCGACCCGTACTTATCGCGGCCATGCGGCCGATAAAAAGGCTAAAAAGCGCTAAGGTAGGAGGAAGAGATGGAAACTATCGCTAAACATCGCCACGCTCGTTCTTCTGCTCAGAAGGTTCGCCTTGTGGCTGACCTGATTCGCGGTAAGAAAGTGTCGCAAGCTCTGGAAATTCTGACCTTTACCAACAAAAAAGCTGCTGGTTTAGTGAAGAAAGTACTTGAGTCTGCTATTGCTAACGCAGAACACAACGATGGCGCTGACATCGATGATCTGAAAGTTGCGAAAATTTTCGTAGATGAAGGTCCAACCATGAAGCGTATTATGCCTCGTGCCAAAGGCCGTGCAGATCGTATCCTGAAGCGCACCAGCCACATTACTGTGGTTGTGTCCGATCGCTGAGACTCTGGAGACTAGCAATGGGTCAGAAAGTACATCCTAATGGTATTCGTCTGGGGATTGTCAAACCTTGGAACTCTACCTGGTATGCGAATACCAAAGAATTCGCTGACAACCTAGACAGCGACTTTAAAGTTCGCCAGTACTTGAACAAAGAACTGGCTAAAGCATCTATTTCACGTATCGTTATCGAACGTCCTGCGAAAAGCATCCGTGTGACTATCCACACTGCTCGTCCAGGCATCGTAATCGGTAAAAAAGGTGAAGACGTCGAAAAACTGCGCAAAGCTGTAGCGGACATCGCTGGTGTTCCTGCGCAGATTAATATTGCCGAAGTGCGTAAACCTGAATTGGACGCAAAACTGGTTGCTGACAGCATCAGCGCACAGCTGGAACGTCGTGTTATGTTCCGCCGTGCTATGAAACGTGCTGTACAGAACGCAATGCGTCTGGGCGCTAAAGGCATCAAAGTGGAAGTAAGCGGCCGTCTGGGTGGTGCTGAAATCGCACGTACTGAATGGTATCGTGAAGGTCGTGTACCTCTGCACACTCTGCGTGCAGACATCGACTACAACACTTCAGAAGCGCACACCACTTATGGTGTAATCGGCGTTAAGGTATGGATCTTCAAAGGTGAGATCCTGGGTGGTATGGCTGCAGTTGAACAGGCGGAAAAACCGGCTGCACAACCTAAAAAGCAGCAGCGTAAAGGCCGCAAGTAAGGAGAGTCGCTGATGTTACAACCAAAGCGTACGAAATTCCGTAAAGTGCACAAAGGCCGTAACCGCGGTCTGGCTGCAGGTGCGGATGTCAGCTTCGGCACTTTCGGTCTGAAAGCTGTGGGCCGTGGTCGTCTGACTGCTCGTCAGATCGAAGCGGCACGTCGTGCTATGACCCGTGCAATTAAGCGTCAAGGTAAAATCTGGATCCGTGTGTTCCCAGACAAACCAATCACCGAAAAGCCACTCGAAGTGCGTATGGGTAAAGGTAAAGGTAACGTAGAATATTGGGTTGCCTTGATCCAGCCTGGTAAAGTCCTGTATGAAATGGACGGTGTGCCTGAAGAGCTGGCTCGTGAAGCATTCAAGCTGGCGGCAGCGAAACTGCCTATCAAAACCACCTTTGTAACTAAGACGGTGATGTAATGAAAGCACAAGAGCTGCGCGAAAAAAGCGTTGAAGAGCTGAACACTGAGCTGCTGAACCTGTTACGTGAACAATTTAATCTGCGTATGCAGGCGGCAAGTGGCCAGCTGCAACAGTCTCATCTGTTGAAACAAGTGCGTCGTAATATTGCACGCGTTAAGACTTTACTGACTGAGAAGGCGGGTGCGTAATGACCGATAAAATCCGTACTCTGCAAGGTCGTGTTGTTAGCGACAAAATGGAGAAATCTATTGTTGTTGCTATTGAACGTAAGGTGAAACACCCTCTGTATGGTAAGTTCATCAAGCGTACGACTAAGTTGCACGTACATGACGAGAACAATGAATGTGGAATTGGTGACGTAGTGGAAATCCGCGAGACCCGTCCATTGTCTAAGACTAAATCTTGGACCTTAGTTCGCGTTGTAGAGAAAGCGGTTCTATAATAGGACGTTATCTCGTAAGAAATAAACGGCTCAAAAAATAACGGGGCCGTTTATTTTTCTGTCCATCACGGAGATGTGGTGTTATAATGCCGCGCCCTCGTAGTATGGGATATTGAAACGGCCTCTTTAAAAATAAAGTGGCTCAGTAGTAGTTGACATTTAGCGGAGCACTAAAATGATCCAAGAACAGACTATGCTGAACGTGGCCGACAACTCCGGTGCACGTCGCGTAATGTGTATCAAGGTTCTAGGTGGCTCGCACCGTCGCTACGCAGACGTCGGTGATATCATCAAGATCACTATCAAGGAAGCAATTCCTCGCGGTAAAGTGAAAAAGGGTGATGTCCTGAAAGCGGTAGTGGTGCGCACCAAGAAGGGTGTTCGTCGCCCGGACGGTTCTGTCATTCGCTTCGATAGCAATGCTTGCGTATTGTTGAACAATAATAGTGAGCAAGTTATCGGTACGCGTATTTTTGGGCCGGTAACTCGTGAACTTCGTAATGAAAAGTTCATGAAAATTATCTCTCTGGCACCTGAAGTACTCTAAGGAGCAGGCAATGGCAGCGAAAATCCGTCGTGATGACGAAATTATTGTGCTGACTGGTAAAGACAAAGGTAAGCGCGGTAAAGTAAAACAGGTTCTTTCTTCTGGTAAAGTCATTGTTGAAGGTATCAATCTGGTTAAAAAACATCAGAAGCCAGTTCCGGCTCTGAACCAACCAGGTGGCATCGTTGAAAAAGAAGCAGCTATCAGTGTTTCTAACGTTGCAATCTTTAATGCATCAACCGGCAAGGCTGACCGTGTAGGTTTTAGATTTGAAGACGGCAAAAAAGTACGTTTCTTCAAATCTAACAACGAAACTATCAAGTAATTTGGAGTATACGATGGCGAAACTGCATGATTACTACAAAGACGAGGTAGTCAAAAAACTGATGACTCAGTTTGGTTACCATTCTGTCATGCAAGTCCCTCGGGTCGAGAAGATCACCCTGAACATGGGTGTTGGTGAAGCGATCGCTGACAAAAAACTGCTGGATAATGCAGCAGCTGATCTGGCAGCTATCTCTGGTCAAAAACCACTGATCACCAAAGCACGCAAATCAGTTGCAGGCTTCAAAATCCGTCAGGGCTATCCAATCGGCTGTAAAGTGACCCTGCGTGGCGAACGCATGTGGGAGTTCTTTGAGCGCCTGATTTCTATTGCTGTACCTCGTATCCGTGACTTCCGTGGTTTATCTGCTAAATCATTCGATGGTCGTGGTAATTACAGCATGGGTGTTCGTGAGCAAATCATCTTCCCTGAAATCGATTACGATAAAGTGGATCGTGTACGTGGTTTGGATATTACCATCACCACCACTGCGAAATCTGATGATGAAGGCCGCGCACTATTGGCTGCGTTTAACTTCCCGTTCCGCAAGTAAGGCAGGGTATTCATGGCTAAGCAATCAATGAAAGCACGTGATGTAAAACGTGCGAAATTAGCTGAGAAATTCTTCGCAAAACGCGTTGAACTGAAAGCAATCATCTCTGATGTAAACGCATCTGATGAAGACCGTTGGAATGCTGTTCTCAAGCTGCAAACACTGCCACGTGATTCCAGCCCTTGCCGTCAGCGTAACCGCTGCCGTCAAACTGGGCGTCCGCATGCATTTTTGCGGAAGTTTGGGTTGAGCCGTATTAAAGTCCGTGAAGCCGCTATGCGCGGTGAAATCCCGGGCCTTAAAAAGGCTAGCTGGTAATTGTCACCAATTGAATCACGGGAGTAAAGACAGATGAGCATGCAAGATCCGATCGCGGATATGCTGACCCGTATCCGTAACGGTCAGGCCGCAAATAAAGTTGCGGTCACCATGCCTTCCTCCAAGCTGAAAGTGGCAATTGCCAAAGTGCTGAAGGAAGAAGGTTACATTGAAGATTTTAAAATCGAAGGCGACACCAAGCCAGAGCTGGAAGTTACTCTGAAATACTTCCAAGGTAAGGCTGTTGTAGAAAGCATCCAGCGTGTAAGCCGTCCAAGTCTGCGCATCTATAAGAAAAAAGATGAGCTGCCACAAGTTATGGCTGGCTTGGGTATCGCTGTTGTTTCTACCTCTAAAGGTGTAATGACTGATCGTGCAGCTCGCCAGGCTGGTCTGGGTGGCGAGATTCTCTGCTACGTAGCTTAATTCGGGAGGAAGAATGTCTCGTGTTGCAAAAGCACCCGTCGTCATTCCTGCTGGCGTAGAGGTTAAACTCAACGGTCAGGTTATTTCGATTAAGGGTAAAAACGGCGAATTGAGTCGTGAAATCCACAGTGCAGTTGAAGTTACACATGCAGATAACCAATTGATTTTCGCTCCACGCGAAGGTTTCGCAGATGCTTGGGCACAGGCAGGTACGACTCGTTCTCTGCTAAATGCAATGGTTATTGGTGTTAACGAAGGTTTCACTAAGAAGCTTCAACTGGTGGGTGTTGGTTACCGTGCAGCAGTTAAAGGCGACACTGTTAGTTTGTCTTTAGGCTTCTCGCATCCGGTTGAGCATCAACTGCCAGCAGGCATTACTGCGGAATGCCCATCACAAACTGAAATCGTACTGAAAGGTGCTGATAAGCAGGTGATTGGTCAGGTTGCGGCAGATCTGCGTGCCTATCGTCGTCCTGAGCCATATAAAGGCAAGGGTGTTCGTTACGCCGATGAAGTCGTGCGTACCAAAGAGGCTAAGAAGAAGTAAGGTAACACTATGGATAAGAAAGCAGCTCGTATCCGTCGTGCGACCCGCGCACGCCGCAAGCTCCAGGAACTGGGTGCAACTCGCCTGGTGGTACATCGTACCCCTCGCCATATTTATGCGCAGGTTATCGCACCAAATGGTTCTGAAACTCTGGTGGCAGCTTCTACAACAGAAAAAGCTATCAGTGAACAATTGAAATTCACTGGAAACAAAGAAGCCGCAGCAGTTGTTGGTAAAATCATTGCTGAACGTGCTCTGGAAAAAGGTATCAAAAACGTATCCTTTGACCGCTCTGGTTTCCAATATCATGGTAGAGTCCAGGCACTGGCAGATGCTGCCCGTGAAGCTGGCCTTCAGTTCTAAGGTAGAGGTGTAAGATGGCTCACATCGAAAAACAAGCTGGCGAACTGCAGGAAAAGCTGATCGCGGTAAATCGCGTATCTAAAACCGTCAAAGGTGGCCGTATTTTCAGCTTTACAGCACTGACTGTAGTTGGTGATGGTAACGGTCGCGTTGGTTTTGGCTACGGCAAAGCACGCGAAGTTCCGGCAGCGATCCAGAAAGCGATGGAAAAAGCACGTCGCAATATGAAAAACGTCGCACTTAACAGCGGCACGCTGTACCACCCAGTGAAAGGCACGCACACCGGTTCCCGCGTGTTTATGCAGCCTGCTCACGAAGGTACAGGTATCATTGCAGGTGGTGCAATGCGTGCTGTTCTGGAAGTTGCTGGGGTTCGTAACGTACTGGCTAAAACCTACGGTTCCACTAACCCAATTAACGTGGTTCGTGCAACTCTGGACGCTTTAGACAGCATGAAGTCTCCAGAAATGGTCGCAGCTAAGCGTGGCAAATCCGTCGAAGAAATTCTGGGGTAATGACCATGGCTAAGACTATTAAAATTACTCAGGTTCGCAGCTCAATTGGTCGTTTGCCTAAACACAAGGCAACTTTGACTGGTTTAGGTCTGCGTCGCATTGGTCATACTGTTGAGCGTGAAGATACACCAGCGGTTCGCGGTATGGTCAACTTGGTTTCCTATATGGTTAAAGTTGAGGAGTAACAGATGCGCTTAAATACTCTGTCTCCGGCTGAAGGTGCCAAGCACGCACCTAAACGTGTAGGTCGTGGTATCGGTTCTGGCCTGGGTAAAACTGGCGGCCGTGGTCACAAGGGTCAGAAGTCTCGTTCTGGCGGTGGCGTACGTCGTGGTTTCGAAGGCGGCCAGATGCCTTTGTATCGTCGTTTGCCAAAATTTGGTTTTACTTCACGTAAAGCAATGGTTACAGCGGAAATCCGTTTGTCTGACTTTGCTCGAGTAGAAGGCGATGTTATCGATCTGAATGCACTGAAAGCTGCTAACATTGTTGGCCCTCAAATTGAGTTCGCGAAAGTTATGCTTTCTGGCGAAGTCAATCGCGCAGTAACTGTGCGTGGCTTGCGTGTTACTAAAGGCGCCCGTGCTGCAATTGAAGCTGCTGGCGGTAAAATTGAGGAATAAGTAACAGATGGCTAAACAACCGGGATTAGATTTTCAAAGTGCTAAAGGCGGATTAGGTGAGTTAAAACGCAGACTTTTGTTTGTTATTGGAGCTCTGATTGTTTTCCGTATTGGCTCTTTTATTCCAATCCCTGGTATTGATGCCACTGTGCTTGCCAAATTGCTCGAACAGCAAAGAGGCACCATCATTGAAATGTTTAATATGTTCTCTGGTGGTGCTTTAAGCCGTGCTTCTATCTTTGCACTGGGTATTATGCCGTATATTTCTGCATCTATTATTATCCAGTTGCTGACAGTGGTTAACCCCCGTTTAGCAGAGATTAAGAAGGAAGGGGAAGCTGGTCGTCGTAAGATCAGTCAATATACCCGTTATGGCACATTAGTGCTGGCAATATTCCAGTCAATCGGTATTGCTACTGGGTTGCCCAATATGCCTGGAATGCAAGGATTAGTTATTAATCCAGGTTTTGCATTTTATTTCACGGCTGTTGTAAGTTTGGTCACGGGAACCATGTTCTTGATGTGGCTAGGTGAGCAGATTACTGAACGAGGTATTGGTAACGGTATTTCAATCATAATCTTTGCTGGTATCGTTGCGGGTCTTCCTCCTGCAATTGGTCACACCATCGAGCAAGCTCGGCAAGGTGATCTGCACTTCCTCCTGTTGTTGTTGGTTGCAGTTTTAGTGTTTGCGGTAACTTTCTTCGTTGTTTTCATGGAGCGTGGTCAACGTCGTATCGTTGTTAACTATGCCAAGCGTCAACAAGGTCGTAGAGTTTATGCAGCACAAAGTACACATTTACCGTTGAAAGTGAATATGGCTGGGGTTATCCCTGCAATTTTTGCTTCCAGTATTATTTTGTTCCCTGGTACTATAGCCTCTTGGTTTGGTAGCGGAGCAAACTGGAACTGGTTGACAACTATTTCTATGTATTTGCAGCCAGGTCAACCACTTTATGTGTTATTATATGCATCTGCAATCATCTTCTTCTGTTTCTTCTACACGGCGTTGGTATTCAATCCAAGAGAAACGGCAGATAACCTGAAGAAGTCCGGTGCATTTGTACCAGGAATTCGTCCGGGAGAGCAAACGGCTAAGTACATTGATAAAGTAATGACTCGTCTAACCTTAGTTGGTGCGTTATATATTACTTTTATCTGCTTAATCCCGGAGTTCATGCGTGATGCAATGAAAGTTCCATTCTATTTTGGTGGTACTTCCCTACTGATTGTAGTCGTCGTCATCATGGACTTTATGGCTCAAGTGCAAACTCTGATGATGTCGAGTCAATATGAGTCTGCATTGAAGAAGGCAAACCTGAAAGGATATAACCGCTAATTGGTTTGCTTGAGAAGTTACGGAGAGTAAAAATGAAAGTTCGTGCTTCCGTCAAGAAATTATGCCGCAACTGTAAAATTGTTAAACGTAACGGTATCGTTCGTGTAATTTGCAGTGCAGAGCCTAAGCATAAACAACGCCAAGGCTAATTAATCGCATATTTTTCTTGCAAAGTTGGGTTGAGCTGGCTAAATTAGCCAGCCAATCTTTTTATCTGACAGCAACACTATTTGAGTATCCTGAAAACGGGCTTTTCAGAATGATGTTGCGGTGAATAAATATTGTAGGAGTGCATAGTGGCCCGTATAGCAGGCATTAACATTCCTGATCAGAAACATACTGTGATCGCATTGACTTCGATCTATGGTATCGGTAAAACCCGCTCACAAGCTATCTGTGCAGCAGCGGGCATTGCTGAAAATGTTAAGATCAGTGAGCTGTCTGAAGAGCAAATTGACAAGCTGCGTGACGAAGTTGCTAAATATGTTGTAGAAGGTGATTTGCGTCGTGAAGTGACCCTGAGTATCAAACGTCTGATGGATCTTGGTTGCTATCGTGGTTTGCGTCATCGTCGTGGTCTGCCTGTTCGCGGTCAGCGTACTAAGACCAATGCACGTACCCGTAAGGGTCCGCGTAAGCCGATCAAGAAATAATCGGGGTATTGAATAATGGCAAAAGCACCTATTCGTGCACGTAAGCGTGTAAGAAAACAAGTCTCTGACGGTGTGGCTCATATCCATGCTTCTTTCAACAACACCATCGTTACTATTACTGATCGTCAGGGTAACGCTTTGGGTTGGGCAACTGCCGGTGGTTCCGGTTTCCGTGGTTCTCGTAAATCTACTCCGTTTGCAGCTCAGGTTGCAGCAGAACGCTGTGCTGAAGCCGTAAAAGAATACGGAATTAAGAACCTGGAAGTTATGGTTAAAGGACCTGGTCCTGGCCGTGAGTCAACTATTCGCGCACTGAACGCGGCTGGTTTCCGCATCACTAACATTACTGATGTGACTCCGATCCCTCATAACGGTTGTCGTCCACCGAAGAAACGTCGCGTTTAATACGTTTCGTTTTTAGGATTGTTGGAGAAAGAAAATGGCAAGATATTTGGGTCCTAAGCTCAAGCTGAGCCGTCGCGAGGGTACAGACCTTTTCCTGAAGTCTGGCGTTCGCGCGATTGACACCAAGTGTAAATTAGAACAAGCACCAGGCCAGCACGGCGCTCGTAAACCGCGTCTGTCTGATTATGGTGTTCAGTTACGTGAAAAACAAAAAGTTCGTCGTATTTACGGTGTTCTGGAGCGTCAATTCCGTAACTACTACAAAGAAGCGACTCGTCTGAAAGGCAACACAGGTGAAAACCTGCTGACTTTGCTGGAAAGTCGCTTGGATAACGTCGTTTATCGTATGGGTTTTGGCGCGACTCGTGCTGAATCACGTCAGATGGTGAGCCATAAAGCTATCATGGTAAATGGTCGCGTTGTTAACATCGCTTCTTATCAGGTATCCCCGAATGACGTAGTCAGCGTTCGTGAAAAAGCGAAAAAGCAGGCTCGTATTAAGGCAGCTTTAGAGCTGGCTGAGCAGCGTGAGAAACCAACTTGGTTGGAAGTTGATGCTGCGAAGATGGAAGGTGTGTTCAAACGTATTCCTGAACGTACTGATCTATCCGCTGACATTAACGAACACCTGATCGTCGAGCTTTACTCTAAGTAAAGCTTAGCACCAAAGAGAGGACACAATGCAGGGTTCTGTGACAGAGTTTCTAAAACCGCGCCTGGTAGATATCGAGCAAGTCAGTTCGACGCACGCCAAGGTGACCCTTGAGCCATTAGAGCGTGGCTTTGGCCATACTCTTGGCAATGCACTGCGCCGTATTCTGCTTTCGTCTATGCCGGGTTGTGCGGTGACTGAGGTTGAGATTGATGGTGTACTGCATGAGTACAGCACCAAAGAAGGTGTACAGGAAGATATCCTGGAGATTCTCCTCAATCTGAAAGGGCTGGCGGTGAAAGTTCAGGGTAAAGATGAAGTCATCCTTACCTTGAATAAATCTGGCATTGGCCCTGTGACTGCAGCCGACATCATCCATGATGGTGATGTTGAAATCGTCAAGCCGCAGCACGTAATCTGCCATCTGACTGACGAAAGCGCTTCCATTAGCATGCGTATTAAAGTTCAGCGCGGTCGTGGTTATGTGCCGGCTTCTGCCCGAATTCATTCGGAAGAAGATGAGCGCCCTATCGGTCGTTTGTTAGTAGATGCTTGCTATAGCCCAGTAGAGCGTATCGCCTACAATGTTGAAGCAGCACGTGTAGAACAGCGTACTGACCTGGATAAGCTGGTTATCGAGATGGAGACTAACGGCACAATCGACCCTGAGGAGGCGATTCGCCGTGCAGCTACTATTCTGGCTGAACAACTGGAAGCTTTCGTTGACTTGCGTGATGTACGTCAACCAGAAGTTAAAGAAGAGAAGCCAGAGTTTGATCCGATACTGCTGCGCCCTGTTGACGATCTGGAATTGACTGTCCGCTCTGCTAACTGCCTTAAGGCAGAAGCTATCCACTACATCGGTGATCTGGTACAGCGTACTGAGGTTGAGTTACTTAAGACACCTAATCTGGGTAAAAAATCTCTTACTGAGATTAAAGACGTACTGGCTTCACGTGGACTTTCTCTGGGCATGCGTCTGGAAAATTGGCCACCAGCAAGTATTGCTGATGAATAACTAGATCACAGGTTAAGGTTTTACTGAGAAGGATAAGGTCATGCGCCATCGTAAGAGTGGTCGTCAATTGAACCGCAACAGCAGCCATCGCCAAGCTATGTTCCGCAACATGGCAGGTTCTTTGGTTCGTCATGAAATCATCAAGACGACTCTGCCTAAAGCGAAAGAACTGCGTCGCGTCGTTGAGCCGCTAATTACTCTTGCCAAGACCGACAGCGTAGCTAATCGTCGTCTGGCATTCGCCCGTACTCGTGATAACGAGATCGTGGCAAAACTGTTTAATGAACTGGGTCCACGTTTTGCGAGCCGCGCAGGTGGTTACACTCGTATTCTGAAGTGTGGCTTCCGTGCTGGTGATAATGCACCAATGGCATATATTGAGCTTGTTGACCGTGCCGCTGAGTCTAAGACAGAAGCAGCATCTGCAGAATAATCTGTAGAAGCGTAAAAAACCGGGTATAATCCCGGTTTTTTATCGATCTTTACTTTTTCTATCCAATCTAATTTTTTTCCTTTCGATTTCTTTTAGTTATCCTTATATCTAATAGTAAATACCATCTGGCATGGTGATTTATTGATCTATTCTGGTAGTATTGATTTTATTTCCTGTTTGATTAGAGGTTGCTATGTATCGTATTGGGCAATTAGCTAGATTAGCAAACGTTACACCTGATACTGTTCGTTTTTACGAGAAACAAGGATTGATGGTGCATGAAGAAAGAACAGAGGGAGGGTATCGGCTTTATACAAAGCAAGACTTGCAGCGGTTACGATTTATTCGTTATGCAAAACAGTTAGGTTTTACATTAGAGGCAATTGTAGAATTATTATCTATTCGAGTTGATCCTGAACATCATACTTGTCAAGAGTCTAAACAAGTTGTTGATTCCAGGTTACAAGAAATAGAAGAAAAAATACTGGAAATGCAGAGAATGCGCGATTCTTTAAAAATGTTGAGTGATGCTTGTTGTGGAAGCGCACACACTAGTACATATTGTTCTATATTGGAAATTTTAGAAGAGGGAGCAACAAATAGGTAATTTTTATTTATTATTCTGAGTAATTAGAGTACAATTTTGCCCTGAAATTTAATTGAACAATCACATCTTGAGGTCACTATGACGACATATCGCCATAAAAAAGGCGTTATCAAAGATAATGCTATAGAAGCGCTTCTCCATGATCCTCTGTTTAGACAACGGGTAGAAAAAAATAATAAGGGTAAAGGAAGTTATCGTCGTAAAGAAAAACATGATAAAAATAGTAGTTGGGAGGCCAATGATAATAATTTTTTCAAGTTGTTATCATTGGTCTTCTAACTTTTTGAGTCTGTAGAAATGAAAACTGTTTATAGAAAGAACGGGCTTGGCTGGAATAACTTTTCTACTTCGGGAACAAATTTCTTATCAGTAATAAACATGATCACATGGTCGCCTTGTTGAATAATACTGTAATCATTGGCAATTATGACTTCTTCTCCACGGACAATAGCGCCAATTGTTGTTCCTGAAGGCAGTTTTATGTCTCCTATTTTACGCCCAACTACTTTGGAAGTATGTTCATCGCCATGAGCAATGGCTTCAATAGCTTCAGCAACACCTCTCCGTAATGAGAATACACTAACGATATCTGCTTTGCGGACATGACCAAGCAGCGCAGATACAGTAGCTTGTTGTGGGGATATAGCAATATCAATGACTCCACCTTGTACTAAATCAACATATGCACTGCGTTGAATAAGTACCATGGCTTTTTTGGCTCCCATTCTTTTTGCTAGCATAGCTGACATGATATTGGCTTCATCATCATTAGTTAATGCAATGAAAACATCAACTTGTTCAATATGCTCTTCTGCCAGTAACTCTTGATCCGAAGCATCACCATAGAACACGATAGTATCGTGTAAGAGTTCTGCAAGCTCAGTAGCCCTTTCTTGATTATGTTCGATAAGTTTGACGCTATAATCTTTTTCAAGACGTAACGCTAAGCCTGCTCCAACATTACCGCCTCCGACAATCATGATTCGCTTGTAGGGTTTTTCAAGGCGCTGTAATTCGCTCATTACAGCTCTGATATGCTGTGATGCGGCAACAAAAAATACTTCATCTCCAGCTTCTATAACTGTAGAACCTTGTGGTCTGATTGGGCGGTCTTGTCGAAATATCGCAGCAACTTTACTATCGATATGTGGCATATGTTCGCGGAGGGAAGATAAGGCGTTACCTACCAGTGAGCCACCATAATAAGCCTTTACTGCGACGATGCTGACCCGTCCTTCTGAAAAATTAACAACTTGCAGAGCTCCAGGATATTGAATCAATTTATAGATATAATCAATGACTAACTGTTCTGGAGATATCAGATAATCGATAGGAATATCATTAGGTTGAAATAACTTTTCTGATTCACGGATATATTCAGATGAACGGATACGGGCGACTTTATTAGGTGTGTTAAATAGAGAATAGGCAATTTGGCAGGCAATCATGTTGGTTTCATCTGAGTTGGTGACAGCAACCAACATATCAGCATCTTCTGCTCCGGCTTCCCTCAGAACTCTAGGATGAGATCCGTGACCATTCACGACTCGCAGATCGAATTTGTCCTGTAACTGGCGTAAACGATCTGTATCGGTATCAACGACAGTAATGTCATTGTTTTCATCAACTAAGTTTTCAGCTAATGTTCCACCAACTTGGCCAGCACCCAGGATAATTATTTTCATAGCCATTCTCTTTGTGTGTTAGAAGCCACATTTTATTTTTGTTATTTTAGCAAAGTCATCATATTTTCTCTCGTCCGAAGGGAACGAGAGGAAATTATTATTGCTTAGTCAATCGGGCATAAAAGAAACCGTCACCACCAATTGTTTCTGGAGTAATTTGTATTCCTGGTGTTTCCAATGTGCCTGTTCCAGAGAGCTCAGCATCTGCATGTCGTTCTAAGAATGCTTTGATTTGTTCACTATTTTCATTTGGTAAAATGGAACATGTTGCATAGACCAGCGTGCCGTTCTTTTTTAAATATGGCCAAATAGCATCAAGAATTTCAGATTGTAGTGTGACTAATTGATCAATATCTTCATTTTTTCTTAGCCACTTTATATCAGGATGACGGCGGATCACACCTGTTGCCGAACATGGCGCATCAAGCAGAATACGATCGAATTGTTCTCCGGTAGCCCATTCATGTGGAAGACGTCCATCGCCTGTTTTGACGACAGCATGTAAACTAAGACGTTGTAAATTTTCTTTCACACGCTTAATTCTTTGCTCGTCAATATCGATAGCAAGTACTTTGGAGTTTGGCGCTATCTCAAGTATATGGGTTGTTTTTCCGCCAGGAGCAGCGCAAAGATCGAGGATCTTTTCTTCATCACGTGGCATTAATAATTCAGCACACCTTTGAGCAGAACGATCTTGAATGGTGACCCAACCTTTATCAAATCCGGGTAGAATATTCACAGGACAAGGGGTTAGCAGGCGAATTGCATAGGGATAATTTTCATCTATCTCTGCTGCTATATTGGCTTTTTGTAATAAGGCAAGGTATTGATTTGCAGAGTGATGGAGCTGATTAACACGTAGCCACATAGGTGGTTTTTTATTATTTGCATCTACAATATCTTTCCAATCTTGTGGATAAGCTTTTTGGATGCGAGCCAATAGCCATTTGGGATGTAAATGGTGACTAAAGTTATTATTGGCTTGTTCGACTAATTCTTGTTGTTGACGCTGAAATTGTCGGAGAACACCATTAATCAATCCTTTTAATTGTGGGCGTTTTAAGCTGATTGTACCATTAACAGTTTCAGCAAGTACAGCATGTGCAGGTATGCGTGTATACGTAAGTTGGTACATTCCAATCATGATCAAGTAGTGAAAAATGCGTTGCTTACCTTTTAAGGGTTTTGCCATCAATTGGGCGATAAACCACTCCAATTGAGGTAATACTCTCATTACGCCAAAGCAGAGTTCTTGGAGAAGAGCTTTATCTTTGTCAGACACTTTTTGTTGGAGTTCAGGTATGACAGAGCTGAGAGACTGCCCTTGCTCCAGCACTTGGCTAATCGCTTTTGCAGCAATGCTTCGCAGGTTATATATATTTTCCATGATATGAGTATGGTCAAAAGTATGGTTAAGAAGCTGAATATCATCAGCATGATAGTAAAGAAGAAAGATACCTGTATGGTGCCAGCATACAGGCTAATGAATATTAGTTAATTTTGTTACCCGGAGTGAACCATTCGCTTTTAGAGTTTAATAAATCGGCGGCTGACATTGCTTTCTTACCAGAGGGTTGCAGTTGAGTAATATTCAATATCCCATCAGTAGTAGCAACTTGGATACCTTTCTTATCCGCATGAACAATTGTTCCTGGAGCTTGGTTAATTTGTTCTTCAATGACACTGGCTTGCCAAACTTTAATAGGCTGTTCATCAATGAAAAAGTAACTCAATGGCCAAGGATTGAATGCACGAATGCAGCGTTCAAGTTGGACTGCCGACAAATTCCAATCTATTTTTGCTTCACTTTTGCTGAGCTTTTCAGCATACGTTGCTAGAGTATTATCCTGAATCTCAGGTTGGCTCTTTCCTGATGTGATTAGGCTTAATGTATTGAGTAATGCATCAGGGCCGATACTAGCCAGTTTGTTATACAGACTTGTGCTAGTATCTTCATTTGTAATTGGGCAGGTTGTTTTTAATAGTATATCACCAGTATCAAGGCCTGCATCCATTTGCATGATCGTTACACCCGTTTCTTTATCTCCAGCCCAAATAGCACGTTGTATAGGTGCAGCACCGCGCCAATGAGGTAACAAAGAGCCATGAACATTGAGACACCCCAAACGTGGTATATCTAATACTGCTTGAGGGAGGATCAAACCATATGCAACGACGATCATGATATCAGCCTGTTGATCCATGACCCACTGTTGACTTTCTTCTGTACGTAGCGTTTTGGGTTGGAAAACTGGAATGTCGTGTTTTTCTGCCAATACCTTTACAGGACTTGGTGTTAATTTTTTACCTCTTCCTGCCGGTTTATCAGGCCGAGTGAGTACTCCAACAACTTGGAGTTGCGATTTTAATAAAGCAGCCAAATGGCTAGCCGCGAAATCAGGTGTTCCGGCAAAAATAATGCGTAAAGAATCAGACACTGTTATTTCCTGCAATGATTAAAGTTTACTTAGCCTTGGCTTTCAGTCGGTCAATTTTTTCGACTCTCTGACGAATACGTTGACGTTTCAGTGGTGACAGGTAATCGACAAATAGTTTACCGACCAAGTGATCCATTTCGTGTTGAATACAGATCGCCAATAGGCCATCAGCTTCCAATTCAAATAGTTGACCATGATAATCTAGAGCTTTAATTTTGACCTGCTCGAAGCGTGGTACAAACGCACGTTGTTCAGGAACAGATAAACAGCCTTCTTCAATTCCTGTTTCGCCAGATTCATTAACTAATTCTGGGTTGATAAGTACAAGTCTCTGGTCACGACTCTCTGAAACATCAATGACAACAATGCGTTGATGAATATTAACTTGGGTTGCTGCCAGGCCAATGCCTTCCTCTTCATACATAGTTTCAAACATATCATCAATGATACGCTGGATTTCTGCATCAACTTTTTCGACGGGTTTTGCAACTATGCGAAGCCGCTCATCTGGATAATGTAATACTTGTAAAACTGACATATATGTTTAGAACTGCATCCAAAAAGTGAGTGATAATTGGAACCTATTCTAGACACTTCCTGATTAGATTGACAGTATTGTCTACAAATTAGTCATGTAAGTGTGACAGCTTATTGAGTCAGGATGACAATATGGAAGTGATGGAAATATGGTTACGAATGAGAATGGTTTCTCATTTGTCAGCAGTAAAAGCAGTGCCTATTATTGAACGACTTTTGCAAACAAGGAATGTTAATTATGCTGTAATAAAAGATTGTGGTTTATCACCTTCACAGTGTACACAGTTTCTAAAGGCTAACCCTTCTGTGTTGGTTTCGAGCCTCAATTGGTTGGAACAACAAGGGAATTACTTATTGACTTTTTCTCATCCGGCATATCCTGCCTTATTGAAACAGATTTATTCTCCTCCACTTGTGCTTTTTGTCTCGGGTGATTTGATCACTTTATCTGAGAAGCAAGTTGCGATGGTAGGTAGCAGGTCAGCAAGTTTTTATGGTGAAAAATGGGGAAAGATTTTTGCGGGTGGATTGGCTGAAAATGGAATGGTGATAACTAGTGGATTGGCGATTGGGATTGATGGTATTTGTCATCAGGCGGCTGTTGATGCTGGTGGAAAAACCGTTGCTGTATTGGGAAGTGGGCTTAAAAATATTTATCCCAATCGTCATCAAAACTTAGCTTACCGTATTAAAGAAAATGGTGCTCTAGTTTCTGAATTTTTCCCTGATACTCCACCTAAGGCCAAAAATTTTCCAAGACGAAACCGGATTATTAGCGGATTGAGTTTAGCGCTTATTATTGTTGAAGCTCATCAGAATAGTGGTTCACTGATTACGGCACGTTGTGCACTTGAACAAGGAAGAGATATTTTTGCATTACCTGGTCCATTGGGAGTGAATTCAAATGAGGGTAATCACTGGCTGATCAAACAGGGAGCTTATTTAGCAACCAATGTGGTGGATGTTATGGAACATATCCAGACTAACTTCCAATGGGTCAATCTGGAGAAAGAAGATAATAAACAATTTGAACAAACTGAGTTGCCATTTGCTGATGTGCTGGTTAACGTAAGCGATGAAGTCACACCAGTTGATATAATTGCCCAACGTTCTTCTCTTCCTATTACAGAAGTTATGACCCAGCTATTGGAGCTTGAGCTGATGGGTAAAGTCGCTGTCGTTGCTGGTGGCTATGTTCGAGTGAATTGAGGGATTGAGTTTTCCCTTTTACTGAAGGTTATGGTTTGCCAATATTTGTATTTTTCTAATAAATATAGTTTTCCAGTTATGGTGGCTAATATTCAGTGAGTAGGATATGTCTAAAAAGATGTCTTTTGCGATAAAAAAAACGGAACATTGCTCCGATTGTGGTGCTGAATTAGTGATCCGCAACGGAGTTCATGGTCCATTTTATGCCTGTTCTAATTATCCGTCATGCTGTTATGTTCGGTCGCTGAAAGCATCTTCAGATGGACATATTGTCAAAGAATTAGAAGGACAAACTTGTTCGAAGTGTGGCTCTACCTTGGTCTTACGGCAAGGGAGGTACGGCATGTTTATTGGCTGTAGCAATTATCCTGAATGTGATCATACGGAAATCATCGATAAACCTGATGATACTTCAATTAATTGCCCTCAATGTAAGCAAGGCAAATTACTTCAGCGTAAGTCACGATTTGGTAAAGCATTTCATGCTTGTAATCGATATCCCGAATGTCAGTTTACACTGAACAATAAACCAATATCTGGGAAATGTGAGTTTTGTCATTATCCCTTGTTGATAGAGAAGAAAGCAGTTCAAGGCATTAAATTGTTTTGTGCTAGTAAATTGTGTAGCAAGCAGCAATTCATTAGAACCGAGAAATAAAATGAGTAATAAAGTCTCACCTAAATTTGATGTAATTATTAATGCCTTAAAAGAAGAAAAAGTGATTGCTTATCCGACAGAAGCTGTGTTTGGGTTGGGTTGTGATCCTGACAGTGAAACAGCGGTTAACAAACTATTATTGCTGAAAAATAGGCCTTGGGAAAAAGGTCTGATCCTTATTTCTGATAGCTATGATCGGCTATATTCCTATATTAATGATGAACAGTTAGATGATGAACAAAAAAAGACAGTTTTTTCTTTTTGGCCGGGGCCGGTGACATGGGTTATTCCAGCCAAAGCGACAACACCAAAATGGTTGACGGGGAAATTTTCAACATTAGCTGTTCGAGTTACAGATCATCCTTTAGTTAGACAATTATGTTCCCTTTATGAGAAACCTCTTGTATCGACCAGTGCAAATTTAAGTGGATTGGAGCCGTGCCGGAGTGCAGAAGAAGTTCGTCGACAATTTGGAAACGATTTTCCTGTCTTGGCAGGGGAAGTTGGTGGACGTAAAAATCCATCAGAAATCAGGGATGCTTTGACAGGTAAACTATATCGGCAAGGGTAGGGAATAATGAATAATTTTGCGGTTTTTGGTAATCCGATTGCTCACAGTAAGTCTCCTTATATTCATCGATTATTTGCTGAACAAACGGGTATTGAGCATCAATATGGGCAGATACTTGCTCCAATAGAGCATTTTGAACAATCGTTGGAGCAATTTTTTGTGCAGGGCGGTTTAGGAGCGAACATTACCGTTCCTTTTAAAGAACGTGCTTATGAATATGCACATAAATTGACTAAACGCGCAAAACTCAGTGGTGCAGTTAATACCTTAAAAATAGTTGAAGATAACCAGATTCTTGGTGATAACACTGATGGTGTCGGATTATTGGCAGACTTACAACGACTCAATTTTATTAGCCAAGGGCAGCATATATTGATTATAGGGGCTGGTGGTGCCGCAAAAGGGGTAATTTCTCCCTTATTAGAGTCAGGCTGTAAGATTACTATCACTAACCGTACATTCGCACGTGCACAAGCAATAGCGGATAAATTTTCTGTATTGGGACACATCCAGGCAGTTGATATAAAATCCCTCTTGTCTCCGGATTTTGATCTTGTCATCAATGCAACAGCTTCTGGTCTTAGTGGGAATATTCCCAGAATATCACCATCGATTTTCTATAATAATAGTACTTGCTACGATATGTACTATCAACAGGGGTTAACTCCTTTCCTTGATTTTGCTAAGAGAAATAATGTTTCACGTTTGGCTGATGGGTTAGGAATGCTGGTGGGACAGGCGGCACATGCTTTTGAGCTTTGGCACGGCATATTACCAAAAGTAGAACCTATTTTAACGACTTTAAGGAAAGAGTTACGTATATGAATCAAGCTATTCAATTTCCTGATCGCGAAGAATGGAATGAGCAGGAAAGCAAAGTTATCTTCCCTGCTATAGTTGATGGTTTATTGGTACAGTGTATGATTAGTACCGATGAGTTAATTCATCGGTATGGTAAAGAGCTTCATCCACTCGATTTATTTCGCCAATATCGTTGGGATCTGGAAGAAGAGTTTGAAGAAGTCATCCTGAGTGGAATAGATGATCAATTTGGGTGTTACTCTTTACCTTCTGATGTATCTGCTAAGTAATCATCTTTCCAACGGACATAGTTATTAGCAGAATAAAGAAGCCCTTCCAGTTCTTCAGATTTAAGTTTTCTTACTTGTTTGGCGGGGCTACCTATATACAGATATCCACTCTCCAATGTTTTTCCTGGTGGAATAAGGCTAGCCGCTCCAATAATGACATTGTCTTCAATGACAGCTCCATCTAATACAATTGCACCCATTCCAATTAACACTCGGTTTCCAATCGTACAACCGTGTAAGATTGCCTTATGACCGATAGTGACTTCTTCACCTATGATTAGAGGGAAGCCATTGGAATTATTAGGTGATTTATGTGTAACATGTAAAATAGAGCCATCTTGGATATTTGTACGTGTACCAATAGAAATGTAATTTACATCACCACGGATGACCACCAGTGGCCAGATGCTTACATCATCCGCTAATTTGACATCTCCAATCACGATAGATGTAGGGTCTAACATGACTCTTTGACCAATTTGAGGCCGTAATTTTAAGTATTGACGTAAAACAGTAGACATAAAAAATCTCAATAGTAGTAAAAGAGGGTAACAATTATATGAGATGTTATTGAGGAAAAGATCACCATGCAATGGGAGATTAGCGTTAATTTTATACTTGGTGGGTGAATTTTATATTGATTGGATTAAAAAGTGTTCACTTGAAAGTGAAATTGCAAAAAAACTATTGTCAGCGCCGGAAAACTCCCTATAATGCGCCACCACTGACCGACGCTGTGCTGATGCCAGCCGCTGAGGCCAGGGAGGGAAAAGCAAAAATAAACGCTTGACTCTGGAGGCAAAACGCGTAAGATACGCAGCCTCGCAACCCGGAACGAACGTTAGGTTGCCCTGCTCTTTAACAAATTAATCAGACAATCTGTGTGGGCACTCGCAGGACATTATCGACAAGGCCGAAAGGCCAGAAAGATTAAAGTCTTGAAGAGTGACTGAAACAGTTAATTC
>NZ_NKHP01000003.1:278304-281506 GCF_014467235.1 Xenorhabdus indica | reverse complement strand
GCTCTTTAACAATCTGGAACAAGCTGAAAAATTGAAACATTCAGTGACACGGCTTTCTGAGTGAAAGCGGTCATTGAAGAGTCTCTCAACAACCCCAGTCCGAAGACCCCTTCGGGTTGTGAGGTTAAGCGACTAAGCGTACACGGTGGATGCCTAGGCAGTCAGAGGCGATGAAGGACGTGCTAATCTGCGATAAGCGCCGGTAAGGTGATATGAACCGTTATAGCCGGCGATGTCCGAATGGGGAAACCCAGTGCAATCCGTTGCACTATCGTTTGATGAATTCATAGTCAAACGAGGCGAACCGGGGGAACTGAAACATCTCAGTACCCCGAGGAAAAGAAATCAACCGAGATTCCCCCAGTAGCGGCGAGCGAACGGGGAGGAGCCCAGAACCAGCAACAGCTTGTGTGTCAGTGGAAGCGTCTGGAAAGGCGCACAGTAAAGGGTGACAGTCCCGTACACGAAGATGCATAAGGTGGGAGTTCGATGAGTAGGGCGGGACACGTGGTATCCTGTCTGAACATGGGGGGACCATCCTCCAAGGCTAAATACTCCTGACTGACCGATAGTGAACCAGTACCGTGAGGGAAAGGCGAAAAGAACCCCGGCGAGGGGAGTGAAAGAGAACCTGAAACCGTGTACGTACAAGCAGTGGGAGCACCCTTTGGGGTGTGACTGCGTACCTTTTGTATAATGGGTCAGCGACTTATATTCTGTAGCAAGGTTAACCGTATAGGGGAGCCGCAGGGAAACCGAGTCTTAACGGGGCGTTAAGTTGCAGGGTATAGACCCGAAACCCGGTGATCTAGCCATGGGCAGGTTGAAGGTTGGGTAACACTAACTGGAGGACCGAACCGACTAATGTTGAAAAATTAGCGGATGACTTGTGGCTGGGGGTGAAAGGCCAATCAAACCGGGAGATAGCTGGTTCTCCCCGAAAGCTATTTAGGTAGCGCCTCGTGAACTCATCTTCGGGGGTAGAGCACTGTTTCGGCTAGGGGGTCATCCCGACTTACCAACCCGATGCAAACTGCGAATACCGAAGAATGTTATCACGGGAGACACACGGCGGGTGCTAACGTCCGTCGTGAAGAGGGAAACAACCCAGACCGCCAGCTAAGGTCCCCAAGTTCTGGTTAAGTGGGAAACGAAGTGGGAAGGCTCAGACAGCCAGGATGTTGGCTTAGAAGCAGCCATCATTTAAAGAAAGCGTAATAGCTCACTGGTCGAGTCGGCCTGCGCGGAAGATGTAACGGGGCTAAACCAGGCACCGAAGCTGCGGCAGCGACACGAATGTGTTGCTGGGTAGGGGAGCGTTCTGTAAGCCGTTGAAGGTGAACTGTGAGGTTGGCTGGAGGTATCAGAAGTGCGAATGCTGACATAAGTAACGATAATGCGGGTGAAAAACCCGCACGCCGGAAGACCAAGGGTTCCTGTCCAACGTTAATCGGGGCAGGGTGAGTCGACCCCTAAGGCGAGGCTGAAAAGCGTAGTCGATGGGCAACAGGTTAATATTCCTGTACTTGGTGTTACTGCGAAGGGGGGACGGAGAAGGCTATGTCATCCGGGCGACGGTCGTCCCGGTTTAAGCGTGTAGGTGGGGGTTCCTGGTAAATCCGGAGCCCTGATAACACTGAGGCGTGATGACGAGGCACTGCGGTGCTGAAGTGACAGATGCCCGGCTTCCAGGAAAAGCCTCTAAGCATCAGGTAACATGAAATCGTACCCCAAACCGACACAGGTGGTCAGGTAGAGAATACTCAGGCGCTTGAGAGAACTCGGGTGAAGGAACTAGGCAAAATGGTGCCGTAACTTCGGGAGAAGGCACGCTGGCGTCAGGTGAAGAAACTTGCTTTCGGAGCCGAGGCCAGTCGCAGAGACCAGCTGGCTGCAACTGTTTAATAAAAACACAGCACTGTGCAAACACGAAAGTGGACGTATACGGTGTGACGCCTGCCCGGTGCTGGAAGGTTAATTGATGGGGTTATCCTTAGGGAGAAGCTCTTGATCGAAGCCCCAGTAAACGGCGGCCGTAACTATAACGGTCCTAAGGTAGCGAAATTCCTTGTCGGGTAAGTTCCGACCTGCACGAATGGCGTAATGATGGCCAGGCTGTCTCCACCCGAGACTCAGTGAAATTGAACTCGCTGTGAAGATGCAGTGTACCCGCGGCAAGACGGAAAGACCCCGTGAACCTTTACTATAGCTTGACACTGAACCTTGAGCCTTGATGTGTAGGATAGGTGGGAGGCCTGGAAGTGTGGACGCCAGTCTGCATGGAGCCATCCTTGAAATACCACCCTTGAATGTTTGATGTTCTAACGTAAGCCCGTTATCCGGGTTGCGGACAGTGTCTGGTGGGTAGTTTGACTGGGGCGGTCTCCTCCCAAAGCGTAACGGAGGAGCACGAAGGTCAGCTAATCACGGTCGGACATCGTGAGGTTAGTGCAAAGGCATAAGCTGGCTTGACTGCGAGCGTGACGGCGCGAGCAGGTACGAAAGTAGGTCTTAGTGATCCGGTGGTTCTGCATGGAAGGGCCATCGCTCAACGGATAAAAGGTACTCCGGGGATAACAGGCTGATACCGCCCAAGAGTTCATATCGACGGCGGTGTTTGGCACCTCGATGTCGGCTCATCACATCCTGGGGCTGAAGTAGGTCCCAAGGGTATGGCTGTTCGCCATTTAAAGTGGTACGCGAGCTGGGTTTAGAACGTCGTGAGACAGTTCGGTCCCTATCTGCCGTGGGCGCTGGAAGATTGAAAGGGGCTGCTCCTAGTACGAGAGGACCGGAGTGGACGCACCACTGGTGTTCGGGTTGTCATGCCAATGGCACTGCCCGGTAGCTAAGTGCGGAAGAGATAACCGCTGAAAGCATCTAAGCGGGAAACTTGCCTTGAGATGAGTCTTCCCTTATCCCCAGAGGATACTGAAGGAGCGTTCGAGACGAGGACGTGGATAGGCTGGGTGTGTAAGCGTGGCGAGACGTTGAGCTAACCAGTACTAATGTACCGTGCGGCTTAACCTGACAACACCGAAGGGGTTTTGGGGGCGTTGGAGAGAAAGACGAAAAGTTTCAGAGACGGGAGTGGCCTGGGCCAGTCCGGCAGCTTGTTCGGGATTGAAAACAGGATTTGTCTGGCGGCAATAGCGCGGTGGTCCCACCTGACCCCATGCCGAACTCAGCAGTGAAACGCCGT
>NZ_NKHP01000003.1:191344-278204 GCF_014467235.1 Xenorhabdus indica | reverse complement strand
TTTGCTGACAAAATCGACATTTTACTTCAACAGTCGCCATGTGACTTCTCCGAAAAAATGACGATTATACACAACCATCAACAGGTTGAATACGTGACCCGCTATCTTAGTGCCCCTTTGCAATGCAATTTCTATTTTAGCATTAACACCCAACAAAAAGGCTTTATCTATTAAACAATTCGTAATGGTTATCATTAAAAATCCCTTGATCATAGCTTGTTTCATCGGCATATCATTCAACCTGACCAAAATTGGCTTACCTTACGGTTCAGGGCAATTTTTAAAAATTCTGGCAAGTGCAAGTCTTCCATTGGGATTGATTTGTATCGGTGCATCCTTACAACCATCAACGCTAAGATCTGATAAAAATTCTATTATTATCAATATCCTATCCAGATTATTATTAATGCCACTAATTGCCGGGATTATTGGTTTTCTTTTTCATCTCAATATATTAGAACTCAATTTACTGATCCTGTTTTTCGCAATACCGACAGCACCAACGGCCTATATCTTAACCCGTCAGCTAAATGGGGACAGCCAATTGATGTCAGCGATCATCACACTACAAACAATTACTGCTGTTATTACGTTGCCTATTATATTAAGTTTAGAATTAAACTAAGCGAGAAAAAATTAAGTGAGAACGACTAAAGAAAGGATGTGTGATTTGGAGCGGGAAACGAGACTCGAACTCGCGACCCCAACCTTGGCAAGGTTGTGCTCTACCAACTGAGCTATTCCCGCATCTCAAGAATGGACGCCATTATGAACGCCTTCAATAAAGATGGCAAGCTATTTACTCGCACATCAAGACTGAACGCTTAAAAGACATCCAACAAGGCGGCAATTTGATAAGGGAAGGGGGATTTAAAATTTAACATTATATATACAACTACCCCCCTAATAAGATTTGTACTTGTCGGAATAATTTGCTGGAAATAGATTAGAACCATTTTTTAGTCGTATCTTACACGGTGATTGCCCTTCAGTAAGGCCCGAACCTATGACTCAATATTATCCACCTAAATTTGTTACTGGCACCGATGCTCTTATCGAGCTTCTCCTGGCTCAGGCTAAGCTAGATAGAAGTCGTAATCTTAATACAGCAGGATTTGTTTCAGGATATCGGGGCTCACCATTAGCCCGTTTAGATCAGACATTATGGCAGAACAGTAAAAAGTTGGCTCAAGCCAATATACATTTTCAGCCCGCAATCAATGAAGATCTTGCGGCTGCTGCGATTTATGGTACTCAAAAAGTTGAATCTGACCCTGATCGCACTGTCACTGGCGTTTTTAGCATGTGGTACGGCAAAGGGCCGGGAGTAGACCGTTCCGGAGATGCGCTCAGGCATGGTAATGCCTATGGCTCTTCCCCCAATGGCGGTGTACTGGTTATCCTTGGTGATGACCATGGTTGTGTGTCTTCTTCTATGTCTCACCAATCTGATCTCGCTTTGATGGCATGGAGCATGCCAATCTTACATCCGGCCTCCGTTTCTGATTATCATGATGTGGGATTATGGGGTTGGGCTGCATCCCGGTTAAGCGGGGCTTGGGTTGGCTTTAAAGCAATCAGTGAAGTCGTGGAAAGTTGTGCCATCAGGGAGCGTAAACCTTTTCCTGAATATGCAATACCTCAAGTTGATCCCGGCCCAGGTGGGCTTCATTGGCGTTGGCCTGACCTCCCTAGCCCTCAAATAGAACAGCGTTTAGCTTATAAACTTAAAGCAGTTCAAGAATTCGCCAAACTTAATCCAATTGATCAACTCATTGCTCCATGCTCACATCCACGAGCTTTATTAGTTACTGTCGGCAAAGCCCATCGGGATGTTTTAGAAGCCCTGCGTGTCGGAGGCTTACCTCCTTCTGAATTAGCAAAACACGGTATTGCTTTTGTTCATGTACGTCTGGTTTATCCTTTATCCCCACTTCTCAGCGAGATCGCATCACAGGTTACTGATATTTTTATCATTGAAGAAAAAAACGCTGTAGTCGAAATCTTACTCGCACGGCATCTCATCAATTTGCCACAACATATCAACCTGATAGGTAAGCATAATCATCTTGGCCAAAAATTTGTGCCCACAGACACAGAGCTACGTCCTTCACAACTTGCTCCGCTGCTTGCAGGATGGCTGAAGAAATTCAATTTATTTCTCTCTCTTCCTTTGGAATGGTCAACCCAAACTGCATTGCACGATATTACGCTTCCCAAACGTACTCCCTATTTCTGTGCGGGCTGTCCTCACAGCACTTCGACCCGTTTACCCGAGGGCAGTCAGGCTCAAATCGGCATTGGGTGTCACATCATGGCCGCCTGGATGGATCGCGATACAGGTTATGGCCTAACACCAATGGGAGCCGAAGGTGCCGATTGGGTAGGCCATTCCCGCTTTATTAATCGTTCACATGTCTTTCAAAATCTGGGGGATGGTACTTACTTCCATTCCGGGCATTTAGCTATTCGTCAGGCAGTCGCTGCGGGAAGCCACATTACTTATAAGCTGCTGTTTAATGACGCAGTAGCAATGACAGGCGGGCAACCACTGGATGGAAATATTACCATACCGCAGATCGCGTCTTTGATGCTGGCTGAAGGTGTGAAATATGTCGCAATTGTGACTGATGAACCTGATAAATATAAAGGTAAAAATAGCCTTCCTGCCAAAGTGAATGCTTATCAACGGGATTATCTCGAAGATATACAGAAACGCTTTCGAGACACTGATGGAGTGACGGTCATTATTTATGATCAAACTTGTGCAACAGAATTACGACGTAAGAGAAAAAGAGGATTAGTACCGAAAGCAACAAGACGAGCAGTGATTAACGAGTTCGTCTGTGAAGGGTGTGGCGATTGCCAGATACAATCCAATTGCCTTGCAGTGATCCCAACCGAGACATCCCTGGGCACTAGACGCGCAATAGATCAGCATGTTTGTAATTCAGATCTATCCTGTCTGAAAGGTTTTTGTCCTAGCTTTATCACCATAGAAAACGCAGAACCTCGCCAAGACACCAGCAAGATATTGCCACAGCAAGAGCTTGATAAGCTAGTGAATAAACTCCCTCAACCAATCTTAAATTCCACAGACATTCCTTATGAAATCTTATTCGTTGGTGTAGGTGGTACTGGTATTATCACCGCCGGCCACCTGCTTGGTGTCGCTGCCGAAATAGAAAACTACGCCGTCAGCTTACTTGATTTTACTGGTTTTGCCCAAAAAGGCGGAGAAGCAATCTCTCATATTCGATTCAGCCGGGATATCAATAAACTGCATCAGGTCAGAATTGACCGGGGACGCGCCAATCTCGTCCTTGCGGCTGATTTAGTTGCTGCAACGGGGCAAAACTCATTGGAAGTGATGTCGAAAACAGGAACCAACTGCATACTTAATACCCACAAAACGCAAATCGGCACTATGCTGAGAAATCCCATGCTGAAATTGGATCATACCAAAATGCTGGATACTCTCCATCAACATTGCCGGACACTGCGATCTGTTGACACAGAGCAAATTGCCGCAGATTTGGTTGGTGACAGAAATCAAACTAATATCGTCTTAATTGGTTATGCCTGGCAACTTGGTCAGATCCCCATCAGACTATCCTCTATAGAGAGCGCCATTCAGAAAATGTCCCATCCAACAGATAACATTGCAAATAATGCACAACGAGCCTTCCATCTCGGCCGCATTGCTGCCGAACAGCCCGAACTTCTGAATAATTTTCTGCATGTTAAACCGAAACAGACTATCGAGACGTTGGATGATCTTATTTTGCATAGATATAGACTTCTGGTTGATTACCAGAATGAAAAATATGCACTCCGCTATTTGAGCCGTGTTGCACAAGTCCAACAAATTACTCAACAAATTGATGCAGAAGACCTGACCAAGTCTATTGCTGAAAATTTGTTCAAACTAATGGCGTATAAAGATGAATATGAAGTTGCCCGTCTCTACGTCAAAACTGGGTTCTTTGATAAACTTTATTCACAATTTAATAACGCAGGTAAGATCCGCTTTCATCTGAGCCTTCCTTTTTTCAATCGCAAAGATCCCCGAACAGGTGAGCGAGGAAAACAAGAGTATGGCGCATGGATCATTCCTGTTTTTCACTTTCTTGCAGCATGTAAACTATTTCGCGGTACAATTTTTGATATTTTCGGCTATCAAGAAGAGCGCAAACAGGAAAGAAGTTTACTACTTGAATATGAGCAACTCATCGATTTTCTGATGGAAAAATTGGATCGCAATAACCTGGCTATTTGTCAACAAATTGCAACTCTGCCTGATCAGGTACGAGGTTTCGGCCATGTGAAACAAAAAGCGATAAAAAATATGCAGGCACGCAAAGCAGTTTTGCTAAAAGAGCTGGAAAAAACAATATAAAGATACACATGGACATCACTAATAACCGTGATGTCCAACAGTTTTATTATTTCCAACAATTGTAGTAAGCACGTAATCGCCGTGTTATCTGCTCTTCATGGCAAGAGAATGCAATTAATTCAGGAGGGGGTGTAAAGGTTTTATCGATCAATTCAGCCTGTGCCCGATACTCACAGAGTAAACCTTCGTTGATGGCACGTTCCCATCCTGGTTTGATATTCCACATATTTTCATAACCCATCGCTACCGTTTGTTTTGCCGCTTCCAAAATAATCGTATCCCGCTCAAACCCAATTAAAGGTGGCCGAATCGGGGTAAAGTCTTTTAAATCAATCTCCTGATTCGGTAATCCCATTATCTCATTTGCAACATAGTCAGCCAAAAGCGGGGATTGGTGCAGACCGTCCCGGTAAGTGCCAGTCACAAGCCATACCCCGTTAATGCCACACTCACCAATCAATGGAAAACCATCTGCGGAGACAGGCCGATTACCGACCTGAATGGCAATTATCTCTGACTCATACAAATCAACGTTTATCTGATTGTAAGCGCACTCCAGAAGGAACTGGACAGTGGCAATTGACCCATACATGCGAGGTTGGTTTTTCACAAGGTTGGTTGCACCAACGTAAAGAACACCATCACCACGCGGCACACAATGCAGACCACAAGCAAACGCACGATTCGGAGTACGAATAACCGAGGTTGGTAGTGCATCAGCGTTTTTGAGTTTAAGTAAAACAGACACTCCATAGCCTGAAAAGAGTGGGGGAATTTTCTGCACGATAGAGGATTGGTCTGATAATATATCAAGCGACTGTACGCCTGCTGCAATAATCACTTTGTCTGCGGTAAGACGCCTGCCATCAACCGTTTCAACACCAGTTACAACACCGTTTTCTGTGAGAATGCGCTTAACATTGTTATCAACGATCTCTCCACCCTCCTTGAAAAAGGCAGAATCCAACATTTCAAGCAATATATGGGAGTTAAGGGCATGTTCCTCTGAAATATAAAGCCCTTTAAGTGATCGCATTAAGTTGTTCGCTTTCATTCCCTTAATCAATTCGGGATCAACAACTTCATAAGGTTCGTTGTGCTCACGAAGCGTACACTCTATAGCATCATAGTTAACACTATCAAGTTCGGCCATACCTGCGGTATTGAGAATGACATGCGTCCCTTTTGCTGTAAACAAAGGACGAGTATCCCCTGAAGAAGCAGCCAAACGCTGTGCCCAGGTTGACCAGCGATCTTTCGCGACACGATCCATTTTGAGTTTCAATTTCCCATAGTCACTCGCAATAAGACCACTTGTTACCTCACCAAAACAACCATTCATTGCTCCTGCAGCTCTTGACGCAGCATGACTACGAACAAGACTTCCCACCCTGCATACTTTCAATCTGCGACTGATAAGTTCATAAGCAAGCGAGCCTGCAATAGCACCAGATCCTACAACAATGACATCATAGTTCATTCTGTACTATCCTCTTAATTTTATGGATAAATATCCCTGAAAAAGGACTAGGGACAGGTTGGAGAAGCTGTGCAGAAAACTGAGTATAGAAAACGTTTCTATAAAGTAATACGCTTATTCTCGGCTTGGAGAATTTTAGCCATATTTATTTCTATAGGTGATTATACCAAGTTGGATTTAACTTAGCAGAGGGAACGAATATCGGTCAACATCAATCCTCATGGATTGGCCAGATTGAAATTACAAAAAAAGCGCCTTTTGGCGCTTTTTTCCATGACTTGCAGACTATTATAAATCCACCGTCCTGAATTTGGAGCGGGAAACGAGACTCGAACTCGCGACCCCAACCTTGGCAAGGTTGTGCTCTACCAACTGAGCTATTCCCGCATGAATAATGCCTTACGATTTATTTATAACAACTTGATTGTTAAAATATTTTATGTCAGTCGGCATCAAGATGGGCGCTATTATGGATTGGTTTGATAAAGATGGCAAGTATTTTACCTAGAATATGATATCAAATGCTCAAAATACACACTAACTGACACAGTTAATATTATGATCCCCCTTAATAGCGATGACGTTCAATCTCACATCTGCTGAGCTACTTCTTGTTCTTGCATGGTCTTAAACAAAAGCAACAAGAGAAATACTTTCCAGAAAGTTTTTTTAACTTGAGAAGAAAGCTACCGTTGTGGGGTTTATATAATAAGTGGAATTTAAATTATAAGATTTGGAGCGGGAAACGAGACTCGAACTCGCGACCCCAACCTTGGCAAGGTTGTGCTCTACCAACTGAGCTATTCCCGCTTAATTTTGATATGCTGTACTTGCGAAATTCTTCATCGGTACGGGGAGCGCATTATACGAAGAATTCTTCTTCTGGCAAGCCCCAAAATATAAAAATTCGCTTTTTTCCTCTGATTGACGGTTAAACCAGCAAATTATCCGCTTAACCATCAACTCAGAGATAAATTTATGTACAATCAATCCTTGTATCGGCTCGCCCTTTACTTCTGGATAAAATGCTCGCGGTAATAAACCAGTTCAGCAATTGATTCCCGGATATCATCCAATGCCTGATGGGAATTCTTTTTACTTAATCCGGCCAGCAATTCAGGTTTCCAACGACGCGCCAGCTCTTTAAGCGTACTCACATCCAAACAACGATAGTGAAAATATTTTTCCAGTTCAGGCATATAACGGAACAAGAAACGGCGATCTTGGCCTATGCTGTTACCACAGATAGGTGATTTTCCTGCCGGCACCCATTGCTCCAGAAAAGCAATCGTTGCTTTTTCAGCTTCAACCTCATCAAATGAACTCTGCTTTACACGTTCCACTAATCCGCTGGTGGTATGCGTTCGAACGTTCCAATCATCCATCAGCGCCAGTTGTTCATCTGACTGATGGACTGCGATAACTGGCCCCTCCGCGAGGATATTCAGCTCTGAATCGGTCACGATCGTCGCAATTTCAATTATGCGATCACGCTCTGGATCTAAGCCCGTCATTTCTAAATCTATCCAGATAAGATTGTTCTCACTTTTTGACATGATATATCCTAGGTTCCTTCAAAACAGGTAATCTGTATCAGAGGTGTATCATAACGTTTTTGATCACCCACAGCGATAATCAGAAAGATAGATGAAATAAGTGAGGTTCGGTGGCTAAAAGTAAACTTTCCAAAGGGCAGCAACGCCGTGTGCAGGCCAATCACCAGCGCAGGCTGAAACAGCCGCTCAACAGGACTGATGCCCAAAAACCAGAACTGGATGACAGCCAGCTTGGTGAGCCACAAGAAGGGCTGGTTATCAGTCGATTCGGCCAGCATACCGACATTGAAGCCGCAGACGGCTCCATACAACGCTGTAATATCCGCAGGACAATCCGTTCACTGGTAACTGGTGACCGTGTCGTATGGCGACCTGCATTACAACGCCAGTCTGATGTGAAGATCAATGGGATTGTCGAAGCGGTACATGAACGCTCTTCCGTCCTAACCCGCCCCGATTATTACGATGGCATTAAACCCATTGCAGCCAATATCAACCAAATTGTGATTGTTTCTGCCATATTGCCTGAACTTTCACTGAATATTATCGATCGCTATCTGGTTGCATGTGAAACACTCAATATTGAACCTTTGATTGTGCTCAATAAAATTGATCTATTGGATGAAGAAAGTCGGGAATGGGTCAACAGTGTCATGGATATTTACCGTCATATCGGCTATCGGGTACTGGAAGTTTCCAGCTATACAGAAGAAGGTATACCAGAACTGATTAACTTACTGGCTGATAAAATCAGTATCTTCGCCGGTCAATCCGGGGTCGGGAAATCCAGCCTGCTTAACACACTGCTCCCGGACAGCGAAAAAGAGATTCTGGTCAATGAAGTCTCGGACAATTCCGGCCTTGGTCAACATACCACAACAACAGCACGCCTCTATCATTTTCCACAGGGAGGCGATGTCATCGACTCCCCCGGTGTTCGGGAATTCGGGTTATGGCACCTGACACCAGAACAGGTAGCACAAGGTTTCATTGAATTCCGTAATTATCTTGGTGGGTGTAAATTCCGTGATTGTAAGCATCGGGATGATCCCGGCTGCGCTTTACGGGAAGCTCTGGAACTAGGGTCTATCGCGGAAGAGCGTTTTGAAAATTACCACCGCATACTGGAAAGTATGGCTCAGGTAAAGCCACGCAAAAATTTCACTGACGCTCAAAAATGAGACACAATAATTAGCAAAACGTTGCCCTGACATTCAACATAAGGGCAGGTACAATAGCTGACTTTTGCCCAATTTACCTATATACCCCATAGATTCAGACTGCGAACTTGAAAGACGGGTATAAAAAATCCAAGAGGTTAATGTGCTAGACAATATTAAAATCAGACTACAATATTTACTGCCAAAGCAATGTATTACTCACTTAGCAGGTTGGTTTGCGAATAAAAAGGCGGGTTGGTTAACACAACTTGCCATTCAGGTTTTTGCCAAAGTTTATAAAGTCAATATGAATGAAGCCCAAGAGTCTTCTTTTAAAGCTTATTCAACATTCAATGAGTTTTTTGTTCGCCCATTAAAAGAGGGTATTCGCCCTATCGTCAATGAAACTCATCAACTGGCTCTTCCCGCAGACGGCACTATCAGCCAGTTAGGCGCTATCCGAGAAGAACAAATTATTCAGGCAAAAGGCCACTACTACACTGTAGAAGCATTGTTGGCTGGTCAATACCAGCTTGCCGAGCAATTTCGCAATGGTCAGTTTGTCACGATTTACTTGTCACCAAAAGATTACCACCGTGTCCATATGCCATGTGACGGCGTACTGAAAGAGATGATTTATGTTCCGGGAGATCTATTTTCTGTCAATCCATTGACTGCTGCAAATGTCCCTAATCTGTTTGCACGCAATGAGCGGGTTATCTGCCTGTTTGATACTGCCTTCGGTCCAATGGTACAAATTTTGGTTGGTGCAACTATTGTAGGTAGCATAGAAACCGTCTGGAGTGGCTGTGTAACACCTCCACGTGAAGGCATTATCAAACGCTGGACTTATCCGGCAGAAGGAGAAGGTGCCGTTTCCCTCAAAAAAGGAGAAGAAATGGGTCGTTTCAAACTTGGTTCAACCGTAATCAATTTGTTTACTCCTAATCAGATTCAGTTTGCTAATAATTTATACAGTGGTTCACAGACCCTAGTAGGTGGCTTACTGGCACAAACTATCTCCCAAACTATCACCAAAGAGGGAGAGCAAACTGAGCACGCTGATGTTTCCATGAATCAAAATAACGCTAGTTAATTATTACCAAGGAGCCCCTTATTGTGCGCCTGATTATCAGTTTACTTCTTAGCCTGTTAATTACGAATCTGGCTTTTGCTTCCGCAATACAGCTAGATGAAAATCAACTGAAACAAAATTTAAAACAGGTTGAAGGCAGTAAAAATCCACAGGATGCGGAGGTTGCACAAGCATTTCAAGGGGCTGTCAACTGGGTTAATGATACCAAGTCCTCTAAGGAAAGAATTGAGAAATATCAACAAGCCATTGATGATTTTCCTAAAATTATTAAAGAGTTGCGCCAGAAAATTCTGGCTGCAAGTGAGCCTCCTCCTACTATTGCGGCTAATCAGCTAATCAGCAGTTTAGAACAGCAAATTATCCAGCTCAGCAGCCAATTGCTGGAGCAAGAACGGCAGTTACAACAAGAACAGGATAAAATTCGGGAAATCAGTGACTCAGTCAACCTCTTACCTCAACAACAAGCTGAAGCAAGACGCCTGCTAACCGAGGCAACTTCCCGGCTTCAATCATTGAGTCCCCCTCCCACGCTGTTGGGTGAAGCCCAATTAACCCTTGCACAAGCAGAAGTGAATGCCCGCAAGTCGGTGACTAATGAATTGGAGATGGCACAACTTTCTGCCAATAATCGACAGGAAATTGCTCGCTTACGGGCAGAATTATTTAAAAAACGCTATCAACGGCTGGATTACCAACTCCAGCAATTGCGCAGTCAATTAAATACTCAGCGGCAGCAAAAAGCAGAATCAGCTCTTGAACATACTGAAATGCTGGCGGGACAGAATGGAGGGAAACTGCCGCAATTTTTATTGGATGAGCTTCAGCAGAACCGTCATCTGTCACAAATGCTTAACCAGCAAACCCAACGTATGGATTCCATTGGCTCACAGCAACGCAAAGCAGCCGATGATATTCTGCGGGTACGCCAGACACTCAATACCATTCGCGAACAGGCGCAATGGTTAGGTGATTCAACAGCACTAGGGGCCGCTTTAAGAACACAGTTAACCCACATCCCGGATGTTCCGAAATCCCAACAACTTGACCGAAGCATAGTGGAGTTACGGGTCGAAAGGCTGAAATATGAAGAAATGCTGGAAAACGCTCAACGGGAAATCGGGCAAACTCCCGTTGCATATAATAATCTGACCCCGGCACAAAAACAGGTTTACGATTCCCTCATTCGTACCAGAAAAGAGTTACTGAATTCTCTGCTTTCAGGCTATGACAGTGAAATATTGGAGCTGACAAAACTCAAAGTATCCACCAGCCAATTAAATGATGCTTTGAAAGAAGTTAAAGATGCAACTCACCGTTATCTGTTTTGGGTTGCAGATGTCGACCCTATTTCCCTGGATTACCCGCTGCGGGTAGTAAAGGATCTAACCCGCCTGCTCTCTCTGGACACGTTCTCCCAATTGGGCATTGCCATTCACGTTATGCTGACCACGCAGGACACGTTGCTCTATTTGCTAGGGACATTATTGCTGGTGATTTTCAGCATCAGTTCACATCGCCAATATCATGCTTTCCTTGAACGTTCCAGCAACCGTATTGGCAAAGTGACACAAGATCACTTCACCCTTACTCTGCGTACAGTATTCTGGTCTGTTATCGCGGCGCTTCCCCTGCCGATGCTTTGGTCAGCGATTGGCTACGGCCTGAAAAATGCGTGGCAGTACCCAATGGCGACAGCAATTGGCAACGGAGTCAGTGAAACAACGCCTGTCCTGTGGATTTTCATGCTCAGTGCGGCATTTGCCCATCCTAATGGCCTATTCATTGCTCATTTCCGTTGGCCAGAAGAGCGGGTAAAACGGGCAATGCGGTTTTATCGTTTGTCGATATTCCTGATTGTCCCTCTCATGATGGCACTTATCACATTCAACAATTACAGTGAGCGTGAGTTTGCCGCGACACTCGGCAGATTATGCTTCCTGATGCTTTGTGTTTCCCTGAGCTTGGTCACCATTACGCTAAAACGCGCAGGCATTCCACTGTACATGGACAAACACGGTTCGGGTGAAAACATCATAAACTCTGTGTTGTGGTGGATACTGCTCTCTGCACCCATTCTGGCTGCACTGGCATCCGTGCTCGGCTACCTGCAAACATCACAAGCATTGCTGGCTCGGCTAGAAACTTCGGTGGCCATCTGGTTCTCTCTGTTGGTCATCTACCACATTACTCGTCGATGGATGTTAATCCAACGTCGTAAAATTGCGTTCGAAAGAGCGAAGCAGCGTCGTGCCGATATCCTTGCCCAACGTGCCAAAAATGAAGAAGACTCCACCAATATCAACAGCAGCGTTGAAGGATCCATCGAAATAGAAGAACCGGTTATCGATTTAGATGCAATCAGCGCCCAGTCCCTGGGATTGATGCGTTCTATCCTGACCATGATCGCGCTGGTTTCATTAATCCTGCTGTGGTCAGAATTACATTCTGCTTTCTCTTTCCTCGAAAACATCCGGCTATGGGATGTCACCACAACCATCAACGGTGTTGATACCGTTCAGCCAATAACAATGGGTTCCGTTCTGATTGCGATCCTGGTTATTGTGATCACTGCACAGCTTATCCGCAACCTACCTGCACTACTTGAGCTGGCACTGTTACAGCACTTGGAACTGACACCGGGCACAGGTTATGCCATCACAACATTAACCAAATATGGTATTACCCTGATCGGTGGGATTGTCGGTTTCTCACTAATAGGCATTGAATGGTCGAAACTGCAATGGCTGATTGCAGCAATGGGGGTTGGGCTTGGTTTTGGATTACAGGAAATTTTTGCCAATATTATTTCTGGCCTGATGATCTTGTTCGAAAAGCCAATCCGCATTGGCGATACTGTGACTATTCGAGGTTTGACTGGTAGTATCACGAAAATCAACACACGGGCAACCACTCTGTCCGATTGGGACAGAAAAGAGATTATCGTCCCTAACAAAGCATTTATTACTGAGCAATTTATCAACTGGTCATTGTCAGATACAATTACCCGTATTGTCTTGACTATTCCTGTCCCCGTGGAAACAGAGTCCGCGAAAGCAACTGATATATTAATGACTGCCGCCAGACGGTGCCCGTTAATTCTCGATAACCCGATACCCGAAGTCTATCTGGTTGACCTGCAACAAGGGATTCAGATCTATGAACTGCGTGCGTATGCCGCAGAAATGGGGCACCGTATGCCTGCCCGCCATGAAGTGCATCAGTATATTTTGCAGGAATTCCGCAAACATGATATTACCCTGCCGTTCCCACCATTTCAGGCACATGTTGATATTTTTGGGCAGGAAATTCGCAGTACTACTATTCGCAGTAATACTACCAATACATCAGGTCGTAATCCTCCCCGTAAACCAGGAGATCTGTAAGGTTAAGGCTTAATTAGAGAAGAAAATTAAGGAAAGAAGAAATTCAAAATATGGTGAGACGCATCCCTTTTCAAATAAGTGGCTTACTGGCATTAAATGGTGTTTCTATTCTGGGAAACACCATTACAGAAATTGCCATTCCTTGGTTGATTCTGGAAATATCAGGTAGCCCATTGTTGGTTGCTGCCGTTATGTCGGCCAAAATAGTACCATTGATATTTTCTATTTTCTTTAGCGCGCAGTTGGTGGATAAATATGGTGCGTTTCGCATCTCAATGCTATCTGATTTAGTTAATTTCCTGAGTGTATTATTAATCCCCGTGTTTTACGCAGTAGATATGCTGCACTTTTATTTGTTGGCTATCCAGCTAATATTTTCAACCATTCTGGATTCTCCTGGGCGTCTGGCAAAAGATGTCATGCTGGCAAAAGAGATAAAACAGCATAAAAGAGAGAATGAGTTAATTAACGGAATAAACAGTACTATTGAAAATATCTGTGATCTTATTGGCCCGATTTTTGGCTCACTGATCATCGCAATGCTCGGTACAATAAATGCCTTATATTTTGATGCAGTCAGTTTTTTAGTGGTTGCACTGGGGATCATCATTCTGAAGAAACATTTTATCGCCGATATAGATCAGGTGACTGAACCTCCTTCTCTGCTACACCGTTATTTCCTTGAAGCATTCAACTATATCAAGTCAGAAAAGGAGTTGTTTTCTGTTCTAATTCTCAGCTCAATAATCAATTTTGTTATCACTCCATTCTTGATAATTTATCTGCCTTACATAAATAAAACCGAATTTAATTCCGTTGTCAGTCTTGGCATTTCGATGACAAGTTTTGGTATAGGTACAACGCTTTCCTCTTTGTTATACGGCATCTATGGCAAACATTTTTCCGGTTACCCAATTATTTTGGCCGGTTACAGCCTGCTCGGATTAAGCTTCATATCGTTATCTCTATTCAGTGAACAGTATGTCCTATTTATCCAACTTTTTGCCATCGGCTGTAGTATTGGTTTTGCAGCACCGGTAGAAATCACATTAATTCAGCGCCGAGTGCCAGAAAATTTATTTAGTCGGATAATGACCCTATTTACCTCCACACGTTTTCTTAGTGTTCCTCTTGGATATGTCTGTTTCGGTGCTGTACTGGAATCCAGAATCGCCCAGCAAACACCGATAATTATGGCAGCAATGGTCCTGGGAGGTTTATTGATTTATTTGCTTCTTCGTGACTGATATTCAGAATAAATTCGGTGTTTATTTATAAAAAAACGCCGCTATAAAATAATAGACGACGTTTTTGAGATGATGGCAAACTAAAGAAATAAAATCAAAGAGATATTAAAGTATTAACGCATGGCTTTCGGATCAGCACCATAGTCATTACTGCCTTCAGTGCCTTCTAAGAGAGTGAATATAAATACTGCAATGCCAGCAATTGGAACAAAAGTCAGTAAAAACCACCAACCAGAACGATTAGTATCGTGAAGACGGCGTACTGTCACTGCAAGTGATGGGATAAAAGCAACCAATGCATAAATAAGCATCATCACGATAAAACCAATAGTATCACTGAGTATTGCACCTAATATGCAGATGGCAAAAAAAATAATTATATTGAAAAGATAAAACATCCAATATTCTTTACGACGCGCACGCCCTGAAAAAACAGCGTAATTTTTAAAAACTTGAAAATACCAATTCATAATATTTTCTCTTTAAGAACAAATCATATAAAAAAGGAGACAAACTATAAAGGATGCCAAATTTTATACTCACTTATCTTTTAAAGTCTACGCTCTATTCTTAAAAAAATAATATGAAATTAATAATGTCATTATTAGATAATGGATTAAGAAAATCTTACAAAGATAAAATTTAAAGTGCGTTAAATATACATTCATCTACTTCATATCAAAGTTATCTATGAATCTATCAGAAAAAAAAAGCCCTTTAATTCATTATTAACTACCAATAAAACAATTTTTAAGTACTCTCATCCATTGTCTTGTATCCGACTTTTGAAGTAAATGCGGTAGCTTATTTTACTGTCACATAGTTTGAGTAAGGTTACCGCCCAACCAGACAACCACAAGATTCACCAACTTGTAGTTCAAACTCAAATTCGCATTCCTGAGCTTTGCCAGTCCATGATCGCAATATTTCGATAGCTGTTTGTGCCATTTGATCAACCGGCTGGCGAACCGCGGTTAAGGAAGGCACATTAAACAGAGATTGCTGAGTCGCATTGAAACAAACCAAGGCAATATCAGCAGGCACTGCTATCTTATGTTCAGCCAGCGCGCGCAAACAACCGAATGCCTGCAATTCATTAGTAGCAAACAGTGCACGAGGTAATTTCCCTTTCAGCATCCGTAACGTTGCTTCATAACCGCCCAGGCGAGTATAGTCCGTGGAAAAAATCCATTCTTCCCGTACCATCAAATCTGCTTGTTTTAAAGCATCCCGCCAGCCAGAAAGACGATCCTGAGTATTCAACATATTAAGAGGACCACAGATAATGGCAATATCGCGGTAACCATGCTCTGTCAGGTGTTGAGTCACTTTAAATGCTGCAATCCTTTCATTCACAAGAATTGCACTAACATTTGAATCAGCATTAACCCAATCAAGCATAACGCAGGGAGTTCCACTGGCCTGAATCAAATCAATATAAGGATGGCGATCCACACTGGTATATAGCAAACCGTCGATCTGACGATTCAATAAATTGTTGATAAGCTCCTTTTCCCGTAATCGGTTATCTCCTGAATCTCCCGGTAACAATACTTGTCCATGTTTAAAAGCCTCCTGCTGCAAAGCACAAGCTACCGAAGAAAGAAAGGGATTGGAGATATCCGGCAGGATCAAACCATAAGCGTGTGTCGAACCAGAAGCTAATGCTTTCGCAATGTTATTCGGCCGATAGCCTGTTTTTTTTATCGCTGCTAATACGCGCTGGCGAGTAGCTTCTGCAACAGGTCGTGGGCCATTGTTGATGACATAACTGACGACGGCTACCGAGGTTCCGGCTTCTTTCGCAACATCGCGACGAGTTACTCTTTTTAAGCGAGAATTCATAATACTTATGTTAGTCCCTCAAATTGAGACAGAGATTCAATGGGTAAGAATACAAAAAATGGAAGGACACTAAATTGCGTCCTCAAGTAAATTCAGATCTCTGCCACGTGTTTCAGGTGCAAAAAATGTTGTAATAAAACCGATACCCGCCATCACAGCAAAATAACAGGCAATAGGCCACCAATGCCCACTGAAAGATAATAAAGCCGCGGCAACCAACGGCGCAGCTCCACCGGACAACATAGCGCCTAATTCTTTTGCAAGGGCCATTTTGGAATAACGGTTAGTTATCCCAAATAGTTCAACTCCCCAGGCGGCCTGCACACCAAAGATACCGAGTGAAGCCAATCCCATACCTACAACAATAGTCAGAATAACAATAATAGGTTCACGGCTTTCCAAAAACATAAAAGCAGGAAATGCGTAACAAACAAGTAATAGACAAAACCAACGATAAGTAATACGGCGACCAAAACGATCTGAAAAATAGCCCGCCAATGGAATGATCAGAAAACCCAATATTGATGCGATAAGCACAGCAATCGTTGGAATAAATTTGTCCATCATCAGCACATTAGCGACGTAACCGATAATGAACCCTTGCACCAAATATGACGGGCCATTTTCACCAATACGCAAGCCAACCATAAGCCAGAATGCTCTGGTTCGTTGCCAGAAATAACGAGAACTATCGGTTGTCTGATACTTTTCTCTCTCAGCCAATGTTTGTTCGCGCTGTTCTGTCATCATCGCTTTATAACGTTCAAAGACGGGTGTTTCACTCATGTAACGACGAATGAATAAGGCCATTATCGCTATCAAAAAACTGCACAGAAATGGGATACGCCAACCCCAATCCAGTAAACTCTCTTTATCCATCATCAATACCAGCAGCCAAACAAGTGATGCCAGTAATGTTCCACCATTAGAGCCAAGAGCAATAATAGATGAAACTAAACCACGTTGTGCTGGCGGTGCAAACTCACCCAATATAACAGTACCACCGGATAACGCCGCTCCTGCCCCTAATCCCTGTATAAATCGCAGCGTCACCAAACAAATCGGTGCCCAAATGCCAATAAGAGCGTAACCAGGGATAAGCCCGATAAGTGTGGTTGATATCCCCATAAGCGTCACTGTCATTAACATGACAAATTTGCGTCCTTTGCGATCGCCTAACCAACCAAATATAAGTGCCCCAATGGGACGGGCAATAAATCCGACAGAGTAAGTAGCAAAACTTGCCAATAAAGCTATCGTTGGTGCTGTTTCAGGAAAGAAAACGTCAGCAAAAATGATACCCGCGGCTAAACCGTAAAGTGCGAAATCGGCATATTCCATTGTCGTACCTAGCCAACAGGAGAAAATGGCTCGCCAAAACCCTCTTCGCCCTTCCGGTGTAGCCAAACATGTTTCAGAAGCGTGCTGTATCGGTGTTATAACTGGCACCGTATTTTCATACGGCATATCAATATATTCCCTGAGTGTCAGAACAGTAAGTTTTTAATTCCAACGTAACAAATGTAACAATACTATTTTTATTCATGATTTATTTTCATATACAGACATATCTACTCGCGTAGACTGTTAAAATAAAATAAGTCAACAATTAGGTTGCAGTCAGAACTATCATAGAAAATTTAACTGTTGTAATTAATAAATTTTAAAATAGATTATCAAAAATTATATTGCTATTAATATAATGGAATTGTATTCATTGATATGATTGAAAAAAACGACAAGAAAGCACCGTGACCATCTAAAAAATAATAAAAAAATCCAAGCAATAAATATAATAATAGAAAAAGAAAATTAAGTGATAGTTTTTTGATAATAGATAGAGAAATATTTACATGAAAAAACTATTTCCTTTTGTTTGACTTTTTATATTAAAAAAACAGCATCCTGATGGATGCTGTTTTCAATTGATTACTTAAATGAATATCAAACTTGATACATTCTTTGCAAATAACGCGAAACCGCATCATCGGCATTAGAACCTATCACTTCCATATCCGGCAAAATGTCTTTTAGGCGCTGATGGGCGCCCTGCATAATGCAACCTTTACCCGCGACGCTCAGCATTTCCAGATCATTCATTCCATCACCAAAAGCAATACAGTCACTTAATTGATACCCGATGGATTGACAGACCTGTGCCAATGCTTCCCCTTTGGATACGCCTCCTGACATGACTTCCAGACAATTTCTTAGAGAGAAACTCACGTTGACTTTATCTCCCCAACGCGCTTCAATCCTCTCTTCCAGTTGAATCAAATAGTCATGATCTTCACTGGTATAATAGACCTTGCACACACCATTAACAGGAAAATCCTCACGTTGGAAACGCTGAAAATGGAAATCTGACACCTTAAAAAATTCAGTCTGTTCCGAGCTTTCACGATTAATCCACCATTCATCATTATTATAGTAGTTGGTCAAAACATTCGGATTATCAAACTCCAGCAAACATAAATCACGGGCAATTTCCGGTGCCAGATTATGACTAAATACCAGTTCTCCCTGTGCATTATGCACTCTCGCCCCATTTGATGTGATCATGTAAGCATTAATACCCAATCCATCGCGGATCTGCCCTACATCAATGTGATGACGCCCTGTCGCAAAAATAAAATAAATCCCTTTATCTGTCAGAAGATTCAAAATTTTCTTAGTATACGGCGTTAATACGTGATCGGGAGATAACAGTGTGCCATCTAAGTCTGAAGCAACAACATAGTACATGGTTCAAATTCCTAAGCGATACCCGCATCTTTCTTGAAATCTATTGGGTATAAATCAGTGTTGATCAAAAAAATCACAAATCGCATTAAGGGCCTGCGCCCGTAATACATCTTTTTCGAACAGGATTTCATGGTGTGCCCCTTGGATAACCAGAGGATTGTGTTCTTCTTTTCCCGCTCCGGCTTTTTGACGCGCTTCGCAAAAAGCCAATAACTCCCGATTACTCACTACCTTATCTTCACTAGCTTTTAAAACAATAAGTGGTGTCTGAATTTTTCCTGCCTTTTCAATTAAGTTATCTCCCATTCGCATGCTTTCACGCATCCAACGGTAAGTCGGCCCTCCAAGGCGCAATTCAGGATAATCAACATAATAGCGTAAATATCGCTGATAACGTGCATAGCTATGGGTTAACAGGTTGACAAAATAGGGTAATGGCCGCCAATGCCCTGTTGATATCGCATATCTGTTACGTCTTTTAGGGTAAGGTTCTGTTTGGTTGACCAGGAAATTCGCCAACCAACGAGGCATTGGTAAGTTAATACCAAACATGGGAGCACACAGTGCCACAGCGCGGAATATTGATTCTTGGCGTAATAGAAGAGAACTCAGTATAGCCCCGCCCATTGAGTGAGCGAGTGCATAACAGCGATGCGATTGCAGTGGAACGATTTCTAATTCGATGAATTTTGCTAAATCATCCACATAGTGTTCAAATGCTTCAACATGTCCTTTTTGAGGATCTGTCAGCATTCTGCCTGAAAGCCCCTGACCACGATGATCAATAATAAAGATGTTGTAGCCCAGATGGTAAAAATCGTAAGCCACTTCCGAATATTTCACATAGCTTTCACTACGACCAGGGGATATTACCAATGTCTTATCATGCTGGGGCGAACAGAAAGAAACATAACAGATAGGAATATTATCAACGCCTATAAATTCCCGTTCGTTTCTGGTATTCCAAAAATCCAGCAATAATCCATTTGTAAACGCAGAGAACTGAGGTTCGCGGTTTAACCAGCTTGCTTTCAATATCTCAGGCGGCATTTATCATCCTCTATATCCGTCATCTTTCCCGTTATTTCTTTATTTGTTGACTATGGTTGACTGCTGTTATTCAAATCCTTCGAAATGCTCACGGATCAATGTCATAAAAACATCACCAAAACGTTCCAGTTTACGCTGCCCAACCCCGTTAATAAGCAAAAGTTCATTGGGCGTTATTGGGCACTGTTCTGCCATTTCAATCAGCGTTACGTCATTGAAAACGACAAAAGGCGGAATATTGTTCTCATCAGCAATGGATTTACGCAATTTCCGCAACTTAGCGAACAACTTACGATCATAGTTTCCACTGTATGATTTGTTTTGCTGATTTCTGCTTTTCAAACTTTGGATCCGAGGCACGGCAAGTTGCAAAGGCACTTCGCCACGCAAAACAGGCCGCGCCGCCTCCATCAATTGTAATGCAGAATAATTGGCAATATTTTGGTTGATTAACCCCAGATGGATCAACTGACGCAGGATGCTCATCCAGTGTTCCTGACTATGCTCTTTACCAATACCGTAAACGGGCAATTTATCATGCCCTAACTCCCTGATACGTTGATTATTAGCACCGCGCAACACTTCTACAATATAGCCGATACCAAATCGTTGTCCAACGCGATAGATACAGGACAAGGCTTTCTGTGCATCGACTAAACCATCATAACGTTTCGGTGGATCAAGGCAGATATCACAGTTACCACAAGCAGTTTGCTGGCTTTCGCCAAAATAATTGAGTAATACCAATCGTCGGCAGGTTTGCGCTTCCGCAAACGCTCCCATAGCATTGAGTTTATGCCGCTCAATATCCTGCTGTTCACCTGTAGGTTTTTCTTCCAGACAACGGCGTAGCCATGCCATATCCGCCGGGTCGTAGAACAGTACTGCTTCAGCAGGCAGACCATCCCGCCCTGCACGCCCCGTTTCCTGATAGTAAGATTCAATGTTACGGGGAATATCAAAATGCACGACAAAACGTACGTTGGGTTTGTTGATTCCCATACCAAACGCCACTGTCGCAACAACTACCTGCAAATCATCCCGCTGGAAAGCATCTTGCACCCAGGCACGCTGGTTGATCTCCAGCCCCGCATGATAAGGAGCGACACTCAACCCCCGTTTTTGCAGTCGCTCTGAGGTCTCTTCCACTTTGTTCCTGCTGTTGCAGTAAATAATCCCACTCTTTCCTTGCTGGCTACGAACAAATGACCAGAGTTGATCAAGAGGTTTATATTTTTCAACCAATGTATAGCGAATGTTAGGACGATCAAAACTGCTGATATGAATAATGGGATCACGCAACTCCAACAAGCGAACAATATCTTGTCGGGTGGTTTTATCTGCTGTGGCTGTCAGTGCAATAACAGGAAGATGAGGCAAGCGCCTGCGCAGTTGTCCAAGCGCACGATATTCTGGCCGAAAATCATGTCCCCACTGAGAAATACAATGTGCTTCATCAACTGCCAGCAAAGCCGGATGCCAGTCATGTAAATGATCGAGAAAGTTATCAGTTACCATCCGTTCCGGTGCAATATAGAGCAGTTTGATACTTCCCTGACGGCAACGCCGGATAATATCGAATTGTTGCTCACGACTTTGAGTCGAGTTTAAGCACTCCGCTTCTATGCCATTTGTTCTCAATTGATCAACCTGATCTTTCATCAATGAGATCAATGGAGAAACGACCAGTGTTAACCCATTTTTGACCAAAGCAGGGATCTGATAACACAACGATTTACCGCCACCTGTCGGCATAATAACCAGACAATCACGGTCATCAAGAACGGCGTCTATTATCTGCTGCTGTCCGGGACGAAATTGCTGATATCCGAATGTTTTTCGTAATATTTGTTCAGCCAGCGATGCCGTGCTGATGACTTCTGCGGTAGACACGCCTTTCCTCAATTATTGAAATTATTTATTCAAAGCTATTTATTTAAACAAATTACATCTAGAAGCTATTACAGTATATCTCATTCAGCATGGCACCGATGCCAAATCGAGTCTGCCTGGAGTTATAATCAATCATCGACTCGTCCTGTCCACTGAATACTTGTGTATAAACGCGAACATGTTTCGACTTCGGGTCAACCCTGTTCCTGCCATCATAACCATTGCTTGTTTATTACTGAGACATTCTAAACACGAAACGAGCATTTTTTATAGCAACTTTTTCTTTATGAAATTGTTTTTTCGAAGCGCTTCTCAGACTGGCAAGCTGGAAAATAAAAGCATAAACTTAACAAGTTATTAACCAAAAATAACTATCTAATATCAGTGAATTTATTTTTTTAATTCTCAGGAAATCCAATATGGAAACGATACAGCAACCAACCCAACCTTTAACACAAGAAGAGGCTCGTAAGTTTATAGGTGAGGTGTTTGTTTATCATATGCCATTCAACCAATTGTTGGGGCTTGAATTGGTTCGTTTTGAAAAAGACTATGCAGAACTTCAATTTTTCCATCAAGATAAGCTGGTGGGTAATATAGCCCAAAAAATCCTGCATGGTGGCGCTATAGCTTCAATACTTGATGTTGCTGGTGGCTTAGTCTGTACCGGGAGTGCACTGGCCACGATGAAAGTCATCACGATAGAGGAAATGCAAAAACGTCTGCCTACTATAGGTACTATAGATCTGCGCGTTGATTACCTGCGCCCCGGACGTGGCGAGGTATTTACCGCCAGTAGTCATATCATTCGTGCCGGTAATAAAGTATCAGTCGCCAGAATAGAATTGCACAATGAAAAACAGATACATATCGCCAGTGCAACAGGAACTTATTTGGTTGGATGATGTTTAATATTTTTAACGAGAGGGATGTGATAAAAAACACATTCCTTTTTTGCAAGATAAACCCGCCAATTATTAAACTATAATTGAACCGGAACTATTAATTCCCGCTAATTTCTTGTCAATTTATCACTTTATTTAGTAATAACCACCTGCTGTAAAGAAAATCTCCTTCCTGTGCTGCTTTCTGCTACAATTTCGCTCCTTGATCTTTCATCCTGACATAACCTTCAAAACAGTATGCGATTAAATCCTAGCCAACAACAAGCGGTTGAATTTGTGACAGGGCCTTGTTTGGTTCTGGCGGGTGCAGGCTCTGGTAAGACCAGAGTTATCACCAGTAAAATAGCCCACTTGATCCGTATTTGTGGTTATCAAGCCCGTCATATTGCGGCTGTGACTTTCACCAATAAAGCCGCACGTGAAATGAAAGAGCGCGTAGCCCAAACATTGGGTCGTAAGGAAACTAAGGGATTAATGATCTCAACATTCCATACGTTAGGGCTGGAGATCGTCAAGCGTGAATATAAAGCACTTGGGATGAAGAGTAACTTTTCTCTGTTCGATGATCAGGATCAAATGGCATTGTTGAAAGATCTGACCGCGGATTTATTGGAAGAAGATAAAGATCTCCTACAAAAACTCATCTCAAATATCTCCAACTGGAAGAATGACCTGATGTCACCGGAACAGGCGATGAGACAAGCTCGTTCAGTTCAAGAACATCAGTTTGCAGAGTGCTATCGTCGTTACGATTTACATCTGAACAGTTGTAATGTTCTTGATTTTGATGATCTGATTACTAAACCAACATTGTTGTTAATGCGGGACGAAGAAGTCAGGGAGCGTTGGCAAAACAGAATTCGTTACTTGCTGGTGGATGAATATCAGGATACCAATACCAGTCAGTATCAACTGGTGAAGTTACTGGTAGGTAACCGGGCACGTTTTACCGTTGTCGGTGATGATGACCAGTCAATTTATTCATGGCGCGGTGCTCGTCCGCAAAACCTAATCCTGTTAAAGGAAGATTTCCCACAACTCAATGTGATCAAGCTGGAGCAAAATTATCGTTCATCAGGGAGAATACTGAAATCGGCAAATATCCTGATTGCGAATAATCTTCATGTATTTGAGAAGAAACTTTTTTCTGAGTTGAGTTATGGCGATCCTCTACGTGTGATCGAAGCAAATAATGAAGATCATGAAGCTGAGCGCGTCGTAGGGGAATTGATTGCCCACCACTTTATCAATAAAACCGAGTATAAAGATTACGCTATTTTATACCGTGGTAATCATCAATCCCGTATCTTTGAAAAGATGTTGATGCAAAACCGCATTCCTTACCGCATTTCTGGTGGAACGTCGTTTTTTTCCCGGCCGGAAATTAAGGATTTGCTCTCTTATCTGCGAATAATGACGAATCCTGATGATGACAGTGCATTTTTACGGATCGTCAATACACCACGTCGGGAAATAGGGCCAGTGACGATTCAGAAATTGGGAGAATGGGCAAGGCAGCGTGACAAAAGCTTGTATTATGCCAGTTTCGACCTTGGTTTGGAGCAGAATTTGTCCGGTCGCGGATTGGCTGCTCTACAGCGTTTTACCCACTGGATGGATGAAATTTCCTGTCAGGCAGAACGTGAACCATTGTTGGCCGTAAGGGATTTATTGCACGGTATGGATTATGAAAGTTGGCTGTATGAGAACTCTCCCAGTCCTAAGGCTGCTGAAATGAGGATGAAGAATGTCAATCAGCTTTTCACCTGGATGAGTGAAATGCTTGAAGGTGATGATCTGAATGAACCAATGACACTCTCTCAGGTTGTGGCTCGCTTTACTTTACGGGATATGCTGGAGCGGGGTGAAGAAGATGAAGAATTGGATCAGGTTCAGCTTATGACGTTGCATGCTTCCAAGGGCCTGGAATTTCCTTATGTTTTTCTGGTAGGAATGGAGGAAGGGTTATTACCACATCAAAGCAGTATTAATGAGGATAATATCGAAGAAGAACGGCGTTTGGCTTATGTTGGTATTACCCGTGCGCAACGGGAACTCTTTTTTACCCTTAGTAAAGAACGTCGCCAGTATGGAGAATTGATCCGCCCTGAACCGAGCCGATTTTTGTTAGAGTTGCCACAAGATGATCTGGATTGGCCACAAGGTAAGAGAGCCATCAGTGCAGAAGAACGTATGAAACAGGGGCAATCACGCCTTGCGGATATCAAATCCCGTTTTGGCCTTGGACAAAAAAATGGTGGTAACTACTAAGCGGGTTAATATCCTTACCCCAGTCTCATCACCAGTGAAGTGACTGGGGAGTGCTTTTCCTTCGTTTTTTCTTGTAAGTTAAGAGTTATTAGAATGCATAATTATCCTAAATTGAAATTATTCTGCTCTTTAATAAATTGCTCTTCAATAATTAATGTCCATTGAATATAACTTTGCCACTTAACTTCTTGATGTAATGTTTCGGCACTGAGTGGGTGTTGTGTTTGCCACTGATGGGGAAGAGTAATAGTAAGTATGTCATTTTCTGCCCGCAAACGCAGAGTTGCTAAAGAATCATCTCGCCGACGGCTGGCAAAGATAATAGCAAGGCGCAGTAAACGGCATAATTGCAGCGCCAGTAATGCCGGTAACGCATTTTGTTGACTGAATGATGCCAGGTTGATGGATCCACTTTGATTTTTCAACAATGTCGCTAGTAAGCGTTTTTGAGCTGGAGTATAGCCGGGTAGGTCTAAGTGGCTGATCAGATAAGCAGAATGAGCTGGCCCTTGGCGAAAATCGACACACAAGCCGATTTCATGGAGCAAACAAGCGCTGACTAACAGTTCGCGACATCGCTCATCCAATTCCCACGTTTTAGCGATTTGTTGAAAAAAAGACTCTGCTAGTTGTCTGACTCGCTGTGCCTGTTCAGTATCGACCTGAAAGCGTTGCTGAATATCTTGCAAGGTTCTGGCACGAATGTCTCGCTCGACAGGAAGTTCCAGCATGCCATAAACCAGCCCCTCACGCAGTGCACCTCCTGCCAGAGTCATACTTTCGATACCTAAGGCCTGAAAGATAGCAATCAGGATTGCCAAGCCACTTGGAAAAACCAATGCCCGCTCTAGTGTTAGGCCATCTATTTCCAGCTCTTCCAGCTTTCCGCATTCAATCGCCTTAGATTTAAGCTGTTGCAATTTGGACAGGGTGATGAGTTCATCCATACCTTGGGCAATCATGATCTCCTGAAGAGCCTGCACTGTACCCGATGCTCCGACACAAATCTGCCAGCCTTGTTCCAGAAGTGCTGTGATAACAGGAGTAAGAATATGGTGAGCGGCCATTTCTGCTTTAGCAAAGTTCTCTTCTGTCAGAGTGCGATCATTGAAATAGCGTTCGAGCCAGGTAACACAGCCCATTTCAAGGCTGAATAACTGTGTAGCCTTTGCACCAATACCCGTGACAAGTTCTGTACTACCGCCACCAATATCTACCACGAGACGTTTTTCCGGCCCGCCTGTAGTATGGGCAACACCTTGATAAATCAGTCGAGCTTCTTCTTCACCTTTGATGACTTTAACCGGAGTACCTAATATTTTAGAGGCTTTGCCAACAAATTCATTGGAATTTTCAGCAAGTCGCAATGTTGCTGTAGCGACAACGCGGATCTGTAGAGCAGGGATATCCTGCAAATATTCTGCAAAAAGGCGAAGGCATTGCCATCCCCGCTCCATTGCCTGTTGGGATAAATGGTTATTTTTATCCAACCCAGCGGCCAGCCTGACTTTACGTTTAATGCGGGCGACCACTTGAATACTATCGGATACTCTGCGGACAACCAGCATATGAAAACTGTTTGAGCCTAAATCGATAGCGGCATAGAGCGAAGAACTCAGCATTTTGTTATTCCAGAATTATGTTAATCAGCCTGAACACTACGGTTACGAATTGCGTTTACGATTACGAACAGTATTACCACGGCGCGTCGTATTGGTACGGCGCGGATGTCCTCCTGAACGTGCGCGGTTGCGGCGTTTGGGCACGGGTAAATCTTTCAGTAATGCATCGCTGTTATATTTGCTCACAGGGATCTGATGCTGGATATATTCTTCAATGGCTGGCAGGTTCAGCGCATATTCTTCACAGGCCAGACTGATTGAATGACCGCTTTCGCCGGCACGGCCAGTTCGGCCAATACGATGAACGTAATCTTCACAGTCATCCGGTAAATCATAGTTAAACACGTGTGTTACGGAAGGAATATGCAGCCCACGTGCAGCAACATCGGTGGCGACCAAAATATCCAGATTGCCCAGACTAAATTCTTCCAATATGCGCAAACGTTTTTTCTGTGCTACATCACCGGTCAGCAGACCGACACGATGTCCATCGGCAGCCAGATGAGCCCAGATATCTTCACAGCGGTGTTTGGTATTTGCGAAAATAATGCAGCGGTCGGGCCACTCTTCTTCCAATAAAGTCTGTAACAAACGCATTTTTTCTTCATTAGAAGGATAAAAAAGCTCTTCCTGGATACGGTGCCCGGTTTTCTGCAATGGTTCCACTTCCACATATTCAGGATTGTTCATCTGTTCGAAGGCCAGTTCGCGCACCCGATAAGATAAAGTGGCGGAGAACAACAGATTCATGCGTTCAGTTGCCGCAGGCATCCGACGGAATAACCAACGGATATCCTTGATAAAACCGAGATCGTACATGCGATCGGCCTCGTCCAATACAACAACTTGAATAGCACCAAGATTGATATATCCTTGCTTGGCGTAATCAATAAGACGACCTGTTGTGCCAATGACGATATCAACGCCAGATTCCAGCACCTTTAGCTGTTTATCATAGCCATCTCCACCGTAGGCCAGACCCATTTTTAACCCTGTGACTTCAGCTAGCTCTTCTGCATCAGAGTAGATCTGAACGGCCAGTTCACGGGTCGGAGCCATAATCAACGCTCTTGGTTGATTGGTTTTATGCTCCTTGGCGGGATGAGTCAGTAAATAATGAAAAGTAGACGCCAGAAATGCGAGCGTCTTGCCCGTTCCGGTTTGTGCTTGCCCCGCAACATCTTGGCCTTCGACAGTAAAAGGCAATGTTAGCGCCTGTATCGGTGTACAGTTGGAAAAACCCTTTTTATTAAGGGCTTCAATGACTTTGGGGTGCAATGCGAAGTCGGAAAACTTCTTTTCTGTCAAATGTGTTTTGCTCATAGTGTGGTAGAATATCAGCTAACTATTGCTTTAAGAAAGTGTATCCGCTGAAATAAAGACACCTTATATTGGTTAATGTACACTGATAACGTAAAAGATTTTACTTCGGAGTCCAAATAATGAGTGAAAAGATTGTGAATGCTGGTGTTATTCATTTGGCTGACAGTGACTTTAATGGAGATAAACTGAAATTAGAAGGTGTCGTTTTGGTTGATTTCTGGGCTGAATGGTGTGGCCCTTGTAAAATGGTTGCGCCTATTCTGGATGAAATAGCTGTTGAGTATACAGGTAAACTGACCGTTGCTAAATTGAATGTTGATGATCATACCGAAACTGCGCCGAAATTCGGTATTCGTGGTATTCCGACGATGATTTTGTTCAAAGACGGCGAAAAAGTTGCGGTGAAAGTGGGAGCTTTGTCAAAAACTCAACTGAAAGAATTTTTGGAACCACATTTCTAACTTAGAGTTAGCTCACAGTAATTATGGGCGTTTAGCAGATAAAGTGATTTATCTTATTGACAGCTAGACGTCCGCAACGAAGCATGGTAAGTTAGCTGCCACGTGCTTATATGAAACATGCGTTAGCAAGATTTTCATAATTTATATGAAGAATTGACACCAGGCATGTTACATACTAAACAATCTATAGTGTCTGATAAATCTGTTATCTCTGGATCACCTTGAAATATCTGATAGCATATCGTATTTAGTAGAGTTTCTGAAAGCATATATAGTGAGCCATTCAGTATATAGCTTGGTGCTGAAGACGTCTTTATGCTGAACATCCCGATGATGTTTTCGTACTGGACGTTTTATGTCGAAGTCTTCTTTTACTGAATTTTTTTGCTGAGATAGTGTTTACTAAGACAATATTGTTAAACAGTATTTGCTGAAACATTACTTACACTGAGATAGCTCTTGTATTGAGATTAATCACATTTCGTTATTGTTATCTCGGTTGTGTTTTAACAGTTTGTTAGCCTTATTTTGAAATCAATTAGCGTACTTCAGACTATTGCCTTGTAATATAAATTAATATGTTAAGAGGTTGTATTTGTTTTGGGTACAAATAAACAGGCACCGATAACGCTGCCATACCATTCACGTTCATAGTTCGAGATATACCCCGAGTTAAAGAACCCACCATTATGAATCTTACCGAATTAAAGAATACGCCGGTATCAGAGTTGATCACTCTCGGCGAAAATATGGGGCTGGAAAACCTGGCTCGTATGCGCAAACAAGATATTATCTTCTCTATCCTCAAACAGCATGCGAAGAGTGGAGAAGATATTTTCGGAGATGGTGTGCTGGAGATATTGCAGGATGGATTCGGTTTCCTCCGCTCAGCAGACAGCTCCTACCTTGCAGGTCCCGATGATATCTACGTTTCTCCTAGTCAAATTCGCCGTTTTAATCTCCGTACAGGTGACACTATTTCAGGTAAAATCCGCCCACCAAAAGAAGGTGAACGTTATTTTGCTTTGTTGAAAGTTAATGAAGTTAACTTCGATAAACCTGAAAATGCCCGTAGTAAGATCCTGTTTGAGAACTTGACTCCTCTCCATGCTAACAGCCGGTTACGTATGGAACGTGGTAATGGTTCTACCGAAGATTTGACTGCTCGAGTTCTGGATTTGGCAGCGCCTATTGGTCGTGGTCAGCGTGGTCTGATTGTTGCTCCACCAAAAGCGGGTAAGACCATGTTACTGCAAAACATCGCGGCTAATATTGCCCACAATTATCCAGATTGTGTGTTGATGGTGCTGCTGATCGATGAACGCCCAGAAGAAGTCACCGAAATGCAGCGTCTGGTAAAAGGTGAAGTTATCGCTTCTACTTTTGATGAGCCGGCTTCCCGCCACGTTCAAGTGGCTGAAATGGTGATCGAAAAAGCAAAACGTCTGGTTGAACACAAAAAAGACGTTATTATCCTGTTAGACTCTATAACCCGCCTGGCTCGTGCTTATAACACCGTTGTTCCGGCTTCCGGTAAGGTATTGACTGGTGGTGTGGATGCAAATGCGCTGCATCGTCCAAAACGCTTCTTCGGTGCAGCTCGTAATGTTGAAGAAGGTGGTAGCTTGACCATCATCGCGACAGCTCTGGTTGATACCGGTTCTAAGATGGATGAGGTTATTTACGAAGAATTTAAAGGTACAGGTAACATGGAGTTACACTTGTCCCGTAAGATTGCGGAAAAACGTGTTTTCCCTGCTATCGACTATAATCGCTCCGGTACACGTAAAGAAGAGTTACTCACTGCACAAGACGAATTACAGAAGATGTGGATATTGCGTAAAATTATTCATCCGATGGGTGAAATTGATGCAATGGAATTCCTTATCAACAAGCTGGCTATGACAAAAACAAACGAAGAATTCTTCGACTTTATGAAACGTTCGTAGTCTGTAAACAAAAATTCGCACTCCATAAATAAAAATAGTTAAGCGATCACTTCTTTAAAACGCCACTTTTTGTGGCGTTTTTTATTGATGGTTTAATTTAATCGCAAAGATGGCATGTATTTTGCTTTTCTTTTTTTAGATACGTGTTCCCTGACGGTGCTTCATAGATACTCCGCAAATAATGATTGATCACGATCTATGACTGTCTTTACTAATGTGTAAATTTCTTACATTGTAGGCATCTTTTTGTTGACTAGGTACTTATTGAGTGAGTTTGATATTAAAGGAAATATAAGAGTCAATGAATACTAGATGACCTACTGTTATTTTTGCAGAGAGTTATTATTGTGAATATTCCCAGTATAGCTGCTGAAATCTTATGCGTATTTATATTCTCATTTATATTTTTGTTTGTGGCGCGTAAGTTAGCACAGCGGATCGGTCTTGTTGATAAGCCTAATTATCGTAAATGTCATCATGGAGTAATACCTCTGGTAGGGGGAATATCTATCTTTTTTGGGATTTGTTTTGGTTTTGCTATAACAAAAGAATTTATCCCTCATAAGTGGGTGTACTTATCTTGTGCGGGGGCATTAGTTTTTGTTGGTGCATTGGATGATCGCTTTGATCTTAGTGTAAAAATCCGGGCAACAATCCAAGCTTTAGTAGGTATTAGTATGATGTATTTCTCTGGGCTTAAGTTAGAAAGTTTGGGGGATGCGTTTGGACCATGGGAGATGGTATTAGGCCCATTTAGCTATGTGGTTACACTGTTTGCGGTTTGGGCTGCCATTAATGCTTTTAACATGATGGATGGCATTGATGGTTTATTGGGGGGATTGTCTTGCATCTCTTTCGGTGCATTAGGTATTTTGCTTTATGAAAGCGGCAACACTGCTTTGGCATTTTGGTGCTTTGCATTTATAGCTGGGATATTGCCTTATATTTTTCTCAATCTGGGCCTGCTTGGTAAACGCTTCAAAGTCTTTATGGGGGACGCTGGAAGTACACTAATTGGTTTCACCATCATCTGGCTGTTGACTGAGGTGACTCAAGGGGAAAATCGTTCTATTAACCCTGTGACAGCATTATGGATCATTGCTATCCCATTGATGGATATGGTTGCGATTATGTACCGCCGACTGCGCAAGGGCATGAGTCCATTTTCACCGGATCGTCAGCATATTCATCACCTGATCATGCGCGCAGGTTTTACTTCCCGTCAGGCATTCGTCTTAATTACTGCGGCAGCAGCTTTGCTGGCTGGAGTGGGCATTATAGGTGAACGGTTAAGTTTTGTGCCTGAATGGGTAATGTTGGCATTGTTTTTGCTTGCATTTATATTGTATGGCTATTGCATCAAAAGAGCATGGCGGGTTGCTCGTTTTATCAAACGGTGTAAACGTCGGATGCGTCGGGTTGCAAGCCATCATTAAAAATAATCGGCTTATCAAAGAGGTTTGGCGCAGTGAAAAACTCAGAAACGAAATCTAATCAGGGTCAGGCAGCTATAGAGCATGAATTGGATATTCGTGCACTCTGTTATGCTCTGTGGCGTGGAAAGATATGGATTATCGCACTGGCAATTATTTTCGCTGCTGTCGCTCTGGCTGCATCGTATCTGATGCAGCAAAAATGGAGCGCAACCGCTATTGTAGATTTACCGACGACGAATAATCTGGGGAGTTATTATTCACAACAGCAATTTCTGCGCAATTTAGATACTCACATTAATGCTTCGCCGGAAGCCCAGTTACCGACTATTCCCGATGGTGCATATAAAGAGTTCATGACGCAAGTTGAAGCATATGATACCCGTCGTGAATTCTGGCTTCATTCCAATTATTACAAACAGCGCCGAGAGGGTAATAGTAAAGCGGATGCCGTGTTACTGGAAGAATTGATCAACAATATTCAGGTGACACGCCGTAATGAGAAAAATGCGCAGAATGAACACATTAAATTAACGGCAGAAACAGCAATAGATGCCAACCGACTGCTGCGGGAATATATTGCTTTTGCTAATCAACGCGCCAGTACCCACCTGAACAATGAAATTAAAGGTGCGTGGGCTACACGTACTCAATCAATGAAAGCGTTGGTCAAACGACAAGAAATGGTGGCCAAGGCAATGTATAACCGTGAGTTGAATGTCTTGCAGCAATCATTGAAGGTTGCTGAAAAACAGGGCATTCAACGTAATCAAACGAACATCCCTCTTGATGAACTGCCTGAATCTAAAATGTTCATGCTGGGAGTACCATTGCTGCAAGCACAACTCGAAACTTTGCAAGCTATCGGTCCCAATTACAGCATCGATTATGATCAAAATATAGCAATGTTGGCGACCCTAAATGTTGGCCCTACTTTGCAGAATATTTTTCAGACCTACCGTTATCTCAGAACACCTGAAGAACCTGTCAACAGAGATAGTCCTCGCCGTGCATTTATGATGATTCTGTGGGGAGCTATCGGTATGTTGGTTGGTGCTGGAGTCGCATTAGCGAGGCGTTCGCGCACATAATTTTATATATATGATAACTATGTAAATTTCATTTATCGCAAGAAAGTAACCGCAACAAATATCCCTTTGTGGAATTACCAGCAATGATTGACAAAATAAGAGAGTCACTGTGAAAGTGTTGACTGTGTTTGGTACTCGCCCGGAAGCCATCAAAATGGCACCATTGGTACATGCTTTGGCCAGGGATAATGCTTTTGAGGCAAAAGTTTGTGTCACTGCACAGCATAGGGAAATGTTGGATCAAGTACTGCACTTATTTGGGATCAAGCCTGATTTTGATCTCAATATTATGAAACAAGGACAGGATCTCACGGATATTACCTGCCGGATACTTGAATCCATGAAGCCTGTATTAAGTGAGTTCAAGCCAGATGTGGTGCTGGTGCATGGCGATACGACAACGACAATGGCAACCAGTCTGGCCGCTTTTTACCAACGTATTCCGGTAGGTCATGTTGAAGCCGGATTGAGAACTGGTGATCTGTACTCTCCGTGGCCGGAAGAGGCCAATCGTAAGATTGCTGGTCATCTGGCGACGTACCATTTCGCGCCGACGGAGAACTCTCGCAACAATCTCTTGCAAGAATCAATTGCAGATAACGCTATTTTTGTCACGGGAAATACGGTCATTGATGCTTTACTTTGGGTACGTGACCGCATTATGGATGATGCAGTGTTGAGCGAGCAATTTGCTGAGCTTTATCCTTTTATTGATCCCAATAAGAAAATGATCCTGGTGACAGGTCATCGTCGTGAGAATTTTGGTGGCGGGTTTGAACGGATTTGTGAAGCGTTGGCACAAATTGCCAGAATGCACCCTGATGTGCAGGTCGTTTATCCTGTTCACCTGAATCCTAATGTGTGTGAGCCAGTAAAACGCATTCTGCATGATATTGATAATGTTATTCTTATCAATCCACAAGACTATCTGCCATTTGTTTATTTGATGGATCATGCCTATCTGATACTCACCGACTCAGGCGGGATTCAGGAAGAAGCGCCTTCACTTGGAAAACCTGTTCTGGTCATGCGTAATACCACAGAGCGACCAGAAGCAGTTGATGCTGGTACAGTGCGATTGGTAGGAACAAAAACCCAAACTATCGTTGATGAAGTCACACGCTTGCTGACGGATGACTCTGCTTATCAACAGATGAGCCGGGCTCATAACCCTTACGGTGATGGCAAGGCTTGTCAGCGAATTCTGGAAGTATTGAAGAAAAATCAGGTGACATTATGAACTTTGAAACAATTTCTGTGATCGGTCTTGGTTATATTGGCTTACCTACTGCGGCAGCATTTGCGTCTCGCCAGAAAACGGTTATTGGTGTTGATGTTAATCAACATGCAGTGGAGACGATTAATCGTGGAGAGATCCATATTGTTGAACCTGATTTGGATAAAGTAGTCAAAACTGCTGTTGAAGATGGCTACCTGAAAGCAGTGTCTTCCCCGCAACCCGCCGATGCATTTTTAATCGCGGTTCCCACGCCTTTTAAGGGAGATCACGAGCCTGATATGGCTTATGTTCGCGCAGCGGCAGAATCTATTGCTCCTGTTTTGCAAAAAGGAAATTTGATTATTCTGGAATCAACATCACCTGTTGGCGCGACTGAACAAATGGCAGAGTGGCTGGCAGAAGTTCGTCCCGATCTTTCATTTCCACAGCAGGCAGGGGAAAATTCAGACATTGATATCGCGTATTGCCCTGAGCGAGTATTACCGGGACAAGTCATGGTGGAGCTGATCAAAAATGATCGCGTTGTGGGTGGTATGACACCAAAATCGTCTTCCAGAGCAAGTGAACTGTATAAAATTTTCCTTGAAGGCGAATGTGTTGTCACCAATGCCAGAACTGCGGAAATGTGTAAACTGACAGAGAACAGTTTTCGGGATGTTAACATTGCATTTGCTAATGAACTTTCGCTTATCTGTGCCGAACAGGGGATTAATGTCTGGGCATTAATCAGTCTGGCCAATCGGCATCCTCGCGTTAATATCCTGCAACCAGGCCCTGGGGTTGGTGGTCATTGTATCGCCGTCGATCCATGGTTTATTGTGTCACAAAATCCTGCACAATCCCGTTTGATCCACACTGCCCGCCTTGTGAATGATAGCAAGCCACTCTGGGTCGTTGATCAAGTAAAAGCTGCGGTGGCGGACTGTTTAGTTGAAAGCGGCAAACGGGCAAGTGAAGTTAAAATCGCCTGTTTTGGTCTGGCATTTAAATCAAATATTGATGATTTACGGGAAAGCCCGGCAGTTCATATCACCAAAATGGTCGCACAGTGGCATGCTGGCTCCACCCTCGCGGTTGAGCCGAATATTCATAGCTTGCCTTATTCACTGAAGGGCGTCGTGGAACTGGTAGATTTACAACAGGCACTGGAAGAGGCCGATGTTGTGTTAATGCTGGTGGATCATAGCCAGTTTAAGGCCATTAATGGCAAACAAATAAAACAAAAATGGGTTGTTGATACCAAAGGAGTTTGGCGTTGAAACGTATTCTGATTACTGGTGGTGCAGGTTTTATCGGCTCAGCGGTGGTTCGTCATATTATTAATCATACTGAAGACAGCGTCGTTGTTGTCGATAACCTAACTTATGCTGGCAATCTTGAGTCACTGGCTCCGGTTGCCGGGCATCCTCGTTATGCGTTTGAGCGGGTGGATATCTGTCATCGTGATGCTTTAGATCATATCTTTCAGCAATATCAACCTGATGCAGTGATGCACTTGGCGGCAGAAAGTCATGTTGATCGCTCCATTGATGGGCCAGCGGCTTTTATCGAAACCAATATTATTGGCACTTATACCTTATTAGAAGCTGCCCGGACTTTCTGGCAGCAATTGGATCAGGATAAGCAGGCTGCATTCCGTTTCCACCATATTTCAACCGATGAAGTATATGGTGATTTGCACGGTGATGAGGGCTTTTTCACAGAAACGACACCTTATGCACCGAGCAGCCCTTATTCTGCATCGAAAGCATCCAGTGATCATCTGGTCAGAGCGTGGCGTCGTACCTATGGTTTACCGACAGTGATCACTAACTGTTCGAATAACTATGGACCTTACCATTTCCCGGAAAAACTGATCCCTCTGATGATCCTGAATGCGTTGGCAGGTAAACCTTTGCCCGTTTACGGTAAGGGAGAGCAAATCCGTGATTGGCTGTATGTAGAAGATCATGCACGGGCACTACATTTGGTGGTTACCAGGGCAAGACCTGGTGAAACCTATAATATTGGCGGCCACAATGAGCGCCGGAATATTGATGTTGTGGAAACTATCTGCCAATTACTGGAAGAGTTGCGTCCGGAAAAGCCAGCAGGTATTGCCTTTTATCGTGAGCTTATCACTTATGTCACCGACCGTCCGGGGCACGATATGCGTTATGCCATTGATGCAGCGAAAATTGAGCGTGAGTTAGGATGGACACCACAGGAGACATTTGAATCTGGTATTCGTAAGACGGTGCAATGGTATCTGGAAAATGAGAGTTGGTGGCGTAGTGTTCAGGACGGCTCTTATGCAGGAGAACGTCTTGGTTTGGTTGATCACTGCGGGAATGAATAAACCCGTCTGGGGGATAGCATGAAAGGAATTATACTGGCAGGTGGCTCTGGTACTCGTCTCTATCCAATAACACGTGGTGTATCAAAGCAGTTACTGCCTATTTATGATAAACCAATGATCTACTATCCATTGTCAGTCTTAATGCTGGCAGGGATACGCGACATACTGATTATTTCTACTGCGGAAGATCTGCCTGCTTTCAAACGGTTATTGGGTGATGGTAATCGTTGTGGTATTCACCTGAGCTATGCAGTACAACCTTCACCGGATGGTTTGGCACAGGCATTTCTGATCGGCGAGGAGTTTATTGGCGATGATGCCTGCTGTCTGGTGCTTGGTGACAATATCTACTTTGGTCAGGCATTCAGTCCGAAACTGCAAAGTGTTGTGGCTCGCGGGCACGGAGCAACAGTATTCGGTTATCAGGTTATGGATCCTGAACGGTTTGGGGTTGTAGAATTTGATGAGCAGTACCGTGTACTTTCCATTGAAGAAAAGCCAGCGCAGCCAAAATCAAATTGGGCAGTCACCGGACTCTATTTTTATGACAACAAAGTCGTGGATTTTGCTAAACAGGTGAAACCTTCCGCCCGTGGTGAACTGGAAATTACCAGCATTAATCAAATGTATCTGGAGTGCGGAGAACTGAATGTTGAACTGTTGGGGCGTGGGTTTGCTTGGTTGGATACTGGCACGCACGATAGCCTGATTGAGGCCAGTATGTTTGTTCAGACAGTCGAAAAACGGCAAGGTTTCAAAATTGCCTGTCTGGAAGAGATCGCATGGCGCAATGGCTGGATGGATGAGGAACAAGTAAGAGCCTCTGCGACAGAGTTGGCAAAAACAGGTTACGGTCAATATTTGCTGGATTTACTCCATGTCTATTCATGTTGAACCTGTTTACGCTGATATTGAGCCTTTGGCATGGGATAGCCAGTTTTTTGGCTTATCTACTGCCCGTCTGAATTTCGTATCGGCGTTTTCGTCGACTAATAAGGGGCAAATAACGACAGCTCAGTTGGACGAATATGCGTTGGTACAGGCGAAAGTTCCCGCGCAACAACTCTATTTGGTTGATCAGTTATCTGCTCTGGGTTTCTCTCTGGTGGAAGGCGAAGCGGATTTACTGCTGTCTGTTAATTCATCATCTGTCAGTTCGTTACCTGCCAGTTCAGAAGAATGTAATAAATATCAGGCGTTGATAACCGCAACACCATTGGATATTCCGGTATTGAAAGCTGTAGCGTTGCGCGCGTTTGCAACCAGCCGCTTTCGTGCCCCTTGGTATCAACCAAATGACAGTGGCCGTTTTTACGCGACTTGGGTTGAAAACGCGGTTCTGGGAACTTTTGATCACGAATGTTTGCTCGTTAATGATGAGTGTGGTGGGCTTGCTGGCTTTGTCACTATGAGAAACATAGGTTGCCACGAAGCACGAATAGGTTTACTGGCGGCATTACCGGGAAAGCATCACCAGGGGATTGGAAAAAAATTGATGTCGGCGGCGCAGCAGTGGTGTCAGAACCATAGGATACAACGGCTGAGAATTGCAACACAGATCAGTAACATCACAGCCTTGCGCCTTTATACACGTCGTGGTGCGATAATCGAAAGCACTGCATATTGGTTATACAGAGGACGAAATGATTCCATTTAACAAACCACCGGTAGTTGGCACTGAACTGGAATATATGCAACAGGCGATGGCCAGTGGAAAATTGTGTGGTGATGGTGGTTTTACCAAACGTTGTGAAGAGTGGATGGAGAAGCGTTTTAATTATTCAGGCACTCTTCATAGTTTAAAAGTGCTGTTGACCCCCTCTTGTACCGCTGCATTAGAAATGGCGGCAATACTGCTGAATATTCAGCCGGGTGATGAAGTTATCATGCCCAGTTATACATTCGTTTCGACTTCCAATGCGTTTGTGCTGCGTGGAGCGACAATTGTATTCGTGGATATCCGTCCGGATACGATGAATATTGACGAAACCAAGATTGAAGCTGCTATCACGGATAAAACCCGTGCTATCGTGCCAGTGCATTATGCAGGGGTAGCATGTGAAATGGATACCATCTTGGCACTGGCAGAAAAATACAATCTGTATGTCGTGGAAGATGCTGCACAGGGTGTCATGTCCACTTATAAAGGCCGTGCGTTAGGAACCATTGGTCATATTGGCTGTTTCAGCTTTCATGAGACTAAAAATTACTCTTCGGGAGGTGAAGGCGGGGCAATATTGATCAACGATAAGTCCATGTTCTCCCGCGCAGAGATTGTTCGTGAAAAAGGGACTAACCGTACGCAGTTCTTCCGTGGGCAAGTGGACAAATACACATGGCGTGACATTGGCTCCAGCTATCTGTTGTCTGACTTACAGGCCGCTTTCCTGTGGGCACAATTGGAAGTTGCTGAAAAAATCAATCAGCACCGCCTGACCTTATGGGATAACTACTATCGGGCCTTGGAGCCATTGGCTGAGAAGGGGCTTTTAACTCTGCCGATTGTGCCAGAAAATGTAGAGCACAATGCGCATATGTTCTATATCAAACTGAGAGATGTGGAAGAGCGCAGCGAGTTTAATAGCCATATGAAAGCGGCGGATATTCTGACAGTGTTCCATTACGTAGCGTTACACACCAGCCCTGCCGGTGAGAAGTGTGGTCATTTTCATGGTGAAGACCACTTTACCACCAGCGAAAGTGAGCGTCTGGTGCGTTTGCCGATGTTTTATAATATTACTGATGAAGAACAGCAGGTAGTCATCAGCCGCATTAAGGAATTTTTTGCCTGATGTCACTTGCCAAAGCCTCAGTCTGGACGGCGGGCTCTACACTAATCAAGATTAGCGCCGGGTTACTGGTCGTAAAACTTCTGGCCGTCTCCTTTGGCCCGACAGGGGTGGGGCAGGCGGGCAATTTCCGCCAACTCATTACTGTTCTGGGTGTATTGTCTGGTGCGGGGATCTTTAACGGTGTTACCAAATACGTTGCGGAACACTATGTTGCGGAACATTATGCTGTAAAACACCATCAGCAATCGGCAAAGCTCAGAGCAGTATTGGGAACATCATCCTCAATCATTTTGGGGTCTTCTACTCTGCTGGCGATAGTTTTCTTCTTATTCAGCGACACCATCAGTATCAGTTTATTTGGTCATAACCATTACAAAATGGTTGTGCAGGCGCTCGCATTTATTCAAATGGGAATCGCTTATGCCAACTATTTTCTGGCTATTTTGAAGGGACTTCGCGATGCTCAGGGAAACGCATTGGCGATAATACTGGGTAGCTTGGTCGGTGTAATTGCCTATAGCCTTTGTTATTGGTTAGGGGATTATGAAGGCGCTCTGATAGGGTTGGCTTTAATGCCCGCTTTGGTAGTGTTGCCGGCAGTGGTTATCCTTCTGCGTCGTAAAGTTATTGCGTTTTCGGCATTGAAACCCATCTGGGATCGTGCCATTGCAAGCCATTTGGGGAAGTTTACTCTGATGGCGTTATTGACTTCTATCACACTGCCAGTTGCCTACATCATGATGCGAAACTTGATGGCAGAACGTTATAGCTGGGAAGAGGTTGGTATCTGGCAGGGAGTGAGCAGTATTTCAGATGCTTATTTACAATTTATCACGGCCTCTTTCACGGTTTATCTACTGCCGACCCTTTCCCGATTGGAAAATAAAAACGAGATTGCCAGTGAGATAGTGAAAGCGTTGAAATTTGTCTTACCGGCCGTGGCAGTTGCCAGCTTTTCAGTTTGGTTATTGCGTGATTTTGTTATTTGGCTACTGTTTTCTGATAAATTTACCGCAATGCGGGATCTATTTGCATGGCAGTTGGTAGGTGATGTTCTGAAAGTGGGTGCTTATGTTTTTGGTTATCTGGTGATAGCGAAAGCAGCATTGCGTTTTTATGTATTGGCTGAAGTCAGTCAATTTCTGTTGTTGACCAGTTTTTCTCATTGGCTGATCCCCGTTAATGGGGCGTTGGGAGCAGCTCAGTCATATATGGCTACTTATATTGTTTACTTTATTCTTTGTTGTAGCGTATTTATTATTTATCGCGGACGAGCATGACAACCTTAATCCACGTTTTGGGATCGGATATCCCACATCACAATCAAACGCTACTGCGTTTTTTTAATGACGTCTTGGCACAGGAAATAAATTTTCCAGCCAAACCGTGTTTTATGGTGGTGGCGAAAGAGCATTCATGGATAACAGCGAATTATCCTGCTTTAACCATCTCTATTTATGAGAGTAAAGCGGCACTGTCGAAGGCCGTCATAGCACAAGCGCAAGAAGACAGAGCCAGACGTTTCTTTTTTCATGGACAGTTCAATACAGGATTATGGATAGCTTTATTGATTGGAAAAATTAAAAGTCATCAATTCTGGTGGCATGTATGGGGAGCTGATCTTTATGAGGATTCCCGTCAGCTTAAATTTCGTTTTTTCTATCTGTTACGTCGTTTAGCACAGAAACGGGTAGGAAAGGTGTTTGCTACACGTGGCGATCTCAATCATTTCGCAGCATTCAACCCTAATGTACCGGCTTCTCTGCTGTATTTCCCAACGCGTATGGCACCTTCACTAGTGGTGAAGGAAAAATCCTTTTCATCTGAAGGGGTCACTATTCTGTTGGGAAATTCAGGAGATAAATCTAATCGTCATATTGAAGCATTGCACAAAATTCATCGTCAATTTGGCACAGAAGCCTGTCTCATTTTGCCAATGGGTTATCCTGGTAATAATCAAGCCTATATCCAACATGTAGAACAAACTGCATTGTCGTTATTCCGGGCTGAGAATATCCGGATATTGAAAACAAAACTGGCTTTTGACGATTACTTGTCATTGCTGCGTCAATGCGATTTGGGCTATTTCATTTTTAAGCGTCAGCAGGGAATAGGAACTCTTTGCCAGTTGATCCAGTCAGGTATTCCATTTGTTTTGAGTCGTCAGAATCCATTCTGGCAAGACTTAGCCGAGCAGCAAATCCCCATTCTGTTTGATGGTGACGAGCTGAATAAGCACTGGGTGCAGGAAGCACAGCGTCAGATGCTGTTTCTTGATAAAAAGGCGATAGCCTTTTTTGATCCTAATTTTGTAGAAGGGTGGAAAATTGCCTTGTTGGAAACATCTGGAGAGTTTCAATGACTTTGGCGCAATTCGGTGGGTTATTTGTTGTTTACACCATCTCGCTGATCTTCATTCTTACATTGATGTATCGGGAGTTTCGACGTGTTCAGTTTAACTTCAATATCTTTTTCTCATTGCTTTATTTGCTGACATTTTATTTTGGTTTTCCACTGACGAGCCTATTGGTTTTTCAGTTTGATGTACAGGTAGTGCCGGTAGATTCATTGCTACATGCAATGCTGGCGTCGGGCTGTTTTTATGCCATTTATTATGTCAGTTATAAAATACGGCTCAGGTATCGAATTCCTGACGATGATAAAACATCTATTAAGGTTGTATCTCGTAAGCCTTTGTTCACCATGAATCGGGTAGAAACCAATCTGACTTGGCTACTGTTGGCAGGTATTGCGATCTTCACTGTTGCCTCTTTCTTTCTGCAAAACGGTTTTCTGTTATTTAAGCTACAGTCTTATAGTCAGATATTCTCCAGTCAAGTTTCCGGGGTGGCACTTAAGCGCTTTTTCTATTTCTTCATCCCTGCCATGCTGGTAGTGTTTTTCCTGAAACCAACTAAGATCCGTTGGCTGTGCTTTTTAGTGGGAACGGTTGGGTTTGGTATTCTGACTTATGTCATCGTCGGAGGAACACGGGCCAATATTATTATTGCGTTTGCATTATTCCTGTTTATTGGCATTGTCCGGGGTTGGATCACCCTATGGATGTTGCTTGTGGCGGGAGTCATGGGGATCGTTGGTATGTTCTGGCTGGCATTGAAGCGCTATGGCCTTAATGTGAGTGGTGAGGAAGCCTTTTATACCTTCCTGTATCTGACCAGAGATACCTTTTCTCCGTGGGAGAATCTTGCTCTGTTATTGGATAACTACCGTAAAATTGATTTTCAGGGTTTGGCGCCGATAATCCGTGACTTCTATGTCTTTATTCCTGGCTGGGTTTGGCCGGACAGACCTAATCTGGTCTGGAATACAGCCAACTACTTTACGTGGGATGTACTGGATAATCACTCTGGTCTGGCGATTTCTCCGACGTTGATCGGTTCATTGGTCGTCATGGGCGGGGTGTTCTTTATACCACTTGGTGCAATTGTCGTTGGTATGATTATCAAGTGGTTTGACTGGATCTATGAAGCAGGAAAACAGGAAACAAACCGTTATAAGGCAGCCATTTTACAGGCATTCTGCTTTGGAGCGATCTTCAACATGATAGTCCTTGCCCGTGAAGGTGTGGATTCTTTTGTCTCCCGTGTTGTGTTCTTTGGTATCGTCTTTGGCCTGTGCCTGATAGCCGCGAAGTTACTGTTTTGGCTATTCGATAGTGCAGGTGTTGTCCGAAAGTTTGTCATCAATAATTTGTCTGCATCACAAAAAATACCTGTTCTGGTGAATGTAAGGAGAAAAAATGGTGATGAATAACATTCCTAAATATCGTATCCGCGGACTCAGTCTATGGGGATTTCGTGGAATACCACATTTTCTTGATCACCTTTTTCAGGATGGGCAGGTAAAAACAGGAACATTGGTGGCAATCAATGCAGAAAAAGTGCTCACTGCGGAGAAAGATAATGCGCTGAGCATGTTGTTGGATGAAGCAGAATATCTTTATGCGGATGGTATCAGTATCGTACGTGCTATCCGGCGTAAGTATCCTAATGCACAGGTGTCCCGCATTGCGGGAGCTGATTTATGGGAATCTTTGATGGAACGTGCTGGGCGCGAAGGTACACCCGTATTTCTGGTGGGTGGAAAACCAGAAATTCTTACCCAGACAGCAAATAAACTTCGCAAGCAGTGGGGCGTTAATATTGTTGGTAGTCAGGATGGTTATTTTACTGTTGAAGAACGTGATGCGGTATTTGCACGAATTCAGGCCAGTGGCGCGCAAATAGTCACGGTAGCAATGGGATCACCAAGACAGGAGATTTTCATGCGTGATTGTCGAAAAGTGTATCCTGGCTCACTGTATATGGGGGTTGGAGGGACGTATGATGTGTTCACCGGACATGTCAAACGTGCGCCGAAAATCTGGCAGAACTTAGGTTTGGAATGGCTCTATCGTCTGTTATCACAGCCCAGTCGTATCCACAGGCAAATCAAGTTATTGAAATTTCTTTGGTATTATTACAACGGTAAACTGTAAGTTACGATTTGATTGCTATAACCCACTGTATCCGGCTTAATATTGGTGCTTGATACGGTGGATTGCCTTATCTTGGACTATCTCTATTGACTCTATTTTACAATTTTTTATTTCACTGATGGGCAAAACGTGCTTTGATCCCTGCCTTTTTACGACTGATCTTCACAACCATTGATTATCAATTCCTGTATTTTTTCTATTTGCAAATATAGACATCATAAAAATGGATAGGGAGTTTTATGAGTGATTCAAAACAGAGTCTGCAAAGGGGACTTGAAGCGCGCCATATTGAGTTGATTGCACTAGGCGGCACAATCGGTGTTGGGCTGTTCATGGGGTCCGCCAGCACACTGAAATGGGCTGGCCCATCGGTATTACTGGCTTATATTATTGCTGGTCTTTTTGTCTTTTTCATTATGCGGTCAATGGGAGAAATGTTGTTCCTTGAACCTGTCACTGGCTCATTCGCGGCTTTTGGGCATAAATATCTTAGCCCTTACTGGGGATGCCTGACAGCCTGGGGCTACTGGTTTATGTGGGTTTCAGTAGGAATTTCAGAGATTACCGCAGTGGGGGTTTATGCTGAACTCTGGTTCCCTGATTTGCCCCAATGGGTTTCTGCACTGACCGCTGTTGGTCTGGTCGCGTTGGCTAATCTGGCTGCTGTGCGATTGTATGGAGAGTTGGAATTTTGGTTTGCTATGATCAAAGTCACCACGATTATTGTGATGATCTTGGTTGGTATCGGGCTGATATTTTTTGGGTTAGGTAATGATTGGCAAGCTATTGGTTTAGATAACTTGACTGCTCACGGTGGTTTTTTCTCTGGTGGCTGGCAAGGTTTCCTGTTTGCCCTGTGTATTGTGGTTGCTTCATACCAAGGGGTAGAGTTGGTTGGTATTACCGCAGGTGAAGCCAAAAATCCACAAATTACGCTGAAAAAAGCGATCAACAATATCCTGTGGCGGATTTTGATCTTTTATGTCGGAGCGATTTTCATTGTTGTAACCTTGTTCCCGTGGACAGAAGTGGGCACGCATGGCAGCCCGTTTGTGATGACTTTTGCTAAAGTTGGTATTACTTCTGCGGCGGCAGTCATCAACTTTGTTGTATTGACTGCGGCGCTTTCGGGATGCAACAGCGGAATGTACAGTGGGGGCAGGATGCTGTATGCCTTGGCTGCAAACCGTCAATTGCCGGCTTCATTGCTTAAGCTTTCGAAAAATGGTGTACCTGTAAGATGTATCGCGATCACCATTGGCTGCCTGATTGCAGGTTCCAGTTTGAATTATTTGATCCCGGAACCACAGGCTGTTTTTGTTTATGTTTATAGTGCCAGTGTACTGCCGGGAATGGTGCCGTGGTTTGTTATTCTGGTAAGCCAGTTGCGTTTCCGCCAACATCATCAGGAAGCGCTGAAACAGCATCGGTTTAAGTCGATACTTTTCCCTTACGTCAATTACCTGACATTGATTTTCCTGTCTTGTGTATTGATTGGCATGGCGATTAATCCGGATACCCGTTTTTCATTGATTGTTGGTGGTGTCTTTTTGCTGATCGTGTCACTCATTTATTGGTGGGCAAAGTTTATCCGGGGAAGAAAACCGATAGAAAATGTAGTTTGATTTTTCATTGATGAAACAATTTGCGGTGGAAAAACGCTGACTTTATCAACTAAATGAATAAAGCATAATCAAACACATCATTTCTTTTAAAAAAGCACTGGACAGTTGGAGATTAAATCCGTACTATCCTCCACCGCAACGGCGTTAAGCGCCCGTAGCTCAGCTGGATAGAGCGCTGCCCTCCGGAGGCAGAGGTCTCAGGTTCGAATCCTGTCGGGCGCGCCATTTAAAGCGTGCAAGAGCAGTGACGATGAGTTATCGTGGTCAGCGGCATTGTAGTAGTAAGAAAATTAGTAGAAAGAAAAGATAGTTGTTATGGTGGCTATAGCTCAGTTGGTAGAGCCCTGGATTGTGATTCCAGTCGTCGCGAGTTCGAGTCTCGTTAGCCACCCCATCTTTTTTATGACATGCGAGGGTGGCGGAATTGGTAGACGCGCTAGCTTCAGGTGTTAGTGTCCTTACGGACGTGGGGGTTCAAGTCCCCCCTTTCGCACCATAAAAAAGAGATAGATATATTAAGAGATAGATATATTAAAAGTATATTCGGCGAGTAGCGCAGCTTGGTAGCGCAACTGGTTTGGGACCAGTGGGTCGGAGGTTCGAATCCTCTCTCGCCGACCAGATTATGAAGAAATAGCCCTGTAAAAAACAGGGCTTTTCTCGTTGTATTCAACAGAAAATCTTCTCTTTTTTCTTGCCATTTCTTCCCTTTCTTATAATTAATTATTTTGAAATTAATTGTTTCTATATGTTTACAATTATATTAACTTTTTGTTTTTAAAGTTATTCGATGTTCAGTGTTGTATTTCAACGACAAACCATACCCTCTTGTGTCTCCAATTAGAGACATTTAACTAATTGATTGAATTTACCTATATCTAACTTCTGGAATGGACGTCTCAAATAAGAGACGGTATTTAGCATGTTTTATGAAAAGGTGACATATCAGTCTCATATTCCGGCCATATAATCTGGAAGAAATTTTCTTATGATTATTGTTGTATCTTGATAGTAGGTTAGGAGATTCGCGAGGTATAAGAAAATTGGCATGAAAAGTGCTTTATTAAATTTGTAGATACTCATCCGACTCCTTATGACAGCGTAGCTTCATAAACCTCAGGATGATGTAGAGCTAATTGCCAGTGCCTATGGTCCACGTTATAGATGAGTAAGCGTATGGTCTTTTCATCACAAACCGGACACAACGTTGAGTGAGGCACTATATCGTCTGTAGACCTGATTGTATTTATACACCTGTCTTATTTGACAGGTGTTTTTTTATCTTTATATGTATATGTACATGTGTATCGACATTTTTACCATGGTTAACAATTCAGATTAAGAATTATTGTTAACCATGGCTATTTTTAATTTAAAGGAAAATATTTATTCTTCTGTATCACTTTCACGTTTCAGTGTCAGCATAAAGCCTTTAGTGCGTATTTGAGCGGCTTCTTCACGTTTGTGTAATTTGTCCAGTGCATCGGCAAGCCAGGCGTAATCATGAGCATCAGGACGTTGTGCAAGAGCTGCCTTAAAGGCGGTTTCTGCTTTTGCCCATTCCCCATGACGCAATGCCACTTGCCCCAACGTACTGTTAAGTAAAGGTGTTGCACCATGTTGTTTCAACAAATGTGAAAGCGATTTTTGCACAGCCTCAGCATTATCTGCCTTTAAGTGAGGGAGTAACAGTAACAGCCGTTCATCGTATTGCTGTTTTAATCCATTGAGAATAAGCTGTTGTGCAGTTTCATGATCATTACATTCAATCAGGTGTTCAGCCATGGCAACCTGTAATGCAATGTCATTGCGAACTTTGCGACTTTGATCTTTCCACCATACTTTCAGTCCAGCACTGCCTTTTTCTGCCATGATTTGATTCATCAAGCCGATATAAGCTTGCTGACGCAATTGAGCCACATATTCTTCATCATGCAGACTAATTTTTGTTATCGAAGGTAAAATATCAATCAGGGATTGGTAGGCACCTGAACGTGTATATGCCTGCTCAGCCAGCCGCAACACTTCAGTATGTCGTGGGGCTTGATTGAGTAATTTATCCACACCGTTACGGGCTGCATGAATTTCTCCCTGCGCTAATTGGATACGCACACGGGTAATATCGACAGGGAGTTGATCTTTATCAGCCACTTCTGCGGCACGCTCGATATATTGATGGGTACGAAAATAATCGCCACGTTGTTGGGCAGCTTCCGCAGCAAGCAGATAGTTAACGACAGGGTTTTCTGCATGATCAACATTGCGGGTCAATAAGTGTTCTACCTGTTTAAAATCTCCTTCAGCCAGCTTAAGCAAAGCTTGCTTAGTCTGTAACCGAGCCCGGTTGCGCTTATATCCACCAAAGATCCAGCTATGAGTAAAAGTACCGGTACGTTTTAATCTGCGGTAACACCAACCAATGAGAATCAGCAGGAATTGCAGTAAGAGGAACATAATCACCAAACCAGTAACGCTGGTAGTGATATCGTAATTGTCTGTCTGAATAAGAACATATCCCTGATGCCCGGATAACAAAGGGCCAAGCACAACACCTATGATAAGGACGATGAACAGCAATAATATTTTTAGCATGTTCAGCCCTCCTTAGTGGATGTTTCAGCCTGATTAGAGCCTTCTTCAGATTTCGGCTGAGGCTGAATTTCTGGTTGAACTTGGGGCTGATAAAGCGGCTGGTGTGGCAAGTTATAAATACGCTTGCGCATTAAATCTGCTAGCACAGTCTGGCTATTTAATTGTTCCGGTATATCAATGGAAAGTGGTCGTTTTTCCAGTTTATCTACCTCATTCAGGAAAGTTACCGTATCTGGCATAGATGTATCAAAATAAGCTCTTACCCAGGTTGAAACAGATTTTAGTGATTCCTTATAAGTATCAATTTGTCGGCGAGGAGCTGCCTGGGCTGCTATCAACAGCTTGGAGCGGATATTTTCCCGTAGATAGATTTCCTGTTTTGGTGCCAACAGTGGCTCTTTAGAGCCATCACGCGGTTTGATGGTAATGAAATTATCCATAAAGCTGTGCCAGCTTTTGCTCAGATTTTCGCGCCAATCAGAGAGTGAAGCACTAATCCCTTTATCGTCTCCATCCATCGGTTTCCCTTGTTCCACACTATCAACCAGCGGCAAGTTATCTACCTGATTTGATAGCTGATTCAAGGTTAGAATAATGCCATCTATATCTACCTGATTGATTTTGGATAGCATGTCGATATCTTGCATAATCGTTGAGCGGGCATGCAATAAACTAGGATCATTCATTTCTGTAAGGCTGCTGTCTGCATCTTTTAGCAGAGCGATCGCGGTAGCAATATCCTGATCACTCCATATCTTGCGGCTTGCCATTTTTACGAGAAAATTTGCCTGTGCCAACCGCCAGTTTTCGATATCAGAATTTGTAATTGCGGACATTCGATCCTGAAGTTCTGCCATGCGGCTGTCTAATTGCTGTCTTTGCGTATTGGCTTGCTCCAGGGCATTTTTCATTGCTTCAATTTTGTCATCTGCATCTTGTTTATCCGCAGACTGTTGTTGCACGAAAGAAGCCACTTGCTGTTGTAGCGCGAGGTTTTCGGCTTCTAATTCTGCATTCTGTTGTTTACCATGATAAAAAAGATAAATTCCACCCGCACCTACTGCCAGCGTAATAGCAATTGAGAGTGTACTGCCCACCCACCCGTCACTTCTGGATTTACGAGGAGCCTTTTTAGGCTTCTGAGGGAGTGTTGTCTCAACCGCATCAGTGGATTTCTTTTGTTCCGTCATAATGGACATCCCATATTGGTTTATTCCAGCGCCTGCATTAAGGCGTCATTATCTGCACTCTTAGTGACTTTTATTTCTTGCCAGCCCAGTGTTCGGGCAATATTGGCGAGGCGTTCACTGACCACAATCAGCCGGCAACCTAATAACCACGCTTTGCCATTACCACTACTCTCAGTGCTACCATCTTCACTGTCATTACCTTCAGTAACTAAGTTATATAACAGTTGCAACATTTCGCCACTTGTAACAACGATGGTTCTTATACCACATTGTTGCCAATGATGATTGAACTCAGTTGTACGATATTTGACTGGCTGACGTGAATAACATTCACAGTAATCAATTGCTCCTCCCCGCATCTTTAAGGTTGAAGCAATCACCTCTCGGCCACCATTGCCGCGAAGTAATAAAATCTTTTTATTCTCCATTTTTTGTAAAGCAGGGAGTTGCAGGAGATCTTCACTTGTTTCTCCTTGCTCTGACCAGAGAATGTTTTTTCCCGTTTGTTGATGAAAGAGCAAGGACGTCGATTTGCCGATACCATAATAGGATAGCTTGTCAGGCCATGAGAGGCCTTCTTGTACAAGCTGTTCGTTGGCATAATGCACGGCATTTTTGGATAGCAGAAAAACGAAATCACCCGCTGATAGCTGTCGCAGTTTTTGTGTCAGTAAGGGCAGCTCAGTACCAGGGTAAATTGCAATAAGTGGCGCACTGAATGCTGTTTTACCGATAGATCTTAACTGATTGACCAACGCTTCTCCTGCGGGGGCAGGACGGGTGACTAAGATGCTCATGCAGGTGGGTTCCTTTGATATACGTCAGCCAGGATCTGGCGTGCACCTTTCTCTAATAACTCTTCTGCCAATGACACACCCGCCTGGCGGGCCTCTTCACTACGAATAAGTCTTTCGCCACGAATAATGGTACTGCCATCAGGTGCGCCAACAAGGGCACGTAACCAGATGTTACTGTCCTGCCAAATGGCATAGCTACCAATGGGAACCTGACATCCCCCTTCAAGGCGGGTGTTCATGGCACGTTCAGCGAGGACACAAATCTCTGTTCTTTGATGATTTAAGGGAGCAAGCAGCTCACGAGTCTGCATATCATTCAGGCGACATTCAATACCAACAGCGCCTTGACCGACAGCAGGAAGCAGCAATTCCGGTGCCAACGGCATTCGGATACGCTCTTCCAACCCTAGTCTTTTCAGGCCCGCAGTTGCAAGGATAATGGCGTCATAATCACCATTATCGAGTTTGCTCAAACGGGTGCCGACATTGCCACGTAAGTCGCGGATCACAAGATCAGGACGCAGATGGCGAAGCTGGCACTGGCGGCGTAAGCTGGATGTTCCAACAATACTGCCAGCGGGCAGTTCATCAATCGAGGCGTATTCTACTGAAACAAAAGCATCTCGTGGATCTTCCCTTTCACAGATTGTGACCAATCCCAAACCCTCAGGAAATTCGACAGGGACATCTTTCATGGAGTGAACAGCGATGTCTGCCCGATTTTCAAGCATCGCTAACTCTAGCTCTTTCACAAATAACCCTTTACCGCCAACCTTGGCGAGTGGCGTATCAAGGATGACATCACCGCGAGTGATCATTGGAACTAATACAACTTTCAATTCAGGATGGAAATGTTCTAGTTGCTTTTGAACGTATCGAGCTTGCCACATAGCTAAAGGGCTTTGGCGAGTCGCAATGCGAATGGTTTTCATTGTCATGGGTAATTATCTTGGATAATTGTATTAATTAACGGCAATTGGAGATTTTTATCTCCAAAGAGTGAAAAAATAGAACAGTAAAAATGGCTCAGTTTTAACACTTCAATAATTTTTTTTCCAGTTAAGAAAAAACCAGAATAGTATATAAATATACAGCTCGAAAAGATAAAGATAAAAATAATTTTAAACATTAAAATAATGTTTTAATTAAATGGAGTAAATAAACAAATAGATTGAATTAAAATCAAATTGCTATTTGAAATTTATCTTTTTCGAAAAAAGAGAAAGATATTTATCAATTAAAAGTAATATTAATGAAACAGTTATGCAAAATTCGGCGTTTACAATACCTTACAGCAACGATACAGAAAATGGTCAGCTATAATACCTATTTCAAAAAAACATATTTTAGTATCAAATTTGTGAGTAACTTAATACTTTACAATGAGTTAATTGATGTTTAGGTGTTGTATGGAAGGTGAAAAGATGATATTGCGGACTTTACGCCTTGACTGCAAGGTGTTAAATTGATCACGTTTCCGATAATAAGTTTGTAAAAAAATTCTAAAAAATAGTCTTGTAACACGACCTGTTAACGAGTATCAGACGTTAACGGTGGCTGAGCGTTAGCGGAAACTGGCGATTGTAAGCACTGAAACTGAAGCAGGCGAAACTCTTGTATCTTTATATTGAAACGCTGAAGCAGCGACTGGATGCAATTAATCAGCTTAGGTTAGAGCGTGCGACTAACTCAATGAGCGCCGCATTTAAGCAGGTTTATAATTTAATTCCAGTATTATTACACTATCATCATCCAATGATGCCGGGTTATATCAAAGATGACGTTCCTCATGGTGTCTGTTTTTTTGTACCTGATGAAACTCAGCAATTTTGGATTAATGATCTGGAATACCAGTTTACTGGTGTTTTCTCCCCCTCCTTTAATGGTGAACTGCCAATTACGGGTATTTACTCGATGGGCAGTACTTCTTCTATCGGACAGAGCTATTTTTCTGATTTAGATATTTGGGTTTGTCATCAATCCTGGCTGGATAGTGGTGAAAAAGCGCTACTGGAACAGAAATGTATTTTAATAGAACAATGGGCTGCTTCACTGGGTATTGAAGTAACCTTCTTTTTGATTGATGAGAATCGCTTTCGCCATAACACCTGCGGCAGCCTGAATGGCGAAGATTGTGGCTCAACTCAGCATATCCTTCTGCTGGATGAATTTTATCGCACTGCGGTCTGCATGGCGGGTAAACGCCTGTTGTGGGCGATGGTTCCTGTGGAAGAGGAGGTAAATTACGATGAATATGTGCTTTCTTTATATGCACAGGGTGTTTTAACCCCGAATGAGTGGTTGGATCTGGGCGGCTTAGGTGAGTTGTCAGCAGAAGAATATTTTGGTGCCAGCCTGTGGCAACTTTATAAGAGTGTAGATTCTCCTTATAAGTCCGTATTGAAGAGCCTGTTGCTGGAAGCCTATTCGTGGGAATACCCGAATGGCAAGTTGCTGGCAATGGAGATGAAACAGCATTTCCATGATGGCTCGATTGTTTCTTTTGGCCTTGATGCTTACAGCATGATGCTTGATCGTGTTACCCGATACCTTACTGATACTAATGACACGACGCGTTTGGATTTGGCGCGCCGCTGTTTTTACCTGAAGGTTTGCGAAAAAATTCAGGAAAGCGGTGATGATAAAGGGTATTCAGGATGGCGACAGCAGATTATCTCTCAGTTAGCGCAGGAATGGGGCTGGAATAGCGATAAACTGGCCATGTTGAATAACCGTAACTCATGGAAAATCGAGCAGGTACGTGCAGCTCATAATGAACTGCTGGATACCATGATGCAGAGTTATCGCAATCTTATCCGTTTTGCCCGGCGTAACAATTTAAGTGTGAGTGCGAGTCCACAAGACATTGGTGTATTGACCCGTAAATTGTATGCTGCATTTGAGGCCCTGCCCGGCAAAATCACGTTGGTAAACCCGCAAATTTCGCTGGATTTGTCAGAACAAGATTTGACATTTATTTATGTTCCACCAGGGCGGGCAAATCGTAGTGGCTGGTATCTTTATAATCGAGCGCCCGCAATAGAATCCATCATTGGTCATCAACCGCTGGAGTATAATCGTTATTTGAATAAATTGGTGGCATGGACATATTTCAACGGGTTGCTGGCGGAAAAAACCCGTATTCATATTCATCATGGAGAATCTCAAACTGACAAAAAGAAGCTACGCGATTTGGTGAGTGATATTTCTACTCATTTCCCTATCCGCTTGCCCGCTCCAACACCAAAGGCATTATACAGCCCTTGTGAAATCCGCCATCTGGCAATTATTGTGAATTTGGAAACTGATCCAACCATAAATTTTTCCGATCAAATTGTACATTTTGATTTCAGAAATTTAGATGTGTTCAGTTTCGGTGAATCGCAGCAATGTCTGGTGGATAGTATCGACTTGCTTTACCGTAATTCATGGAATGAAGTGAGGACACTGCATTTCAGCGGTGAACAATCCATGCTGGAAGCATTGAAAACAATACTGGGAAAAATGCACAGAGATGCAGCACCGCCAGCGAGTGTTGAAGTTTTTTGTTATAGCAAGCATTTGTGTGGATTGATTCGCACCCGCATCCAGCAATTGGTTTCAGAGTGTATCGGGTTGCGTCTCTCCAGTAACCGGCAGGATCCTAACCGCTTCAAAGCATTGCGCATTTCTGGTCAAACCTGGGGGCTATTTTTTGAACGGCTCAACGTTTCAGTGCAAAAACTGGAAAATGCGGTGGAATTCTATGGTGCAATTTCAAATACCAAGCTACATGGTCTGCCAGTTAAAATTGATACTAAAGAAAAACATCTGCCCCCTGTCATTGATGGATTTGCCTGTGAAGGGATCATTCAGTTTTTCTTTGAAGATATTGAAGGTAACCAAGGGTTCAATATCTATATTCTGGATGAATCAAACCGGGTAGAAATTTATTTCCATTGTGAAGGAAGTAAAGAAGAATTGGTGCGTGATGTCAGCCGTTTTTATTCTTCATCGCATGACCGTTTTACCTATGGCTCCAGTTTTATCAATTTTAATTTGCCACAGTTCTATCAAATCGTTAAGAAAGGCGAACGTACTCATGTAGCGCCATTTATGGATGGTAAATCGCCGTTAGATAATGAGACAAGGAATATTATTGATCTGGAACTGGATGAGGCGTTCAGGGCAAATAGCGACCCGTTTCATTCTTTGTACCACTATTGAGAATGGGTCATAGTTAGGTCATCGCTGTAGTCAGTAGCTGTAGTCAGTAAAAGTGCCGTATTTTGGATACGGCACAAGATGTCAGTTGTTTAAGTAAGGGGGATAAAAACTTCACTAAAACTGAAATGGCTCGTCACTCTGTTCTGTAATTGCTTGTGCCAGCATGGAAAGAAAATCGTTACCGCTACGGTCGCAAACCCACTTGTTATCCCGGTAATCGAAATGATAACCCCCATTTTTAGTTGCCAGCCAGATTTGGTGAAAAGGCTCCTGGCGATTGATAATGATTTTGCTGCCATTCTCAAAGCTAAGTGTCATTACGCCACCATTGGTTTCACAGTCAATATCGGCATCACCTTCATAGTTATCCAGTTGTTCTTCAAGATAAAGCATCAATTGATCAGCTAATTGATGAAATTCGCTATCGTTCATATTTATTTCCTATTTGCTTTTCAGGGCCTAACTGCGATTATAGAGAGTATTGGCGTATGAATCACAGGCATTAATCATGATGAACAAACAATTCCGTTGGTCACTTGCTATCATAACACTACTCTCTATTGCGGGCTGTGGCTTGAAAGGCCCTCTTTATTTCCCGCCAGCAGAGTCTGTTGCACCTCAAACTTCATTGAATAAGGCGCAGCCGACGGGAAATTTTTCTCAAAATAACCTCTCTAAAAACGATATCATTAAAAACAATACCTCGGCGGATGCTTGATAAGCGTAAGCAGGTGATGGAATTTCACTTGGAGTAGTATATGCAATTCTCCAAAATGCATGGTCTTGGCAATGATTTTATGGTCGTTGATGCAGTGACCCAGAATGTTTATTTTTCGCCGGAATTAATCTGCCGGTTATCAAATAGACATACTGGTGTAGGGTTTGATCAACTGCTGGTTGTTGAAGCGCCCTATGATCCTGACCTAGACTTTCACTATCGTATTTTTAATGCGGATGGCAGTGAAGTTTCTCAATGTGGTAATGGGGCTCGTTGTTTTGCTCGTTTTGTCCGTTTAAGAGGGTTGACGAATAAACGTGAGATTAAGGTTAGTACACGGTCTGGTCATATGACGCTGAGCGTGACATACGATGATCAGGTCTGTGTCAATATGGGCGAGCCGGTCTTTGAACCACAGTCCGTCCCTTTCCGCGCTAACAAAGCAGAAAAAACTTATATTATCAGGGTCATGGATCGTACGGTGCTCTGTGGTGTTGTCTCAATGGGGAATCCTCACTGTGTTATTCAGGTTGAGAATGTGGACACCGCAGAGGTTGAGGTGCTTGGCCCCATTTTAGAACGCCATGAACGTTTTCCTGAGAGAGCGAATATTGGCTTTATGCAGGTCGTGAATCGTAGCCATATCCGATTGCGTGTCTTTGAGCGAGGTGCCGGAGAAACGCGGGCATGTGGTAGTGGCGCTTGTGCCGCTGTTGCTGTTGGTATCCAGCAAAATCTATTAGATAAGCAGGTTCGCGTTGATTTGCCAGGCGGTTCCCTGAATATTCGTTGGGATGGGCCAAGGCAGCCACTTTATATGACCGGGCCGGCAACTCATGTTTATGACGGCACAATTCAGGTGTAATTGATTCATGTGTCATTGATTCCGTGTGGCAGGAGTTATTTTTGAAATATGGGGCATTGGAAAATGGGTAAAGAAAACAAACCATTGCACACCGAAAATGAATTGGATGATCAGATCGTGGTGGATTATCTGCTGAATAACCCCAATTTTTTTATCCGCAATGCTAATGCGGTCGATAGGATAGAGGTTCCTCATCCAGTACGTGAGTGTGTTTCTCTGATGGAATGGCATATGAACCGTCAAAGAAAACGAATCCGCTACCTGGAAGAAGACTTGATACATCTGGTGGAACAGGCAAAACAAAATGAAATATTGTTTAATCGCTTGTTGCAATTGCTTACTGAACTTTCTGCTGTCGAAAGTTTGCAGGATTTTCTTTCCCGTTTAAGCTCATGGTCAAAAACACTGGGTCTGAGCAACTGTTATATCCGGTTGTTTTCTGACAAGTGGTTTCTTGGTGCCCCATTGAATGCGCCGGATTTAGCGATATCCCGCAATGCTTTTGAGCCAATTCGGATCCAACGATTCGGTGACAATAACCATTATCTTGGTATGTTACACGGCCCGGAAATTTTATTGTTGATGCCTCAGGCTCGTCATGTCGGCTCAGTGGCTGTGTCTCTTTTAGGAGGACAAGGAGAGTTGGGCATGGTGATCTTCAATAGCCATGATAAACGACACTATCACGAAGGAATGGGAACTGACCTGTTAGATCAGTTAGTGAAACTGCTGCCAAGGTTATTGTCCCGTTGGATTAAACGAGTATGAACCAGCCAATCGATTTACTCCTTGAGCCAGTAGAAGCCTTTTTGCACCATCTGCGAGTTGAGCGTCGTCTAAGTCTGATGACAATAACCAATTATCGTCGTCATCTCACGGTATTGGCAGAAATGTCACTGGAAATGGGGGTAACAGAGTGGCAATCGCTTGATGCGACTAAAGTCAGAATGTTCGCTACCCGTAGCCGTCGGGTTGGGTTACAGTCTGCCAGCCTTGCACTGCGTCTTTCTTCCTTGCGTAGTTTTCTGGATTGGATGGTGACACAGGAAAAAATAGAAGCTAATCCTGCTAAAATTGTCAGTACACCACGCAAAAAGCACCATTTACCCAAAAACATAGATGTGGACGAAGCTAACCAACTACTCAATATTAACCTGAATGATCCTCTGTCTGTGCGTGACAGAACAATGATGGAAGTCATGTATGGTGTGGGCTTACGCCTATCTGAGCTGGTTGGCCTGGATTGCCAGCATCTGGATTTGAAAAATGGTGACATTTGGGTGCAGGGTAAAGGCAGTAAAGAACGTAAAGTTCCGGTCGGGAGAATTGCATTGCAATGGCTGCAACGTTGGCTGGAAATGCGGGAACTATTTGAACCGGAAGGTAATGCTGTTTTCATTTCCACCCGAAGCGGGAAACGGATCTCAACCCGCAATGTACAAAAACGATTTGAGCAGTGGGGGATTCGGCAGGGGATAAACAATCATATTCATCCCCATAAACTGCGCCATTCGTTTGCTACACATATTCTGGAATCCAGTGGTGATCTCCGGGCTGTGCAAGAATTGTTAGGCCATACAAGTTTATCGTCTACCCAGGTCTACACCCATCTGGATTTTCAACACTTATCCAAAGTTTATGATGTGGCTCACCCTAGAGCAAAAAGAGGGAAATCATAATGCGTTTTTATCGGCCTCTCGCGCCATTTGCTGCGATGACATTCGATCTGGATGATACACTTTACGATAATCATCCAGTCATCGATAAAACCGAAAAAGAAGTATTGTGTTTTATCAGGCAGTACGATGCCAAATTCAGCCATTTTGACAGCGAAGATCTGCATGTATACCGTCAGGCTGTTCTTGAGATGGAACCAGAAATTTACCATGATCTGACAGCATGGCGACGGCATTCCGCAGAACTGATGTTCAGCTACCACGGTTTTAACCGTGAGGCAGCCATACGTGGCGCGGATGAGATTATGTCTTGTTTCACCTATTGGCGTAATCAGATCATCATACCAGAATCGACACATAACACTTTATCGGTGCTGGCAGAAAAGATGCCGCTGGTGGCGATCACCAATGGGAATGTTGAACCTGCTGAATGTGGTCTTGCCCGTTATTTTAAATTTGTTCTTAAAGCAGGAGTGGATGGACGTTCCAAGCCATGTCCAGACATGTATCATCTGGCGGCTAAACAATTGGGGCTGCCAGCAAATCAAATTCTGCATGTTGGTGATAATTTGAAGACCGATGTCGAAGGAGCCCTTTGCAGCGGTATGCAGGCTTGTTGGATGAATGTTGAAAATAAAAATCTGATGCAAAAGCCTGAAGGGCGGCGGGTTCCACATATTGAGATTTCTGACTTGGATTCTTTGATCGCACTGATATAATTTCAGACTGTAATTCTGTATAAAAAAACAGTGACAAAAGTCATTGTTAACAACTGATGGTAATTATGGACGTCTCTTATCTGCTCGAAAGCTTGAATGATAAACAACGTGAAGCTGTTGCTGTACCCCGTACCAATATGCTGGTACTGGCAGGTGCTGGCAGCGGTAAGACTCGCGTATTGGTGCACCGTATCGCCTGGTTACTGTCAGTTGAACATGCCTCACCTTTCTCTGTTATGGCAGTAACATTTACCAATAAAGCAGCAGCAGAGATGCGCCACCGCATTGAAAATCTGATTGGTACTAGTCAGGGGGGCATGTGGATTGGAACATTTCATAGTCTGGCTCATCGTTTACTGCGTGCCCATCATCTTGATGCCAACTTACCGCAGGATTTCCAGATCCTGGACAGTGAAGATCAGCACCGTCTGATTAAACGTATCGTCAAGGCGATGAATCTGGATGACAAACAGTGGCCTGCACGTCAGGGTATGTGGTACATCAACGGCAAAAAAGATGAAGGATTACGCCCTCAGCATATTGAAAGTTACGGCAATCCGGTGGAAGCAACATGGCTGAGAATTTATCAGGCCTATCAGGAAGCTTGTGATCGTGCCGGATTGGTGGATTTTGCTGAGTTATTGTTGCGTGCTCATGAACTGTGGTTGAACAAACCGCAAATATTGCAACATTATCGTGATCGTTTTACTAATATTTTGGTAGATGAGTTTCAGGATACCAACAGCATTCAATATGCTTGGATCCGCTTGTTAGCCGGCGATTCCGGTAAGGTGATGATTGTCGGGGACGATGATCAATCTATTTACGGTTGGCGGGGAGCGCAAGTAGAAAACATTCAGCGTTTCCTCAAAGATTTCCCGGCTGCGAAGACGATTCGTCTGGAACAGAATTACCGTTCCACCAGCAATATCCTTAAGGCAGCTAATGCCCTGATTGCTCATAACAATGACCGGTTGGGCAAAAACTTATGGACAGAAGGCAGCGAAGGAGAACCGATCTCACTTTACTCTGCTTTTAATGAATTGGATGAAGCACGTTATGTTGTTAGCCGCATCAAGCATTGGCTGGACAATGGCGGAGCATTAAAAGAGTGTGCGATCCTGTACCGCAGTAATGCCCAGTCCCGCGTATTGGAAGAAGCCTTGTTGCAGGCTTCCATACCTTACCGTATTTATGGCGGCCAACGCTTCTTTGAACGTCAGGAAATCAAAGACGCTTTATCTTATCTGCGTCTGGTCGCAAACCGTAATGATGATTCTGCCTTTGAACGCGTGGTCAATACACCTACGCGGGGAATTGGAGACAGAACATTAGATGTTGTGCGTCAGATGGCGCGAGATCAACAGAAAACACTGTGGGAAAGCAGTCTGATGCTGATCCAGGAAAAAGTGCTGGCAGGGCGGGCCGCATCTGCCTTACAGCGTTTTATTGAGTTAATTGATGCACTAGAAACTGAAACACAAGAGATGCCACTCCATATACAGACGGATCGGATTATCCGTGATTCTGGCTTGTGGGCGATGTATCAGCAGGAAAAAGGCGAAAAAGCGCAGGCGCGTATCGAAAACCTTGAGGAATTAGTCACGGCGACCCGCCAATTCAGCTATCAGGATGAAGACGAAGATTTGATGCCATTGCAGGCTTTCTTATCTCATGCTGCGCTTGAAGCGGGTGAAGGGCAGGCCGATGCCTATCAGGATTCTGCCCAGTTGATGACTCTGCATGCGGCGAAAGGGTTGGAATTCCCGCAAGTTTTTATTGTCGGTATGGAAGAGGGGATGTTCCCAAGCCAAATGTCCATTGAGGAAGGGGGGCGTTTGGAAGAAGAGCGCCGGCTGGCTTATGTGGGGGTGACAAGGGCGATGGAAAAACTGACCCTGACCTATGCCGAAAGTCGTCGCCTGTATGGGAAAGAAGTGTATCATCGCCCGTCTCGTTTTATCGGGGAGTTACCGGAAGAATGTGTCACTGAGGTGCGTCTGCGGGCAACAGTGTCCCGTCCGGTGAATCATAAACGACTGGGAACACCGATCAGCACTAATGATAGCGGTTATGCCCTGGGACAACGTGTCCGCCATCCTAAATTTGGTGAGGGGACAATTATCAATATTGAAGGCAGTGGGGAACATTGCCGTTTGCAAATCGCGTTTCAGGGTGAAGGCATCAAGTGGCTGGTGGCTGCTTATGCCAGGCTTGAAACCGGCCAATAATAATCCGGTCGAATGTTGACAGGCTTTTTCTTCTAAGCGTAACATTCGCGCCTTACGATAAACGTAGGGAGTATAAGGAGACTTATGGTACATGCTGAACGCATTTAAATTAGAGAATAATCGCCTGCTCCGTCTCGAACTTGAAGAAGGTGATAAGTTATCCGACTCGATGTGGGTAGATTTGGTTGGACTGGGAGATAATGATCGGCTCCGAGTCCAGAACGAATTAGGACAAGCTCTGGCGACCCGCACTGAATTGGATGATATCGAGGCTTCGGCCCGTTTTTTTGAAGATGAAGATGGTATGCACGTCCACTCATTCTTCTATTTTGAAGACGCTGAAGACCATGCTGGCAACTCGACAGTCGCCTTTACCATTCGTGACGGTCGTCTCTACACATTGCGTGAGCGTGAACTCCCTGCATTTCGATTATACCGAATGCGCGCCCGTAACCAGACGATGGTTGATGGGAATGCCTATGAGCTGCTGATGGATTTGTTCGAAACCAAGATCGAACAGTTGGCAGATGTGATTGAAAATATCTATAGCGTACTGGAATCCCTGAGCCGGGTGATTATGAACGGTAAACAAGGGGATGAATTCGATTCCGCTCTATCGAATCTTGCTGAGCAGGAAGATATTGGCTGGAAAGTGCGCCTTTGTTTAATGGATAGTCAGCGTGCCCTGAACTTTCTTGTGCGCCGTGCCCGTTTGCCTGCCAACCAGTTAGAACAGGCACGTGAGATCCTGCGGGATATCGAATCCTTGTTGCCACATAACGAATCCTTATTCCAGAAAGTTAACTTCCTGATGCAGGCGGCGATGGGTTTTATCAACATCGAACAGAGCCGGATTATCAAAATCTTCTCCGTTGTTTCCGTGGTATTTCTGCCGCCAACGCTGGTGGCTTCCAGCTATGGAATGAACTTCAAATTTATGCCGGAGCTGAATTGGACATTCGGCTACCCTGCGGCCATTGGGTTGATGATTGCCGCAGGATTGGCACCTTACCTCTACTTTAAGCGAAAGAACTGGCTGTAATCATTCCGATCTCCATGCTTTATAGCCGCTTTGCTGGCTATTTCTAAAGACCCTCCAGTTACATAGTCAGCTATATTTCTGGGGGCTGTCTCTCGTTATACTACAACCTGAAAAAGTATATTCTCGTACTCGCATTTGTTCGTATATTGACCTGCTTTGATTGTTAACATATGCTATGCATATGTTTTCCAGTGTAGGAGATTTCATATGAGAACTGTGGCTGTTTTTAAAAATGGTAATAATCGTGCTATCCGTTTACCTAAAGATCTGGATTTTGAGGGCGTTAATGAATTGGAAATTATCCGAGAAGGAGAGACCATTATATTACGCCCAGTAAAACCTAGCTGGCATTCATTTTTATCAGAGGATAAGGCGGACGAAGATTTTCTATCTGAACGACCGGATATTATTGAGGAAGGACGTTTTACGTTATGAAAAAGCTTTACATGTTGGATACTAACATTTGTTCATTCATTATGCGTGAGCAGCCTATTGCGGTGATAAACCAATTACAGAAATGTGTAATGAATAACTATCCAATTGTGGTATCTGCTATTACTTATTCGGAAATACGTTTCGGGGCAATTGGGAAAAAAGCTTCTCCGAAACATGGTGTATTAGTGGACGAATTTTGTAAACGTTTGGATGGGATCTTACCGTGGGATAAATCTGCGGTGGACGCAACAACAAAAGTAAAAGTTGCTTTGACTTCTGCGGGCACATCAATCGGACATAATGATACCGCCATTGCAGGGCACGCCCTGTCTGTGGGAGCTATATTAGTCACAAATAATACCCGTGAATTTTCGCGTGTAATTGGATTGCCATTAGAAGATTGGACTGAAATATATCAATAAAATTGTGGATAAATTAATCAAAAAACTGACCCGAATTTTCGATAAGGTATTGGGTCAGTTCTAAAATGATTGAAGATAATGGACTACTTCCGCAAACGACGTTGCGTATAAAGCGCATCCAGCGTAAATAGAATCAATGCAGCCCAGATAAAACCAAAAGTGATCAAACGATCTGGCCCAATCTTCTCACCATAAACCAGTGTTGCTAACAAGAACATTATGGTTGGACCAAGATACTGAAAGAATCCTAGCGTGGACAAACGTAGATGTGCCGCCGCTGCGGTAAAAAGCAACAGTGGCACCGTCGTAATAATACCGGCGGCAATCAGCATCAGATTCAAGGAATAGGTATTATCCAACATATTGCTGGTCGGGCTGTCGGTGAAGAACAGCAGGTAACTCAGCGCGACAGGAAATACCCAGACTGTCTCAATTAACATGCCTGTTTGTGCATCCACCCCTAGCTTTTTGCGGATCAAACTGTAGACGGCAAATGTTGTCGCTAAGTACAGGCCAATCACAGGTACAGAGCCAAACTGCACGACTTGAATGAGTACGCCTGTAAAGGCTAAAGCCACGGCAACCCACTGCATACGCCGGAACCGCTCACCGAGGAATAGCATACCAAGTAACACACTCACCAAAGGGTTAATGAAATACCCCAGACTTGCTTCAATGAGATGGTTATTATTGACGGCCCAGATATAAGTCAGCCAGTTACTGGTAATCGTGAAGGCAGTAAAACCTAACAGTAGCAAGATATTGGGTTGACGGACAACGACCCAGGCCTGACGCCAGTGACGAGTTACGGTTAACATCAGCACCATAAAAAATACAGACCATATAACACGGTGCGATACGATTTCATCGGGGGGAACATATTGTATGCTTTTGAAGTAGATAGGAGCTAACCCCCAAATCAGGTAGGCACCTAAGGCATACAGGATACCTTTGGCTGTCTGTGGTTTGTTCATAATATCCTTGAATGTTCAGAGAGTGTTCAGAAAAAATGAGAAGAGCTTGTTAGATGTTAGCCCATAGAGCCGTACAATGTGTCACTGGGTTAAGTAATTTACAAGAAATTAATGACGTAAATAAGAAAGAAAAACTTTCCGCCTGCATTGTTGGTTTTATATGCTATATCGGTGTTTGTTTTTAAAATAATATCCTGCATTTAGCCTGGTGATGTGTTTATTACATAAATAATTTGGACGTCAGATAGGATATAAAAATGTTCTAAGCTGGTAAGTGAAGTTTACACATTTACATCATCAAATTATCTGAATCCCATCATCGTTCTAATTGGTAATTCAGATTTATCAGGGCAATCCAGTCCTCGTATTTTGACCGCAAGATCGTTATTTCTCAACTCATTACATAGTTGTGCAATGTCTTTCGGAGTCCAATAAATGTTTTTTCCATATCCTATTCTCTGAATTGGGTTTAATAAACTTTCCACACCACCTGCTTTTAATATTCTGGCAACTATTGTGGCGCAATTTTTACTGAAAGTACTATAACTATGGCTCACATGATAGTTGCCATATGTTTTTCCAATATAGATTTCATCCTTTTTTTTCTGCATCTTTTCAACATCTAAGTTGATAAGCAAATATTCCAGATGGGGTTGTAAGATAAAATCTTCCTGAATCTTACCGAAGGTTCCTGCAAATGATAAACCTCCTCGAGGCTTGTTGGGGTCACAATAGAAACTGACATAATTATTATCTGTTGGAGATGGTGGATGCTGTATGGATATTGAAGGGCTTGTTTCATGTCTTGAAAAAATGGAAGAAGTTGAACGTCTCCTTTCATTTGGAGGTAAGGGGCTTGCTGGTGTGGAATTGGTCGGTGTTGAGGGTTCCGTAACCCCAATTGGCCAGGGGCATTTTGGCATTCCACCGATATAAACAGAGGCATGCCCTGCAACAAAACTGTGGCAGGGATACCAAATATAGACAACGGCAGAGACAGGGGTTCCTGCGAGTATTTTTTGTTCTGCTTTGGTTCTTGGGGTCATGGTTGGTTCTCTGGCTGGTTTATTGATTAATGATTCAATTAATAACTTTATAAGACAATTTGTTGCGACTTTTTGGTATTGCCGAAATTGGTGGTTGTTAAGATGAGCTCGGTGTAATGACTGATACAGTACAGTTTGTTTATTAAGTAAAGGTATCATATACCCAGAGTGGTGGTATGTTAATAGGTGATTTTGGCTATTTGGGGGAGTATTTTAAATAAAACAATCAAAACAGAACGTTATTACACCGTGGGATACGTACCGCAAAATAACAAGGCTACTGCCCCGCCTGCTATCCATCTAAAGGCCAGTGGCTTAAGGCGGCCGGATTCGATAAAGGTTGCACCCTGACCGTCAAGATTATGGCGGGCTGTTTGGTGCTCATTCCTGACAGCAATGATACCTGCGCTATCAAGCAACAGTACCAGCGCCAGCAAGATCAGCTCAGGATGCGTGAACTGATCGGCGAATACACAAAATCGTAAACAAGGTCATATTTCCCGGCTTTTATTTAACTTTATACTATAAGTTAATAGTTATCCTTCATTAACTTAACTTCCCATGAAGTACTATCTGATATAGTTATTAAAGCCAGACAATATGATAAATCACCATTGTCTAATATACTATATTGTACAGGCTTCAACAATGCAGCTAAAAAGCAAGTTTTTATATCATCCAATGAATTAGAAAAAGATTTCACCTCATCCCATGATAATTTAAATCCGGTATCACTGGATAAAACTTGTTGCTCAAAGTCAGGCATTGACATATCTCGTGGCGCAACACCAACTGCTTCTATTTCATATAGATACCAATCCCATTTATTAGCCGGTATTTTTTCTAATAAATTAGATAAATGGATCTTTTCTCCATTATTCCACATCGACCCTTTACTCACATTCATTATGGGATCTCCAAATCTTTTGCAGGACCATGTTGCGGTGTTCCTCCCGTAGGGTTAGGAATATAATCATGCTGATGGGGATTTGGATGTTCATTAGGCCTTCCATGATCTGTAAAGTCAATATCCCTTTTCGGTACTAAATTACCATTCTCATTATATCCCCATTCTCTGGCCTGAGTATAATCTCCTTTTCTACCTGACTTGGTACCTAATTGAGTATGTGGCGCATTAACATCAGGGATTGGATTCCCATTTTTGTCACGAGGTAATGGTCGATCAGGTCGATAAGTGCCATAAGGGTTTTTATTTTCAACATTCGTTTTGCACAACCCAAGCGGATCAATATATTTCAGTGGATTAGGCGCATACGAATATAAATTAATGCCCCCACGTAGCCCTATCGGATCTGGCGATATGTACTGTGCGGTTTCAGGTAAGTAATACCGATAGCGATTGTAGTAAAGCCCGCTTTCTTCATCCAGCCACTGCCCGGCAAATTGCAGTCCCGGATTCAGTTCGGCATTTTCCCCCAACACCCCCAGACGCAGTCCGTACAGGCTCTGCGGTGGCTGACGCCAGACCCGGTGCCCCGCGGCATCAAACAACGCCAGTGGCTCCCCCGTTGGGGCACAGACTGCATAGTGAGTCTGGATTGCTCCCGCAATCAATTCATCACGGTTTTCTGGATCAGGCGTGAAAAACTGAACCTGCTGCGCCAGTAACTGCCAGCCGTCGAACACCAGATGGCGGATGCAGTGCAGGCGGTTGTGCCGATACTCGCGGATTTCCGCCGGCACATCGCCATCCCACAAATATGTTGTGCGCATTCCGGCTTGCTGGCAAATTTTCTCAGTACGCCGCCCAAAGGCATCATAGCGATAGTCCCATTGCTGACCACCCGGTGTTAGTACGCCAATTAACTGATTTTGGCTGTTCCAGCGGAATTTGGTGAGCTGCGGGCGATGGCCTTCTTGCCATAACTGCATCGCCGTCATTCGGCCAGCATCGTCATATTCAAATAGATGCTGACCCAAGTGTCTCAATCGATGTCCTTTTTGATAAAGCCGTTCTCCGTCAATGTCATTGATGCCGTCGAAACGGCGGGATGGATAACCGCAGGAGTCATATTGATAATGTTCCCGCAGCCGATCACCATCACTGACTGAGGTCACTTGTCCATTACCATTGACTACATAACGTAGCCACTGCCGTTCATCATTCGCCGCTACTAAATTAAGTGCATCGTCATAACGATATTCACGATCTAATCCTGCTAATGTCGGTTGCGGGAGATCCGCCACTTCATGGGCGGCAAAAAACTCAGTATTACGTCCGGCACGCTGGGAAGTGAGCAGCCCCATTAACGAGTGCTCCTGACGCAGGATAAAGCCCTTATCAGACTGGCGATGCCATTCGTTACCATCCTTATCCCGCTCGAAGGTCAGAGAATGATCACCATTGATTGCCAGTAAATTCAGTTCTCCAACCTTATTAACAGCGGTTTTTGCCTGCCAGAGTCGGCCATCGGGTGTATGAAGCTGCCTTACTGTTGTGGTGTTATCAGGATATTCGCGGTGAATTTCCCCGTGTGACTGGGTTTCCCGGATAATACGGCCTTGTTCATCGTATTCGAATATTAAAGAAATGGTGTCTGGTGCGGTGATTTCCAGCAAACGTCCGATGAGGTCATAGCTGTAGTTGGTGGTTCCTTCCGGTGTATGTACGGCTGTCAGTCGTTGTGCGGCATCGTATTCGTAGCGAGTGATATTGCCTGGTGCATCATGCTTTTCAATGCAATTTCCGTTAAGGTCATAAGCGTAATGCCATTGGGTATCCGCATAGTCGGTTTCAGTAATCACCTGCCCGTCTGCATCCAGTGTATAGCGGTAGCTTTCCCCTTGTGGCGTGATCACTTCCAGCAATTGCAGACTGTCAGAGTCATAACGGTACTGCCAGCGGTTTCCTTCCCCATCCACACGTGCGAAAGGTAAATCAAATGGCCCGTATTCAATCTGCCATTTTACGCCATGAGCATCTGTCCATTCGGTCAGATTGCCGTGACGATCATGGCGGAAACGCTCAATACTGTTATTGGGTCGGTCACTTAAAGAAATGCGGTGATGACGATCATAATCCCAACGCCAAAGGGCACCACCGCCAGTCGTCATTCGGCGCAGACGATCCTGGCTGTCATAACCCAGTTGCAGGCTGCGGTTTTCTTCATCAAACAACTTAGTCAGGCGTTGATGACGGTCATATTCCCAACTGCGCTTATTGCCATCACTGTCTTCTACGGCGGTGATCAAGCCAAACTCGTTACGGGTCAGAGTGGTCTTATGCCCATCTGGTGCGATAAAACATTCAGGATTACCTTTATTGTCGAATTGTTGCCACCAAACTCGTCCGAGTGGGTCTGTCATGCTGATAAGGCGATCGGCATCATCATAGTGATAACGCCATGTTGCCCCGATGGCATTAGTAAAAGCGGTCACTAATCCGGTATCTGCGAGGTAATCAAGGGTAATAATTTCGCCTTTTGGTAAAATCTGGCGGCGCAAATTTCCCCATTCATCGTATTCATAGCGCGTGACACTACCACATGGCGTTTCCACCTGCGTGACTTGTTGCTCATCATTGTAATGCCAGGTCGTCGTATGGCCTTGTGGCGTGGTTGAATGGGTGATGCCTGGTTCATAGGAGAGATGAACCGGATAGAACCCCCCAGATCCGACGCTATAGATACAGCGCCCCTGTTCATCATAAACGTAATCCACCGCAGTTTGATCATGATCAGACCACTGACTTATTAAGCCTTGTTCGTTGTATTCATAAAACAGGTGATAGGTTTGTGTACTGTCTGCATCAGCCAGCCAGTCGTTATCGTGATAACCGTAACGCGCCAGCATTTCATTCAGGCCATTATCGGTACGACGGATCTCTTCCAGTAATCCATTTGCGCGGTATAGCAACACTAATTCTGGGCCATCGCTATGGGTAACCTTAACCAGTTGCTGCTGTTCACTGTAATGAAACTGGATGGTGTTATCGTTATTGTCGCGGTATTCGGTCAGCCACAAACGTTGGGTGCTCTCTTTGTCTGGGTCAGCCTCCGTGGTTGTAGGGAAGACCGTTGTAGGAAAGACAGTCGCGGGGAAGGTAAAATATTTACTGATTAAACTGTCGCGATCACTCAGGATAAGGCCTTGCTTATACCGGCTCAGTCTGAAATTGGGGTGTTCAGGGTTGATGCTGTGATCGTAACTGGCTGGCAGGGCGAAAAAGAGTGAGGCACCTTCGGTTGTCAGAATTTCTATTCGATCCCCTGTAACAAGGACACATTCGGAGAAGTTATCCAGCCAGTTTTCCCCTAGCAATCCGCGATGACCGGGTGACCAACTACGGATAAATTGCAGTGGTATCGTCTGCCCTAACTCGATATCGATACGCTGATCAAACAGAGCGCCGGTGGTAACGTCTATCGGGTCTCCCGTAAAGAATCTTTTGACACTTTCCGTATAACGCTTCAGGCCTTTATTATGTTTGAAAGCGTGTTTGGCACAACTGATGGTTTTGAGTGTGACGATTTCTTTGATTTTTCCGGGGACATTTTTGATTTTTTTAGCGGCCGTTTCGGCACCTTTTTTAGCTCCGTTGATAGCAGCTTTCCGGCCTGCTTTGGTAGTTAGTTTTGCAATGCCTTTTACGGCTCCTCGTGATGGCGGGACGAGAAACTCCACGGCAACGAGCAATGCCCGCTGCCAGGCTGAAAACTCTTCCTGTATCTCAAGATAGGTTTCTTGACCTGAGCCGATAAAGACTTTGCTGGCACCGCCTTTGATAGTTGAGCCACACTCCAGTTTATCCTTAATCCGCGCGGCGGGCTTTTCGTTGATAAAGACGCTTTCACTGCCCTGAGCGATGCGTGGCGCGGGATGATTTTTGCAAGCTGCTGTGTCTAACTCCACCCGCGCGGCGGGCTTGCCTTCGATAAAGACATTAGGTGAACCCGTGGCGATCACACCGGCTGGCGGGTTACAGCTATCAATGGCGTCCGTAACCGCTGAGCTGGCTTTACTTATCACATCACCTAGCGCCATAGTCCACATCGTGCCGACAGCCATAATTGCAAACGTAGCCAGCCCCCCGGTTGCACCTATCAGAAGTGCAGCCGCGCCAAATACTGCTGCACCGAGCAATGCACCTACAACTGCCCCCGCAAGTGCCCCTAAAAAACTTTTATGCTGAATGGGGTCTCCTTTACGTGCCGCCGCCGGGCCTGGCTCTCGTGCTGCCGGTTGGGGCTGTTGGCTTGCATGAGTTGCGCCCACTCTTGCAGTACGAAGGACAATTTCATCCATTAATCCCATAACTGACCTCCTGTCAGGTCGCCTGAAAACTACTGACGATTGCCAGCAGAGCGTTACGCTGCCCTTCCTCAAACGGCTGTGGAGAAGTCAGGTTAAAAGCCAACAGCAAATTCCCCCATATTTGCAGCACAACAGTCTGGTGCATCTCACCTTCCGGGCTTTGCCATTGGTAGTCCAGCCGCCAGGCGGGTGCACCGCTCAGTTCTATCTCCAGCCTTTGGTGCTCTTTATAACCGGGGAGATGGGTTTCAAACTGAGTTAATGTTTGGGCGTAGTAGGCGGTATGGTCGGAACCCATCGGTACGGGTGTACGGTTAATCACCAAATTAACGCCACTGTCATCCGGCAGGACAAATACCTGCATCGATTCATCACGCCAGTCAGATGGAATAGTTAAGGTTCCTTCATTCATTTGATAGGGTTGTTTATTCATGGGTGTCTTCCTTTATCACTCTTTTTTGGTCTATGTAGCTATCGTGTTCCACGTGTGTTTTGATTGGCTCGGCTAGTTCAGTTGAACCTGTTCCTTGCCGTTGATGATGATATTTCTGCCGGAAATATGGATATTGCCCTCTTTGTCCAGTGTGATACTGGCACCGCCTACGCTGATTTGGATGCCACCGTTGACAGACTGGATAGCAATGTCTTCTTTGGCGCTGAGCTTACTTTTTTTCTCCACTGTAACTTGCCGATTACCGTGAATAGTACTGCTCTCCTCGCCGGTCACTTCTTTGATGCGATCTTTACGGACGGATATCACCTGATTGTTGCCGATGTTTTCGGTGTGGTCGTGCATCACCTGTGTGGTACGGTCTTTGAGGACAGTGGTGTTCATATCATTCAGAACGGTGGTATTCATATCTTTCTGGGCATGAAGAGCGAGTTGTTCACTGCCTTTCGCATCCTCAAACAACATTTGGTTATAGCCTTCTCCCTTATGGGTTTTGGAACGAAACGCCATTTGGGTTTTGCTGCCCGGCAAGCCGCCGGGAGGAATGTTGCTGGCGTGATAGGTTCTGCCGATAACGATGGGTTGATCTGGATCGCCATGTAAGAAGTCAACTACAACCTCTTGGCCGACACGGGGAATAGCGAGCATTCCCCAGCCTTGTCCCGCCCACGGATGAGTAACCCGTATCCAGCAAGAGCTTTGATCGTCACTGCGGCCATAGCGATCCCACGGAAACTGGAGTCGAACACGACCATATTGGTCACAAAAAATTTCTTCTCCGGCAGGGCCGACGACTTTGGCAATTTGTGGCCCATCAACGATCGGTTTAGGCAATGGAGAAGGACGCCAGGTCTGGGTTTGGCGAATAAAGCTAAATTGGCTGTTTAGTGTCGTACCGCTGCCACTGATTTCCTGTTCTAACGCTTGTGGTTGATAACCCGTATGGCTGGCGGAAATCACCTGCCACGGTTGATTCCACTCTTCACGCGGATGGTTGGTCAGGGTGAATAGCCGCCCCGGTTGGATGGCGATGGCATAACCGTTGCCATGTCCTGTCAGCGCATCATTACGCAGTGCTTCGAGCCGGTAGCGGGTAAAAGCAGTACCATGTTGTTCATCTTTGAAACGTCCGGGATAATCGTAATGCTCGTAATAGAGCTTTTGGAGATTGTCCTCTTTCATTTGCTGGCTGAATTCTGCTGCCCAGGCCGGATTCTTAAAAGTGTAATCCTTAAGTTGTACCTGTGCCGGCCGGACCTGTGCGCGGTTGGTGATGTGACTAACAGAAACATCACCTGTAGGACTTTGTTCACTGGGTTGGTAAGGAAGTTTGATACCCAACGGTACTGAACCAGCATCATCGGCAAAGACCAGCGTATTACGCCCGTTGCCACACTCAAAAAAATAGAAAATGCCTTCTTCTGCGGTCAAACGCTGGATGAAAGTGAAGTCACTTTCCTGATATTGCACACAAAATTCACGTTCTGGATGTGGCTGACGCAAACTAAATACCACATCACGAATGCCATGTTCCTTTAAAATGGTGGTGATAATGGTAACGATATCCCGCTGTTGGAAGATGCGTGAATTTTGGCGTAGTGTTGTACGCCACAAGTCAGGACGGATAGTCATCTGGTAGGTGGTTTGATGTAGTCCGGTATTCCCTTGTTCAAAGCTGGATACCATACCACTGATGCTTCGTTGTTCGGTTTCTCCCTGCAAAATCGTGAGTGTGGCAGTGTGATCGAGCACAGTAGAAAAATCGATAGAGGGATTAGCACTTACCAACCCAATATCAAGTTGAAAAGGCTGTGAAAAACCTTCTGTCAGTGCGAAATCAGTGACAACAAAAGTTTGGGGCGGCAGGCTGCCTGCTGTCAGAGTAAATAAAAGTCCGCCGGATGAATGACCGCCAGTTTTACGGCTATTCTGAGAAATAATGTTCTTTTTCAGTGACATAATTATTCGTCCTTATTTAATGTCGCTATTAGTGCGATATTTGGGTAGCTGTTATCCTTAATTTCTCTTTTAACCAACGATTCGCCGGGAATATTTAATGTGGGAATATTAAGGGCGATCAGGAATGGTATTGTTTAAATTTTTTTCGCTCAGATAATAATCGACAAGATATAATAGGTTTTTATTTAGTATAAAAAACAGTCATTATAATGTGATTGTAATCACTCAATAATTTATATAAATCAAATGATTAAAAACAAAACATGGGGTTAAAAATCAAGATGCTTGTCTGTGGGTAGCGAATGAAACGAGTATCTAAATAAAATAATCATTTACTTCAGTTAGCTATTTTCACAAGATGGAAGTACGCGTAAAAGATATATTAAAATAACAGAAATAAAAGTACAGCGACCCCCATTTCAATGGAAATACTTCCCCAAAAATAATAAATAGTCTTATTTTAAAATGAGTTAACAATAAATAAAAAACCTATCCAATTAATTACCTTAGCTTTTCTCAATTGGTCATTAATCATGATATCCATCAATCAAAAATAATTATTTTAGTAGTTATCAGATTCACTGTTCTTCCATAGATTTATTACTTTTCTATATGTAATAGTGGCTATCAATACATTGTAAAAATAACATCCATTTCATCTGTTTGATTGGTATAGCAATAATAAATATTTTATTTTTATAATCGTCAGCCAAAGAGGATACAATATGTTACGTAAAACAGGTTTTTTCTTTGATGAAAGCTGTTTCTGGCACACTACCGGATTACAACATGTCGTAACGCTTCCAGTTGGCGGATGGGTACAACCACCATCCGGACCAGGTCATGCCGAATCACCAGAAACTAAGCGCAGAATGAAAAATTTAATGGATGTTTCTGGCTTAAGCCACTCATTACAACTGTTAGGGGCTGATCCTATTGATGAAACAACCTTAAGGCTTATCCATCCAGAACCGTATTTACAGAATTTTAAGTCGCTGAGCGACTATGGTACAGGTATGCTTGGTTCTGAAGCCTCTGTAGGACCAGGCAGTTATGAAATCGCCAAATTATCTGCCGGATTAGCCTGTGCGGCAGTGGAAGCCGTCCTGCACGGTGAACTGGACAACGCTTATAGTCTGTCCCGCCCGCCCGGACACCATTGTCTACCAGATAAAGCCATGGGATTTTGTTACCTTGCCAATATCTCCCTTGCCATTGAGCGGGCCAAAAAGCAGTTTGGGCTTGGCCGGGTCGCAGTCGTTGACTGGGATGTTCATCACGGTAACGGAACACAACATATCTTTTGGGAACGTGCTGATGTTTTGACAATTTCATTGCATCAGGATGGTTGTTACCCCGAAGGGTACAGTGGTGAAGATGATATCGGGGCAGGTAAAGGAGAAGGCTTCAATATCAATATTCCACTCATGGCAGGAGCCGGGCACAATAGTTACATGTATGCTATGGATCAAATCGTTCTTCCCGCATTACAGCATTATCAACCCGAATTGATTATTGTCGCCTGTGGATATGATGCCAACTCCTTCGATCCACTTGCCAGAATGCAGCTCCATAGTGAGAGTTTCCGGGAAATGACGCGTAAAATACAGCAGGCAGCAGATGCATTATGCGATGGAAAACTGGTTGTCGTACATGAAGGTGGTTATTCCGAACTCTATGTGCCGTTCTGTGGCTTGGCCGTACTGGAAGAATTGAGCGGTGTCCGCACTAAAGTTCAGGATCCTTTACTGAATATGATTAAGGCTCAACAACCGAGAGAGCATTTTGATACATTCCAGCGCCAGGAAATTGATGAACTGAAGCAAAGATTTAACCTGTAACTGAAATTATGCCCGATACACAATATATCGGGCATACAATAGATTGGCATTATCCGCCGACAGCAATACGTTTCATATCTGTCATATAACCACGTAAAGTCCGGCCTACAACCTCAATTGGGTGGTTACGAATAGCGTCATTAACATCGCGTAATTGGGCATTATCGATACCTTTATCGACAGCGGCCTTGCCTAAATCCCCGGTCTGTAGGGTTGGCATGAATTTTTCCTGCAATAATGGCACCGCAACATAAGAGAACAAGTAGTTACCATATTCTGCCGTATCAGAAATCACTACGTTCATTTCATAGAGACGCTTCCGGGCAATGGTATTCGCAATTAATGGCAGTTCATGTAGTGATTCATAATAAGCGGACTCTTCAATAATGCCTGAATCGACCATTGTGTCAAATGCCAGTTCTACCCCGGCTTTAACCATAGCAACCATCAGGACGCCATGATCAAAGTATTCTTGCTCGCTAATATGACCGTTGTAATCAGGATAGTTCTCGAATGGCGTTTGACCTGTTTCTGCACGCCAGGTCAGCAGATCTTTGTCATCATTCGCCCAGTCAGTCATCATAGTGGAAGAGAATTTACCAGAAATAATGTCATCCATATGTTTTTGGAACAGTGGAGTTAAAATGGTTTTCAACTGTTCAGAAAGGGCATAAGCACGCAGTTTTGCTGGATTAGAGAGCCTGTCCATCATCAAGGTAATGCCACCTTGTTTCAGGGCTTCTGTGATAGTTTCCCAACCAAACTGGATCAATTTACCCGCATAACCCGGATCTGCGCCATCAGCCACCAGCTTGTCATAACACAACAGGGAACCTGCCTGTAACATCCCACACAGAATCGTTTGCTCACCCATCAAATCAGATTTCACTTCTGCCACAAAAGAGGATTCCAGAACTCCTGCACGATGACCTCCAGTTGCGGCTGCCCATGCTTTCGCAATTGCCATGCCTTCGCCTTTTGCATCGTTTTCCGGATGGATAGCAATCAGAGTTGGAACACCAAAGCCACGCTTATATTCTTCACGCACTTCCGTTCCTGGGCACTTCGGAGCAACCATCACAACCGTGATGTCTTTACGGATCTGTTCCCCCACTTCGACAATATTAAAACCATGAGAATACCCCAAAGCCGCACCGGCTTTCATTAACGGCTGAACGGCCTGTACAACCGCAGAGTGCTGTTTGTCTGGGGTCAGGTTAATGACCAAATCAGCTTGTGGGATCAATTCCTCATATGTACCAACGTTGAAACCATTTTCAGTTGCCTTACGCCATGATGCACGTTTCTCTGTAATGGCTTCTTTACGCAGAGCATACGCAATATCCAGGCCAGAATCACGCATATTCAGCCCCTGATTCAACCCTTGAGCACCACAGCCGACAATCACCACTTTCTTGCCTTTTAAATACCCTGCCTCGTCAGCAAATTCTTCCCGTGTCATAAAACGACATTTGCCTAACTGCGCCAATTTCTGGCGTAAGTTCAATGTATCAAAATAATTAGCCATGGTGACTCCGATATAATGAGGTGTGATGTTATTTGCATAAAGTCAATATATGACATGAAATCCATTGCTTAAATTGATATATTGACAACACTATATTGCAATTTATGCAACATGTCTTTTTTGTAACAATCTTCCACCATACGACGAATATATAGCGAAAAAACCCAGAAAAAGGCAAAAGAACGATGGACTTACGTGATCTAAAACTGTTTTTGCATCTTACAGAAAGTTGTCATTTTGGTCGTACAGCCAAAGCTATGCATGTCAGTCCATCCACGCTTTCACGCCAAGTTCAGCGTATTGAAGAACAATTGGGGCACTCACTATTTCTGCGAGATAATCGGACAGTAAAACTGACCTTCGCAGGCGAGCAATTAAAGCAATTTGCCCAACAAACTCTGCTGCAATATCAGCAATTACTCCATTCACTGAATCACCAAAGCCCATCTTTAACGGGAGAATTACGCCTTTTCTGTTCGGTCACTGCCGCTTATAGCCATCTGCCACAAGTTCTGGATAAATTTCGGGCCGAACATCCTTTGGTGGAAATTAAACTGACAACGGGGGATGCCGCAGACGCTGTTTATAAGGTGCAATCTGAAGAAGCAGATTTGGGCATTGCAGGTAAACCAGAAAAACTGCCTGATAATGTCCGCTTTACCAAGATTGGTGAAATTCCGCTAGCACTGATCGCACCTTCTTTGCCTTGTGCAGTACGAACGTTTGCTACACAAGAGCAACCAAACTGGAATGCAATCCCATTTATTTTGCCGGAACACGGCCCTTCCCGTAAGCGTATTGAGCTTTGGTTCCGCCGGCACAAAATTAACCATCCACAGATTTATGCTACAGTTTCTGGTCATGAAGCGATTGTTTCTATGGTTGCTTTAGGTTGTGGTATTGCGTTAATCCCTGCGGTTGTCGTTGAAAATAGCCCGGAGCCGGTACGCAACCGTATATTATTGTTGGAAAATATTTCGTTGGTGGAACCATTCGAATTAGGGGTTTGTGCTCTTGGCAAGCGGCTACATGAACCACTGATAAAGGCATTTTGGGGATTATTATCTTATGAAATAACGTGATCCCATGAAAAAAATAGCACTCTAAAAGGTGCTATTTCTCATAATATTAACTGTTTCTATTTCAACAACAGATTAAACGAAGGATTATCAGTCTCATCATGGTATTCATAACCCAACTCATCTAAATGGCGATCAAAACAGATTTCCGAACCTGACAATTCAAAAGCGGCCAGTACACGTCCGTAATCTGTGCCATGACTACGGTAATGAAATAGTGTGATATTCCAGTGTGCTCCTAATGTTTGCAAAAATTTCAACAATGCTCCCGGTGATTCGGGAAAAGCAAAGCTAAATAACCGCTCCTGCAATAGTCTGGGTGGTCTTCCACCGATCATATAACGAACATGCAGTTTCGCCATTTCATCATCAGTAAAATCAGATACCTGATATCCCGCAGTTTTTAGTTCTTCAATGATTTCAATACGTTCAGCATTTCCACGTCCCAATCGTATCCCAACAAAAATACAGGCTTTATCTGGGGCGGTAGCATCTGAATAACGGTAACTGAATTCTGTCACAAAGCGGGCACCCAGTATCTGGCAGAAATTCAGGAAACTGCCTTTTTGCTCAGGAATAGTTACCGCCAGCAAAGCTTCACGCTGCTCCCCTAGCTCACAACGTTCGGAGACATAACGTAAACCATGAAAATTCACATTAGCGCCAGAAAGAATATGTGCGAGTCGCTCCCCCTTAATCTGGTGCTGCTGGACATATTTCTTCAACCCCGCCAGCGCCAAAGCTCCGGAAGGCTCTGCAATCGCTCTGACATCTTCGAAAATATCTTTCATGGCTGCACAAATGGCATCACTATCTACCGTAATCACATCATCAACATATTGCTGACATAAACGGAATGTTTCATTACCAATACGTTTAACGGCAACACCTTCCGCAAATAACCCGACCCTCGATAAATCAACGGGATATCCGGCATCCAGCGCGGCTTTCAAACAGGCAGAATCCTCAGCCTCCACACCAATGACTTTCATTTCTGGTACGAGTTGTTTGATGAGCACTGCAATACCAGCAATCAATCCACCCCCACCAACAGGAACAAAAATGCGATCAAGATGAACATCTTGCTGTAAAAGCTCCATCGCCAAAGTTGCCTGACCAGCAATCACAGCAGGGTGATCAAAGGGTGGTACGAAGGTGTAACTATGTTCTTTTGACATCTCAATCGCTTTTGCTTTCGCTTCATCGAAATTTGCACCATGTAATAGCACTTCACCACCAAAACTGCGTACTGCATCAACTTTAATATCTGCTGTAGCTATCGGCATCACTATAGTGGCTTTAACGCCAACCTTACTGGCCGATAATGCAACACCTTGTGCATGATTGCCCGCAGATGCGGTGATCACACCCTTAGCTCTTTGCTCTTCCGTTAAGCGGGCAATCATCGCGTATGCACCACGCAATTTGAAGCTGTGTACCAACTGACGATCTTCTCGTTTAACCAAGATAGTGTTCTCTAAACGAGCAGAGATTTTTTTCATTTCCTGTAATGGGGTGACTTGAGCAACATCATAAACTGGTGCACTCAGTGCGGCTTTGAGATATTCCGCTCCGTTAGGTTCAGTATTAAGAGGATAAACCGCCACAATCAACTCCCCAACTTAGTCTTATCACGTACAGCTCCTTTATCAGCACTGGTCGCTAATGAAGCATAAGCTCGCAATGCAAAAGAGACCTGACGCTTTCGGGATTTAGGTGTCCACATATTATCGCCACGCGATAATTCAGCTTGTTCCCGTTCAGTCAGCTCTTTTTCGCTGACATCCAACTGGATTTTACGGTTTGGAATATCAATATTGATGATATCGCCGTCATGAACCAATCCAATCAAGCCACCATTAGCTGCTTCAGGAGAAACATGTCCAATCGATAACCCAGATGTACCTCCTGAAAAACGTCCATCAGTGATCAAAGCGCAACTTTTCCCCAATCCCATTGATTTTAGGTAAGTGGTTGGATAGAGCATTTCCTGCATACCAGGACCACCTTTCGGGCCTTCATAACGAATAACCACAACGTCCCCCGCAACAACTTTTCCGCCCAAAATCGCGTCTACTGCCTCCTCCTGACTTTCATAAACTTTAGCAGGGCCACGGAAAGTGAGAATACTTTCATCCACTCCTGCGGTTTTCACGATACAACCATCCGCGGCAACGTTACCATACAAAACAGCCAGTCCCCCATCTTGGCTGTAAGCATGCGCACGTTCACGAATACACCCTTCTTTCCGGTCTGTGTCCAAAGATGGCCAACGACAATCCTGCGAGAAAGCTTGGGTAGTACGAATTCCTGCTGGCCCCGCCGCGTACATGCTCTTAACATCGTCATCTCCTGTCAGCATGATGTCGTACTGAGCCAACGTTTGTGGCAAGTCCAAACCCAGAATGTTTTTCACATTTCGCTGCAACAATCCAGCACGATCCAGTTCACCAAGAATACCAATTACTCCACCTGCTCGATGTACGTCTTCCATATGGTATTTTTGAGTACTTGGCGCCACCTTGCATAAATGGGGCACTTGACGAGACAGACGATCAATATCTGCCATAGTGAAATCAACTTCTCCCTCCTGAGCGGCTGCCAATAAGTGCAGAACAGTGTTTGTCGACCCTCCCATCGCAATATCCAATGTCATGGCATTCTCAAATGCAGCTTTGGTCGCAATATTACGTGGCAAAGCGCTGCCATCATTTTGTTCATAGTAACGTTTGGTTAATTCAACAATGCGCTTACCCGCATTGATAAATAGGGTCTTACGATCTGCATGTGTAGCAAGTAGCGATCCATTACCCGGTTGCGAAAGCCCCAGTGCTTCTGTCAGACAGTTCATTGAATTCGCGGTAAACATGCCGGAACAAGAACCACAGGTCGGGCAGGCAGAACGTTCGATTTGCTCACTTTGTTCATCACTGATATTCGGATTAGCCCCCTGGATCATCGCATCAACCAGATCCAACTTGATGATCTGATCGGATAACCGCGTTTTACCCGCTTCCATCGGGCCTCCTGAAACAAAAATAACCGGAATATTCAAACGCAGTGATGCCATCAACATGCCCGGTGTGATCTTGTCACAGTTGGAAATACATACCATCGCATCCGCACAGTGTGCATTCACCATATATTCGACCGAATCGGCAATCAGCTCACGAGAAGGCAGAGAATAAAGCATTCCTCCATGCCCCATTGCGATGCCATCATCAACTGCGATGGTGTTAAATTCTTTTGCAACTCCACCAGATGCCTCAATCTGTTCAGCCACCAGCTTGCCCAAATCCCGCAAATGAACATGCCCGGGCACGAATTGAGTAAATGAGTTCACAACGGCGATAATAGGCTTACCAAAGTCCGCATCAGTCATCCCCGTAGCACGCCATAAAGCACGAGCCCCTGCCATATTGCGGCCATGAGTTGTCGTGGCAGAACGATATTTAGGCATTATTTTTTACTCCCATGTCTATCTAATCAGCATCAGAAAACAGGCGGGGAACGAGCCGCCTGTTAAATTTTATCTTCGTTATAAAGGAATCAGGTTATTAAGGATTCACTGGATCTAACCAGCCCCATTTATCTTCTGTCGAACCATCAAATAGGCCGAAGAATGCACTCTGAATTTTTTTGGTGACAGGCCCACATTTACCAATTCCAACCTGAATACCATCTACACTACGGACTGGAGTAATTTCTGCTGCTGTTCCGGTCATAAAGACTTCATCAGCCAGATAGAGTGATTCGCGGGAAAGGGTCTGCTCACGAACTTCCAGACCGAGATCCTGTGCCAACTTGATAATGGCATCTCGAGTGATCCCCGGTAACGCAGCAGAAGTGAATGGCGGGGTGAACAAAACACCATTTTTGACTTCAAATAGGTTTTCACCCGCACCTTCTGAAATATAGCCATGAACATCCAAAGCAATCCCTTCCTGATAACCATGGCGCCGGGCTTCACTCCCCACCAGCAAAGAAGATAAGTAATTACCCCCCGCTTTTGCCGCTGTTGGAATTGTGTTTGCCGCAGCACGGTTCCATGAAGAAACCATCGCATCAATGCCTTGTTCTAGTGCTTCCTCTCCAAGATACGCTCCCCACGGAAAAGCGGCAATAATGACATCTGTTTCATAACCCACAGGAGGATTTACCCCCATTCCCACATCACCAATAAAAACCAATGGGCGAATGTAAGCGCTGATTAATTTGTTCTTGCGGAGTGTTTCACGACAAGCTTCCATTAATTCATCGACACTCTGGCTCACGGGCATACGGTAAATCTTGGCTGAGTCATGCAAGCGCTGCATGTGTTCACGATGACGAAAAATAACAGGCCCTTTGTGCGAGTTGTAACAACGGACACCTTCAAATACTGACGTTCCGTAATGCAGGGCATGGGACATAACGTGTATTTTTGCATCAGCCCAAGGAACCATTTCCCCATTGAACCAAATATAATCAGCTTGCTTTGTCATTCTTTTGTTTCCTTCAAATGCGCACTATGCGCTTATCAATTGTGATTTTTTGTGTTGTATCTCAACATCAGCAACATCAACCAGCTTCATCAACTGAGAAAAAAGCAAATTCACAGGACGCTGACTGGCGACAGTGAGTTCAATACTTACATTATCACTATCTATTGTATGATCCATATTCAATGCGCATATCTGAAAACCACGATGGCGGGTAACCCTCAGAATTCTTTCAAGAATTTCAGGACAAAATCGTGCCTGAATAGCAAGTTGATGCTGCATCATAATGATCTCTCCAACATATTTGCGTTACTTGCGCCAGGTGGAACCAATGGCCAAACATTTTCTAATTCATTAATGGATACATGTAGTAAATAGGGACCTTCACTGTTGAAAAGGGCATCTAGCGCTGTATTAATTTGCGACTTGTCTGTAATGTGTTGGCCTGGAATATCAAAGGATTTTGCCAAGGTAATAAAATCAGGATTATCGGTTAAGATAGTTTCGCTATAGCGTTTATCAAAAAATAATTCCTGCCATTGCTTAACCATCCCCAGACGCTGGTTATCCAGCAAGACCATCTTGATAGGTAATTTTTTGCGTCTGATAGTGCCTAATTCCTGAACATTCATCATGAAAGAGCCATCACCGGATATACAAATGACCATATCCTCTGGACGAACCATTTGTGCACCAATCGCTGCCGGGATACCAAATCCCATCGTGCCCAACCCACTGGAAGTAATGAAATTCTCAGGCCCATCGAATGTCATATGTTGGGCAGTCCACATCTGATGCTGTCCCACATCGGTGGTCACAACAGTATTGGTTGGCTTGCGCTCAGATATCTGTTTTAACAATGCGGGAGCATAAATACTGTCCCCCTGATGGTCATAGCGCCATGCATATTCATTTTTTAACTGTTTCACTTCTTGTTGCCATGCCTTGATCGACAAAGGTTGCTGTAAATGAGGCAATAACGTTTTTAAATTTCCCAATAATGAAACATGTGCCTGACGCAACTTGTTTAATTCAACAGGGTCGATATCTAAATGGATGACTTTGGCGTACGGAGCAAAGGTGTTCAGTTTCCCGGTTACCCGGTCATCAAAACGAGCTCCGGCAGCAATAAGCAAATCACAGGATTGAACCGCGAAATTGGCAGCCTTTGTGCCATGCATTCCCAACATTCCCAAATAACATTCATGCTCAGCATCCGCAGCCCCCAATCCTTTGAGTGTAGAGACAACAGGCAGCCCCGTTTCTGTCACTAAACGGCGTAATTCAGGCACCGCATCTGACATTCCAACGCCTCCCCCGATATACAAAATAGGTTTTTTGGAACAAGCCATCATATGGCGAGCTTGTTCCAATTCACGCTCAGGCAGAGAAGATAGGGCAACGACAGGCATTAAGTAAGGTGCGAATTCGCCTTGTTTTAACTGAATATCTTTCGGTAAATCCACCAAAACGGGGCCAGGACGGCCTTCCGTGGCAATGGCAAAGGCTTCGGCCATAACTTGAGGCAATTTTTCCAGCGATTCCACCAGAAAACTGTGTTTGGTACAGGCAAGAGAAAGTCCCAACATATCGATTTCTTGAAAAGCATCTGTACCAATAACTTCAGAACTTACTTGACCAGTAATAGCAACGACGGGAACAGAATCCAACAAAGCATCAGCTAACCCGGTAATCAAATTTGTTGCGCCAGGCCCTGATGTCGCGATACAAACTCCAGGCTTACCACTTGCCCTTGCATAGCCAATGGCAGCCATAACCGCTCCTTGTTCATGGCGGCACAACAAATGTTCAATACCGCCATCATACAAAGCATCATACACAGGCATAATAGCTCCGCCTGGATAACCGAAAACTTTCTCAACTCCCTGCTTTCGTAATGCTTGTACGACCCATTGAGCCCCGTTCATACCATCCTCCTATTGCGTTTACTCTGTCAGTACCAGTGTTGTGATGTTGTTTTATGTTCGTTTTTTGGTATGTGTAAAAAAAAGCCCCCGCTCCTTTTCGGTGCGGGGGCTTCTTCGTGAAATCTGGCTATCTTTCTGTCTACGCCTTCCTTCGTTCAAGTGCAGCCCCGCACGGTAGAATAATCACTACCACGCTAATAATTAGGCTAATCACTAGAACAAATTTACTCATAATTCTTTTCGTTCTCATTCATATGTTCGATGTATATTTTACAAGTATCACTTTCTATAATTGTTGACAATCATTATTTTAATTTTTTATTTGAAAAATAATTTTATTCATATTTTTCATGTGGATAACTAAAAGTCCAGCAAAGTTAACAGCGCTCATTCCTTTAATGAAGATAAAAAATTACTATCTATATGTTTCATAAAATAATTAATAAGATAAATTACACAAATACAATTTAATCAGCTAATTGCAAAACATAAGCGTCAAAAGAGACATTTTTATGCGACAGTATCATTATAAACAAAAAATAAAAACAACTAATTAGTTCATCTAATGAATAAAATAATCAACTAAATGATAATACCTTATGAACTTATTTCACATATCCCACAAAGATCATTTCCAAACAAAAAACCATAAATAACAATATATTGAGAATAAGTAAGTTTAAAGAAACAATAAAAAATAAATATATTTTCGAGTACCTTCGCAAAATAACAAAAGGAGACTTTTTATTATTTTTTATCAATTCATGATAATTACTTTCTTGCTAAGGAGAGCACATGACACTCGCAATCATCTATACACGGGCAACAATAGGTATTGATTCTCCCATCGTCACAATAGAAGCACACATCAGTAACGGTTTACCTGGTTTAACACTGGTTGGTTTGCCGGAAACGACAGTTAAAGAAGCCAGAGATCGTGTCAGAAGTGCTTTGATCAATAGCGGTTTTACCTATCCGCCAAAAAGAATCACAGTTAACCTGGCTCCGGCAGACCTTCCCAAAGAAGGAGGGAGATATGATTTACCTATTGCTATTGCAATTTTGGCCGCTTCTGAGCAAATTCCGCCAAATGAATTGCATAATTATGAGTTTTTGGGAGAGTTAGCGCTTTCAGGTGAGATACGTAGAGTTATGGGAGCCATTCCCGCAGCACTCAGTGCCAAAAATGCAGGTAGACAATTGATTTTATCCACAGAAAATCAAACAGAATTAGCTATCTTATCCCAAAGTGAAACGTTATTAGCCAATCACTTACTACAAGTTTGCCATTTTTTACATGGCGAAAAAGCAATATTATCTTCTCCCTCCCCTGTTGCTCCACAAAATGAGCCACCACTGTTAGATCTACGAGACATTATTGGACAAGAGCAAGCCAAGCGTGCTCTGGAGATCACTGCCGCAGGTGGCCACAATCTTCTGCTACTTGGTCCCCCCGGTACAGGTAAAACAATGCTAGCCAGTCGGTTATGCGACCTATTACCGTCTCTAACGCATCAGGAAGCACTGGAAGTCGCGGCTATCAATAGTCTGGTCGGTCAGTCAATTAATCCCAAAAAATGGCATATACGACCGTTTAGAGCGCCTCATCATAGTTCATCAATGGCCGCTCTCGTTGGTGGAGGCTCAATCCCTAAACCCGGAGAAATTTCACTTGCACACAATGGCGTTTTATTCTTGGATGAATTGCCTGAGTTTAACCGGAGTGTCCTTGATGCATTACGTGAGCCACTAGAATCTGGCGAAATTATCATATCTCGTGCAAAGGCAAAAGTTTGTTTTCCTGCCCAAGTCCAATTGATTGCGGCCATGAATCCAAGCCCGACAGGATATCATCAGGGATTACACAATCGCAGTAGTCCACAACAAATATTGCGCTATCTTTCCAAGCTTTCAGGTCCTTTTTTAGATCGTTTTGACCTCTCCATTGAAGTTCCTCTACTCCCGCCGGGTATCTTGAGTCAATCATCAACAAAACATGGTGAAAGTAGCCATGAAGTCAAAAAGAGAGTACAAAATGCCAGAAACATACAAATAGAGCGGTGTGAGCATGTAAATGCACATCTTAATCGTCAACAAACTGAATGTGTTTGTAAACTAAAAATGGAAGATGCCGTTTTTCTGGAAAACACTTTACTAAAGTTAGGACTGTCTGTACGTGCCTGGCACCGGATATTAAAGGTTTCACGTACGATTGCAGATTTGAAAGAGCAAAAGAGGATAGAAAGGCCGGATATTATGGAAGCTCTTAGTTACCGAAGTATGGATAGGTTACTTATTCAGTTGCAAAAGCAGATTGGATGACGTAGAAGAGGGGCTAATTCGCCCCTCTTGATGGACCCATCATCCCAATGATGATATTAATCATCAGAATCAGTATAGTCCTCAGAAGGATCTAACTGTGGTTTTCCACCGGAAAGAGTATGGAAACGTTTTGGGCGGCTAATTTTCGCCAAATACTTAGCCCATACTTTTTCCTCTGTTGTTACAGGGAGACGCTCACCACGGCAAACGGCGACAAACAATTTTTCTTCGTCTGTTTGTGGTTCACGTTTGCCAAGATCCAATTCATTGAACGCATGACCATGACGTTCTAACAATTGGGCCTCTTTGATGGTGAAATCCCCGTGACGAGAAAACCCGCGTGGATAATTTTTATTATCAAAAAAACGATTAGTCGTGATGAAGCTTTCAGCCATCTGACACACTCCTAACTCTACAGTCATACTAATTATGGCGCGGAGTATTAGGGAGGCTTGACATTCTGTAAAACAAAATATTTAAATCTTAACGACAAAAACTATTGGAGATGCATGTGGACACCGAATTACTGAAAACCTTTTTGGAAGTCAGTAAGACTCGTCACTTTGGTCGGGCAGCTGAATCACTCTATCTAACACAATCCGCCGTTAGCTTTCGGATCCGACAACTAGAAAATCAGTTAGGTGCTAATTTATTCACACGACATCGCAATAATATTCGCCTGACTGCGGCTGGCGAGCGCCTTGTCCCCTATGCAGAATCGTTAATGAATACTTGGCAGTTAGCAAAGAAAGAGATCAACTACGTCTCACAACATACAAAGCTCTCTATCGGTGCTACAGCATCCCTATGGGAAGCCTACCTAACTCCTTGGTTAAATATGTTTTATCGGGATAACCAAGGAATGAGAATCGAATCAAGAGTCTCTACACGTCAGTCTCTGGTCAAACAACTGCACTCGCGTGAATTAGATCTTTTAATCACGACAGAACCCCCAAAAATGGACGAATTCCAAAGTCAGGTGATCGGTAGTATTCAACTTGTTTTATTAACAACACAACATAATCTCGAACAAGGCATAGAAAATTACATCAAACTCGAGTGGGGAGCTGATTTTCACCAGCAAGAACAACAGATTTTGAAAAATGATCATCCACCAATCATTACAACCACTTCGGCCCATATCGCCAGAGAATTATTAGATAGTGTAAATGCTGCCACATTCTTGCCCATACACTGGCTTGATGATTACCCTAATCTCATCACGGCTCCCAATAATGAGCCAATCAAACGGCCTCTATATGCCGTCTGGCTGCAAAATAGTGACCAGCATGCATTCATCCAACAGTTATTAAAAATACCTGTTGAAAAAGCACCTGCAACAAGCTGATAGCGTTCTACGAAAAGTCTTAAGGATAGTGTGTACCGAAGATCTAAGCGGATGTGTATGGCGATCTGATTTTGATAATGCGACGAATAAAAAAGAAAAACCCAGCTAAAATTAGCTGGGCTATTAATCTTAAAACTATTCAATTATTACTAGTTATTAACTGGCAGGGGCGGAGAGGCTCGAACTCCCAACACCCGGTTTTGGAGACCGGTGCTCTACCAATTGAACTACGCCCCTAAATACGGTGGCGGTGCGGACGGGACTCGAACCCGCGACCCCCGGCGTGACAGGCCGGTATTCTAACCAACTGAACTACCGCACCACCGAATTGCTT
>NZ_NKHP01000003.1:146318-191244 GCF_014467235.1 Xenorhabdus indica | reverse complement strand
ACTCTTAGTGTGCGTTGAAGAATTTATGACCGCCTTTTCATCAGGGCAACAGCCGGGAGTGAGAAAAATGAGTGTATCGTTATTATGAAAGCTTATTTATCAGCTCTTGAAAAAAGTGTTTTACAATTAACCCAACGGGGAATTACTGCCGAGCTATTACATTTGGATGTTACGGACCAAGAATCTATAAAATCTGCTGCAAATTTAATGCTTAGTAATAATACAACTATTGATGTGCTTATCAATAATGCAGGAATCTTTTTGGATTCAATTCAAAAACCCAGTGAAACATCTCTGGATAGTATTCATAACACTCTAGCGGTCAATTTGATCGGTCCCTGGCTTGTCACTCAGGCATTTTTACCTTTACTCCAACGTTCAAAAGAAGCCAGGCTGATTTTTATATCTACTGATCTTGCTGCCTTATCTCAAGCAGCCGATCCCCATTCAAAGTACAACAAGGTTGAAGGTCCGGCCTATCGCACCTCTAAAGCAGCCTTAAACATGCTTGCTTTACAATGGGCCAAAGAGCTGCGCGATTCGAATATCTCTGTCAGTGTATGTAGCCCAGGTTGGTGCAGAACCACTCTAGACAGTCAAATTGATTCACGAAAAGCCCCTAATTCTGCTGCTGACGGTGCTGATACCGCTGTTTGGCTCGCTTTAGATAAAGACAGAACACAACATGGGCATTTCTATGCATTTCGTCAACCTATCAATTGGTAACTTTATAAAATAAACAATATTGAGGATAATAACATGACAAAAAAAGAAAATATTAATATCTCTGATCACCAAGCTGAAACAACTCTTTATATAGATACATTAATTTACCAAGGAAGGGAGGCTCAAAAAGAGATTGAAAAATGCTCAGATGAAGAGATTGATAATGTTCTGCACGATTTAGCTAAAATCTTTTCCTCCCGCTGCCGTCAATGGGCCGAAAAAGAGCTTACTGTAACACATATCGGCAATGCTGATGATAAAGAACACAAATTAGCATTAGTTGTTAATCAAGTATTTAAAGGATTATATGGCACCAAAACCTACGGTCGCCTTGATGGAAGCCAAAGACTCATTGAATATGCCAGTCCGGTAGGATTGATATTTGCTGTTGTTCCATTAACCAATCCAATTCCAAATTCACTTTTCAAAATCATGCTTTCTCTCAAAACTCGCAATGCTATCATTTTCAGCTATCCGGCCAAAACAGATAAATTAGCAAGTGAATTTATTCAGTTAGTACAACAGACTATTGTTTCCCATGGTTTGCCGATTTCATTGATTCAGGTTTGTACACCGCCAAGTCACGATAAAACTCATATGTTAATGCAGCACCCTGGTGTAGATATGATCCTTGCTACAGGGGGGAAAACAATAGTCCATGCAGCTTACAGTTCAGGTAAGCCTGCATTTGGTGTGGGGCCTGGCAATGTTCCGGTTTATATTGGGCGATCCGCTAATATCAAAAAAGCTGCTGCCAATATTGTTAAGGGAAAAATGTATGATAATGGTATAGTTTGTGGCTCAGAAAGTAATCTTATAACACATCCTGCCTGTAGAAATGACCTGATCATAGCTTTAGAAGCAGATGGTGCAGCTATCTTGACAGACAGTGAAATTGAACAAGCTATCCAAATGTTATTTAACCAAGAGACCCAATATCTGAAGCGGGAAAATATTGGTCTTAATGCCGCATCATTGGCAGAAAAAGCTCATTTATCGCGCAATTATCCAATTAAATTGCTTGTTATACCCGCTGAATTAGGGAGATATAATTTTCTCAGTAATGAAAAAATGGCACCAATATTAACGTTATATACTGCCAATGAAGAAAATGGTATTGACCTCTCTTATTCGTTAATTTGTAAAGAAGGCGCTGGTCATACAGCCGTAATACATAGTGAAGATCCCGATGAAATTCATCAATTCTCGCTCGCTATGCCTGCCGGGAGGATTTTGGTGAATACTGCGGCAACACATGGCATGCTTGGAGAAACAACTGAGCTCCCTATATCATTTATGCAAGGTAGCGGAACTTTTGGCAGCAACCATACGACTGATCCGATCATCTGGAAACACTTAGTCAACATTAAACGTGTTGCGTATGGCTTACAATGATGTATCTGAATCTTTCAAATTTAAATAATTTGGGAAGAAAATAAATGAAAATACAGTGTATTGGTGCAGGCCCTGCCGGATTAGTGTTTGCCATTCTTACAAAAATGCATAATCACCATCATGAAATTGTTATATATGAACGTCATTTACCAAACGTTACAACCGGGTGGGGGCTTACACTTTCTGAATCAATTTTACAACAATTAGCCAAAATTGATCCTATTATTGTTGAACAACTCAGGTCTCATGTTTTAACGTTAAATTATATTGATATTCACATTAGAGGAAAGATAGTCCGTTCATCCAAGCAACAACTTCTTGCTATCAGTCGATTAAATATGGTCAATATTCTGAGAAAAAGAGCACAGGATATTGGTATCAAAATACATTTTAATATTTCATTAAAATATGAAGATCTTATTAAGCTTTCCGCTGATCTGACGGTTATAAGTGACGGTTCCAACAGTAAAATAAGAAATCAGTTAGAAAATAAATTTAATACAGTACTTCATGAAGGAAATAATTTATATTTATGGTTAGGAACTTCACAACTCTTTAATAATACCTTTAATTTTATTTTCGAACAAACAGAAACAGGTTGGTTTTGGGCGCATTGTTTCAAGTTTGAGAAAAATTGTTCTACGTTTATTGTTGAATGTTCACATGAAACTTGGATAAAAACAGGATTTTTATATATGGATAAAAAGCAAACAATAAATTTTTTGGAAAAAACTTTTTACCGACATTTACATGGCCATCCATTAAAATTCAATGATATATTTAGAAAAAAAATCTATTGGCGTCGTTTTGTTTCTCCCGTAAGCAAAATTTGGTATCACGATAAAAAAGTTTTGCTAGGAAATGTTGCGCATTCTACACATTTTTCTATCGGTTCAGGAACAAAGTTAGCAATAGGAGATGCAATTGCACTAGCGGAAAATTTAAGGTCATGCAATAGATTAGATCTGACCAACCTTGCACATTACCAACAGTGCCGGCAAAATGAATCATTAAATTTACATATAGCAGCAAAAAACTCTCAATCTTGGTTTGAAAATGTTGATTCATTAATTTCAAATGACTTTTTACAATTTTCTATCTCTTTACTTTTGAGAAGTGGTAGAATTTCACAAGATGATCTTTCTATAAATCTGTTACAATAATATATAAAGAGAATGTATTTTATATTTTAATTTTATAAAATAGTAAACAGAGGTTATAATGAATTACGCAAAAATATCCCCTAAAATAATAAACCCACTGTATAAAAGTTATGATGAAATACAGAAAACTGAATTAGATCACTCGCTTATTCTTTTAGTTGAAATGCGAACCTCACAAATTAATGGTTGTGCTTACTGTTGCAGGCTCCATGCAGAAATGGGGCGTAAACTAGGTATAAAAGAGGAAAAGTTCGATAAGTTACCAGGCTGGTTTAATTCCAATATCTATAGTCCGAAAGAAATATTGGCATTAGAATGGTGTGAAGCGCTAACAACAAGCATTAAGAAAAAAAATCTTGACCCTATCAGAGAACGTTTAGAAGAGGTTTTTTCAGAAAAAGAAATTGTTGATCTGACTGCTGCTATATCAGTCATGAATGCCTTGAATAGAATGGCAGTAAGCATTGGAGATAATGGGTAGTAAATTTCCATTATTTGCAACTTAGTTGATGTGTTAAATAATATATTCTATGAATATTATTTTCATAAGACATGATAGTTTCACGACTAAAGGAAATCCTATGTTAAGTGGAAATCAATTAAGATATGCAATGTTAATCGCACGTTACTCACTTTCTATTGCATTTCTAGTCGCAGTTGCTGACAGACTGGGTTTTCATAGTGGATATGGTGAAGAGCAAATTACATGGGGTAACTTCACTGTATTCCTTGACGTTGTTAAACGTTTAAACCCTTGGGCACCTGATTTTATGATCCCTATTTTGGGCTGGGGAGTTACTCTCTTGGAAATCATTTTACCAATATGCCTAATGGTAGGCTTTAAAATCAAAGAAAGTGCATTGATAAGTGCAATCCTGCTATTAATTTTTGCCATCGCAATGGCAACAACCGGCTTATTAAAAAGTGTGTTTGACTATAGTGTTTTATCTGCGTTTTCTTGTGCCCTTCTACTTTATTTTTTTGAAAAATTAAAAATGAGTGAAGATAAAATTATCTAAATTAATAGATCAAATAGTGATAATAACTAAATGGTACTGCATTGTGTAATACAGTACCAAAATTATTTTAATTATATTTAGATTCGGTGAGATTACATAATAAGTACAACATTGTTAATCTGGTAGTAAACGTGCTTGTATTTCCTTAATAATTCATTTGGTGTTTTAGCATGCTGTGTTTTTCTGGAGTAATCATTTAAGCGGTTTACAATAAAATTTATTTTCTGATCAGTTAATTCATTAAAATCAGTTCTCTTTGGAAAATATTGCCTGATTTATTCTGATTTCTCTTCATCTCCCGATTGATGGCAGGTGTGAATTTCGATTGAATGACGCGTAAATGAAAAGATGTGAACAACCTGCTTTTTTTAAACTGGGAAAATGGTATCTTTCTGTTTCAGTCAGTTGTGTATAGGACATAGTGTATAGGACATAGTGTATTTCCCTGTGGTAGAAAAGATGCCTGTTATAGCAACTAACCGCTCTTTTGAAAAATAGCACTTATTAGTTTGTCGAATCAGCCAGGTATAACTTTATGACTACTAAACAAAGAGAAAAAAATATATCTAATGCCAAGTATTTTATGCACGAAGTTTGGGTTCTAAAAAATCCCACAGATAAATCAATAAAAATGATGGATAATGATACAATTATTGAAAGTCCTACTGGAACTTCAGTTGGTATTGATTCTTTTATAACACTATTGAAAATTTGGTACAGGGCTTTTCCTTATTTAGTATACAGAGAGAACAATATCAGCGCTCACAATAGAGATATTATTATTGATTGGGAAATTGAAGGAGAACATCTTGGTGAGTTTTATTCAATTTCTGCAACCGGAAAAAAGGTTAATTATCGGGGAACAACAAAAATTGTTTTCACTGATGGGAAAATTATCCATTATCACACAAAGACTGATATAAAAAATATTATTTTACAATTGACAAATTCATCATATTCTCCAGTTTTTGATATAAAAAATATTGAGGTATATAATTTAATCAATCAAATATTAGGACATCAATTGTCTTATCGGCAAATAGAGTGCCTTGCCCTTTCTACGTTAAATACGTCTATCAAAGATATTGCAAGGTTATTATCTATAGAAAACAGTACCGTACAGACTCACTTAAAAAGAGCGTTCGAAGTCATTGGTATTAGTAATAAAAAAATGCTTATGGAGTTCATTATTGAGTGTCATGCGATTGAAATTATGGTTAGAGTTGGATTGCTTATAATAATTCGCATAAGAAGGAATAAATATTTTAAATATTAAACTACCCAATAATAATTTAATCTGAACTAAGCAATTGTGACAGATATTTGATAACAATATGATCTCCAGCCACCGTGAATGTTTCACGTCGGTCATGATTCGAACCAGGTGACTTGCTGACGCTTGATTTTCAGGTTATGTATCCATGGAAATGCATGACCGAATTATTGGGTATTATCTGAACATTCATCACTATCAATAAGTTGGAATCATGATCCCAAATTACAGTCTGTTTTTTGTTCTGATTAAAGTAAGTAATAAATTATTTTGATTAACCTGTTATTTGAAATAAATCTTTTATTAGACAGATAATAATAGTGAAATGCAGGTTGATATTTGCCTGTATGATAAAAATGGTTAAAAAAAGTAGCGTGTTATGATTTTCGACTGTATATTTATACAGTTTCTTTGTCGTGGAGAGATCTGATGCGCAAGATTATTCATATTGATATGGACTGCTTTTTTGCTGCTATTGAAATGCGGGATAACCCATCACTTCGCGATATTCCTATTGCTGTTGGTGGCAGTGCTGACAGGCGAGGTGTTATCAGTACAGCGAATTATCCTGCCCGCCGTTTCGGCGTACACAGTGCTATGTCTACCTCAATGGCTTTAAAACTTTGTCCTCAATTGAAAGTGATTTCAGGACGTATGGCGTTCTATAAAGAAGTTTCTCAACATATCCGCCAGATTTTTTCCCGTTATACCGAATTGATTGAACCTTTGTCTCTGGATGAGGCTTATCTGGATGTAACGAATTGCCAATATTGTTATGGCTCCGCTACGTTAATTGCTAAAGAGATTCGTCAGGTCATTTTTGAGGAGTTGCAACTAACTGCTTCGGCAGGTGTTGCACCCGTTAAATTTCTGGCCAAAATTGCATCAGATATCAATAAACCCAATGGTCAGTATGTGATTGCTCCTGAACAAGTTGAAGAGTTTGTGAAATCTTTACCATTGCACAAAATTCCCGGCGTGGGAAAAGTAACGGCTAATCGATTATCGGGGATAGGTTTGGAAACCTGTGTGGATGTGCAACGCTATGACAAGTTAGAGTTAATAAAAAAATTAGGGAAATTTGGCTTAGCGCTTTGGCAGCGTTGTCATGGTATTGATGAACGCTTAATCAAGCCTGAGCACTTACGTAAATCTGTTGGTGTAGAAAAAACACTGGCGCAGGATATTCATGATTGGCGTGATTGTGCCGAATTAATTGAACAACTTTACCCTGAACTGGAAAAGCGGTTGGGAAAGGTTAAGCCTGATCTGCGTATTGCTCGTCAGGGCATTAAATTAAAATTTGATGATTTTCAACTGACGACACAGGAGCATGTCCATCCTCTATTAGATAAACAGGATCTGCTTCGGATCGCCAGACAGGCTTGGGAAATTCGCAGAGAAGGCCGGGGTGTCCGGTTAGTTGGTCTGCATGTGACATTACAGAATCCACAACTGGAACGTCAGTTATTGTTAGAATGGTAATGCTGCTTGTTATGGGGGAAAGCATGTAAGAAAGAATATTCCCCTGCCTGTGAACAGGGGAATGCAGGCATTACTACTCTTTCACCGGAATTGATTTCAGAATGGCAGTCAGCAATTGCCAATACTGATCAACACTCTTAATGTGAACCCTTTCATCAGGTGAATGTGCACCTCGAATGGTTGGGCCAATGGAGACCATATCCATATCTGGATACGGTTTTTTAAACAATCCACATTCCAAACCTGCGTGGATCACCATAATATTCGGCATGTTGTCGAACAATTGGTGATAAGTTTCGCGGACTAAATGCATAACTGGAGAATTGGCATCCGGTTGCCAGCCAGGATAACCACCACTTGCTGTTGTTTCTGCGCCGGACAGTTTTGCCAGAGAATTCAGCATCCCGGCAACATAGGCTTTACCACTTTCAATTAATGAACGGATCAGACAGATAATTTCCACTCTGTCTGCTTCCATATTAACAACGCCTACATTCAGGGATGTTTCTACAACACCTTTAGCGACATCGCTCATACGAATAACACCGTTAGGCATAGTGTTTAGCATAGAGATAAAGCGAGACTGGCAGTCTTCTGTCAATGCGGGTGATGAAGTTTCAATTTTGTTCAATAAGAGAGTCAAATTCGTGTCAGAAACCGCATATTCATTTTTCAATGTTTCCAAATAATCATCTTTTAACTGATGTAGCTTTTGGCGCTGCTCTGTTGGCACGGCAATGATAGTAGAGCCTTCACGAGGAATAGCATTGCGCAGTGTCCCTCCCTGAAAATGAATCAATCTCAGGCCAAGTTCTTCTGTATGTGTAGCGAGGAAACGAGCCAGTAATTTGTTAGCGTTACCTAATCCTAAGTGGATATCACCACCGGAATGACCGCCTTTCAAGCCCTTCAGCGTTAGTTGCAGAGTTTGATAGTTTGCTGGCAGAGACTCGCGGGAGAGTGTCATCGTTGAGACAAAATCAATACCGCCTGCACAACCCATATAGATTTCGCCTTCTTCTTCTGAATCAGTATTTATCAGAATATCAGCTTGCAACCAGTCAGGTTGAAGGCCAAATGCACCATCCATACCTGCTTCTTCAGTCATGGTCAGTAAAACTTCCAGCGGGCCGTGTTTGACAGATTCGTCTGCCAGTACTGCCAAGGCGGAAGCCATACCAATACCATTATCTGCCCCTAATGTTGTACCTTCAGCCGTTATCCAGTCACCATCAATGTAAGGACGGATGGGATCTTTCGTAAAATCGTGTTGTGTATCATTATTTTTTTGAGGAACCATATCAAGATGAGCTTGAAGTACTACCGCCTTGCGGTTTTCCATGCCTTTTGTGGCCGGTTTTCTAATCAGGATATTACCGACTTCATCGCGCTCAACATGGAAATTTCTGTTTTTGGCCCATTCAATGATGTGAGAGGCCAGTTCTTCTTCATGATAGGATGGGTGTGGAATGGAGCAAATTTTAGCAAAAATATCCCATAATGGCTGAGGGGATAGTGTTGATAATTCGGACACGTCAGATCTCCTGTAACTGCATCTTGATGAAATGGGAAGTATATAATGTTTGACATATCGGGGGCTTGTATCATCTTGAGCTGCCCAGTGTCTATGCTCTTGCCTGAGAATACCATTTTCTTGTGGATAATGCGCAATCAGGATGTACCTTGTTTTTGCTGGTTTTTGCTTGCCTAACTCACTATAATCTCGCGCAACCTTTATTCCGCAACAAACTCTTTTCTGAGATTTTCTTAGTTTCCAGGATCAAATTTTATGAGCGAAAAATATGTCGTAACGTGGGATATGTTGCAAATACATGCCCGTAAACTGGCACAACGTTTACTTCCCGCAGAGCAATGGAAAGGTATTATTGCTGTAAGTCGTGGCGGGCTTGTACCTGGAGCATTATTGGCTCGTGAACTGGGGCTCCGTCATGTGGATACAGTTTGTATTTCCAGCTATGATCATGATAATCAGCGTGAGTTAAAGGTATTGAAAAAAGCCGAAGGAGATGGAGAAGGCTTTATCATCGTTGATGATTTGGTTGATACCGGAGGCACTGCTCAGGCGATCCGTGAGATGTATCCCAAAGCGCACTTTGTGACGATTTTTGCCAAACCTGCAGGCCGTCCGTTAGTGGATGATTATGTGGTTGATATTCCTCAAAACACATGGATTGAACAGCCGTGGGATATGGGCGTAATGTTTATCCCGCCTATCTGTGAATAATAATTATACTATACCTCTCATCTTGCAAGTTGCTCTTTAATTGGTTGCGCTATTCTTCATAGCTACCCCAGTCATATAGTTTAGTTACCTATGCGCCTGGGGATTTTTCTATTGCTACTGCAATGCAACTCGAAATCTATTGGGTATTTTTGTGATAAGCAGTAATAAATTTCTTTTGCCATGACTAAACATAACCTTTCAGAATCGCTGTTTAAACCTCAGGTTAAACAGCGGGAAACTTCTACATTGGTAAAATACGTTTGTCCACAAGTGACTGATGCCAGTGATAAAGTGCTCAGTGGAGAACGCCAAGAACGCTGGTATCGCATGATTAACTGGCTCGCTTGGATCTGGAGGGGGATTAATCCGCTGGAAATTCAAGATGTTCTCAGCAGGATTGCGGTGACAAATGCTGAGCGTAGTCATGACCATTTATTGGACACAGTGATTGGCTATCGTAAAGGGAATTGGGCCTTTGAATGGTCACAACAGGCTATGTTCTGGCAGCAGAAAGCACAGCATGCTGAACAGGGCTCTGAAGCCAGTGAGTGTTGGTTAAAAGCCTCAATGTTATACAGCATTGCTGCGTATCCCCATCTGCGTGGTGACGAATTGGCAGATCAGGCTGTTGCCCTGGCTAATAAAGCTTATGAAAATGCAGCACATTTCTCTGATTATCAGTTGAAAAAACTGAAATTTCAGTTAGAAGAGGGTAAAACCGTTACTGGTTTACTGCATATTCCTCCAGATGTTCAGGAACCGTGTCCGACAATACTTGTTTGTGCCAGTCTTGATAGTTTGCAAAGTGATTGTTGGCGATTGTTTCGGGAACATTTCTCACCGCTAGGTTTTGCAATGCTGACGGTGGATATGCCTTCTGTAGGTTATTCAGCCAAGTTTACATTGACACAGGATACCTGCGCTCTTCATCAACAAGTATTGCAACAATTAAAAACTGTTCCGTGGATTGATCATACAAGAGTGGGCATTTTTGGTTTTCGTTTTGGTGCCAATATTGCTGTTCGTCTCGCGTATCTGGAACCTCATCTTATTAAGGGAGTGGCTGTGGTCAGCCCGGTTGTTCATGAACTATTGCATGATGAAAAGTTACAGCAGAAAATTCCGTCAATGTACAAAGATGTACTTGCCAGTCGTCTGGGCGTTTACCATGTTGATGAAGCTGCTCTGCGTTTAGAACTGAGCTGTTATTCTTTGAAAAATCAAGGATTACTGGGGCGTCGCTGTTCTGTGCCAATGTTTTCAGTATATTGGAAGGATGATATTTTCAGTCCAAGAGAAGACTCAAAACTTATTGCTAGATCATCAATGGATGGCTCTTTATTGGCAATTCCGTCAACGCCTGTTTACAGTGGTTTCAGTCGGGCATTACACGAATCAAGTGTATGGTTGAAAGATAAAGTTGACTAAACTTAAATTTAATAGTTGAAATTTTTTAATCATTTGATACAAATGTGCTTCTGTTTATAAAGGAGACCTTTGTATGACTGTACCCGCAAGTTATTCCAGAAATAAGTTGTTAAAGAGTTTTTCTGCATTAGGGCCCTATTTACGCGAACTAAGATGCCAAAATGATTACTTCTTTTTTGATTGCCTGGCTGTCTGTGTGAGTGCAAAAGCAGCACCAGAAAAACGGGAGTTTTGGGGCTGGTGGTTAGAATTGGAATTACAGGAAAAAGGGTTTGTTTATAACTATCAGATAGGTCTATTTGATAAACATGGTGAGTGGCAACCAATGAGTATCAAAAAAGAAGCTGATCTTAAGCATCTTGAATCAACATTACAGGCGTTTCACAAACGTCTGTCCGATTCTCTTGATATCTTCAAACTGACGCTAATTCCATCTGACAACACTGTCACTCCTCAGATCTAAATTTTGGCATGAATTTGTTTTATACCTGATAAATTTTAAGTTGTATCAGGATCATAAATAAATGGAATCAATAAGAAAGCAACCTAATGAATTAAGGGTATAAATCAACTTTTTTTGAATTTTGCGTTATGCCAGTTGGCATGACGCTTCTCTCCTGCTAAAACTGAGCTCTGTTTTTTAAATTTATTGTGTCTTATTTATTTTTCAAATGAATGGTAATGGCAGGAATATGATGAATGACAGTCAAACATTGGTTGTGAAACTGGGGACGAGTGTACTGACTGGTGGTTCCCGTCGTTTAAATCGTGCCCATATGGTGGAGTTGGTTCGGCAATGCGCGCAGCAACATGAGAAAGGTCACCGTATTATTATTGTAACTTCCGGTGCCATTGCCGCAGGTCGGGAACATCTTGGTTATCCAGAACTACCGGCAACAATTGCTTCAAAACAGTTGCTTGCTGCTGTAGGGCAAAGCCGATTGATCCAATTATGGGAGCAGCTTTTCTCCATTTATGGTATTCATGTCGGCCAAATGTTGTTAACCCGAGCAGATCTGGAAGATCGTGAACGTTTCCTGAATGCAAGGGATACACTTCATGCATTACTTGATAATCAGATTATCCCTATCATTAATGAGAATGATGCAGTTGCAACAGCAGAGATCAAAGTGGGTGATAATGATAACCTTTCTGCTTTGGCGGCAATTCTGGGTAGTGCGGATAAATTGTTGCTTCTGACAGACATTGAAGGGCTATATACTGCCGATCCTCGTAATAATCCTAATGCGGAACTTATTCATGAAGTGCATGATATCAGCGATGAACTCAAAATGATGGCCGGGGATAGCGTTTCAGGTCTTGGAACTGGCGGTATGGCAACAAAACTTCAGGCCGCAGGTGTTGCAGGTCGTGCCGGAATTGATGTGATTATTGCTGCGGGTAATAGAGCCAATGTCGTTGCTGATGTGATTGAGGACAAATCGGTTGGTACACGTTTTCATGGCTTGGCCAGTCCGATGGAAAATCGTAAGCGCTGGATCTTCGGTGCACCTTCTGCGGGAGAAATCATTGTCGATGATGGTGCAGAATCTGCCATTCTTGAGAAAGGCAGCTCTTTATTGCCGAAAGGGATAAGAAGTGTTGCAGGTGACTTTTCCCGTGGTGAAGTTGTCCGCATCTGTAGCTTATCCGGCAAGAAGTTAGCCCATGGTGTATGTCGTTACAACAGTGACGCTTTACGCCTGATTGCCGGTCACCATTCACAGAAAATCTGCCAGATATTGGGTTATGAATATGGTGCAGTTGCTGTGCACCGTGATGATATGATCGTAAGTTAAGGATTCCACCATGCTAGAGCAGATGGGAAAAGCAGCTAAAGCAGCATCATGGCAACTGGCTCAATTGAGCACCAGTCAGAAAAATCAGGTGTTGAGTCATATTGCTGATTTACTTGAGCAGGAAACAGAAGATATCCTTGCTGCTAATCAGCAAGATATGGAACAAGCCCGTCAACAGGATATGAATGAGGCATTGCTTGATCGGTTATTGCTGACCCCTGAACGGTTGAAAGCGATTGCTAATGATGTGCGTCAGGTTTGTCGATTAGCTGATCCTGTGGGGCAGGTGATGGATGGACAATTGTTGGATAATGGGTTGCAGCTGAGCCGTCACCGTGTTCCTCTTGGTGTAATTGGCGTAATTTATGAAGCTCGTCCCAATGTCACTATTGATGTAGCATCATTATGCCTGAAAACAGGGAATGCCGTGATACTACGTGGTGGTAAGGAAACCCATCATACCAATCAGGCAATGGTAAAAGTGATCCAACAGGCATTAGAACAAAGTGGTGTACCTGCCGCGGCGGTTCAAGCGATTAATAAACCTGATCGTGAACTAGTTGCCGAATTATTGAAAATGGATCGCTATATTGACATGCTGATCCCTAGAGGTGGTGCCGGGTTGCATAAATTTTGTCGAGAACAGTCCACTATTCCAGTTATCACTGGAGGAATTGGCGTTTGTCACACGTTTGTTGATGAGCATGTGAATTTCGAAAAAGCGTTGGAAGTTATCACCAATGCAAAAGTTCAACGCCCAAGCGCCTGTAATGCCTTGGAAACTCTTTTGGTGCATGAGAAGATAGCCGCAGACTTTCTGCCAGCATTAAGTATCAGAATGAAAGGGCAGAAGGTAACACTGCATGCCGGGGCGTCAGCTATGGCGTTACTGAAAGATGGCCCGGCAAACGTTGTTGAAGTGGCAGAAGAAGACTATTGCGATGAATGGCTATCATTGGATATGAATGTGGAAATTGTCAACGATATTGATAAAGCTATTGAACATATCCGTACTTATGGTACAGCCCATTCGGATGCTATTTTGACAGAGTCTTTACAGCATGCAGACTATTTTATTCGTCATGTGGATTCTTCAGCTGTATATGTAAATGCCAGTACACGTTTTACTGATGGCGGTCAGTTTGGTTTAGGGGCAGAGGTTGCTGTCAGTACCCAGAAACTACACTCCAGAGGTCCAATGGGACTGGATGCATTGACGACTTATAAATGGATCGGTTACGGAGATTACCTTACCCGTCGTTAATGGCAATATTCTGTTTTAGTAATTTTTAATTCAGAACAGGCCACACTTACCATTAAGTGTGGCTTTTAACGTGGTAAAAATATATTTTTACATAAGTGTAAACATTTAGTTACTATATTTTGTATTCAACTTTAATGGCTCAGACCTTCAGGAAAAACAATACAATGAAGCAAACTCTATTTATCGTAGGTGCACGTGGTGCAGGGAAGACGACAATAGGTAATTTGTTAGCTGAAGTGTTAGCGTATAAATTTGTTGACACCGATGAAAATATTCAGATTTCATGTGGGATGACTATTGCTGACCTCGTTGAGCAACGTGGTTGGGACTACTTCAGGAAATTGGAAAGCCAAACATTAAAAGCTGTTAGCCAGAAAAACCGGGTCATTTCTACAGGGGGGGGAATGATATTAGCAGCTGAGAATCGGCTGTATATGCGGCAAAATGGCATTGTGATTTATCTGCAAGCCCCGGTAGAAGTTCTGATAGAGCGGTTGTCTCATAATCCAGAAAATTCACAGCGCCCTAGTTTGACTGGGAAATCCATAACGGAAGAAATAACCGGAGTGTTGGCAGAAAGAGAGCCATTATATCGTGAATGTGCACATTTTATTGTTGATGCTACCCTGCCAATAGAAAATACCGTTCTTGATATAAAAAGTTATATTTTGAGTCAATACAAACAGATAATTTGATATATTTTTTTATTTTTACGTTTATTTTTTATATGAGTAATAAATTCTATATCTCAGATCATTTATACCTCTTATAGTATCACTCTACTTATTACTCACTTTAATTTTATTTAATTATATTGAGATATGGATTGATATATGGATATGCTCTTAAAGTTTCTGCGATTACTTGTGCGTGTGCTCTTTAGAGTTACAGTAGAAGGTGATGATAAGCATCTCAAACACCCCAAATGTATTATTACTCCCAATCATATTTCCTTTTTGGATGGTCTTTTGATTGGGCTTTTTCTGCCAGTGAAACCTGTATTTGCTATTTATTCTAATATTGCGACACGGAGCTTTCTCAAATTTATTAAACCCTATGCGGATGTTGTGCCCTTGGATCCAACGAATCCAATGGCAATCAGAACACTGGTTAAAGAGATCGATAATGGGCGACCTATCGTCATTTTCCCTGAAGGCCGGATCACGGTAACGGGCTCTTTGATGAAAGTTTATGATGGTGCAGCATTCATTGCAGCTAAGTCAGATGCTAAAGTCGTGCCTATCCGTATTGATGGTGCAGAACAAAGTATTTTTGGGCGTTTGAAAGGTGTTATGAAACTTCATTGGTTCCCTAAAATTACCATCAAGATTTTACCTGCCATAGATTTTCCGATGCCTGATGCCCCGGATTCGTCAATACGTCGCCGTTTGGCGGGAGAAAAACTGCATGCTGTCATGATGGATGTGAGAATGCAGACACGTCCGAAAGAGACGTTATTCAGTGCTTATCTGACAGCTCAAAAGCGTTTTGGACGTTTTAAATCTTGTATTGAAGATAATGCACTGAAAGAAGATAGTTATCACACACTATTGAAAAAAATATTGGCAGTCAGTCGGATCTTAGAACGTTTTACTCAGGAAGGTGAAAGAATAGGATTTTTACTGCCTAATGCTACTGTTATGGCGGCTGCTATATACGGTGCATCGCTGAGAGGACGGGTTCCGGCCTTGTTAAACTATACGGCGGGGAGCAGTGGTGTTAAAAATGCCATACAAGCGGCGACAATCAAAACCATTGTGACTTCTCGTCAATTTCTGGAAAAAAGGCAGTTAACCCATTTGCCTGAGCAGGTAACCGAAGCGAATTGGGTCTATCTTGAAGATCTGAAAGATACCATCACACGGGACGATAAGTTTTGGATATTCTGGCACTTAATTTTCCCAACCAAAGCTATTCTGCCTTCACAGAAACCAGAAGATGAGGCGCTGATCCTGTTTACTTCAGGTTCTGAAGGTGCACCAAAAGGAGTTGTGCATAGTCATGCCAGTTTATTAGCTAATGTTGAGCAAATTAAAACGATTGCAGACTTTACTCCACAGGATCGTTTTATGTCATCTTTGCCCCTGTTTCATGCCTTTGGGCTGACAGTCGGGTTATTTACCCCTTTGATGACGGGAAGCCGTGTATTCCTTTACCCAAATCCACTGCATTATCGTGTTATTCCTGAAGTGGTCTATGACCAAAACTGTACGGTTCTGTTCGGAACCTCAACTTTCTTGGGTAATTATGCCCGTTTTGCCCACCCTTATGATTTTGCCCGCTTGCGCTATGTCGTTGCAGGTGCAGAAAAACTGTCAGAAAACACCAAACGTGTTTGGCAGGATAAATTTGGCATCCGTATTCTGGAAGGTTATGGCGTGACAGAATGTGCTCCTGTTGTGGCAATTAATGTTCCGATGGTTGCCAAAGTAGGTACAGTTGGACGGATTTTGCCGGGTATGGAAGCGCGCTTACTGCCTGTGCCAGGCATTGAAGAGGGTGGACGTCTGCAATTGCGTGGCCCGAATATCATGAAAGGTTATCTGCGGGTTGAGACTCCGGATCGTCTTGAACCACCCGCAGCAGAAGATATTGAAGGGAATCTACAGCTTGGTTGGTATGATACAGGTGATGTTGTCTCCATTGATGAAGAGGGTTTTTGTACGATTAAAGGGCGTGTGAAGCGTTTTGCTAAATTGGCAGGTGAAATGATTTCTCTTGAAGCCGTAGAGCAAATTGCGTCAAGGATCTCACCGGATGCTCTGCATGCAGCAACGGCCAGAAGCGATTACAGTAAAGGTGAAGCTCTGGTGCTGTTCACGACAGATACAGTACTGAACAGAAATGCGATGTTAGTTGTTGCACGCGAAATTGGTATGCCTGAACTGGCAGTTCCACGAGATATTCGCTATGTGCAGCAATTACCTTTACTTAGTAGTGGCAAACCTGATTTTGTCACATTAAGAGAAATGGCAGAGCAGGAGTAAGGAAATGCATGGGACTGTGGAGACACAACCATTGTTAAATCGAGGAATGAAGGCAGTTTTATTATCCCAGTTTCTGTCTGCTTTTGCTGATAATGCACTATTCTTCGCTATATTAGCTCAATTGAAGGCTGAGTCGTATCCGGGATGGAGCTTGCCAGCCCTACAAATTGTTTTCGTGCTGACTTATATTGTACTCGCTCCCTTTGTGGGGCAAATTGCTGATCGGTTTTCGAAAGGCCGGGTTATGCTCTTTTCCAATGGCATCAAATTACTGGGTGCTGTCAGTATCTGCATTGATATGAACCCTTTTCTGGGATATACCCTTGTGGGAATTGGAGCAGCAGCTTATTCACCTGCTAAATATGGAATCTTGGGCGAATTGACTGATGGTGCGCATTTGGTTAAAGCTAATGGCATGATGGAAGCATCAACAATTGCAGCGATTCTGATTGGTTCTGTAGCAGGTGGCTTTCTCTCTGATTTCAATCTGTTTCTTGCATTAGGGCTATGCGCTTTTATGTATAGTGCAGCTGTGGTAGCTAATTTCTATATTCCTCGTTTGGCGGCAGCCCGCCAGGGGAAAGGTTGGGCTCCTAAAGCAATGCTGGTGGATTTTATTGTTGTTACTTCTGCCCTTTGGCGAAACCCCGAAACCCGTTTCTCTTTAGTTGGAACTAGCCTGTTCTGGGGAGCTGGTGTTACCCTTCGCTTTTTGTTGGTTGCATGGGTACCTATCGTACTGGGAATTGAAGGTAATACAACGCCAACCTTGATGAATGCAGTTGTTGCGATTGGTATTATTGTAGGAGCGGGTTTGGCTGCAAGGTTTATTACATTGAAAACTGTGCGTCGCTGTATGCCTGCCGGAATTTTGATCGGTGTTATTGTTATCATTTTTGCCATTCAACAATCAATATGGCATTCATACTTAATCCTGATTACGCTTGGTGTGTTTGGTGGTCTTTTCGTCGTGCCATTGAATGCATTGTTGCAGGAACATGGGAAGCATGAAATGGGAGCCGGTAAAGCTGTTGCGGTACAGAATCTTGGTGAAAACAGCGCAATGCTGATTATGTTAGGACTGTACTTAATTTCCATCATGTCAGGAATGTCCGTCATTGCTATAGGTGTTGGGTTTGGTATCTTATTTTCTTTGGCAATCGGCGGGTTGTGGATTTGGGATCTGTTTCAGAAAAATTAATTTCTTATAGAGTTAAAGGCGTACTATGGATGAAAAAATCCTGAATCAGCTTAGTATTGAACTTGGGAAAAGGTTACGCCAGAAACAATTATCCATAACCTGTGCAGAATCCTGCACAGGAGGATGGATCGCTAAGACGATCACAGATATTGCTGGTAGTTCAGCCTATTTTAATCGTGGTTTTGTAACTTACAGTAATGATGCCAAGCATGAAATGCTGGGAGTATCGCATGTGTCTCTGGCTCAGTTTGGCGCAGTCAGTGAGCAGGTTGTTAAAGAAATGGCTTCAGGGGCGTTGGAAGTCGCTAAAGCAGATTTTGCTATTTCAGTCAGTGGCGTAGCAGGGCCAGACGGTGGCAGCGAAGAAAAACCAGTAGGTACAGTCTATTTTGGGTTTGCTGTTCGTGATGGTGAAAATATATACATGAAATCATATCGTCGGCTTTTTATTGGTGATCGTTACTCTGTACGGCTTCAGTCAGTTATTTTTTCTTTAAAAACATTGCTGGAAGAAATCATAAAAAATTAACTTGATGCTGTATGATTATACAGTATAATTGGTTTCAGCACTTTGATTATATAAACATGGTATCAGAAACAGTTTATCAGCAGTGGGGCAGCCCCTTCACTTCATTGCTTACGAAGGAGTAAACATGGCTAACGATGAAAACAAACAAAAAGCACTAGCAGCGGCACTGGGCCAAATTGAAAAACAATTTGGTAAAGGTTCTATCATGCGTCTGGGCGAAAACCGTTCAATGGATGTTGAAACCATTTCTACTGGTTCACTGTCACTAGATATTGCTTTAGGTGCGGGCGGTTTGCCAATGGGGCGTATTGTTGAAATATACGGGCCTGAATCGTCTGGTAAAACAACGCTAACCCTTCAGGTTATTGCTGCTGCTCAGCGTGAAGGCAGAACATGTGCTTTTATTGATGCCGAACATGCCCTTGATCCGGTTTATGCCAAAAAATTGGGTGTGGATATTGATAACTTACTGTGTTCTCAGCCTGATACTGGTGAACAAGCGTTAGAAATTTGTGATGCTTTGTCACGTTCTGGTGCCGTTGATGTTATTGTGGTTGATTCTGTTGCTGCGTTGACACCAAAAGCAGAAATCGAAGGTGAAATCGGTGATTCACATATGGGGCTGGCGGCTCGTATGATGAGCCAGGCTATGCGTAAGCTGGCAGGAAACCTGAAAAACTCCAATACATTGCTGATCTTTATTAACCAGATTCGTATGAAAATTGGTGTGATGTTTGGTAATCCAGAAACCACAACCGGTGGCAACGCACTCAAATTCTATGCATCTGTTCGTCTGGACATCCGTCGTACTGGCTCTGTGAAAAACAGCGATGAAGTTGTCGGCAGCGAAACTCGTGTGAAGGTCGTTAAGAACAAAGTTGCTGCACCTTTTAAACAAGCTGAATTCCAAATCCTGTATGGTGAAGGTATTAATACTTATGGTGAGCTTATCGACCTGGGTGTTAAACACAAAATGGTGGAAAAAGCGGGGGCATGGTATAGCTATAACGGCGACAAAATTGGTCAGGGTAAAGCTAATGCCACAATTTACCTGAAAGAGCATCCAGAAGTTGCATCTGAACTGGATAAAAAACTGCGTGAATTGCTGTTGAATAATGCAGGTGGATTCAGTAGCGCTGCTTCTGATTATGTCACTGATTATGAAGACAACGTCGAAGAAGTGAATAACGAAGAATTTTAATCACTTTTCACTTTGTGATCATCACAAATTGTTTCCGTCAAAAACCACATCCGGTTTGGGTGTGGTTTTTGCTTTTATGTAGGCATAAATACGATTGGAAATGATTGTATCGAAACTGGTCTGACAAACAGACTTTCAGAAAATGTCCAGACGAATTACAATGCTGAAAAGCGAATGGATTTATATGGGATTTTACTTCTTATGGAAGACACTCTATCTTAACCCTATTTTAATGTGTTCGTGAGTTGAAATGGTGATGAGATATTCCACCTCAACCATCCATTATTCTGTTTTTTCAGCTTGATTTCGGGACAATTATGAGCAAAAGCACCGCTGAGATCCGTCAAGCGTTTCTTGACTTTTTTCACACTAAAGGGCACCAAATAGTACCAAGTAGTTCGTTGGTGCCAACCAATGATCCAACATTGTTGTTCACCAACGCGGGAATGAACCAATTCAAAGATGTTTTTCTTGGGTTGGATAAAAGGCCTTATACTCGAGCAACAACGGCTCAGCGCTGTGTTCGTGCTGGCGGCAAGCACAACGATTTAGAAAATGTTGGTTATACCGCTCGTCATCACACTTTCTTTGAAATGTTGGGTAATTTCAGTTTTGGTGATTACTTCAAGCAAGATGCGATTAAATACGCTTGGGAATTGCTGACAGGAGCAGAGTGGTTCAATCTGCCAAAAGAGAAATTGTGGGTGACTGTCTATGAGACAGACGATGAAGCCTACAATATCTGGAGCAAAGAAGTCGGTGTTCCAGCAGAAAGAATTATTCGCATTGGTGATAATAAAGGTGCTCCTTATGCGTCAGATAACTTCTGGCAAATGGGGGATACAGGCCCTTGTGGTCCTTGTACAGAAATTTTTTACGATCACGGTGAACATATTTGGGGTGGGCCTCCAGGTAGTCCTGAAGAAGACGGTGACAGATATATTGAAATCTGGAATATCGTTTTCATGCAGTTTAACCGTCATGCAGACGGTACAATGGAATCTTTGCCAAAACCTTCCGTTGATACCGGCATGGGCTTGGAGCGTTTGGCTGCGGTATTGCAGCATGTGAATTCCAACTATGAAATTGATGCGTTCCGTGATTTGATCGCTACAGTAGCAGAAGTGACGGGTGCAACTGATCTCACTAATAAATCCCTACGTGTTATTGCTGACCATATCCGTTCATGCTCATTCCTGATTTGCGATGGTGTTATTCCATCGAATGAGAATCGGGGTTATGTGCTTCGTCGTATCATTCGCCGTGCTATTCGTCATGGCAATATGTTGGGAGCTAAAGAGACATTCTTCTATAAGCTGGTTGCTCCATTGATCAAAATTATGGGGGCAGCAGGTGAAGAACTGCAACGTCAACAGTCATTAGTTGAGCAGGTATTAAAAACAGAAGAAGAGCAATTTGCCCGTACTTTGGAACGTGGCCTGCAATTACTGGATGAAGAACTGGCGCAACTGTCTGGTGATACCTTAGATGGTGAAACTGCTTTCCGCTTATATGACACCTATGGCTTCCCTCTTGATTTGACTGCGGATGTTTGTCGTGAACGCAATATTAAGGTTGATGAAGCGGGCTTTGAGATTGCAATGGATAGTCAGCGTCGTCGTGCTCGTGAATCCAGTGGTTTTGGTACTGATTACAATGAAGTAATCAAAGTTGATAGCCACAGCGATTTTTCTGGTTATGAACATAACTCTCAAAAAGCGGCTGTAACGGCTATTTATCGCCATGGAGAGCCAGTTGAGCAACTTCATGCTGGTGAAGAAGCGATCGTTATACTTGATAAGACGGCCTTCTATGCTGAATCTGGCGGACAAGTCGGGGATACAGGCAAGCTCTTCTGCGGTGAAAGTACATTTGAAGTTGTTGATACCCAGAAATATGGTCAGGCAATTGGTCATATTGGTAAATTGACAAATGGTAGTCTGAGCGTTAATGGTACAGTTGATGCCAAAGTTAATGCAGTGCGCAGAGATACAATTCGTTTGAACCACTCTGCTACTCACTTATTACATGCAGCATTGCGTCAAATTCTGGGAGAGCATGTTTCTCAGAAAGGTTCTTTGGTAAATGATAAGTATCTGCGTTTTGACTTCTCCCATTTTGAAGCAATGAAGCCAGAACAAATTCGTCAAGTAGAAAATCTGGTAAATGGAGAAATTCGCAAAAATTTACCAATTGTTACAGAATTAATGGACTTGGAAACAGCAAAAGCCAAAGGTGCTATGGCACTATTTGGTGAAAAGTATGATGAGCAAGTACGTGTATTGAGCATGGGCGATTTTTCTACTGAGTTGTGTGGTGGAACTCATGCAAGTCGTACCGGTGATATCGGGTTGTTCCGTATTATCAGTGAATCAGGCACAGCCGCTGGGATCCGCCGTATAGAAGCAGTTACAGGGCAAACTGCACTAAATTCTATTTATCAACAAACTGAATTATTGCAAGATATAGCTCATTTGGTGAAGGGGGATATCAGTAGTCTGAGTGAGAAGGTGAAAACGACGCTGGATAGAACGAAACAATTGGAAAAGGAGTTGCAACAGTTGAAATCTCAGCAGGCAGCTCAAGAAAGCTCTTCTTTGGCTAACCAAGCGAAAGATATCCAAGGTATTCGTCTACTGGTGACACAGTTGGGTGAAGTTGAACCCAAAATGCTCAGAACGATGGTTGATGATCTGAAAAATCAATTAGGATCAGCAATTATTGTGCTTTCTACTGTGACTGGTGATAAAGTCTCCCTAATTGTTGGTATAACAAAGGATTTGACTGCTAGAATAAAAGCGGGTGATTTAATCTCTTTTGTTGCCCAACAAGTTGGAGGTAAAGGAGGAGGACGTCCTGATCTGGCTCAGGCTGGTGGGACAGATGTAGCAGCTCTTCCTTCCGCATTAGCTAGTGTAGAAGAGTGGGTAATATTGCGGTTGTAGTTAATATCGCCGTGATAGTAGTGGCACCATGAAACTATTTTTATGGTGCCAAATGTTTTTTGTTGTGAAATTGTTGAAACGTTGGGCACATACTTATATTTTAGCTATCCTATAGATATAGGAAATGTGTTCAAAACTGCTTATGCTTTAAGTAGATATCATAGCTTTACGTTTTCACGGTGTTTGATGGATAATAGCGGGGAAACCTAGAGACCCGACTCTTTTAAATTTTCAAGGAGCAAAGAATGCTTATTCTGACTCGTCGAGTTGGTGAAACGCTCATGATAGGCGATGAGGTAACAGTTACAGTACTGGGAGTTAAAGGCAACCAAGTTCGAATTGGTGTGAATGCACCCAAGGAAGTTTCTGTTCACCGTGAAGAAATTTATCAACGGATTCAGGCAGAGAAGTCTCAGCCTACAACTTTTTAATTCAAGAATGGCGTCCATGCTTTTTTAAACTTGGGCGCTACTCTACTTCCTCCCTTTCTTTATGAACCACATGGTTTATCCTTTTTTGTTACCTTAATTCTATTTTCCCACATTTTTTTATTTTCTATCTGTTGAAAAGACATCATTCATGATGTCATAGAAGTGAATAATTTTTTCCATCAATTTTTACGCATCTCAGGGAATTTCACTGTCGATAAAACAGACTTTTAGATGTTAATCTCATCATTATGTGCGCAAAGTATTCAAATAAAAAAAAGTTGCGAAAAATTGTTTGACTTATCAGGCTGGGAAAGTAATATGTGCGCCATCGCAACGACGACGAGCTTTAAGAAAAGCTTCTGAGTAAGCCTCAGAAGTAAAGATTCAAAAAGTTTTGAGGTGAGAACTTCAAGTCTAGAGCTTAAGTCAAGAGTTTTAAAGCGTATGGTGAGGTGGCCGAGAGGCTGAAGGCGCTCCCCTGCTAAGGGAGTATGTGGTTAAGAGCTGCATCGAGGGTTCGAATCCCTCCCTCACCGCCATTTTACAACGCATCCGTAGCTCAGCTGGATAGAGTACTCGGCTACGAACCGAGCGGTCGGAGGTTCGAATCCTCCCGGATGCGCCACTTTAAACACCGCGATTTATTAGGTATCTCAATTCTGAAAAATTAGGCAGTCAATAGCGCCTGAACAGAACATAGAAAACCGACAACGCATCCGTAGCTCAGCTGGATAGAGTACTCGGCTACGAACCGAGCGGTCGGAGGTTCGAATCCTCCCGGATGCGCCACTTTAAACACCGCGATTTATTAGGTATCTCAATTCTGAAAAATTAGGCAGTCAATAGCGCCTGAACAGAACATAGAAAACCGACAACGCATCCGTAGCTCAGCTGGATAGAGTACTCGGCTACGAACCGAGCGGTCGGAGGTTCGAATCCTCCCGGATGCGCCACTTTAAACACCGCGATTTACTAGGTATCTCAATTCTGAAAAGTTAGGCAGTCAATAGCGCCTGAACAGAACATAAAAAACCGACAACGCATCCGTAGCTCAGCTGGATAGAGTACTCGGCTACGAACCGAGCGGTCGGAGGTTCGAATCCTCCCGGATGCGCCATTTTGAGTAAACCCCTGTCTTATTAAGACAGGGGTTTTTCATTTTTATTCTGCTATACATTATATTTTCTTTACCATTCGACGATTATAATTCGTTCAATAACATATCATCAGGACTATGTAATCAGCGACAACTTGACTTGTTTGATATAAAGTAAACGCTCAGTAATAATCTTCTTAAAACTCCACGGGAGGTCAAATTGATCCCGGATGTATCAAAAGCATTGTCATGGTTAGAGGCAAACCCTACCGTTTTAGATGGTATTTGTCGCGGTGTTGAACGTGAAACTTTGCGTGTTACTCCAGATGGTCATTTAGCTATGACAAAGCATCCAGAACCACTTGGTGCTTCCTTAACACATAAATGGATTACAACCGATTTTGCTGAATCTTTATTGGAGTTTATTACTCCTGTTGATAGTGATATAAAAAGAACCCTTGATTTTCTTAAAGATTTACATCGATATACTGCGAAAAATCTGATAAATGAAAAAACCTGGCCTTTGAGTATGCCATGCTTCATTGATAAAGAAGAAGACATCACTCTGGCGCAATATGGCAAGTCCAATATAGGGCGCTTTAAGACCCTGTATAGAGAGGGATTGAAAAATCGTTATGGTGCATTAATGCAAACTATCTCTGGCGTGCACTATAATTTTTCATTGCCGATAAGTTTCTGGCAGGCGTGGTTAGGTGTAAAAGATGCTGAAAGCGGAAAAGAACAAATTTCGGACGGATATTTTAAACTGATCCGTAATTATTACCGATTTGGTTGGGTAATCCCTTATTTGTTTGGTGCATCCCCGGCGATTTGCTCTTCATTTTTACGTGGAAGAGATACTGCGCTATCCTTTGAACAGACCGAAAAAGGAACTAGTTACTTACCTTATGCGACTTCTTTGAGGATGAGTGATTTGGGGTATACCAACAAATCACAGAGTGATCTGAATATTACTTTCAACAATCTTCATACGTATGTTGCGGGCTTGAAAAACGCAATTCATAAGCCATCAGCAGAATTTGCAGATCTGGGGCTTAAAAAAGAGGGTAAATACCTACAACTCAATACCAATGTTCTTCAAATAGAAAATGAACTATATGCACCGATACGTCCTAAACGGGTAACCGGAGAAGGGGAATCACCTTCCGATGCTTTACTTCGTGGTGGTGTAGAATATATAGAAGTTCGTTCTCTGGACATAAACCCGTTCACAGCGATTGGTGTTGATGAAACACAGCTCCGTTTTCTCGATCTATTCTTGATATGGTGTGCTGTCGCGGATTCACCTGAAATGAGCGATGAAGAGTTGGACTGTTGTCGTAAAAATTGGAATAAGGTGATCCTGGAAGGACGCAGACCAAACTTGGATATTGGTATTGGCTGTGGAGCGAAGCAGCAGCCACTGAAGATAGTTGGACAAGAGTTATTCGCAGATTTAGAGCGTGTCGCTGAGGTTTTGGATAGTTGCTCTGGAACGCAATATCAGTCAGTCTGTAGAGAGTTGGTTGGTATGTTTGAGGATCCATCATTAACATTTTCAGCTCGTGTATTAGATCGAATGAAAACTCAAGGGATTGTTGGCTTTGGTCTAGAACTGGCAAACAAGTATTATCTGGAACTGGTCAATGAACCGTATAGTATATTGAATGATGAGCGTTTTTCTGTGGAACGTAAAGTTTCGGTAGAACGGCAACATTATCTGGAGCAACAAGACAGCATAAGTTTTGAAGATTATCTAAAATTACATGCTGAGTCTTAGAAAAGAAAAATGGCCACCATTTGGTGGCCGAAACTAAATAAAGTCTCTTAGAAAAATAAGGATGATAACAATTTTGCGCGTCTTCATATCTTAAGACCAGCCGTAAATAAAAAGGTTTCATCTATTTGAAAAAATTTTTGCAAAAAATCTGATGCCTGAGGAGGTAGGATCATGCCTTTATTGGACAGTTTTACAGTTGACCATACCCGGATGTCTGCGCCAGCCGTTAGAGTTGCTAAGACGATGAAAACACCCCATGGTGATACTATCACGGTATTTGACTTACGCTTTTGCATTCCTAACAAAGAGGTCATGCCGGAAAGGGGAATTCATACACTTGAACATTTGTTTGCCGGTTTTATGCGTAACCATCTGAATGGTGATGGTGTTGAAATTATCGACATTTCTCCAATGGGATGCCGTACTGGTTTTTACATGAGCTTGATTGGTGCACCAGTTGAACTTAGAGTAGCGGAAGCTTGGAAAGCCGCTATGGCTGATGTATTGAAAGTTCAGGATCAGAAGCAAATCCCTGAGTTGAATATTTATCAATGTGGTACGTATCAGATGCACTCTCTGCAAGAAGCACAGGATATCGCTCGCCACATTCTTGATGCAGATGTTCGTATTAACCAAAATGATGAACTGGCTTTGCCGGAAGAAAAACTGGTTGAATTACAAGTGTAGTAGAACGGTGCTAATTTGTTGTAATGTTTTTTGAAAAGCATTTTTTCAAGGAATTATAACTGATATTGCATACGATACTGGCCGTAAAAATTTTGTTTTACGGCCAGATTTGCAACTTTGAGTTATTCTTTACTGGATTTTAATACTTTCTCTTTTTCCTGTTTCATCGGAATTACACGTACCTTTTTAATAACATTGTCATTCACAGAAAGAATTTCAAAATCGTACTCATTAATTTGTACCTGAACATTCAATTCGGGGATCTCGCCCAACTCTTCCAGGATCATACCATTCACTGTTCTTGGCCCGTCAGCGGGTAATGTCCAGCCAAATGCTTTGTTTAACTCACGGATATTGGCGGTGCCATCAACTAAAACAGTGCCATCACTTTGTGGTAAGACTTCTTCTGCCAGAGTAGGAGACATAGAAGTGGTAAATTCTCCGACAATTTCTTCCAAAATATCTTCTACAGTGACTAATCCTTGGATATCGCCATACTCATCAACGATTAAGCCTGCTTTTTCTTTATTACGTTGGAAGTTAACTAACTGGGTATTCAATGGAGTACTAACGGGAATGAAGTAAATTTTATCTGCTGCTTTGATCAAGTTCTTTTTCGTGAATTCCTTTTTCTCCATCATCAGACGATAGGCTTCACGTACTCGTAGCATACCAATAGCATCATCCAGAGAATTCCGGTACAACACTATTCTGCCGTGTGGTGAATGAGTCAATTGCCGTATAACAGATTTCCAGTCACCGTTAATATCAATTCCAACAATCTCATTACGGGGCACCATGATGTCGCCAACGGTGACTTTTTCAAGATCCAGTATTGAGATAAGCATATCCTGATTGCGGCGCGAGAGATGGGTGTTTGATTCATTCACAATCGTCCGAAGCTCATCTTTGCTAACCGCATCATTGCGAATGTCGGAAACTTTGATCCCCAGACAACGCATAAACAGCAAAGTAATCTTGTTAAATGCCCAAACGAGAGGCAGCATGATCTTTTGTAAAGGTCGCAGCAGAAAGCTGCTTGGGAATGCAATTTTTTCCGGGTAGAGCGCTGCGATAGTCTTGGGCATAACTTCAGCAAAAACCAGAATCACGAAGGTCAGTATACCGGTTGCAATCGCAACCCCTGCGTCACCATAAAGGCGCATGCCAACAATGGTAGCCAATGAAGATGCCAAGATATTGACAAGGTTATTACCGATCAGAATCAGGCTGATTAGCCTGTCAGGATGGCTGAGTAGTGATTCGACTCTCCGCGCGGAATTGCTACCTTGTTTTGCCAAATGACGTAAGCGATAACGGTTTATTGTCATCATGCCAGTTTCTGAGGCAGAAAAGTAGGCAGAAATGATAACCATGATGACAAGAATAATAATTAATGTGCCTGTTGAGACATGCTCCAAAGCAGAATTCCTTCCTAATGTTTATATAAACTGGCTACAGTGATTGTTTACTGCTTAATAAATCAAGAATTCCTGTAATAACCGATTGCCGAAAAAAGCAAGCGTCAGGATAAATGCACCAATCAGATTGAACCAAATGACACGTTTGCCGCGCCATCCTTCATGATAGTGTCCCCAGAGCAGGATGACGTAGATAAACCATGCAATGATAGACAAAACCGATTTATGCATATTTTCTTTATTGAAAATATCATCCATATACATGATGCCTGTACATAACGTCAATGTTAGTAAGATTACGCCAATTTGGGTAATGCGAAACATTTTGCGTTCAATGGCCATTAATGGAGGCATGCCAGAAGAAAAAGTCAGTTTTTTCTTTTTCAGTCGATAATCCAGCCAACCAACCTGTAATGCATAAAGTGCGGCAATAAGTAGAGTGGCATACCCAAGTAATGCTAACCCAATATGTATAAATAGCCCGATACTCTTCTCAAGATGTGTAATGAATTCTCCAGGCACCATACTGGCCAGAATCAAATTTATCATGGCAAAACTGTAAATAATGGGCAGTAAAAACCATGCACGGCCACGAAAGGCAACAATAGTCATAATAATGCAGACGAGTAAACTGACAATAGAGCCTAAATTCAATAGAGTTAGGTTTTGGCCACTGCTGACATGAAAAACCTGATACTTTAAGGCTATCGCATGGTTGATCAGTGCAACAGTTGCGAAAAATAGAGCCAGTTTTTGATAGCTGTTTTGTTGCCGTAATAAGCCCGGTACGATAAGCATCAGGCTAATGAGATAAGCAAGTAAGGCAATGATTGAAAATACCTGCATAAAGTTTTTCGTTTTCGCAATAGTGTTAGAAAAAGTGTTAGAGTTAATAGTGCTAAAGTTAACTCAAAATTCAAGTATACCGTCAGCAGAGATAGCCTCCAACCATTGTTAGCTATACTTGGGAATCTCTTTGCAGAGATTACATCATCATCGTGTTATAATCCGCTAAATTTGCCTTACAGGTAGACCCACTTGTAGATATCTGAGCTGAGACAATGTTTGATAATTTAACTGACAGACTATCGCGCACATTGCGCAATATCAGCGGTCGTGGACGGCTGACTGAAGATAATATTAAAGATACGCTGCGTGAAGTTCGCATGGCTTTACTTGAAGCAGATGTTGCATTGCCTGTAGTGCGTGATTTTATTTCAAGAGTCAAAGAAAGCGCGGTAGGGCACGAAGTTAATAAAAGTCTAACTCCTGGACAAGAATTCGTCAAAATTGTTCAAAATGAACTAGTGAAGGCGATGGGAGAGGTAAACAGCGAGCTAAATCTTGCTGTACAACCTCCCGCTGTGGTTCTTATGGCAGGTTTGCAAGGTGCTGGTAAAACAACCAGTGTTGCAAAATTGGGTAAGCTGCTAAAAGAAAAAAATAAGAAAAAAGTCTTGGTGGTTTCTGCTGACGTATACCGTCCGGCAGCGATCAAACAGCTTGAAACATTATCTGAAACTGTTGGAATTGATTTTTTCCCATCAGATCCGCAAGAAAAACCAGTTGATATTGTCAACAAAGCAATCCAACACGCTAAGTTGAGATTCTACGATGTGCTTTTGATCGATACCGCAGGACGTCTGCATGTCGATGAAGCCATGATGGATGAAATTAAAGAAGTTCACGCTGCGGTTAATCCTATCGAAACATTGTTTGTTGTCGATGCAATGACGGGGCAGGATGCTGCGAATACAGCAAAAGCATTTAATGAAGCACTGCCACTAACAGGGGTTGTTCTGACCAAAGTAGATGGTGATGCTCGTGGTGGTGCCGCTCTTTCTATTCGACATATCACAGGCAAGCCAATTAAATTCCTTGGTGTCGGTGAAAAAACTGATGCCTTGGAGCCTTTCCATCCTGATCGTATCGCATCCAGGATCCTGGGAATGGGGGATATGCTTTCACTGATTGAAGAGATTGAAAGTAAGGTTGACCGCACTCAAGCGGAAAAGCTGGCATCAAAACTGAAGAAAGGGGATGGTTTTGATTTAAATGATTTTCTCGAACAGCTTAAACAAATGCGCAATATGGGGGGCATGACAAGCATGTTGAGCAAAATGCCAGGTATGTCCCAGATCCCTGATGCTGTTAAATCCCAAATGGATGACAAAATTCTGGTTAAAATGGAAGCCATCATTAACTCAATGACCCGCAAAGAGCGTGAGAAACCAGAAATTATCAAAGGTTCACGCAAACGTCGTATCGCAATGGGGTCAGGTACACAGGTGCAGGATGTCAACCGCTTACTGAAACAGTTTGATGAAATGCAGCGCATGATGAAAAAGATGAAGAATGGTGGCCTGGCGAAAATGATGCGTGGCATGAAAGGTATGTTGCCACCTGGGCTTATGGGGCGATAATCAACAAAATTTCGAAAGAAAATGCTCTTTGGATTGCTTTTTGCGCCAAAGTGAGTAAAATTTTCGGGCTTTTTAATGGACAGCCGGACTCCATTCCTCGATGGAGTCTGGTTGTTTTGCTAACTAATGAGGATGTTATGGTAACAATTCGTTTAGCTCGTGGCGGCGCAAAAAAGCGTCCGTTTTATCAAGTAGTAGTGACTGACAGCCGCAATGCGCGTGATGGTCGCTTTATTGAGCGCGTTGGTTTCTTCAACCCTATCGCATCAGGGAAAGCTGAAGCTTTGCGTTTAGATCTGGACCGTATCGAACACTGGGTTGGTCTGGGTGCATCTGTGTCTGATCGTGTTGCTGCACTGATCAAAGACGCTAAAAAAGCAGCTTAATCTGTCGCGGTGGTAACAATGAGCAAACAATCTGGCCTGGAGCACCCTGTTGATCCAATCGTGTTGGGGAAACTGGGGTCAGCGTATGGCATACGTGGTTGGCTCAGAGTTTTTTCTTCCACCGAACAAGCCGAAGACATTTTTGAATATCAACCGTGGTTTATCCAGAGAGCTGGTCAATGGCAACACATTGAGCTGGAAACGTGGAAATACCACAATCAGGATATGATCATCAAAATCAAAGGTGTTGATGATCGGGAAGCTGCGAATTTACTCACTAACTGCGAATTAGTGGTGGATTCATCTAAATTACCAAAACTAGAAGCCGGTGATTATTATTGGAAAGACCTTATGGGGTGTCAGGTAATTAATACGGCTGGTTATAACCTTGGAACCGTCCAAGATATGATGGAAACAGGGTCTAACGATGTCATGGTAATAAAGGCAAACCTGAAAGATGCATTCGGTATCAAGGAGCGGTTAGTACCGTTTCTTGATGGGCAGGTTATCAAGAAAGTTGATCTAGCTACTAAAACTATTGAAGTAGATTGGGATCCTGGTTTTTAATCTCCGGTAAAACGGTTTAGGAGTGGGACGCTGTATGTGGATTGGGGTGATTAGCCTGTTTCCTGAAATGTTCCGCGCAATAACCGATTACGGGGTAACTGGTCGGGCAGTGAAAAATGGCCTGCTTAGTGTCGATTGCTGGAGTCCAAGGGATTTTACCTACGACAGGCATCGTACTGTAGATGATCGCCCTTATGGCGGTGGTCCAGGTATGCTGATGATGGTGCAACCATTAAGGGAAGCCATCCATGCAGCCAAAACTGCGGCAGGTATTGATGCAAAGGTGATTTATCTATCACCTCAAGGGCGCAAACTTGATCAACAGGGAGTTTGTGAACTGGCGGCAAACAAGAAATTAATTCTGGTTTGTGGTCGTTATGAAGGTATTGATGAGCGTGTCATCCAAACCGAAATTGACGAAGAATGGTCTATTGGTGATTACGTTCTCAGTGGGGGAGAAATCCCGGCTATGGCAATGATTGATTCTATATCTCGGTTTATTCCTGGAGTATTGGGTCGTCAGGCATCGGCAGAGGAAGACTCGTTTGCTGATGGGCTGTTGGATTGTCCGCATTATACCCGCCCTGAAGTGTTGGATGGGATGGAAGTTCCGCCTGTTTTACTATCAGGAAACCATGCAGAAATTAATCGCTGGCGCATGAAACAATCGCTTGGCCGCACTTGGTTAAGAAGGCCCGAACTTCTAGAAAACCTAGCTCTGACTGACGAGCAAAGGATGTTGCTGGCTGAATTCCAACGGGAATATCAGGATCAAGCAACGAATTAATCCAGACATATCCTTATGAAGGAATGTCTTTGATATATCAGTTTACCTAGGGTAAGAGAGTTATTATGAGCAATATTATTAAACAACTTGAACAAGAGCAGATGAAGCAAGACGTACCTTCATTCCGTTCGGGTGACACCGTGGAAGTTAAGGTATGGGTCGTTGAAGGTTCTAAAAAGCGCCTGCAGACATTCGAGGGCGTGGTTATCGCGATTCGTAACCGCGGTCTGCATTCTGCATTCACTGTTCGTAAGATTTCTAACGGCGAAGGCGTTGAGCGTGTATTCCAGACTCACTCCCCAGTCGTAGACAGCATCAGCGTTAAACGTCGTGGTGCTGTTCGCAGAGCTAAACTGTACTACCTGCGTGAGCGTTCTGGTAAGGCGGCTCGTATTAAAGAGCGTCTGAACGCTAAATAATACGCTTTTGCTACATCCGAAAGTTATCGTTAAAGGCCGGAATTTTTCCGGCCTTTTTATTTATCCGGTTTTTTGCAGAAAAATAAATAATCCGCAATCAGCGAGATATTTTTGTGAACTTTTTTATGTTATGAGCATACAGAGCCGATTACATAAAAGTACTCACTAAAATATACCCCACAGCACAAGCACTGCAGACACCAATCAAGCCCGGAACAAGGAAACTATGGTTGATGATAAATTTTCCGATCCTTGTTGTCCCGGAGCGGTCAAATCCAATACATGCTAGATCACTAGGGTAGGTGGGTAAAACAAAATAGCCGTAGGCCGCCGGGAAGAATGCGATTAAAAGTTTAGGATCAACACCAAGTTGTAATCCCATTGGCGCGATTGCAGTTAAAGCTGCGGCTTGGCTGTTAACCAACTTTGATACCAGGAACAATACTAACGCATAAGTCCAGGGGCTTGCTTGTACGACATCGTCTAATACCAGCTTCAGTGCGCCTAAATGGGTGTGGAAAAACGTATCACTCATCCATGCTACGCCAAAGACCGAGAAGATCGCAACCATTCCTGCTTTAAACACGGCACTATTGGCGATTTCACTGGTTTTGACCTTACATGTCATTAAGATAATAGAGCCAGCAATTAACATCATCATCTGGATAACCAGATTCATGGAAAGCGGTTTTAATTCTCCTTTGATTTCGAAAGAAGGGCGTAATTCTGTAAATGCACCAAACAATACTACTACTGCAATTGCAGCGAAGAAGATCCAGGTTGCTCTGTAAGCTTGTTTAGGAAATATTTGATCTAATAAGGTTTCTGAACTGCCATAGATAAACTCACGTTGTCTGGGATCTTTAATTTTTTCTTGGAATTCTTCATCCTTATCCAAATCTTTGCCACGACGCAAACTCCATAATGCAGCAAGTATTACTCCTGTCAGTGATGCAGGAATTGAAACTGCCAGAATTTCTAAGATTCCGTAAGTACGCCCAATACCATGACTGGCAGCAATAATTGACACTAAAGAAACAACGGCAACAGAAACGGGAGAAGCTGTGATTGCCATCTGAGAGGCAACAGAAGCAACAGCCATTGGACGTTCAGGGCGGATCCCTTTTTTTAAGGCAATATCACCGATGATTGGGAACATGGTATAGACCACATGACCAGTACCACAGAGGAACGTTAACATCCATGTCGTCAATGGAGCCAGGATAGTAATATGTTGCGGATGGCGGCGTAGAAGACGTTCAGCACATTGCATCATGACGTTTAGCCCGCCGGCAGTTTGCAACACGGATGCACAACCGATAACTGCAAGAATAGTGAGCATCACATCAACTGGTGGCTTACCTGGTTCCAATCCAAAAATAAATGTCAGTATAAAAAGTCCAATACCACTGATCAGCCCCAATCCCATGCCCGCATAACGCGTACCTATCAATAAGCATATAATTATTATGGCAAATTGCAGCGTTATCATATCTGTCCTTAATAAATGAGTAAGAAATAAAAGCTGATAATCAGCCGCTTTAAGCAGTGTTATTCAGCTATTCTTTATAAGTGTTGTTTTATAGTTTCAATCCAACACAAAAAAATACATATTAATATTATGAAAATACAAATATAAAAATGGGATTAAGATCTTATTTTTATCACATGATTTTTAAAGTAATTTATCTTCATTATAAATAAATCATGAATAGTAAATAAAATATTTCTATTGTGAATGATATTGTAAAATTTTATGATCTTGTTGTTAACATTAATGATATCTAATATATTTATTGTGAAAATTAAAATTTATTGAAATTATTAATATATTTATTAAATTTAATTACTGAAACAATATCGTGTAAACATTTATTTACGTTTTCGTAAAAAAATATAAACAATCGGATTGTATTCTTTACGAAGCATGGTATGTTATTTGCCAAACATCAAAAACAACGTTAAACAGACAAACAAAACAGGTATGAAAAATGATCATGCAAAAAGATGCGCTTAATAACATTCATATTCTTGATGAACAGATTCTTATTACACCAGAAGAGCTGAAGCAAAAATATCCATTGAGTAGCAGCGATCTGCATGCCATTACAAACGCACGTAATACTATTGCTAATATCATCCATCACAATGATCCTCGTTTGTTGGTAGTATGCGGCCCGTGTTCCATTCATGATGTAGAAGCTGCCCTTGATTATGCTCATCGCTTGAAATCACTTTCTGCCGAACTAAGTGATTGTCTGTATATTGTTATGCGCGTCTATTTTGAAAAACCCCGCACCACAGTTGGTTGGAAAGGTTTAATTAGTGATCCTTATATGGATGGATCATTTGATATGGATGCCGGATTACATATCGCCCGCCATTTATTACTGAACTTAGTAGAAATGGGATTGCCATTGGCAAATGAAGCTCTTGATCCTAATAATCCTCAATATTTGGGCGATCTTTTCAGTTGGTCAGCAATCGGAGCAAGAACAACAGAATCCCAGACTCATCGTGAGATGGCCTCAGGGTTATCTGTATCAGTAGGTTTTAAAAATGGCACTGATGGTAATTTAAATACGGCCATTAATGCCATGAAAGCCGCTGCTATGCCACATCGCTTTATGGGAATAAATCAGTCAGGCCAAGTTTGTCTGCTACAGACTCAGGGGAATCCGAATGGTCATGTAATCTTGCGTGGTGGGGTAGAACCTAATTATAGCCCTGAACATGTGTATGACTGCGAAAATCAAATGATTGGGGCGGGTTTGGTGCCATCATTGATGATTGATTGTAGTCATGGGAATTCTAATAAAGATTTTCGCCGCCAAAGCGTCGTAGTGGATTCTGTTGCTGAACAGATTATGGCCGGAAATCAATCCATTATTGGTATTATGTTGGAAAGCCATATTAATGAAGGGAATCAGTCTTCAGAATTACCTCGTTCTGAAATGCGATATGGAGTTTCAGTAACTGATGCTTGTATCAGTTGGCAAATGACTGAACAGTTATTAAGAAAGTTACATCGGCAAATCAAACCTCACTTATCAAAACGTAACATAATGATGCAACAGGCAGGATAATTGATATGGCAGCAGAATTATCTCAATTGCGGGAGCAAATTGATGAGGTAGATAAGGCTTTATTGAGCTTACTGGCTAAGCGCATGGCTCTGGTAGCGGAAGTGGGGGAAATTAAGAGTCAACTTGGCTTGCCTATTTATGCACCTGAACGGGAGGCCAGCATGTTGGCTTCTCGCCGTCAAGAAGCAGAAAAATTGGGGATCTCTCCAGACTTAATTGAAGATATTCTGCGCCGTATTATGCGGGAATCCTATGTTAGTGAAAATGATAAGGGGTTTAAAAAGCTCAACCTTCAAATGGGGCCTATCGTTATTGTTGGTGGTTCTGGGAAGATGGGAAGGTTATTTAATCGTTTGTTGACCTTGTCTGGTTATGAAGTTCGGATCCTTGAGGCAGATGATTGGGATCAGGCTGAACATATATTAGCTGATGCTGGTATGGTCATCGTCAGCGTACCAATCCATTTAACTGAAGCGATTATCCACCGATTACCACCTTTGCCAGAACAATGTATCTTAGTAGATTTGGCTTCTATTAAGCAGAAACCACTTCAGGCTATGCTTGATGTGCATAAAGGACCAGTTTTGGGATTACACCCGATGTTTGGGCCTGATGTGGGAAGTTTTGCTAAACAGGTTGTTGTTTACTGTGATGGATGCCAGCCAGAATCATATCAATGGTTTTTGGAACAAATATCGGTGTGGGGTGCACGATTACATAAAATCAGTGCGGAACAGCATGATAAAAATATGAGTTTTATTCAGGCATTACGTCACTTCACGACGTTTTCTTATGGCCGACATCTTGCACAAGAAAATATCGACTTACAGCAATTATTATCACTGTCTTCACCTATTTATCGGCTGGAACTCGCCATGGTTGGACGGTTATTTGCGCAAGATCCGCAGTTATATGCGGATATTATTATGTCCAGTCCTGAAAATATTGAGGTGATCCGTCGTTATCACCAGAGCTTCGGACAAGCCTTGGAATTACTGGAGAATAAGGACAAAACAGCGTTCATTACGAGTTTTAATCAGGTGAGTGAATGGTTTGGTGATGAGGCTAATCGATTTATGAAAGAAAGTAGAACGCTTTTACAGCAAGCCAATGATAGCCGGGTATAATAGCTTGAATATAGAGAAAGGAGACCGGATGTTGCCATCCGGTTTTCTATCTTAGAATGGATCTACTGTGATCACGTTTTCTGAGGGATAACTCCCCAATACTTTCAAGAAGCGAGTAATTTCAGATAGTTCCTTAAGCGCTTGTTGCATTTTCATAGAGCGCAAATTGGCCTGAACATCAATATAAAACATCTCTTCCCATGGTTTACCGTTTATTGGGCGTGACTCCAATTTACTCATAATAATATCGTGTTTTTTTAAGATAATGAGTGCATCGACCAGAGAACCTGCCTGTTGTCTTGTGTACATGATAAAAGTTGTCTTAGCGGGAACCTGATCTGATACTTCAATAGGTTTTTGGGCGACAACAATAAACCGAGTGCTGTTGTTTTGTTGGTTTGCCAGAGTATTTTCTAAAACCTGTAGACCGTAAAGCGCTCCCCCGGCTTCACTTCCCAATGCTGCTACTTCTGGGGAATTCAATTCGGTTACTTTCTGCATAGCAGCAGCTGTACTTTCACAGTAGACAATATTCCAGTCTGGAAATTGATTGAGGTATTGGCTGCATTGTTGGAAAGGTTGGGAATGGCTGTATACCGTCTTTATTTTCGAAGTATCACTTTCTTGGGCAACCAGTAAACAGTGGTTGATAGGTAGAGTGATCTCCCCGACCAAAGACAATGGGGTGTACTGTAATAGATCATAAACATCATTGATTGCTCCGGTACTGGTATTTTCGAGGGGCAGAATACCGTAATCCGCTTGACCAAGTTCCACTAATGAAAAGATATCTGCAAATTTGTGGCAGCTACATTCAATTAATTGATTGAAATGGCGTGCTGAAAATTGGCGAGCGGCAAGGTGAGAATAAGAGCCTCTGGGGCCAAGAAAGGTAATCCTGGCGGTATCATAAGGTGTTTGGTTCAGATGCTGTTGTAACAATGCTTGTTGTGTTAATACAGAATCTTCAATGATCATTTGGAACAAGCGGGTAATATAAAATCCGTCTAACCCTCGAGATTTACCTTTATTAATTAACACATCCAATAGTTCCCGTTCCCGGTTTTTATCTCTTATCGGGCGATGATCGAGAAGTTTGGTTTGTGCAATGTCGCTGGCCAATTGTCGGCGTTTTGCGAGTAGATCCAGTAAATCTGCATCAATATCGCTAATTTCTTGACGAAGGTTAATTAAATCTCGTTCCATAGTATATTCCTGACATTTTTATTATAGAAATAATTTTTATCTTTCAAATTACAGTTTTAAGTCTATTGGGTATATAAGTTGTGGCCTATAAAATAAAAAAACCTCCCATTGGTAGGGAGGTTTTTCTGTTCGTCTTCTTTTTATTTTTAAACGAAAAACCTCCTCATGGGAAGACAAAAAAGAAAAAGGAGAAGAACAAGGTAGCAATCATATCGTCTGTATGTATCTTATTTTTTGCAGAGTGAATAGTGTTCTTTAATTAACCTATTGGGCGAGGTATGTCAACATACCCGTTGTTTTTTTAAGTTGCAGTTTTATTCGTTATATCTTGGAATCCACGGGGTATCGAAAGGGGGTAAAGTCAGTAAAAACGCGCTCATTGAGCGCGCTAAGAAAATAAAAACGGTAGTTATATCTCTAAATTAAGATTGGACTCTTTCACACTATGATCTGCTCGGCGAGCTTCTCCTTTATGCTGAACTTTATTAAGTTGGCGTTCTAATTTTGTCAGCAACTCATTGATAGCTGCATACATATCTTCATGTTTGGCACTGGCAACTAATGTACCATTTGGTGTGCCGATTGTGGCATCAACCAGGAATCCTTGGGGTTCTTTTGAAAGTACAATATGTGGATTGATTAGATTAACTTGCCATTTATTCAACTTGTTTAGACGGTCTTCTACATGGCTACGAATTGCGGGGGTAATTTCCATTTGTTTACTGGTAATGTTTACTAACATATAGTTACCTCTTTATGTTACTCCGTCTTCGATGGTTTCAGCATAACGCTCTTTTACGGAAAAAGAATGATCTAAATCACTTTTATTCGGAGATTTAGAAGTGGATTGGTGAAACTGTGATTCACAATAAAGATATGGGTAATACTTGTTGCTAAGAGCGGCGTTATGCGTCATTATCGATTAGTTATGGTATTATCAACTCAGTTAACAATTCTAAAATTTAAATTGGTTTCATTGGGTAATGATGCTAGAAAAACAGCAGCTATACAGATAACTGCTGTTTTTGTTATTTGATACTTTTTTGAAACTCTATACCGGATTAGCTGCAATTAATGCTGCGACTTTATCTGCTTCGGTTTTAAGCCCTAATGCTTGATATGCTTTCTCCATGTAAGGCAGAGATTCTCTGGTTGAATGAGTATCGGGATAATCACGTAACATTTGTTCTGCACGATTGACAACTGCCACATAAGCACCACGTTTAGTGTAATATTGCACAACTGCAAGCTCATGTTTAGCTAAACGCTCTTTGAGGAAAATTAAACGCTTATAAGCATCTGCAGCATATTGACTGTTAGGATAGTAGCGCACTAACTGTTTGAAATCGCGGAAAGCCGCCCGCGCATTTTCAGGATCACGGTCTGAACGGTCAATCCCCAAAAAATCTTGCAAGAGATTATCATCCATCGCTTGTAATACCAGAGCCCGCATATACAGTACGTAGTCGATATTAGGATGGGTTGGATTCAGACGCATGAAACGTTCAGCAGATGCAAGCGCGAGAGGGAATTCTGCTGATTTATAATAAGAATAGATCAAGTCAAGCTGAACTTGTTGAGAATACGGCCCGAAAGGGTAGCGGTTATCAAGGGATTCCAATTGCTTAATAGCCAATTTATAGTTACCGTTTTGTAGTTTTTCCTGCCCATTTGAATAAATTTGAGATGGTGGGATATCAGGAACAGCATCTTTGTTGCTGGAGCATCCAGATAAAACTAGACTCAATGTGGCCGAAGCCACCAGATATTTCATGCGAATCATCACGTGTTGATTACCCTCTGATTGTTTTCTGGGAGACTATCCGCGAAGGACTATCCGTGAAGCTCCCGGCAAAAGATAGAGTTACAATAGTACACTATTTTAAATGAAACGGCCTCGCCGTCAAAACTCAACGTAAAATATAGAAATTATATATGGCACAACAAATACGACTTAATACAACAGTCGCTGAATCCCAGCTTGGTCAACGTTTAGATCAAGCTTTGGCTGAATTGTTCCCTGATTATTCAAGATCACGGATAAAAGAGTGGATTTTGCACGACAAAGTTCAGGTTAACGGCAAATTGATTAATAAGCCAAAAGAAAAAGTATTGGGCGGCGAAGAAATTTCCATTGATACTATTATTGAAGAGGATAGTCGTTGGGAGCCGCAAGATATTGAACTGAATGTTGTCTATGAAGATGGCGATATTCTGGTCATTAATAAACCACGTGACTTGGTTGTACATCCTGGTGCTGGAAATCCTGATGGTACAATATTGAATGCTCTGCTATATCGTTATCCTGAAATTGCAGATGTTCCCCGTGCTGGCATTGTGCATCGTCTTGATAAAGACACTACGGGTCTGATGGTTGTCGCAAAAACAGTACCAGCGCAGACTCGTTTGGTGGAATCTCTGCAATTGCGTGAAATTACCCGTGAATACGAAGCTATCGCTTTGGGACATATGACTGCGGGTGGAATAGTGGAGGAACCGATATCCCGTCACCCAACAAAACGGACCCATATGGCTGTTCATCCAATGGGTAAACCAGCAGTGACTCACTACCGAATCATGGAGCATTTCCGGGCGCATACCCGTTTGCGTTTGCGTCTGGAGACAGGCAGAACACACCAAATCCGTGTGCATATGTCCCATATTAAACATCCACTGGTTGGTGACCCGCTATATGGTGGTCGGCCTCGTCCTCTGAAAGGGGCTTCTGAAGAATTTCGCGAAGTGATGCGCAACTTTGATCGCCAAGCATTGCATGCCACTATGTTACGTCTTTATCATCCGATAACAGGTATTGAAATGGAATGGCACGCAGCGTTACCGGATGACATGGTTAGACTTATTGATGTAATGAAGGCAGATGCTGAAACTTTCAAAGACGAGATGGATTGGTAGGTAATGGCACCACTAATTTTTCCTGACTGGGCACAACCTGAAAGCGTTGGTGCATGTAGTACAACCCGGACGGGAGGTATCAGCCTGCCTCCTTATGATGGACTGAATTTAGGCGGCCACGTTGGGGATGACCCTGAATGTGTAGAGAAGAACAGAGAACTCTTAGTTGAACATGCTCATCTACCGCAGCAACCTATCTGGTTGAATCAGGTACACGGAACACGTGTCATCAGATTGGATGATCAATTAGTGGAAGATAATCGGGCTGATGCTGTTTACACAAATAGAGCAGGGCAGGTTTGTGCTGTAATGACAGCGGATTGTTTGCCTGTACTTTTTTGCTCCAGTAATGGAGATGAGGTTGCAGCAGCTCATGCAGGCTGGCGTGGATTATGTGCCGGCGTGCTGGAAAATACGGTAGCTCAATTCAGTGCAAAACCTGACGTGATCTGTGTATGGATGGGGCCAGCTATTGGCCCTGAAAAATTCGAAGTCGGGCGCGAGGTAATGGACGCCTTTATAGCAACCGATCCAAATCTGGAACAAGCCTTTACACCTTATGGTGTTAAATTTTTGGCAAATATCTATTTACTGGCTAGATTAAAGTTGCAGTCTATTGGAATAAATGAAGTTTTTGGAGGCACTGTTTGTACGGTTTCCGAGGAGAAGAACTTTTTTTCTTATCGTCGTGATGGTATCACCGGACGTATGGCAACTTTAATCTGGTTGAGATAACCTATCTCGCAGGACGATCTTTGGTGCATAGCATAAAGTCTCCAATTAACTTTTCAGAATACCTTGAATATTTAAGGAATGACCTTATTTAATCTCCAGTAGCAAATTCTGACCAGTATTGGAGGTGTTATGCGTCTGGATCGTCTTACTAATAAATTCCAGCTTGCTCTCGCTGACGCCCAATCTCTCGCATTAGGGCGTGATAATCAATTCATTGAACCTGTCCATTTGATGAGCACATTGCTTAACCAGGAGGGAGGTTCCGTTCGTCCTTTATTAATGTCCGCAAGGATTGATACGAGTAACTTGAATGATCGGATTAACCTGGCTTTGGATAAATTTCCGAAAGTGGAAGGTAGTGGCGGTGATGTGCAGATATCCAATGAATTAGGACGTTATTTAAATCTGTGCGACAAGCTTGCTCAAAAAGCAGGTGATAATTTCATTTCTTCTGAACTTTTTGTTCTTGCAGCGTTAGAAGAGCGCGGCACATTAAGTGACATATTGAAAGCTGCGGGAGCAACTAAAGATAAAATCACTGAGGCCATAGAAAAGATGCGTGGTGGTGAAAAAGTCAATGACCAAGGTGCCGAAGATCAACGTCAGGCCCTGAAAAAATACACAATTGATCTAACTGAACGGGCTGAACAAGGTAAGTTAGATCCCGTGATAGGACGTGACGAAGAGATTCGTCGAACAATTCAGGTATTACAACGTCGAACCAAGAATAATCCTGTACTGATTGGTGAACCTGGGGTTGGGAAAACAGCTATTGTTGAAGGGCTGGCACAACGTATTGTTAATGGTGAAGTTCCTGAAGGACTGAAAAACAAACGTGTGCTGTCTCTTGATATGGGAGCATTGTTGGCGGGAGCTAAATACCGTGGCGAATTTGAAGAACGTTTGAAAGGTGTTTTGAATGATCTCGCTAAACAGGAAGGTTCGGTCATTCTGTTCATTGATGAATTACATACGATGGTAGGTGCAGGTAAAGCTGATGGTGCTATGGACGCTGGCAACATGCTGAAACCCGCACTGGCACGAGGTGAATTGCACTGTGTTGGTGCGACAACATTAGATGAATATCGTCAGTATATTGAGAAAGATGCAGCTTTAGAACGCCGCTTCCAGAAAGTTTATGTTGCGGAGCCTACTGTTGAGGACACCATTGCTATTTTACGTGGCCTTAAAGAGCGTTATGAGTTGCACCACCATGTTCAAATAACTGATCCAGCAATTGTTGCTGCGGCGACATTATCTCATCGTTATATTTCTGATCGTATGTTACCTGACAAAGCGATTGACTTAATTGATGAAGCTGGAGCTAGTCTGCGTATGCAGATGGATTCTAAGCCAGAGGCATTAGATCGCCTGGAACGTCGAATTATTCAGTTAAAACTTGAGCAGCAGGCTTTAAAAAAAGAATCGGATGATGCCAGTAAAAAGCGCTTGGATATGTTGAATGAAGAGCTGGTGGAAAAAGAACGAGAATATTCTGAGCTGGAAGAAGAGTGGAAAGCAGAAAAAGCCGAGCTTACTGGTACTCAAAACATCAAGGCTGAATTAGAAAATGCACGTATTGAGTTAGAAAAAGCCCGCCGTAGCGGTGACTTGGCAAAAATGTCGGAAATTCAGTACGGAAAAATTCCCGAATTAGAAAAACTTCTTACTGCTGCGACCACAGCAGAAAGTCATCCAATGAGACTGCTGCGTAATAAAGTGACTGATGCTGAAATTGCTGAAATTCTTGCTCGCTGGACGGGAATCCCTGTATCCAGAATGTTGGAAAGTGAAAAAGATAAATTATTGCGTATGGAACATGAATTACACAAACGTGTAATTGGGCAAAATGAGGCTGTTGATGCTGTATCGAACGCAATTCGCCGTAGCCGTGCTGGTCTATCTGATCCAAACCGCCCGATAGGTTCTTTCATGTTCTTAGGACCAACAGGGGTTGGTAAAACTGAGTTGTGCAAGGCGTTGGCTAATTTCCTGTTTGATAGTGACGATGCAATGGTACGTATTGACATGTCTGAATTTATGGAAAAACATGCCGTTTCAAGGTTAGTGGGTGCTCCTCCCGGATATGTTGGGTATGAAGAAGGGGGGTATCTGACAGAAGCAGTGCGCCGTCGCCCTTATTCTGTCATTTTATTAGATGAAATTGAAAAAGCTCATCCAGATGTTTTCAATATTTTGCTACAAGTCTTGGATGATGGTCGTTTGACTGATGGTCAAGGAAGAACAGTAGATTTTCGTAATACCGTTGTAATTATGACCTCTAACTTAGGTTCAGACATGATTCAGGAGCATTTTGGTGCACTGGATTATGTAGGAATGAAAGATATGGTGATGGAGATAGTTGGCCGCCATTTCAGGCCTGAGTTCATTAACCGAGTTGATGAAGTTGTTGTATTCCATCCACTAGGAAAAGAACATCTGAAATCTATTACGAATATCCAATTACAGCGTCTATATAAACGTTTGGAAGAACGTGGCTATCAAATCACAATGACTCCATCAGCTTTGGAAAAACTGAGTGACACTGGTTTTGACCCAGTATATGGGGCACGTCCATTAAAACGGGCTATTCAGCAAGAGATTGAAAATCCGCTAGCTCAGCAGATCCTTTCAGGGAAATTGATGCCAGGTAAATTGGTCACATTAGATTTGGAAAATGACCATATTATTGCAAGACAATAACATTTTTTACTCAATTCACTTTGTGATGTTCTATAGATAATTATTTTTATAGACAATTATTGAGCAGTAATGTCGTTAAGCAATATAAAAAAATCTTACAAAGATGAAAGAGAGGTGAAAAAATCACCTCTCTTTCATCTTTGTAAGGTCAAAAATATATCTAAAAAGCTTATTTTGAATAATAAGCGATCGATTGAGTTATTTTTTTAAAATAACTGTTGCCAGTATCACAAAAGTCCCTATAATGCGCCTCCGTTGTCACGATGAATACACAAATGAATCAGCGTGACAAGAGCTGAAGGCCACGAAAATAAAGGCTTGACAGGCTGAGAGGAAGGCGTAAGATACACCACCTCAGGCAAGAAGAAAGAAATAACTTCTGCCAACGCTCTTTAACAAGTTAATCAGACAATCTGTGTGGGCACTCGCAGGACATTATCGACAAGGCCGAAAGGCCAGAAAGATTAAAGTCTTGAAGAGTGACTGAGACAGTTAATTC
>NZ_NKHP01000003.1:143016-146218 GCF_014467235.1 Xenorhabdus indica | reverse complement strand
GCTCTTTAACAATCTGGAACAAGCTGAAAAATTGAAACATTCAGTGACACGGCTTTCTGAGTGAAAGCGGTCATTGAAGAGTCTCTCAACAACCCCAGTCCGAAGACCCCTTCGGGTTGTGAGGTTAAGCGACTAAGCGTACACGGTGGATGCCTAGGCAGTCAGAGGCGATGAAGGACGTGCTAATCTGCGATAAGCGCCGGTAAGGTGATATGAACCGTTATAGCCGGCGATGTCCGAATGGGGAAACCCAGTGCAATCCGTTGCACTATCGTTTGATGAATTCATAGTCAAACGAGGCGAACCGGGGGAACTGAAACATCTCAGTACCCCGAGGAAAAGAAATCAACCGAGATTCCCCCAGTAGCGGCGAGCGAACGGGGAGGAGCCCAGAACCAGCAACAGCTTGTGTGTCAGTGGAAGCGTCTGGAAAGGCGCACAGTAAAGGGTGACAGTCCCGTACACGAAGATGCATAAGGTGGGAGTTCGATGAGTAGGGCGGGACACGTGGTATCCTGTCTGAACATGGGGGGACCATCCTCCAAGGCTAAATACTCCTGACTGACCGATAGTGAACCAGTACCGTGAGGGAAAGGCGAAAAGAACCCCGGCGAGGGGAGTGAAAGAGAACCTGAAACCGTGTACGTACAAGCAGTGGGAGCACCCTTTGGGGTGTGACTGCGTACCTTTTGTATAATGGGTCAGCGACTTATATTCTGTAGCAAGGTTAACCGTATAGGGGAGCCGCAGGGAAACCGAGTCTTAACGGGGCGTTAAGTTGCAGGGTATAGACCCGAAACCCGGTGATCTAGCCATGGGCAGGTTGAAGGTTGGGTAACACTAACTGGAGGACCGAACCGACTAATGTTGAAAAATTAGCGGATGACTTGTGGCTGGGGGTGAAAGGCCAATCAAACCGGGAGATAGCTGGTTCTCCCCGAAAGCTATTTAGGTAGCGCCTCGTGAACTCATCTTCGGGGGTAGAGCACTGTTTCGGCTAGGGGGTCATCCCGACTTACCAACCCGATGCAAACTGCGAATACCGAAGAATGTTATCACGGGAGACACACGGCGGGTGCTAACGTCCGTCGTGAAGAGGGAAACAACCCAGACCGCCAGCTAAGGTCCCCAAGTTCTGGTTAAGTGGGAAACGAAGTGGGAAGGCTCAGACAGCCAGGATGTTGGCTTAGAAGCAGCCATCATTTAAAGAAAGCGTAATAGCTCACTGGTCGAGTCGGCCTGCGCGGAAGATGTAACGGGGCTAAACCAGGCACCGAAGCTGCGGCAGCGACACGAATGTGTTGCTGGGTAGGGGAGCGTTCTGTAAGCCGTTGAAGGTGAACTGTGAGGTTGGCTGGAGGTATCAGAAGTGCGAATGCTGACATAAGTAACGATAATGCGGGTGAAAAACCCGCACGCCGGAAGACCAAGGGTTCCTGTCCAACGTTAATCGGGGCAGGGTGAGTCGACCCCTAAGGCGAGGCTGAAAAGCGTAGTCGATGGGCAACAGGTTAATATTCCTGTACTTGGTGTTACTGCGAAGGGGGGACGGAGAAGGCTATGTCATCCGGGCGACGGTCGTCCCGGTTTAAGCGTGTAGGTGGGGGTTCCTGGTAAATCCGGAGCCCTGATAACACTGAGGCGTGATGACGAGGCACTGCGGTGCTGAAGTGACAGATGCCCGGCTTCCAGGAAAAGCCTCTAAGCATCAGGTAACATGAAATCGTACCCCAAACCGACACAGGTGGTCAGGTAGAGAATACTCAGGCGCTTGAGAGAACTCGGGTGAAGGAACTAGGCAAAATGGTGCCGTAACTTCGGGAGAAGGCACGCTGGCGTCAGGTGAAGAAACTTGCTTTCGGAGCCGAGGCCAGTCGCAGAGACCAGCTGGCTGCAACTGTTTAATAAAAACACAGCACTGTGCAAACACGAAAGTGGACGTATACGGTGTGACGCCTGCCCGGTGCTGGAAGGTTAATTGATGGGGTTATCCTTAGGGAGAAGCTCTTGATCGAAGCCCCAGTAAACGGCGGCCGTAACTATAACGGTCCTAAGGTAGCGAAATTCCTTGTCGGGTAAGTTCCGACCTGCACGAATGGCGTAATGATGGCCAGGCTGTCTCCACCCGAGACTCAGTGAAATTGAACTCGCTGTGAAGATGCAGTGTACCCGCGGCAAGACGGAAAGACCCCGTGAACCTTTACTATAGCTTGACACTGAACCTTGAGCCTTGATGTGTAGGATAGGTGGGAGGCCTGGAAGTGTGGACGCCAGTCTGCATGGAGCCATCCTTGAAATACCACCCTTGAATGTTTGATGTTCTAACGTAAGCCCGTTATCCGGGTTGCGGACAGTGTCTGGTGGGTAGTTTGACTGGGGCGGTCTCCTCCCAAAGCGTAACGGAGGAGCACGAAGGTCAGCTAATCACGGTCGGACATCGTGAGGTTAGTGCAAAGGCATAAGCTGGCTTGACTGCGAGCGTGACGGCGCGAGCAGGTACGAAAGTAGGTCTTAGTGATCCGGTGGTTCTGCATGGAAGGGCCATCGCTCAACGGATAAAAGGTACTCCGGGGATAACAGGCTGATACCGCCCAAGAGTTCATATCGACGGCGGTGTTTGGCACCTCGATGTCGGCTCATCACATCCTGGGGCTGAAGTAGGTCCCAAGGGTATGGCTGTTCGCCATTTAAAGTGGTACGCGAGCTGGGTTTAGAACGTCGTGAGACAGTTCGGTCCCTATCTGCCGTGGGCGCTGGAAGATTGAAAGGGGCTGCTCCTAGTACGAGAGGACCGGAGTGGACGCACCACTGGTGTTCGGGTTGTCATGCCAATGGCACTGCCCGGTAGCTAAGTGCGGAAGAGATAACCGCTGAAAGCATCTAAGCGGGAAACTTGCCTTGAGATGAGTCTTCCCTTATCCCCAGAGGATACTGAAGGAGCGTTCGAGACGAGGACGTGGATAGGCTGGGTGTGTAAGCGTGGCGAGACGTTGAGCTAACCAGTACTAATGTACCGTGCGGCTTAACCTGACAACACCGAAGGGGTTTTGGGGGCGTTGGAGAGAAAGACGAAAAGTTTCAGAGACGGGAGTGGCCTGGGCCAGTCCGGCAGCTTGTTCGGGATTGAAAACAGGATTTGTCTGGCGGCAATAGCGCGGTGGTCCCACCTGACCCCATGCCGAACTCAGCAGTGAAACGCCGT
>NZ_NKHP01000003.1:0-142916 GCF_014467235.1 Xenorhabdus indica | reverse complement strand
GTCCGGCAGCTTGTTCGGGATTGAAAACAGGATTTGTCTGGCGGCAATAGCGCGGTGGTCCCACCTGACCCCATGCCGAACTCAGCAGTGAAACGCCGTTGCGCCGATGGTAGTGTGGGGTCTCCCCATGCGAGAGTAGGGCACTGCCAGACAGCCATTTGACAGAGAAGCCATCCTGAACCGGATGGCTTTTTTGCGTTATGAGAATAGAAAAATATTCTTTTAATTTAGGAGAATATTTCATAAATATAATTAGTAAACTATTTTAAGGATTGATACAAGCTATAGCCAGTTATGGCTCCCGCTATATCGTAAACAAAGTCTTGCCAACTCCATCCTGTACCAGAAGGACGGCTATCATAAAATTCTTTTGCTGCACCAAGACTAATTGATAGTAACATGCCGAATTGTGCACTTTCCCGATGTTTCCAGTTTTGGTGATCGCCATAAGCGTTTCCTGCGGCGGCTATTACGGCAGAAAATAGAAAGTGCTGCGCTTTGTCTCTACCTGTCCAGGTATCATTGGCCTGATACATATTCGAGCAAGCAGTCGTGGATAAGAGAGAAAATGCTATTAATACATTTTTTGTTTTGTTGGTGGTGGATTTTTTCATTGTAATTTACACTATTGTTTATAATTTAATAAATAATAGCGATTTGATAAATAAGATACAAAAATCCCTTCTTATAGTAAGTAAGAAGGGATTAATATTTTGATAATTATTTATCTATTTACAATATTCTGCTGATTAATCTATCAACACGGATACGGCGTAAGCGACGTATTAATTTACGAACTTTGACAGGATAAAGTTGTATACTATCTAATTCCTGATAATTATTGATGATTTTTGTATGAGAACGAATGCAATTTAGTTCCAAAGAGCGTTGTGCGTGCATTTTCTGATGAGGATCATGAATGAGAATGGCATTTTCCAAATCAAGCCCCCATGCACGTGGATTGAGGTTATTACCTGTAATCAATTGCCACTTGCTATCAACCCAGATACCTTTTAAATGATAGGTATTATCTTCATCCTTCCATAACCGGATAGTTAATTGCTGGCTATCGATAAAACGTTGTAGCCGATTGGTGAAACGGCGTAAGTTAATCTCATACAGATAGGGTAAAGCACCAATAATCTTAAAAGGCTCTTCCGGTGATATATAAAAATCATTGGCTGTTTTATCCCCAATGATAATCTCAACCTGTTTCCCCTGCCGCAACAATCTTGTAATAGAACGAACTAATACTGCTGGTAAGTTGAAGTAAGGGGTGCAAATTACTACTTTCTTTTCTGTACTGGCGATTAGATGGCAGATTGTCTTATTCAGAGGATTCTTTTTGCCCAATCCAACGAGTGGTATTACTGCAAGTTCGTCATTTGAAGCCTGATTTTTGATATGATATGTAGCACTACGTAAGGAAGTGCGAAATTGCTTGATAAAGTTTTTAATTTCAAGGCTGCGAGGTCGAGATCGGGAGGCCAAATTATTGACTGCATCAGCAGAAACAATGTTGTCGTCAATAAACTGCTTCATGATAGCTGCGAGTTTAGCATTGCGCAGGAGATGATAGCGATCGTAGCGATATTTTTCGTGGCGGTGTAAATAGACGTTGTTAATACTGGCACCACTATAAATCACAGTATCGTCAAAGATAAAGCCTTTTAGGTGCAAGACGCCTAACGCTTCACGGGTATTTACAGGAACACCCAAGGTGGGAATATGAATACTAGGATATTTTTCAGCCATAGAACAGTACCAATCTGCGTTTGTTACAGTGGCTTCTGCACCAATACGACCACGCTGGGCACGATGCCAGTCAACCAGAATTTTGATATCCAGTTCAGGCCGCTTTTGCTTGGCTTCATACAGTGCTGTTAAAATATCTCGTCCGGCGTCGTCATGTTCTAAATATAATGCGGCGATATAAATATGCTTTTTAGCGCCTGAAATGCGTTCCAGTAAGGTGCTGCGAAACTCTTTAGACTGATAAAGGGTTTCAATGTCAGCAACTGACTGCGGTAATTTAGGCAGTTGTGCAAGGTGTTGTTGGTGTTTTGCTTGTTTAAATTTGGACAACATCACAGTGCGATTTTTCTCTTAGTTTAGATGGTTGGCTTTCCATCGTAATGTTTATGAATCAAAATGATCCGGCCATGATACCATTAGTTTGGTCAATTGTGAGTATGAATTAACTTTCTATTGCTGATTGCTTTAAGTCTGTGCGATCCATCACGAAGTGAAGATTCGGTTTGGGCCTGTTTTCCACTATCTTTATTTACCTTAAAGTTCTGGCGACTAAAGTTTTAAGACAAGATTGACAATTCCCTCTTCTAATTGAATATCGATGGTAAAGCCCAGTTTTTTGGCAAGTCGGATCATATTACGATTTTCTGGCATAGTGATAGCGGTTAGTACCTGAATGCCATGCTCTTTTGTGTAGTGGATTAATTTGGTCATGAGTTGATATCCTAACGTAATCCCTTTCAAATCTGATCGCACTAACACCGCAAATTCTGCTTCGATATTATCCGGATCAGCCATAGCACGGGCGACACCAATAATTTCCGGTTTGGTTGTTGGATAGCGTATCGCAACAAATGCCATTTCACGGTCATAATCAATTTGGGTCATATTGGCGAGGTCATCGTGAGTGAATTCACTGATCTCACTAAAATAACGATAATATAGATCTTCCTTCGTTACCTGTTCGATAAATTCTTTTAGTAATGGTTCATCTTCCGGCAGAATTGGACGTAGTAAACATTCAAAATCATCTCTGATATAAATGGTTTCTTCCAGTTCATTAGGATAAGGACGAATTGCCAGTCGATTTCGGTGATCACCAGTGATGGGTGTTAATTCCATTGTTACATCCAATAGTGTGAATTCACTGCCTGATGCCAATAACGGATGGATATGCATACGAGTGATTTGAGGGCAATCAATCAGTAAATTGGATACCCTAACCAATAATTGACTTAGAGCAGGGATATCCAACGGTTGCAGTGAACCCCCAGATTTTATTTTACCGCCTTTAATAGCCTGAATGACCAAATAACGAGCCAATGCCATATTGAGAGGCGGTAGAGCGACGGCTGCCTGAGTTTCATTAACCCAATCTATGCCACCTTCTCCAAGCATAATTAAAGGGCCGAATATCTCATCTTGTTCAATGGCAACTCTCAATTCTTGCGCACCAGCTCGGTTTGCCATGTTTTGAACTAATAAACCATGAATTCTGGCTTGTGGAAAGTTCTGTTTCACACGTTCAATAATGGCCTGAGTTGCTGTCTTAACTTCTCTGGCATTACGCAGATAGAGCATAACCCCTTGAACTTCTGATTTGTGAGGAATATCGGGAGAACGCAATTTCAATGCTACAGGATAGCCAATTTTTTCCGCAATATTGACTGCATCATCACTGGAATGAGCAATCCATGTAGGTAAGGTATTTAGGCCGTAGGCTTCAAGAATAGGTTGTACTTCATGGGTATCTAGCTGAGTATTGCCACTATTGAGAGCTTGCTGTATACAATCGTGAGCGTGGGCAGTATTTGATGTGATGCCTATTGGCAGGGCAGGGGTTTCTTTGAGTTGTTTTTGGTTACGTTGATATTCCACCATATGCATAAAAGCTGTCACCGCGCCTTCTGGTGTACGGTAGGTGGGAATACCCGCTTCACTGAATAACCGCCTCGCTTCTAATGAAGAATATTCACCACACCAATTAGTAAAGATTGTGAGCCATTTTCCACGAGGATGTTCTTTAACAGCCTTAATGACGTTAACTGCTGTTTTCATGCTATGGGAAATGGCACAGGGAGAATGAATCAACAGTAGGGCGTCATAGCTACGACTATCTAACAGTAGTTTCAGAGCAGCGATATATTGTTCAGTTGATGAACTATCTCCAAGATCCAGCGGGTTACGTAAGATTTGTGCTTCAGGCAGTACACCAGATAATTTAACAATCGTTTCGTCCTCCAGAACCGCTAGTTTACCGGTTCTCCTGAGGAGTTCATCTAGCGCCATAGCAGCAGGTGCGGCTCCATTACTGACAATGAGCAGGCGTTCTCCACGTAACGGACGCATAAAGCTTAACGTCTCCACGGCAGAAAACATTTCATGTGTATCCTGTACACGCAGTAAGCCCGCCCGTTGAATTGCGGCGTCATAGGCTACATCGAAATTCTGTTGTTCACCCAGTAATTGTTGAGCCTTGCGGGTACGACTACTTTTTACAACCAGAATGGGTTTATTGCGTGATGCACTTCGTGAAGCAGAAAGAAACCGACGAGCATCGTTAATGTGCTCAAGATGCAATAGAATCGCGCTGGTCTTACTATTCCGGGCTAAAAAGTCGAGCAGATCATCAATATCAATATCAACGCTATCACCCAATGCAATGAAATATGAAAAACCAATATTGCGATGGTTAGCCCAGTCCAGAATCGTATTGGATATTGCCGCTGATTGTGAAATAAATGCTAGCCTTCCCTTGAGAATAGGAATAGGGGAGAAGCTGGCGTTCAATCCGATCCACGGAGCCAAAATGCCGAGGCTATTAGGGCCGAGGATCCGGATGTGATATTTTTGGCTATATTGTTTCAGTTCAGCAAACTGTGACGCTGGTGATGAAAGAATGATAACGGTTTTACAGCCCAATCTGGTTAATTGCTCCAATAATGGCAAATTGCGGCTGTGGTGAGTACATATGACAGCCAGATCGGGAGTTAATGGTAATTTATCGATAGAAGGATAAGCCAGCACACCGAGAACAGCATTTTTATTAGGCGTGACAGGAAGAATCGGCCCCTTGAAGTTTCCAGTTAACAAATTCCGCATCAATGTTGAGCTGGCTTTTTCGGGTTTTTCAGACGCTCCAATAACAGCAATAGATTTGGGATGTAACAATGCTTCAAGTCCACGCTGGCTCATTTTTCATCTCCTCATTAATTGTCATTGAATAAGTAATTACTTCAATAAACAATCACTTTCAATTGAACCATTTCTATGAATAACTTTAGCCGTGATTGACAAGAATTACTGTGACTTACTCCGCCGGATGGTTCGATTTTCCTGCCAGATATTGTTCACGAAATTGATTGAAATGGGCGAGTAATTGTTGTGAAGCCTCAAGATCATTAGCCAGTTCCAGAGCGGCGGCGGCAACTTCCGCAGTGCAATGCTGTTCTTTTCTTGATGGCATCCGGAGCAAATAATCCATTTTAGCAATACTATTGATTGATAATAGAGGAATATCATCTAAATATGGGCTTTTGCGAAACATTTTTCTTGCTTCAGGCCAAGTTCCATCCAATATAATAAACAGAGGTGCTTTCTGATTATCCGGCAATTGTTGATACACAGTACGAGGTGGTGTGGCGTAACTTTCTGGAAAGATCAGATAAGGTTGTCGTGTTGGATCACGCAGTATTTCAAGCATGCGTTGATCAGGCTCGGTTCTTGACCAGAGAAAAGCATCAGTATCAGGTAGAACATCTGCAATTAGCTTACCTGTATTACTCGGCTTCATAGGTTCAGTATCAAACATGATGAGGCAAAAGCGGCTGGCCGCTTTTACTGGTGAGATTTTTTCACACAGGCATCTTTTTTGGGGCAATAAACAATAAGTGCAACGCTGAACTCGGCAGCCTCTCGCTTGAAAAGGACGGGTAGAGCGGGCCAGGCGATGTTGGCGAAGCTGATAAACGGCGTTGTTATTTCTCATTTAAGAACTCAAAAATGTTCATGAATAAAACCAGTAAAAAATTGGCGGATATTTTAATGGATTGTCGTTGCCAGAGGTAGCTTCGGGCGCGAACATCGGGTAATCTTCGCGCCATAGCGAAGTTGGAGAAATAAATGAACGATTCCTATAGTGGTAAAAGTGGCAAAGTCAAAGTGATGTATGTCCGTAGTGAGGACAAGAGTGACAGCCGTAATAATAACGAGCGTCGTAACAGCAATAATCGTCAGTCTGGCAAAGGACGTGAACAAGGAGGCAGACGACGTGACAATGAACGCCCTCAGCGTTCAAAAGAACATTCTCCCTGGAGAACGGTTTCCCGTCCGGTAGGGGAAGAATCAAAACCTGATCATGGCGGTATTAGTGGTAGAAGTCAGATTGACCCTGAACAACTTCGCCGTCAACGGTTGGAAGAAACCCGTATCTATGGTGAAAATGCTTGTCAGGCAATGTTCCAAAATCGTCCAGAAGCCATCGTCAGGGCATGGTTTGTCCAGTCAGTAACTCCCCGCTTCCGTGACGCTCTTAAATGGATGGCGGCAAATCGTAAGGCTTATCATGTAGTCGACGATGAAGAATTGAGCAAAGCATCAGGAACGGAGCATCATGGTGGTGTCTGTTTCCTGATCAAAAAGCGTAATGGTCTGGAGGCAGAAACTTATTTACAGCAAGCACCAGCGAAAGATTGTGTTCTGGCATTAGAAAGTGTGGGTAACCCGCATAATCTGGGGGCAATTATGCGTAGCTGTGCCCACTTTGGTGTACAGGGTATGATATTGCACGATACAGCGATGCTGGAATCTGGTGCGGCAGTCCGTACTGCTGAGGGGGGAGCTGAGCATATTAAAGGTATTGAAGTTAATGATCTTACAATCACGCTGAGTCAATTCCGCGATGCAGGCTACACCATCGTGACTACTTCAAGCCATAAAGGAAGTACAAAGCTGACAGCAGTCAAGCTTCCTGAAAAAATGGTCTTGGTATTAGGGCAGGAAAGTGATGGTTTGAGTGATAGTGTCTGGGAGGATGGTGATATCCGTCTTTCGATTGGTGGCACGGGTCGAGTAGAAAGCCTGAATGTTTCTGTTGCTACGGGTATTATGCTAGCGGAATGGTGGCGTCAGAATAAAGTCTGATAAATAATTTAATATAGTTTCTTTTGTAAATGAGGCTCTGGTTTTTCAATCAGAGCCTTATTTATAAGGGGAAGTATTATTCTATTTGCAAGCATGATAAGTATTTCACAAGTGCAGAATTAATATTTTATATATGTAATTATTTTGTTTGCGTATCATAATAATTTTTATTAAATGGCGGAAATCATTCCTGCAATTTATCCAATTGTCTTAATACCTTTATATTTTCATGGTTGTTAGTAATAATGATTTTAATTATCATTTAGTAAAGTGTGTTAGTGTGCTACGGTTAATACCTAAGAGCTGGATAGAAATATTTTGGATTATATAGATTATCACTCCGCTAAAATACTGCGTGAACTGTCTCATGAAAAACTGATCTATCCAGTACACCAACAAGGGCAATCTTTCTCCATTGAAATTGGTAATTTTGAATACCATTTTCAGGATCAGGATTGCCAACTAGAACATTTAGATATTGATGCCTCATCAATCGAAAAATTCAACCACGGTCAACTACAATCATTGGATGCAATTCAACTGATCATTGATTTGTATCCATTGCTAGGCATATCAGAAAAGATGCTGCCTATTTATCTCGGTGAGGGGAATGATCGTTATCTGGCTCAGCAATCTATCTTCCAGTGAAAATGTTGATGATAGATATTGGTGAAGAAATTGCCATTTTGAATGGAGACCTTCAATTACCTGAGGAGATTGATTTTCTACATGTCACTATTCAGGATGATATGAAGATTAACTATATCTATATATTCCTTGATGTTTTTGATTGTTTCTTCCGTTATTTTAGTCCGTTATTGCAAAAACACCTTGCATTGCCAGAAATACATTTTTGGGAACTAGTGGTCTTTTTTTCTTTCATTCCAGTGTTGGATCAACGGCCTCGCTTTTGGACTGCATTTATTGGCGCTGGTTTATCAACTCTATTGTTCTACCTGCTTAGCGGGGGTTCCCGCAATACCAATCCTGTACGATTGGTTTTGACAGGAGCCGCTATCAATGCCTGCCTGTTTGCTGTGGTACAGGGAATGGTACTTTTTATCACACCAGCATGGCAGACAAGAAAAGTGGTATTTTCGATGTTACTGTTGTTGGTAGTGCTTTTTTATCTGACTTTGTCACTAGGCAGAGAAGGGATGAGAATTCCCCTATGATGACTTCACGACTTAAAGCCCTGAATTTTTCACTGGCATACGGTAAAAGAACGATCATTGACGGCATTAATATCGCGATTCACGATAATGAGTTTAGCGTCATTATTGGCCCCAATGGATGTGGAAAGTCAACCTTGTTGCGGGCAATTAGCCGAAGTATGCCGCCGCAACAGGGTGAGGTTCAACTGGATGGCATAAATATCCATCGCTATAAACCAAAAGCTGTTGCACGTGAGTTGTCATTATTAACGCAAGGGACAGTGATAACTGAGGCATTGACAATTTATGACCTTGTTTCGCGTGAACGTTACGCTTATCAGATTTTCTTGCGGCAGTGGTCAGAAGAAGATGAACGTGCCGTCAATGAAGCATTACGGGCAGTAGACTTATGGGATATGTCGCAGAAATTGGTCAGTGAGTTGACAGGTGGCCAGCGTCAGCGCGCATGGTTTGCCATGACATTGGCACAGCAAACTCCCATTATTCTATTGGATGAACCGACGATTCATCTGGATATTTCTCATCAAATTGAGATGCTTGATTTGTGTCAGCGTTTACATCAACAAGGGAAAACTCTGGTACTTATTTTACACGATATCAATTTGGCTCTGCGTTATGCCACACAGTTGATCATGATGAAGTACGGGCAAGTTTATGCGGAAGGAAAGCCAGAAGAAATCATCACAGAACAAAGTATTGCAGATGTATTTGGTCTGACCTGTTGCATTATTCGAGATCCGGAATCTGACAAGCCGTTAATTATTCCGAGATATAACAGGAGAGTGTGAAATGACAAATAAAAATAATCATAGCTCCAATCAAATGATATCAAAAATAGATGTTAACGATATTGTTAATTTATTCGACAGTGCATTTAGTCACTTTAATTCATCAATGAAAGTGAATGCGGAAAATATTCCATCAGAGAGTATGGATTTTTATCAATGGTCGAATGAAAAAGAATTCTCAATATTAATGCAACGTTACCAGAACGAATACTATGGGAATAATGAACAAAAACCAAATAATAAAGGTCTTTATTCGTTATGGGCACAATGGTATTTTGGCTTGGTTGTTCCTCCTATTATGTTAATGTTGTTGGAATATCCACAAGCAGTAGATGCAGATTACCATCTTTTTCAGGTTGAATTTCATGAAAGTGGCAGGCCTAATATGGTTTATTACCAGTTAAACTGGATGAAAGAACCCATATCCCTGCTGGAACGTTATTATTCTTTGTTGGATCGTCATATTATTCCTGTTTGTGAGAAAATTGAATCTTATCGAGGAATTAATGGGCGCTTATTATGGAACAATATTGGTTATGTGATGTATTGGTATTTGAGTAATTTTAGGGAAAGAATGGATGCTGAACAATACGACATATTGGTAAATAACCTTTTCTTTGAACAAAAATTACCGGATGGCAGGGATAATCCATTGTATCGGACAGTTATTCTGAGAAATAATGTGATTCAGCGTCGTTGTTGCTGTCAAAGGAACAAACTACCGAGAGTAGGAAATTGTCATGATTGTCCTCTTGAATCAACGGCATAAATAATATAGGTTGAGTTATCTTCTTTCTTAAAAAGAAAGAACCTGATTGTCAGTCGGGTTCTTTTTAAACAAGAGGATAAAATAGGGTTAGTGTGCTCCTCCACTCCCTTGGTTTCCTGCACCAAAAGGTGGTTTTGCCATCCAGACCAGCAATGTCAACGTCAGGAATACGCCTGCGGAAAACCAAAAAATTTCATTAGCTGAAATAATCAGTCCCTGATGGGTGATCTCCTTTGCCAAATAAGCTGAAATCTGTTGGTCATTCATACCTAGTTGGGAGAGTTGCTGATAAGTTTGCTGATAATTAGGGTTATACGGATTGATATTCTCCGTAAAGTATGAATGGTGTACGGCCTCACGTTGGGTCCACATTGTGGTTGTGATGGAAGTTCCGATTGAGCCTGATAATATACGGGTAAAGTTTGACAGGCTGGAAGCTGATGCCATACGTTCTGGCCCTAAACCTGACAAAGTTATGGTTGTCAAAGGCATGAAGAAGCAAGCTATAGCGAGTCCCTGTACGAATTGAGGCCATGCCGCAGTAGCGAAATCCATCCCTGATTCAAATGTATATGCCCGCCAATAGAAACAGACAGTATAAATAACGAAACTGAATGTTACGATCAAACGCATATCGATCTTATGACCATATTTGCCAATGAGGGGTGAAAGTAGCAGAGGCAACAACCCTATCGGAGCGGCTGCAAAGCCAGCCCATGTTGCGGTATAACCGAACACTTCTTGTAGTAGCTGTGGCAACAGGACAATGCTGCCGAAGTACAGCATGAAGGAGAGACTGATACTGAGTGTACCGATAGTAAAGTTACGCTCTTTGAATAATGATAGATCGATAACAGGGTGTTCATTGGTTAATTCCCATACAATTAAAAATGATAATGAGATAACCACTATGATTGTCAGGACGATAATTTCAGTGGAATTGAACCAATCCAGCTCTTTACCCTGATCAAGCATGATTTGTAGACAACCGACGCCAACGATCAGCAGAATTAATCCTACCGTATCAATAGGATTAATTTCGATTTTAGTTTCCCGCCCTCGTAGGATCTGCATTGAGACAAAAATAATACCGATACCAAGAGGTATGTTAATAAAGAAAATCCAGCCCCAATGATAGTTGTCACTGATATAACCACCCAGTATCGGGCCACAAATAGGGGCAACCACGATCATAACAGACCAGAGTGCCAATGCCATATTTCGTTTAGCAGGGGGATAGTTATTCAACAAAAGGCTTTGACAAAGTGGAAGGATTGGCCCTGCGACCAGCCCCTGAATGATACGAAATACAATCAACATCTCAAGGCTGTTGGAGATGCCACACAGCCATGAGGAGAAGGTAAAGAGAGCGGTAGACCAAATAAACAGTTTGACTTCTCCAAACCGTTTTGCTAACCAACCGGTAATAGGAATGGAAATGGCGTTTGCAACACCAAAAGAGGTGATGACCCATGTTCCTTGGGAATTTGATGCACCTAAATTTCCTGCAATTGTCGGTATGGCAACGTTAGCAATAGTTGAATCCAAAACCAACATGAAAGTAGCCATTGCGAGGGAAATGGTCAGTAACGCCAGCTTCGCGCCTGTAAGTGGTTCTCGTGTCACCATGACTTCCCCTTATAACTAATTATTTGAGTTACTATTAATGATGTCAGTAACTATTTTATTTGCAGGAGACATGTCTATCATTAAGGCATTCGTGTGATAGGCGTGTTTGATACGTTCAGTGGTTGGCAAAGTCATTCCATTGGTATCTGTCGTATCGACAATCACTTTTGTTGACAGGCCAATACGCAGCGGATGTTGCTTCAGTTGTTCTGATTCAAGTTCAATGCGAACAGGCAAGCGTTGAACAACTTTGATCCAGTTTCCACTGGCATTTTGAGCTGGCAGAAGAGAAAAAGCACTACCGGTTCCCATATCAAGGCCAACAACTTTACCTTTATAGACGATGTCATCACCGTAAAAATCGCTGGTAATTTTTACCGGTTGTCCGATCTTCATATTAGAAAGTTGGGTTTCTTTAAAATTGGCGTCAATCCACATATTAGTGGCTGGCACGATAGCCATTAAAGGTGTTCCCATATTGATGCGAGAGCCTATTTGCACATTACGACGAGAAACATATCCATCTACAGGGCTGACAATTTTCGTTCTTTGTAAGTTTAACCAGGCATCACGAACCCCGGCAGCCGCTTTTTCTACAGCAGGTTGTTTTTCCAACGGTGTATTTAAAATGACAGCTTGATTACTATTGTACTGTTCGATGGCCACATCCAGATCAGCCTGGGCAAGTGCAACACTTTCATATGAATGTTGTAGTTCTTCCTGACCAATAGCATCTTGTCTGCCAAGTATTTTCCTTCGGTTGAAATCATTCTGTACTTTTCTAAGAATAATCTTTTTCTGTTCAATGATCGCTTGGTACTTTTTGCTATCAACCATCTGTTGGTGAGTTTTCCGCACGGCGGTAGCCAGTTCATTTTCCGCTTTTGTCAGAGAGAGTTCAGCATCTCTGGGATCAAGCTGTATCAGGACACTACCACTTTTTACAAAGTCGGTATTATCAAAATAGATAGTGGTGACACTACCCGCGACTTGAGACATGATTTGTATTTGATTACCTGCTACATAAGCGTTATCCGTTTCTTGTTGATGGCGCGAAAAGGTGAACCAGTAAACAGCATAGATCGTGCCGAAGATTAAAAATAATAATGTAAGAAAAATCATGATATTGCGACGTTGATGTTTTTTATTCTTTTGCTGACGATCTAAAGTCGGTGACAAAGAACTTTCCTCACTAAGGCGCATAGTGAATCTCCGTATATTTCTTGTTCGTATTGCTGCATGGTGTCCACATCATAAAGACCACTCATTTCCAGTAGCGTGGGTTACACTACTGGAAAAGATGAGCTATATGGGATTGATTATTATCTGAGGATAATAGTTAGCCATATGACGTATCATTGGTCATATGACATACCAAATGATACTGGCTAGCAGAAAAGTTTTTTTAGGTCATGTTGCCATATTGTGATTTTTCGGGATCCGGTATTGTTCATGGAGAATACAATCACTTTTTCAAACAATCCCCGATGTTATCCAATTGTGTCAACAGTTTTCTCATCAATTTTTCTAACTGTTTTTGTTCCTCCAGATCAAGGGCAGACCAAAGTTTAACCAAACACTCATGCTGAGGTGGGAGTAAACTATTCAAGAAATTTGTACCTTTTTCTGTCAGATGAAGATGGAGACAACGGCGATCGTTGTGGCTCTCTTTTCTTTCTATCCAGCCTTGCTTCTCTAATTCATCAGCAATTCGAGTTGCGTTTGTGCGAGAGGAACCTAACGCCGAGCTAAGTTCTGATGGCTGAATGCTACGACTTTCTTTGGTATCCAGGATCATCAGTGCCATAAACAAGGTTTCATTGATTCCTTGCGCTCTCAGCATGTTATTACGATTTTCTAGCATCTTACTCTGGACATGCATCGATAAGCGGGTGAGTAATATCTCTTGATAGGGCAAACTTTTGTTCAACTCTTTTTGCTGTGCAACACGGCAATTAAGCAACTCTTCTGTGGGAGTGAATGAACTTTCCATTGTTTAGATACCTTATTAGTTTCAACCGGTAAAGTAACTTCTGCGAAAAACCATACAAATACTATATTAAAAGTTAAATTTAGCAATTATAGTTATTTATTATCATCATATTTCTTTTAATATTGATACCTAATTCATAAATACCTTGAATGTTAATCCAAAAATGTCTGATCTGGATAGTGTAGAAATGCTGATGCTGCGTGTTTTATAGAAGCATACACAGATGATCAAACAGCCAATTAGAGTAAGAAAAAGCTTATTGTGCTCCCGCATCATATCAGCGTTCCCGGCAACGATAAGAAGTGAACAAATTGATGCGACTCCAATACTGTCCAAAACAATACCTATCTTGCCTATTTTTTTACCTGGAGTTTGATTAGCTCTGGTAAAAATTTTATCGGTTAACCCGAAAGCCCAAGTTGCAGTCTTTTTGCCTGATATTGCTTCAAGAGAAGATTTGATGGCACTAAGGCCAAATGTGAAGGAGATAGAAATATAGCTAATGACAATAGGAAGACTATCAAATATCCCCTTGATGAATGAAGAGCACTTGTTTGGTATTGCGGGGTCATTTATCGCTGTGCCAGATGTTAAGCCATCGGGCACAGGGGTATCAGGTATCGACATAGGGTAATTTATTTTTTTGTTAATAGTAAAACAACATTAACAAAATATAATAAAATTGAAAATATGAAATGTCTAAATTATTTAACAAATATTATTTAGAACAATGATTTTGATCCAAAAATCGAGTTAATAGGTGATTGAGGTGTTGATTTATTAATAAATTTATGTGTGATTGTGAAAGAGGCTAAGACGAAGCTGCTTTTTGCTTCGCCGCTTTTCTGGCTTCATCGAGCCAGCCATCAAAGGTTTTCTGATGTGCGTTAATCCAGCCGTTGACATGATGTTCAATATCCTCTTCGGAATCTTTCCCAGTATGCATACGCATATTTTGTGCGTTGATATCTGCAACAGATAGTTGCATGACAGCAAAAAGTGCCGCCGCTGCGGGGTTTTTTTCAGCCCAAATCCGGTTCGCCACGATATGCATAGAGCTGGGAGGAAAACCATAATTGTGGCCATTTGGCAATTGAGTATCAATTTCACCGCCTTCATTGAGGGCAGAGAAAGGAACTTGTAGCCATACCACATCTTTTCCAGGTCTTAGAATATCGCTGACCCAATAAGGCGTCCATGTGTAGTAAAAGATTGACTTACCTTCACGGTAACGGGTGATAGCATCTGCCATCATGGCGGTATAGTTTCCCTGATTTTGCTCCACGGTATTTTCTAAACCATAAGCTTTTAATTGATGGTTTATCACTTTTTCGCATCCCCATCCGGGGTTACAGCCAGTCAGGTCTGCTTTACCGTTTCCATTACTGTCAAACAACTCCGCCAGTTTTGGATCTCGTAATTGGGCAATATTATTGATGTGATATTTTTCGGCTGTTTTCTTATCGATCAGATATCCTTGGACAGAATTTTTAACGAAGGTTCCTTTACGGTAGAACGTGTTATCACCGCCGGCAGCTTTGTACTGTACATTATGAAGGGGGACCCAATTGACCGCCATAAATGTGGCATCACCTGAGGCAATAGTGGCGTAGGCGACGTTGTAATCGACTTCTTCGATTGGTTTGACATTATAACCGAGCTTTTCCAAAGCTTTGCAGACAATTAACGTCTGGAATGTTTCTTCACCAATGGTACTTTGTAACGGTTGTACACTAATTCCTTTTCCGGGAAGTTCCGTGGTAGCTAACGATGTGCTTGTTAATAATATCAGATTGAATCCTAAGACAATTTTCTTGTTTATGAGCTTTTTAAATCGGCTTATGATTAGCATGATTTTCCCCTGTTATTAATCTGTTTGGCTATCCTGATGTTGAGTATTTTTGTGGTGGGTTAGTTTTTGCAGGGATAAGAATTTAATTAACAATCCTATTGGCCCTGTGTGATACCAGCATCTGTTATTTCTGGTACGGATATTTCTTCCCAAAGATTGAGTTAAGCGATCAAGGATAATGGCAAGGATGACAATACCCATCCCACCAACTGCGGCCAGTCCGATATCAAGACGACCGATCCCACGCAGAACCATTTGTCCCAAACCACCAACAGCGATCATTGAAGCAATAACAACCATGGATAGCGCTAACATTAATGTCTGGTTTACACCAGCCATAATTGTTGGCAGAGCAAGAGGAAGTTGGACTTTGAACAACATTTGACGTGGACTGGCACCAAAAGATTTTGCGGCTTCAATCAGATCTACCGGAACCTGCTTGATCCCTAAAATGGTCAGGCGAATAATTGGGGGTAAGGCAAAAATGATTGTTACCATAACACCCGGAACATTCCCAATACCGAATAGCATCACAATAGGCACGAGATAAACAAAGGCAGGTGTTGTCTGCATTGCATCCAGTAGTGGGCGGATGATCCCGGCTGTTCGGTTACTGCGTGCCAGCCAAATTCCGAGCGGCAGCCCAATAAGGACACAAAACAGCAAAGCTGTGAGTACTAATGCCAGTGTGATCATCGCTTGAGACCATGCCCCGATGGCACCAATAAAGCATAATGAAATTAAGGTGAGCCAGCCTATACCGGCACCCGCTAGCTGCCATGCCAGAAATGTCAGGAAAAGTATCGTGATGGGAGCCGGCATTGACATCAAGAATTGCTCAAATCTGTTTAAGATAAAATCTACCGGAATACGTATTCCTTGAAAAAAAGGCCGGAAGTGCAAAACGATCCAATCAATGGCATGGGTGACCCACGAATCAAATGGGATGAGTTTATGCTGAAAAGGTTCCATGATATTAAAATGCCCCTGTGAGATATTATTATCTGTAGGGGCGTCCAGCCAATTTGTATTTGATGACGAATTGCCTGTGGTGCTGTCGAGCCAGGGATCACTTAATGTTGTTTGATCGGGTGTTGATTGCGGCGTATTACTGCTCATTTGGAGTCTCCTTATCTAAGGCTTGCAACAGTATTCCTTTGGAAATAACACCCAAATAACGATAATCATCATCCACGACAGGAACGGCACAGGGAGATTGAGCTACGATGGATATCAGCTCATTCAATGGCATATCTGCTGGAACTGCGGCTGGCTCTGTCAGGATAGCGTGTTCGATAGGATATTTTTTTTCCAGTGTATCTTGCAGGGAATTGACTGAAACTACCCCAATAAATTTCTGACCCTTATCGATCAGATAGCCATAGTTTCGATCTCCATCTTCCAGTATTTTCAAAGCTGAACGAGGCCCAAAGCCTACTGCAATATGGAGTAGTGCTTCTGGCCGACGACGAGCGACATCTTTTGCTGAAAATACATGACTGATATCCACTCCCCGAAAGAATGCCTTGACATAATCATTGGCAGGATTATTTAAGATCTCATCAGGTGTTCCCACCTGAACAATAACCCCTTCCTGCATGATGGCGATGCGATCACCAATACGGATTGCTTCATCTAGATCATGGGAAATGAATATAATTGTGCGTTGGTGTTGACCTTGCAGGCGTAATAACTCATCCTGCATTTCTGCACGAATAAGAGGATCAAGGGCAGAAAAAGCCTCATCCATCAATAAAATATCAGGATTATTGGCGAGCGCTCTGGCTAATCCAATACGCTGCTGCATACCACCCGATAACTCATCCGGGTAAGACATAGTGTAGTTTTCCAGATTGACTTGTTTCAGGGCCTCAAGAGCGTTGTGCTGGCGTACTTCTTTAGGAATACCAGCAAATTCCATACCGAAAGCCACATTCTCCAGCACATTTAAATGTGGCATGAGCGCAAATGATTGGAAAACCATACTGATTTTATTGCGGCGGATTTCGCGCAATTGAATGTCTGAAATTACAGAAATATCCTGCCCATCGATAATTACCTGACCTTTGGTCGGTTCTATCAGGCGGTTGAGAAGGCGTATCAGTGTGGATTTTCCTGAGCCGGACAGGCCCATAATCACAAATATTTCGCCTTCTTCGATGACCAAATTAGCATTTTGTACGCCAACTGCCATACCAGTTTTTTCAAATATTTCTGCTTTATTGTAGTTGGATTCTAATAACTTAATTGCTTGCTTTGGATGGTCACCGAATATTTTATACAGATCTTTAACTTCAAGTTTAATTGTCATGTAATAAATATTTAGCTTTGTGAAAAGATATATTCTCTTTAATTGCTTACTTCAGATAAACTGCAGATAATTAACCCAAGCTATACTTTAGCACGTTGAGATATATTGACAACTACCAGAATATAATTATTAACCAAAAGGTAAAGTTTTTTACGGATAAATGTCTACATTTTTTACTTAATTTTAACTTTCATTGTAGGAACGTTGACTTAATAAAAAAAAAATTATTATCGTCATAAAGATAGAGCAAAGTAAATTTTTGTGGGATTTATCTCTTTTTGCCTTTTTTGTCGAGTGGCTACTTTGAAAAAATTTATTGTCTATAATTGTAGGGTAAGAACATTTTGGTAGATTTCATGATGGTTAAGATTACCCACAATCCAACTGTGTTTGCCATAAATTATCACTCTTCTGGTAAAATTCTTTATTGATCTACGCACTTATCGAAGAATAAAGATGAGTATTTATGGATTACAATGCAGAAATCTCTTTATGAGAGGAGTACTATATATGGTGAATTTTTAGATATTTTTATCCATATATGGTATTTTTATCTTTTTTGAATGAATGCTGCCAAAAGTAAGATGTTATATCTTATTGGTAATCCTATGATTTTTATTATCAGAAGGCGGTATGGTTTCTTTATCAAATTGTCAGATGTGTAACTGAATTCATCATTGCAAAGTGATGAAAGAGAGACTTAGGCTAGTATAGAAATATTAACAATAAATTAAATGGAGGTAGTTTATGTATCACCATTACCTGAATACTCCAGAAGGTTTTCCTAAACCTTATGTACACATCACTGCGAACGATGAAGGAGTCACTAGTATTTATTTTGTTAATGAAAAGAAAGAACTGGAATCTAAAAATGCTATTACTAAGCAGTGTGTAAAAGAGCTACAGGAATATTTTAAAGGAAAACGGCAGATATTTACGGTTCCTTTGAGTATGCAAGGAACTGAATTTCAGCAACGTGTCTGGCAACAACTCTGTAATATCCCATTTGGTGAAATGTGGAGTTACAAACAATTAGCATTGACGTTGGGTTCGGTAAATTATTGTCGTGCAGTCGGTATGGCAAACTCACGTAATCCGATTTCACTGATTGTTCCCTGCCATCGGGTAATTGGGCATGATGGTAAGTTAGTCGGATATACAGGCGGGCTTAATATTAAGGAGTGGTTGCTGGAGCATGAGAAGAAAAAAAAGACGAAAATTAAACCAATCTAGAATGAAACTCCAATTAATTTGTGAAATGACGATTGGGGTATAGAATAAATTAATGAAATTAAACAAAACGTGCGTTTTGTACATTTTGTTATATGTTTCGTGATCTAGGTTGCAGACAGTGAACTATATTATTTGTTGTACTGTATGTAACACGGAGTTTGTGTATTTTTTATTAAAGGTAAGTTTGATGTCTAAAATTAAAGGTAACGTTAAGTGGTTTAACGAATCTAAAGGGTTCGGTTTCATCACTCCAGAAGATGGTAGTAAAGATGTTTTCGTACACTTTTCCGCCATTCAGTCTAACGGTTTCAAGACATTGGCTGAAGGCCAAAAAGTTGAATTTGAAATCACTGAGGGTGCGAAAGGTCCATCTGCTGCAAACGTTGTCGCGATCTAATTTCTAATCCCATATTCTTAAAACCCGTTTTTATAACGGGTTTTTTATGTTTTTTAAATTTCTGCTTAGTTCAGAGTTTATTTATTAAGGTAAACGCGAGGGCAGTCATTAATAATGAACTGATAACATTTGCCAGAATGGTGCTTAGTGCCCAACTTATTTTTCCTGCTTGTAATAAATAAACCACTTCAGCAGAAAATGTAGAGAAAGTTGTCAATCCACCGCAGAACCCTGTTGTTAACATGAGCTTCCAGGCAGGAGCAAGATGTGTTGTTTTGCTGAAATAGGCCAGCCCCAACCCGATAATGAATGCTCCAATACAGTTAGCCGTCAGAGTACCAATGGCAATAGGAGATGAGGCATTATTCAGGCGGAGGCCGATAAACCAACGTAAGACGCTGCCAAAACCACCACCGATAAATACAGCGAGAATAAGATTCATCAGTAGTGGTCCCAGTTATTTGACTTCCATACCCTTGGCTTGTAAGTCAGCGTGGTAAGAAGAACGAACAAATGGCCCACAAGCTGCATGAGTAAAGCCCATTTCTAATGCTGCTTCTTTCATTTCATCAAATTCAGCCGGGTTGACATAACGTTGGACTGGCAGGTGATGGCGACTTGGCTGCAAATATTGCCCCAATGTCAGCATAGTTACCCCGTGACTACGTAAGTCACGCATCACTTCTAAAATTTCTTCATTAGTTTCTCCCAAACCCACCATCAAACCTGATTTGGTCGGAATATCTGGGTGTGCCTCTTTGAATTTTTGCAGCAATTGTAATGACCAGTTGTAGTTCGCACCTGGACGGATCTGACGATACATCCGTGGCACGTTTTCCAGATTATGGTTAAAAACATCGGGAGGTGTTGCAGTCAGAATTTCCAGTGCACGATCCATACGGCCACGGAAATCCGGTACTAGTGTTTCAATTTTGATTGATGGATTTTTTTCACGGATCGCAGTGATACAGTCGGCAAAATGTTGAGCCCCACCATCACGCAAATCATCACGGTCAACAGATGTGATAACAACATAGCGCAGACCCATATCCTGAATAGTTTGCGCAAGTTTAACCGGCTCATTTACATCTGGTGCATTTGGTCGCCCGTGTGCCACATCACAGAACGGACAGCGGCGTGTACAAATGGCACCCAGGATCATAAAAGTGGCGGTTCCGTGGTTAAAGCATTCGGCAAGGTTAGGACAAGAGGCTTCTTCACAGACGGAATGCAATCCATTTTTGCGCATTGCCGCTTTGATTCCCTGAATGCGGCTGGAATCCGCAGGAAGTTTGATTTTCATCCACTCAGGTTTACGCAAGAGTGCTTCACGTTCTGTGACCACTGTTTTAACAGGGATCAAAGCCATCTTATCTGCGTCGCGGTATTTGATACCACGTTCCATCTGAATTGGTTTACTCATAATCGTGCTGGTTCCAGTTATATTTTTCAGATTGTTATTTATTGCTTGATTATTAAGCCAAATTCATCGGAGCAATAAGTGTATTCAAATTTTTTTGAAAAATGTTAAAAAATTATATCATCTTTCATCGGTGAGTTGAAATCCTAAGATCTGGCAGAATTTTTGTACCAGAATGGGTTGTACATCTTCAACAGTGATCCCATCTACGAGGTCACTGAGCTGAATCATTTGCATGCCTGCATAACCACATGGATTAATGCGCAAAAAGGGTTGTAAGTCCATTGCAATATTTAATGCCAAGCCATGGAAAGAACACCCTTTTCGGATACGTAATCCCAATGAACAAATTTTATTGTCTTTGACATAAACCCCCGGCGCATCTGGTCGGGCATGAGACTCAACGCCAAAATGAGCTAATGACTCGATAACGGTGTTTTCAATTGCGGTGACTAACTGACGAACCCCAATTTTGGCCCTTTTTAAGTCGATCAAAACGTACATGACTTGCTGACCAGGCCCATGATAAGTGACTTGGCCTCCCCTGTCGGATTGAATGACAGGAATGTCACCCGGTGCAAGCACATGTTCTGCTTTACCTGCCTGCCCCTGTGTGAACACTTTTTCATGCTGGACAAGCCAGATTTCATCGGGGGTTTCCGCTGTACGCTGCTCGGTGAATTGGTGCATGGATTCAGAAACCGGCTCGTAAGGCTGAATACCCAACTGGCGTAAAATAACGGTGTTATGTTGCAATGGAAGTTTCATCATCAGTTAACAAAAATTGCCCGCCAGTATAACGCTCTAAAGGGATTCTCTCCAGTTAGAGAATCCCTTAACGCAATAATAATGTTAATTAGACGAATATGTTTAGATTCTATATTATCATAGTTATATATTTCGACGATTTCCCCCTTGTTTTCTGTTTGAGCTAACAGATGATCAGAAAAAACCAACTCCTGATTGTTGGGCATCTTTGCAGTTCTCTGGTGCTCCTATACAGCCTCTCAATGTTGCTGCCTGTTTTTTTCGCTTTGTTTTATAAAGAAAAAAGTGTTTTTGCGTTTTTCGAAACGTTTATTATTGGAATGATCTTTGGAGGTGTTGGGTGGTATTTCACCCGAAAAACTAAAGCACAACCCAGTACTCAAGATGGGTTCCTTATCATCGTCTTATTTTGGTTACTTTTTTCGTTGCTTAGTGCCTTGCCCTTCGTACTGGATAAGAATCTGAATATCAATCTTGTGGATGCCATGTTTGAAGGTGTATCTGGTATTACAACGACAGGGGCAACAGTACTAAATGATGTTTCTTCACTGCCTAAGTCTGTTCTTTATTACCGAGCTCAGCTCAATTTCATCGGCGGTTTGGGCGTTATCGTGCTTGCCGTAGCTATTTTGCCGTTGCTTGGTATTGGTGGTGTAAAGCTTTATCAATCAGAGATGCCCGGACCGTTTAAAGAGGAACGATTAACTCCTCGCCTTGCAGATAGTGCCAAAAGTTTATGGGTAGTTTATCTGTTGTTAGGTGGAGTATGCTCGTTCAGCTTCTGGGCCGCCGGGATGTCCTGGTTTGATGCCATTTGCCATGGAATATCAACGGTCTCTTTGGGGGGATTTTCGACCCGCAATGAAAGTCTTGGCTATTATGATAATTCCCTTATTGAAATGGTGGGAGGGATTTTCTCAATATTATCAGCGGTTAACTTCACCCTCTATTTTGTTGTCCTGACACGAAGAAGCATTAAACCCTTACTGAAAAATGCCGAGTTTCAATTCTTCTTGCTGGTACTTTTCATCGTGATTTGTATTATTTGGCTGGAGTTGTACCGTTCTGGAATGTATGGTTTGAAAGATGCTTTTGTGCATGGTTTTTTCATGACCAGTTCGATGATGACAGACAATGGTTTGGCAACTTCAGATTATGCACAATGGCCACCTCACACGATGTTGCTGTTATTGGCGATAAGTTTCTTTGGTGGCTGTGTTGGTTCGACTTGTGGAGGTATTAAGGCGCTGCGTTTTCTGATCCTGACAAAACAAAGTTTCAGTGAGATTAATCAGCTTATTCATCCGAACGCCATTTCAACGATTAAAGTAGGTAAATCACCAGTGCAGGAAAGGGTACTTCGTTCCGTCTGGGGCTTTTTCTTCTTGTATATTTTTTGCAGCTGTTTCTTTATTTGGGCACTGAATCTTCTGGGATATGATCTGGTAACTTCATTTGCCACGGTTGCCGCATGTATCAATAACATGGGAGTCGGTTATGGTGAGACAGCACAAGGTTTTGGCAATCTCGATGTTGTGGCGAAATGGATGATGTGTGCAGCTATGTTATTGGGAAGACTGGAAATTTATCCTATTCTGATTTTGTGCTCGAAAGCGTTCTGGCGTTTTTGACTGGGGCGTTAGTATAGGGTACTGATAGCGTTTCCCTCTGTACCACCATTGCTATTTTCATTGGTGTGCCTTATTTCATTATGCTGTTGCAGCGGCAGGTGAGAATAGGAAGCTGAAAAAATCGCTGACTTTTTGTCAGCGATTTTTTATAGAAGTGGAATTTGCAGAAGTAGAAATTATCACGGTACTATTTATTCATTACAACATTACTTATTCATTACAATACTACGCGTACCAGTTCCAGTTTGCCCAACTCTTCATACAGCGTTTCAACCTGCTCAATATGAGTTGCATTGATAGTAATAGAAACAGAGTGGTAATTACCTTTGCTGCTTGGTTTCACTGCTGGGGAGTAATCGCCCGGCGCATGGCGCTGAACCACTTCAATAACTTGATCCACCAGCTCAGGTTGAGCTAAGCCCATCACTTTGTAAGTGAATGAGCAAGGGAACTCAAGCAGTTCATTTAATTTTGTTTTCATGGGCGCTCCTGATTTATTAACCACGGCAGAATGAAAGATTCTGCCGTGGCGTGATTATTTTCCAACAATTTATATTAATATAAGGTTCAATGCTCAGCTTTCAAGGTTTCAGCCAAACCAGTGATGGAATGCCAATCGGATGTAATCGAAAATACGGCTAAAGAAACCACCCTCTTTTACTTCCTGCATCACGACTAATGGGCGTTGTTCGATCGTTTTACCATCAAGTTGGAAATTGATTGTGCCGACTACCTGATCTTTGGCGAGAGGAGCATGTAGTTCATTGCTATTTAATACATAGCTGGCTTTTAGATCTTTCAGGCGACCACGAGGAATAGTCAGATAAACATCCTTCTCGACACCCAGTTGGACTTTATCAGTATCGCCAAACCAGACCGGTTCAGAAGCAAATTCTTTATCTGCTCGTAGTGGTGAGACAGTTTCAAAAAAACGAAAACCCCAGGTCAGTAGTTTCTTACTGTCAGTTTCACGGCCTTTGAATGTTGGGCTACCCATTACCGTAGCAATCAGGCGCATGTTACCTTCAGTAGCAGAGGAAACAAGGTTATAGCCAGCACCGCTGGTATGGCCGGTTTTGATGCCGTCCACATTCAAGTTTTTATCCCATAGCAAACCATTGCGGTTGGGCTGGCGGATGTTATTGTAAGTGAATTCTTTCTCTTTATAGATGGCATATTCATCCGGTACTTCGCGGATCAATGCCTGACCAATCAACGCCATATCATGGGCAGAACTGTATTGGCCTTCGGCATCCAGACCGTGAACAGTTTGAAAATAGGTGTTTTTCAGTCCTAAACTCTGAACATATTTATTCATCAGACTGACGAACGCATCCTGACTACCTGCTACGTAGTCCGCCATTGCTACACAAGCATCATTACCGGATTGCAGGTTAATACCACGGGACAGCATAGCGACGGAAACTTGATCGCCGGGCTTCAAAAACATCAGAGAAGAGCCTTTGAATACAGGATTTCCCGTTGCCCAGGCATCCTTACCTACCGTAACGATATCATTCGGTCCAATTTTCCCTGATTTGATGGCTTGCCCAATAACATAACTGGTCATCATTTTGGTCAGGCTGGCAGGATCACGACGGACATCTGAATTCTTTTCGGCCAATATTTTTCCTGAATTGTAATCAATCAGAATATAGGCTTCGGCATCGATCTGCGGCACTCCGGGGATCATGGTTTTGAAATTATCATCCGTATTAGCGAATGCAGAAACACTGGTGACCAGAGCAAGACTCAGGGCTGCATTTTTAATAAAACGGGAAGTAGCTATACGGGAAGTAACTATACGAGAAGTAACTATGTATTTCATGATTGATTAGATAACATCCGTGAGAGAAGCATTGATAGTAAACCACATAATAACAAATGACAAAAAGCGTGACATTAAACAAAATTGGAAGAGATGAAGATTTGCATTTTTTTACTTGGTTTTTTCTCCCTGCTGATATTAATCAGAAGAACAAATATCAGCAGGGAGCAGACTAATCAGAAAACAATGTAATCAAGGGGCAACAATAAAGGAAGATTGGTGCATTTGGTCAGTTAATTTTTTTTGCATTTGTGCTGCTTGCTGACGGCTACTAAAAGGCCCTAGCTGAACACGATGAACATTACCAAATTGGGTCACACGTCCCGGTACATTAAAGTGTTGGCTTAATAATTGCTGCCATTCTTTGGCTTTTTGTTCAGAACTGACAGCACCAACTTGTACCATATAACTAGATGAAGTGGCTGAGGCTGATTCAGGGATTGTTTTCTCTGATGGTACAGGAGGTTGATTTTCTTTATTTCCAGACAGATTTTGGTTTGAATTATTCTGTTCAGGAGAATCCGGCGTCATGTTTGTGACAACTCCCATTGATGGAGAGTTAAGGACAGGCCTGTCAGGTAAAGCATAGCTTTGTTTGACAATAGTTGAACCCGCTGTCCCTAAACCAGAAAGCGAACCATCAGGAGCAACCTGAATGCCATCCAGTTTCACCCGACTTTGCGGCATCAAATTCAGCCGTTCGGCAACAGCTCGTGATAATTCAATCACTTTTCCTGGTTTATTGTAGGGACCGCGATCATTAACTCTGACGATTATCATGCGCCCATTGCTTAAATTGGTGACGCGTACATAGCCTGGTATTGGAAGTGTTGGGTGAGCAGCCGTCAATGCATAAGGACTGGCTCGTTCTCCAATTGTTGTCAATTTTCCATTCGTTTCTTCACCCAATACGCTGGCATAGCCTGTTTGAGTAAATTGGGCAGGATCCTGAATGATATGATAGTTTTCTCCATCCCTGCTGTAATCCCGGTTAGCACTTGGATGGTAAGGCTCATATACAGGCTCAGCTCCCAATACATCACGGGTCGGAACTGGCGGAACAGAAGAAGCGCCTCTTTCATTGTTTGTTGTGCAGCCTGAAATCAGTACAGCCACTATGCTAAGAATAAGCCATTGTTGACGCATGAAATTTCTTCCTCATAGACTTTTGGATAATAACTTGCGATGAGTATGTATCGACATGATAATGCCGAATCCCGCCATTAAGACAATTAACGCAGAACCTCCGTAGCTAATCAGGGGCAGAGGTACACCAACTACAGGTAAAATACCGCTAACCATGCCGATATTCACGAAGACATAGACAAACAATATCAATATCAGTCCCCCTACCATGACACGGCCGAAGGTGTTTTGTGCGTTGGCAGCGATAAACAGGCCGCGAATGAGGATTATTAGGTAAAGTGCCAATAAAACAAGGACACCGATCAATCCCAATTCTTCCGCTAAGACAGCAAAAATAAAGTCGGTATGGCGTTCAGGTAAAAACTCTAATTGTGATTGTGTGCCTTGTAACCAGCCTTTTCCAAATAACCCACCTGATCCAATAGCAATTTTTGATTGAATGATGTGATAGCCTTTACCCAAAGGGTCACTTTCTGGATCTAACAACATCATGACCCTGGCTCGTTGGTAATCATGCATTAAAAAAAACCATAAAATCGGCAGGAAACAGGCAACCAGTAAAACGGCAATAGCAATTAACCGCCAGTTCATTCCTGCCAGAAACAGGATAAACAACCCGGAAGTCGCTATCAGGATAGATGTACCTAAATCAGGTTGTGCAGCGACAAGCAGAGTAGGCAAGAATATCAATACTAAGGCAATTCCAGTATTTTTCAGGGAAGGAGGGCAAAGGTCACGATTTATAAAGCGTGCAATCATCAAAGGGACAGCGATTTTGGCAATTTCTGATGGCTGAAAGCGTACAATGCCTAAATCCAGCCAACGCTGAGCCCCTTTACTTATTTGCCCGAAAACATCAACAAAGATAAGTAGCATGACACAGACAATATAAAGATAAGGTGCCCAACTTTCGTATATGCGAGGGGGTACTTGAGCCAGGGCAACCATGACCACTAAGCCAATGAGCCCCTGCCCGATTTTACGTTCCATCATGTCAATGTCTTGTCCACTGGCGCTCCACATAATGAAAAGACTATAGGCCAGCAGTGCCAGAATACAGAGTAGCAGCGGGATATCTATATGTATTCTGGTCCAGAAAGGAACTTTTTTCTGCGATTCTGTCATAGCATTACTCAATTAGCTTATGTTCTGGTAGCGGGTTTTTGGGTAGATGGTTTTTCGCCAACGGGTTCTCCTGTAGACGATTTTCTACTTTTATTCGCTGACTCAGTAGATGAAGTGCCTGTATTATTCCTGATTAGAATATGATCCAGAATTTGGCGCACAATAGTGCCAACAGGTGGCCCTGCTCCTCCATTCTCCAAAATAATGGAAACCGCAACGGTTGGATTATCGTAAGGAGCAAAAGCAATCATTAGCCTATGATCCCGCAGATGCTCTGCGAGTTTACTCGCATTATAGGTTTCATATCTGAACACCTGCGCCGTACCGGTTTTTACTGCGGCCTTATAAGGAGTACCGGCAAAAAATCTGCGTGCTGTGCCATTGGGGGCATTAGCGACACCATACATGCCATCTTTGGCAATCTCCCAATACCCAGAATGAATATCTCCGATTGGCTCACTGACAGGAGGCTGATAAGGATGTATGTCACCATTTACCCGTGTTCCCAGTAAAAAATGCGGTGTTTTTACCTCGCCATCATTAATCAATATCATCAGGGCTTTTACCATCTGCATAGGTGTGGCCGTCCAGTATCCCTGACCAATGCCAACAGATATCGTATCTCCTTGAAACCACGGTTTTTTATAACGTTTTTGTTTCCATTCTCGGGTCGGCATGTTACCCGCCGCCTCTTCTTTCAAGTCAATACCGGTTAATTGACCAAAACCAAATTTTGTCATCCAGTTGGAGATCCTATCAATACCCATATCATAGGCTAACTGATAGAAAAAGGTATCTGCTGATTCAACAAGGGATTTATGCACATTCAAAAGACCATGCCCATAACGTTTCCAGTCACGATAACTCATATTAGAGTTAGGCAATTGCCACCAGCCTGGATCATTGATGGTTGTATTCTTTGTGATGACACCACTACTTAGTGCTGCAACAGCGATAAAAGGTTTTACTGTTGAGGCGGGAGGGTAAGCACCTTGTGTTGCACGGTTAATCAATGGGCGGTTGGGATTATTGAGCAGAGCTTTATAATCCTTACTGGAAATGCCATCAACAAACAGATTGGGGTCATAGCTTGGGTTGGATACCATTGCCAGAACTTCGCCGGTACGGGGATCTGTGACAACAACTGCTGCGCGGCTGGTTGTCAGTATCTCTTCAATATAAGTTTGTAGCTCTAAGTCTATTGATAGATAGATATCTTTGCCCGCTTGTGGTGGTTGCTCATGTAACTGGCGAATAACTTTACCACGGTTATTGACTTCAACTTCTTCATAACCGGGTTTTCCATGTAGAACAGATTCGTAATAGCGTTCAATACCTAGTTTGCCGATGTCATGAGTCGCGGCGTAATCCGGCAAAATTCCCTCTTTGTCGAGTCGCTCTACGTCTTTGTCATTAATTTTGGAAACATAACCGATGACATGGGTGAGGGCAGAACCATAAGGGTAATAACGACGTTGGTATCCTTTGATTTCCAACCCTGGGAAGCGGTATTGATTGACAGAGAATCGGGCAACCTGCACCTGAGTCAGTGATGTTTTCAGGGGGATTGAGGTGAAGCGGCGTGCGCGCAGCCTCTCTTTTTTGAAATTTTCGATATCTTCATCGGTTAACCCGATGATGGAACGCAACTCATTTAAGGTTTTATCAAGATCAGCAACTTTTTGGGGTACAATCTCCAACTGGTAAATCGTACGGTTAGCTGCCAGTAGTGTGCCGTTACGGTCATAAATGAGCCCCCGGCTTGGGGCAATGGGAACAAGTTTAATACGGTTCCCATTTGAGCGAGTTTGATAATCTTCGTGGCGGGTGATCTGGAGATTATAGAGATTGGCAATCAGAACCCCTGTTAAAAGGATAATGCCGACAAACGCCACGAGCGCGCGGCGTATAAAAAGGGCTGATTCAGCCGTATGATCGCGAAAAGGGGTTCGTTTCTTTTTCATCCCATTACCAGAACTCACGGTGATAGATTACCTAATTTATTCCCGATGATAAGGGTGATTAGTTGTGATGCTCCATGCCCGGTACAAGCTTTCGGCAACCAAAACCCGTACCAGAGGATGTGGAAGAGTCAGTGGAGAAAGAGACCAGCTTTGTTCTGCGGCGGCTTTACAGGCAGGCGCTAAACCTTCCGGGCCTCCAATCAGCAAACTGACATTTCTGCCGTCCTGTTTCCAGCGTTCAAGTTGTTGTGCCAACTGGGGAGTATCCCAACGAGATCCGGGGATATCCAGTGTAACAATGCGATTGCCTTTATTGACAACCGACAGCATCTGTTCGCCTTCTTTTTCCAGAATACGTTTGATGTCGGCGTTTTTGCCTCGTTTCCCAGCCGGAATTTCAATTAATTCGAATGGCATGTCTTTGGGAAAACGATGCAGGTAATCCGTAAAGCCGGTCTGCACCCAGTCCGGCATTTTTGTTCCTACAGCGACAAGTTGTAACTTCAAACTCAGCTCCAGAGTTTTTCCAGTTCATACATGCGACGGCTGTCTTCCTGCATGACATGTACCATCACTTCGCCGAGGTCAACAACGATCCAATCTGAAATGCCTTGCCCTTCGACACCCAGAGGCATGATGCCCGCTTTACGGCAGTCATCAACAAGATTGTCTGCGACTGACATCAGATGGCGACTTGATGTACCAGTGCAGATAACCATGCAGTCTGTAATACTGGATTTTCCTCGAACATCTATAGAAACAATATCCTGTGCTTTGGAATCTTCAAGTTTATCAATAATAAATTGTTGTAGTTCTGTGCCTTGCAAAAGGATCACCTTAATTTCATCAAATTAGTTGTGTAACGTAGAATAATAGCATGTCCGTCTCTATAAACGTAAGCAGCTCAACGGGGAAATCCCATAATGATTTAACTATCAGCTATATAACTTACGTGAATCAATATAATTTTGTATTGATGGAGGCAGTAAATCATCACAGTTCAAACCTTGTTGATGACGCTGACGTATATCAGTTGCTGAAATGTCTAATAACGGAGTTTCAGCCAGGTAAATATAACCATGTGATTTCTGGCTTAATGGGGTTGGAGTATCAACTTGGTGTTGTTCAAGCCATTTCTGCATTTTTGGGGTTGCCAATTGTTTTGCATATCCTGGACGGGAGCAGACCAATAGATGACAGATATCCAATAATTCTGTCCAGCGATGCCATGTATGGATAGATTGCAGAGAGTCTTGTCCTATGATGAATGCCAATGGACATCGTTCCCCAACTTCTTCACGGAATGATTTCAATGTTTCGATGGTGTAAGAAGGTGTCTGACGTTGTAATTCCCGAGTATCAACTGTGAAAAGCGGGTTATCCTGTACCGCCAGATACACCATTTCCAACCGTTGTTGAGGAGACGCTTCGGGTTGAGGACGGTGTGGTGGGACATGATTAGGTAACAAAATAACTTGCTTAAGACCTACTTGTTTCGCTAATGCTTCCACCGGGAGCAAATGGCCATAATGGATAGGATCAAAAGTGCCACCAAATAACGCATGAATAATCGGTGAATTTAAGGATGAATTAGTGGTATGAAGCATTCAAAAAGCTCTCTGGTAATATTTTTCCGTGCGTTTTTCCGAGGGTGTTTCCGTATAGTAACAGCATAGAAAGTGTTTCCAGGTCAGCCCAAATCGATTGGCCATAATCCTGTTTGATGCACAGTTCCATCTGGGTTAACAAATATATAGCCGAGTGTAGATCTTGTAATGACAGCCGCTGTAATGCCGTTGTCAGAAGCGTCCGGCGGTTTTGCCACACTTTATGTTGATCAAACAGTGTCTTCAACGGTGTCGTTTTTTCCTGACGCTTAAGTGTCAACAGCAGCATAAGTTCCCGCTGTATCGTGCGGAGTAAAATAATTGCTTCGGTATCTTCTTGTCGTAGTTGTTTCAGGATATGCCATGCCCGCTTGATCTTGCCTGCCAGCAGAGCATCAACCCAATGATAAGGAGTGAAATGTGCCGCATCATTGACTGCGTCTTCAACTCGATGAAGAGTTAGCCGATTATCGGGGTAGAGTAATGAAAGGCGTTCTAATGCTTGAGACAGTGCCAGCAGGTTGCCTTCGTAGCAATAGCATAATAATTGGTTAGCTTCATCTTCCAGTGACAAGCCCATACTTTTAGCGCGTTGTGCCACCCATTGGGGAAGACGATTTTGTTCCGGGTTAAGGCAACTGACATAGACACCATTCTTTCCAATTGCTTTGAACCAGGCGCTGTTTTCTTGTGCTTTGGTCAGTTTATGCCCACGCAGTACTAACAGAATATCTTCATGCAATAATTCAGAAAGTTTGGTCAGACGTTCGGCCATTGCCGTATTGGGGCCATTCTCAGGTAATAACAAAGTAATTGACTGACGGCTGGCGAAAAGGCTGAGTGACTGACATAGGCTGAAGATTTCATCCCATTCGGTATGGTTATCCAATGAAAACGAGAAATGTTCTACAAAGCCATGCTGTTCAGCCACTCTACGAATGTTGTCCTGACTTTCCTGTAGCAACAACGGTTCGTTGCCCCATAACAGGTAGCTGCTTCGCAGCCCTTCATTGAGCTGCGAAAGAAGTTGTTCAGGATAGAGTCTGATCATTGTTTTTGCGTAGTTGCTGCTTGCTGTTTTTTAGCCGATTTTAGCTGTTCTGCGCTTTGAACTGTCAGCAGTTGGCGTATAAGCTGGCGGGCAGCTTGTTCACGCATTTCTTGCTGAACCAGTTCATTTTCTGCATCTTTTGCCAGGGCTTCCAATGGGTTATCGAAGAAAGCGCGATCAACCCTTGCCTGCAATGGATAGATGCTGCCATTCGGCATCAGAACTTGTGCATCAACATTCAGTACTAGCTGACGTTCTGCTGCTTTACCATCCTGAAATACTGATACAGTGTCTTTGTTTTCACTTGAACCTAACAGTTTCAGGATCGGAACAGAGGCACTGGCCTGTTCAACAATTTTGACGTCATTCAGACGTAATTGCTGGCGTACTGCTCGTGCCAATGGTCCGTATGGATCACTTGAACTTAATTGTAACGTCTGAAGTTCTTTTGGTACTTGTGTTGTGCCACGAAGGTGAAAACCGCAGCCAGCGGTGACCAGCACCGCTAACCCCAGCAACAACGTGAAAATACGATGCCGCATATTCTTTCCTATCACATTTACTGCCACGCTTTTTATCACAAGAATGGCCTCCCATTATCAGCTAATATCAGCCAACGACCAGATTTAGCAATTTGCCCGGAACATAGATGACCTTACGAATACCAACGCCTTCAAGATATTTCGTTACGCTGTATTCTTGAGTGGCCATCTCCTGAACGTACTCTTTTGTCGCATCTGCCGGTACAGTAACGCGTCCACGGACTTTACCGTTAATCTGGATGATGACCAGTTTAGTATCATCAACCATTGCCTGTTCATCAGCCTGCGGCCATTCGGCAACATCAATGTCACTTTCATTACCGAGTGCTTTCCACATAACGAAACAAGCATGTGGAGTGATAGGTGAAAGCATACGCACAATTGCTGTCAGCGCTTCTTGCATCAGAGCACGATCCTGCTCTGTTTCCTGTGGTGCACGGGTCAGTTTGTTCATCAGTTCCATGATAGCGGCAACTGCGGTATTGAATGCCTGGCGGCGACCGATATCATCAGTAACTTTAGCTATCGTTTTGTGCAGATCACGACGCAAATCTTTCTGCTCTGTTGTCAAGTTAGCAATATCCAACAGCTGAGGTTCGCCTTTGTCTGCGTTTTTATTAACGTGCTCATGAACCAGACGCCATACACGTTTCAGGAAACGGTTAGCCCCTTCCACACCAGACTCTTGCCATTCCAGAGTCAGCTCTGGTGGTGCAGCGAACATCATAAACAAGCGAACGGTATCTGCGCCATATTTATCAACCATAAGTTGTGGATCGATACCGTTATTTTTGGATTTTGACATTTTGCTCATGCCAGTATAGATCAACTCATGACCCGCCTGATCCATTGCTTTTATGATGCGGCCTTTTTCATCACGTTCAATAATTGCATCGGCCGGTGACACCCAAACTTTTTCACCGTTGCTGCCGATGTAATAGAAAGCATCAGCCAGAACCATGCCTTGACACAACAGACGTTTTGCTGGTTCATCAGAATTAACCAGGCCTGCGTCCCGCATCAATTTGTGGAAGAAACGGAAATACATCAGGTGCATGATAGCGTGTTCAATACCACCGATATATTGATCCACTGGCAGCCAATAGTTAGCGGCAGCAGAATCAAGCATACCTTTGTCGTAATCCGGGCAAGTATAGCGTGCGTAATACCATGATGATTCCATAAAGGTATCGAAGGTATCGGTTTCACGCAGAGCCGGTTGGCCGTTGATAGTGGTTTTTGCCCACTCAGGGTCAGCTTTGATTGGGCTGGTAATGCCATCCATCACAACATCTTCTGGCAGGATCACTGGCAGTTGATCTTCAGGAACAGTTACAACAGTACCATCTTCCAGTGTTGCCATTGGAATTGGTGCCCCCCAGTAACGCTGACGAGAAACCCCCCAGTCACGCAGACGATAGTTAACTTTGCGTTTGCCAACGCCCATCTCAACCAGCTTATCTGCGATGGCATTGAAGCCTTCTTCGTGGCTCAATCCACTGAACTCACCGGAATTAACCAGAGCATTTTTATCGGTGACAGCCGCTTCCTGAACCGTTGGTACGTTACCATCGTTATCCAGAATAACCACTTTCATTGGCAGGTTGTATTTAGTGGCAAACTCCCAATCGCGTTGGTCATGGGCTGGAACTGCCATAACAGCACCCGTGCCGTATTCCATCAGTACGAAGTTAGCAACCCAGATAGCGATGCGTTCATGGGTTAATGGGTGGATGACGGACATACCGGTTGACATGCCTTTTTTCTCCATAGTTGCCATGTCTGCTTCGGCAACTTTGGTATTACGGCATTCATTGATGAATTCAGCCAGCTCTGGATTATTTTCCGCAGCTTGTTTTGCCAGGGGATGACCTGCGGCTACGGCAACATAGGTCGTTCCCATAAAGGTATCTGGGCGGGTAGTATAAACGGTCAGTTTTTCTTGGCTATCAGCGACATCAAAGGTGATTTCGACACCTTCAGAACGACCGATCCAGTTACGCTGCATGACTTTAACCTGTTCAGGCCAGTCTTCCAGCTTATCCAGATCATTTAACAGTTCTTCTGCATAATCGGTGATTTTAATAAACCACTGTGGGATTTCTTTGCGTTCTACCTGGCTGTCACAACGCCAGCAGCAGCCATCAATAACTTGTTCATTTGCCAGAACTGTCAGGTCATTTGGGCACCAGTTAACAGCAGAGGTTTTTTTGTAAACCAGTCCTTTTTCATACAACTTAGTAAAGAACCACTGCTCCCAGCGATAATACTCTGGTGTACAGGTTGTGACTTCACGATCCCAATCATAACCGAATCCCAGCATTTTCAGCTGATCTTTCATGTATTCGATGTTGGAATAAGTCCACGGAGCCGGGGCGGTTTTGTTCTTAACTGCAGCGCCTTCTGCTGGCAGGCCGAATGCATCCCAACCGATAGGTTGTAGTACGTTTTTGCCAAGCATACGCTGGTAACGGGAAATCACATCACCAATAGTGTAATTACGAACATGGCCCATATGTAGTCGGCCAGAAGGATAAGGTAGCATAGACAGGCAATAGTATTTTTCTTTGCTGCTGTCTTCGGTCACTTTAAAAGTTTGCTTCTCTTGCCAATGAAGCTGGACTTGTTGCTCTATGTCTTCTGGACGATATTGTTCTTGCATGGCACCGATAATCCTATGGTGAGTAATAAAGCTACGCTTTTAGCGAGCGTGTTTGTTTATGAAATTTAGGATGACATAGCATAGCGGATAGGAATTGGGGCAACAACACTTGTTATAGGAAGAACACGGAAAATTACTGAATTTAGTCATGGTTTAAAGTCGGCGGTAACGTATTATCCGCCGACAGAGGTAAATTAGTGCAGGATCTTCGCCAGAAAATCACGGGCACGTTCTGATTGAGGGTTGGCGAAGAACTCTTCTTTCTTGCTGTCTTCGACAATAGTGCCTTCATCCATAAAGATAACGCGATGGGCAACTTTTTTGGCAAATCCCATTTCATGGGTAACAACCATCATGGTCATTCCTTCGTTAGCCAGTTTAACCATAACATCCAGGACTTCATTGATCATTTCTGGATCAAGGGCGGAAGTCGGTTCGTCAAACAGCATGGCGATGGGATCCATGCAAAGCGCACGGGCGATGGCGACACGTTGTTGTTGCCCACCAGAAAGTTGGGCAGGAAATTTATTGGCGTGATTTGCCAATCCAACACGCTCTAATAGCTTTAAGCCTTTTTCAGTCGCAGCTTGTTTATCACGCTTTAAAACCTTGACCTGAGCCAGTGTCAGATTGTCTATGATAGACAGATGGGGAAACAGTTCAAAATGTTGAAACACCATGCCAACTTTGGAACGTAGTTGAGCCAGATTTGTGCCTTTATCATTCACGTTTGTTCCGTTTACCCAAATTTCACCTTGCTGGACAGCTTCAAGGCCATTGACTGTTTTTATCAGCGTGGATTTACCGGAACCAGAAGGCCCACAGACTACCACGACTTCGCCTTTTTTGACTTCAGTTGAGCAGTCATTCAGAACCTGAAATTGGCCATACCACTTGGATACATTTTTCAGGGAAATCATTAAATAATCCTTTTCTTCAAATAGTTAACCAGCATGGAAGCGGAAAAACTAATCACAAAATAAATAAAACCGGCAAACAGAACCATTTCAATCTGTGTGCCATCGCGCTCACCGATATTGGCTGCTGTACGGAAAAAATCGGCCAGACTCAATACATATACCAGAGAGGTATCCTGAAATAATACAATGCCTTGTGTTAGCAGTAATGGGATCATCGCACGGAATGCCTGTGGCAAGATGACCAGACGCATGCTTTGCATATGCGTCATTCCCAGTGCTAATGACGCAGATGACTGACCACGGGAAATACTCTGAATACCAGCCCGAATAATTTCGGAATAATAGGCTGCTTCAAAGAGCGAGAACGCTACCATTGCAGAGATTAAACGAATATCAGTTTTTGGTGATATGCCTAGAACGTTTTGGACTAAGTTAGGTACAATTAAATAAAACCATAACAATACCATTACCAGTGGTACAGAGCGGAAAAGGTTGACATATAAGGTGGCAAACCAGCTCAGTACCTTAATGGAAGAAAGTCGCATAACTGCCAGAGCCGTTCCCCAGGCAATACCGATGATAATGGCTATTATGGTAATTTCAGCAGTGATGATTAACCCGTCTAACAACAGGGGAAGGCTAGGAATAATGGAACTCCAGTCAAATTGATACATTCTCATCGTCCCCCCATGTTGCCCGGCAACCGTATTTTTTTCTCAAGCATACTCATTGCAAACATGATAACGAGATTGATACCAACATATGCCAGAGTGATTGCTGTAAATGTTTCATACGCATGCGCTGAATAATCCAGTAATTTTCCTGCTTGTGCTGCCATATCTACCAAACCGATGGTTGAGGCAATCGCGGAATTTTTCACCAGATTAAGCATTTCTGATGTCATTGGTGGCGTAATGACACGATAGGCATTAGGTAGCAGGACATAACGGTAGGTTTGTGGCAGGGTCAAACCCATTGCCAGCCCTGCGGCTTTTTGTCCTCGTGGCAGTGATTGAATGGCTGCACGAACCTGTTCGCATACACGGGCCGCAGTGAAGAGCCCCAGACAAATTACCGAGGAAAGGAAAAATTGGATATTGGGATCCAAATCCATCTTGAACCAATGACTCAGGTCTTTAGGCAGGAATTCTGGTACAACCAGATACCATACAAAAAACTGGACGATAAGAGGAATGTTACGGAACAGTTCAACGTAACAGGTTCCTAGCCCTGCCAGAAATTTATTCGGAACAGTACGAAGAATGCCGAAAAACGAACCGACAATAAACGCAATAATCCAGGCGCAGATAGAAAGAGCAATTGTCACCTGCAATCCAGAAATGATCCACCCAAGGTAGGTGGTATTACCAAAAGGGGCTTCTTGCAGAAAGATGCCCCAATTCCAATCAACTGACATACGCATGCTCCCTGAAACATAAAAAAAATGAGGTAGGGAACGACTACCTCATACCCGTCGTGCCAATAAAATCGGGATCTTCGGTTTATTAATTTAGAGACTTATCATTTGGTGCTTTAAACAAAGCGTTCATTTCGTCTGGCAGAGTGAAGTTCAGGTTCAAATTCTTAGGTGGAATTGGCGCTTTGAACCAGCGATCAAACATTTTTTCTGCCCGACCAGAAGTTTGTATTTCTGCAACAGTGTCATCCAGTAACTTTTTGAATTGAGGATCGTCTTTGCGCATCATACAACCGTAAGCTTCTTTGGATTGGGGTTCACCGACGATAATCCACTGATCAGGTTTTTTTGCTTTTGCCCGTTCGCCTGCCAGTAGTGCATCATCAACCATGAAGGCAACAGCGCGGCCTGATTCCAGCGTACGGAATGAATCGCCATGATCTTTTGCACTAATAATGCGCATTTTCATTTTCTTTTCGTCATTAAGTTTATTCAACAATATCTCAGAAGTTGTGCCTGCACTTACAACGACATTTTTTCCAGTCAGATCGTCAAATCCTTTGATCCCTGAATCCTTATTAGTCAGCAGGCGGGTGTTGACGATAAAGATGGTATTGGAGAACGCAGCTTGTTTTTGGCGCTCAGGGGTGTTAGTGGTTGAACCACATTCAAAATCAAAAGTACCGTTTTGTAGCAATGGAATACGGTTTTGAGAAGTGACAGGGATCAGCTTAACTTGCAGGTTGGGCACATTAATTTTTTTCTTAATTGCCTCCACAATTAAATTGGAATAGTCCTGGGCGTAACCGACAACATTCTGTTTACCATCATAGTAAGCAAATGGAACAGAAGATTCTCTGTGTCCGACAGCAACAACACCACTGTCTTTGATTTTTTTTAATGTTCCAGTCAATTCCTCAGCATGGACAGCCCCTACTGCGCTAAGCAACATCATGGTTAACATCAATTTACGCATACATAGCTCCTTCATTTGGTTGTTTTGCGCAACTTATTTTGTACAGTTTGTTGTGTACAATGGGTTTTCTACAAACTGCTTTGCGCAAAGTTGGGTTTGCTTGCACATATTGGTGCTTCTGTTTTTATAAAAACGATTTTTTGAATTATTTTGTGTATGGGTTGTAAAAAAATAATTCATAATGTTACTTTTTTTAAACCATATGTTTTCATTTCGCGAGCCACTTCGCACTAAAAATAAACAATTTTGTTTAAGTGTGATTTTGAGGTGAAGAATTTTTAATCTTGTTCACAGTTTCTACTTTTTAGGATTAACTATTTTATTTTGGGTATTATTTAATTTTTTCTTTTATAAAAGTATTTATGTTTTGATATTAAATATGATGGGTAATATTTATTGAGATTATCAAGATGAGAACGTAAAAAATATAAGTCCAGTTAATAAATTAAACTTCTGGACTTATATTGGGTATTTTCTGGAATATTGCTAAAAAATTAGCTAGATTTGGCGACGGTTGCTTATCAAACCGAATAAAATAAACAAGATGGTTATTCCCCAGACTGGCCAATTACCGAATCGGAAATAAGGTGTAATACCGCTGGCTGGTGTGACTTTAGTTGCCAAAACTTGACGAGTAAATTGTGGAATTTCGGCTTGTATTGAACCATCGGGTTTGATTACCGCTGTAATTCCGTTATTTGTCCCTCTTAACAGAGGACGGCCCAGTTCAAGGGAACGCATACGCGCCATTTGGAAATGTTGCCACGGCCCAATAGAACGTCCAAACCAGGCATCATTGGAAACAGTCAGCAGAAACTCTGTATTGGGTTTGAAGTTATCACGGACTTGTTCGCCCAAAATAATTTCATAGCAGATTGCGGCGGTAATTTCGTGTCCCGCAACAGAAAGCTGAGGTTGGATATAATTTCCCTGGCTGAAAGAGGACATTGGCAGGTTAAAGAAAGGAGCCAATGGGCGCAGTAATGATGCCAGAGGAACAAACTCACCAAATGGAACAAGATGATGTTTGTCATAGCGGCTAATCGCCGGATATTGGTAAGGAGTGTTTTCCCCTAACACAATGATACTATTATAGAATTTGTATCCATCCAGTGTAGGACGTGCATCGGGAATACCTGTAATCAGGCTAGTGTTATGTTGCCTGAGTAGAGTATCCAGCTTGGTCAGAAAATTATTTTGATTGTGCTCGTAATCAGGTATAGCCGCTTCTGGCCAGATAATAATAGGGACTTTGCCGATAAAAGGTCGGCTATGATCCAGATAAATATCCAGGGTTTTCCCCAATACGGAGGGATCCCATTTTATTTCCTGAGGAATATTGCCTTGTATCAGTGCTACATCGGTTGATTTTTCCGGCATCAGGGTATACCACTGATAATGTCTCATTGGCCACGGCAGCAGTAAAAAGATAATGGCAGCGATGGCAGATGAGCGTTTTTTATGAATGGCAGCAAAAACTAACAAGCCACTGCTCATCATTAGCAGGAAAGTGATACCTTCTACTCCGAAAATCGGGGCAACTGCTTTCAAGGGACCATCAATCTGGCTATAGCCAAATTGTAGCCACGGAAAACCCGTTAATACCCAACTCCGCAAAAATTCAGTGCATTGCCATAATGCAGGGCTGGCGATGATTAACCTCATCCCATTTGAGGTCGGGAAAAAGCGGTTAAGCAGCCCGGCAAACAGGGCGGGATAAAGAGCGAGATAAGCGGAAAGCAGGATCACCAAAAAGATATTAATGGCGGTTGGCATGCCTCCGAAATTCGCGATACTGACATAAACCCAGTTTATGCCACTACCAAACAAGCCAAGGCCCCAGCAGAAGCCAATAAAGAGCGCTTGTCGGGTAGTCCGGTTAAGTGTCAGGATTTGCAGACCACAGAGAGAAACAAGAGCTGTGGGCCAGAAGTCAAAAGGTGAAAAAGCCAGTGTTCCACTGGCTCCGAAGAAAAGTGCCAGCAAAGCACGCAGCCGCTGGCAACTCATTAATGAGGCTTTGTTCATCCAGATCCTATTAATCTTTATCAAGGCCAGGAACTTCAGCATCATTCGGTATTTTGACATGAACCTGAATGATTTTCCGGCTATCTGCCATTGCTACTTTGAAGTGATAGCCATTGATGTTGATGGATTCTCCACGGGAAGGCAGATGACCAAATGCCTGCATAACCAACCCACCAATGGTATCAACTTCTTCGTCGCTGAAATTAGTACTGAAAACATCGTTAAAGTCTTCGATTTGAGTCAATGCTCGCACTGAATAAGTATGGCGACTCAAGGCACGAATATCGTTATCTTCATCATCATCGTATTCGTCCTCAATTTCCCCCACAATCAATTCAAGTATATCTTCAATCGTGACAAGGCCGGAAACACCGCCGAATTCATCAATAACAATTGCCATATGATAGCGTTGAGAACGGAATTCTTTCAGCAGTCGGTCAACCCGTTTACTTTCTGGCACCACGACAGCCTGACGCAGCACTTTATCAATGCTGAAAGGCTCCGCATTCGTACGCATAAATGGCAAAAGATCTTTTGCCATCAAGATGCCTTCAATGTGATCTTTATCTTCACTGATCACAGGAAAGCGAGAGTGTGCCGAATCGATAATCACATCCAGACATTCGTCCAGAGATTGATTGCGTTTTAAGGTAACGATTTGTGAGCGCGGGATCATAATGTCACGCACGCGTTGGTCAGCAATATCCATTACCCCTTCGAGCATCTCTCGGGTATCAGGGTCAATCAGGTCGTTCTGCTCAGAATCACGGATCAGTTCAACCAAATCGTTACGGTTTTTCGGCTCACCGTGAAAAATCTGATTAAGAAGTGCAAAAAAGCCTTTCTTAGGACTAGGGTTATCGTTACTAGAAGGATGGTCGTCGCTCATGGCGTTTTAATTAAAATTCCTCATTAATTAAAGTTAGATACCTGTCGTCTTTCAGGTGGCAGCTTTATTGGCTGCATCCTGAAATCTATAGGCTACGGATCGTAATGTTTAACATAAAAATGTTCTTAGGGGTTATTCTTTTTCCGCAAGATAAGGATCAGGATAACCCATTTTTTTTAGGATTTCTGTTTCCAGAGATTCCATTTCTTCCGCTTCTTCATCTTCAATATGGTCATATCCAAGTAGATGGAGACAGCCGTGAACTACCATGTGTGCCCAGTGTTCTTCAACAGTTTTTTGTTGTTCTTTTGCCTCTTTCTCAACAACCTGACGGCATATAATCAAATCACCGAGTAAGGGCAGTTCCACTTCGGGCGGAGCTTCAAATGGGAAGGATAACACATTGGTTGGTTTGTCTTTCCCGCGATAAGTGAGGTTTAATTCGTGGCTTTCTGCCTCATCAACCACACGGATTGTCACTTCACTTTCAGCCTGAAATTGTGGTAAAACGCTTTCCAGCCAGCGTTGGAAAAGGACTTCCTCAGGAAGTCCTGTTGGGTTTTCACACGCGATTTGTAAATCTAATATAACTGAACTCATTGCGCTTCCTGTCTGCGTTTTTCGTTAAGCGCCTGTTTACGTTTTGGCTCTGTAGCTTCCCATGCTTCATAGGCGATAACCACTTTGGCAACTACAGGGTGGCGGACCACATCTTCGCTATGGAGGAAATTAAAGCTCAGCTCGTTAACTTCCGACAAGACTTCCATTGCATGGCTCAGACCCGATTTCTGGCCTCTTGGCAGGTCGATCTGGGTTACGTCACCAGTAATCACTGCCTTAGAGTTAAAGCCAATACGAGTCAGGAACATTTTCATCTGTTCAATGGTGGTGTTCTGACTTTCATCAAGAATAATAAAAGCATCATTGAGTGTTCGTCCACGCATATAAGCCAATGGAGCGACTTCAATAACATTTCTTTCGATCAGCTTCTCAACTTTTTCAAAACCCAGCATCTCAAACAGGGCATCGTAAAGTGGACGTAAGTAAGGATCAACTTTCTGGCTCAGATCACCCGGTAAGAATCCCAGTTTTTCTCCGGCTTCAACCGCAGGACGGGTAAGAAGTATCCGACGAATTTCTTGCCGCTCCAGTGCATCAACTGCTGCGGCAACGGCCAGATAGGTTTTACCTGTTCCTGCTGGCCCGATCCCAAATGTAATATCATGGTCAAGGATATTGGCAATATACTGTGCCTGATTAGGAGTGCGGGGTTTTACAACACCCCGTTTGGTTTTGATATTCACGGCATTGCCGTAGGCAGGTACGCTTTCTGCTGACTGTTCCAGTACGCGACTTTCTGTGATTGCGAGATGGATCTGTTCAGGTTCAAGATCCGGTATCACGCCACGTACAGGTGCGGTTTCGACATAAAGGTGGCGTAATATGCTTGTTACTGCACTGACACACAGTGGTTTGCCCACCAATTTGAAACGATTGTCGCGGCGGTTGATCTCGACTCCCAGACGACGTTCAAGTTGTTTCAGATTGTCATCAAGTGGGCCACACAGGCTCATTAGTCTCTGATTGTCTGCGGGTTCCAGAAAAATCTCTTGTGTTGCTACTTGTGGGTTTATCTGTGTCACTGATTATCTCTATATTAGGGCCTGTCAAGACTGGCCTATTTGTTAAAGTTGACCTATTTTTTAGGGCTGATAAATGCCAACGCCGATTTCGTCTTCCTTACGGGTACGGGCAATCACTGACGCAGGCGATTCATGGATACGTAAATCCATTTCATCTTCGGTACGGATCACCTTACCACGCAGGGAGTTGGCATAAACATCAACAATTTCGACATCAACAAATTTACCAATCATATCAGGTGTACCTTCGAAATTAACCACACGGTTGTTCTCAGTACGGCCAGAAAGCTCCATGATATTTTTGCGGGATGGGCCTTCAACCAAAATGCGCTGTGTGCTGCTAAGCATGGCGCGGCTATAGCTCATGGCTTGTTGGTTAATACGCTGCTGGAGCAGGTACAGGCGTTGTTTCTTCTCTTCTTCACTCACATCGTCTGGCAAATCAGCCGCAGGCGTTCCCGGACGTGCTGAATAAATGAAGCTGAAACTCATGTCGAAATTAACTTCGGCAATCAATTTCATCGTTTTTTCAAAGTCGTCTTGTGTTTCGCCTGGGAAACCGATGATAAAATCAGAACTGATGAGAATGTCAGGGCGTGCTTTACGCAGGCGGCGAATAATGCCTTTGTATTCCAGTGCGGTATGGGCGCGTTTCATCAGGGTCAGAATACGATCAGAGCCACTCTGGACGGGCAAATGCAGGAAGCTAACTAATTCCGGTGTATCTTCATAAACGGCGATAATATCGTCAGTAAATTCGATAGGATGGCTGGTGGTGAAGCGTATACGGTCGATACCATCAATAGCCGCAACCAGACGCAGTAATTCTGCAAATGTGCAGATATCCCCATCAAATGTTGCTCCACGGTAAGCGTTAACATTCTGGCCGAGCAAGTTAACTTCACGCACGCCTTGGGCCGCAAGTTGGGCAATTTCAAATAGGATATCATCGCAAGGACGACTGACTTCTTCCCCGCGGGTGTAAGGAACAACGCAGAATGTGCAGTACTTATTACAGCCTTCCATGATAGAAACGAATGCAGTCGGGCCTTCAGCTCGCGGCTCTGGCAAACGGTCGAACTTTTCGATTTCAGGGAAACTGATATCAACAACAGGGCTGCGGGTGCCTTTTACATGATTAATCATTTCCGGCAGACGGTGCAGGGTTTGTGGTCCGAAGATAATATCAACGCTAGGTGCACGCTGGCGGATGTAATCTCCTTCCTGAGAAGCGACGCAACCACCGACACCAATGATGACTTCAGGGTTTTTATCTTTCAGCCCTTTCCAGCGTCCGAGTTGGTGGAAGACTTTTTCTTGTGCTTTTTCACGAATAGAACATGTGTTCAGGAGTAAGATATCTGCTTCTTCGGCGACATCGGTTAACTGATAACCGTGAGTGGTTTCCAGCAGGTCGGCCATCTTGGATGAATCGTATTCGTTCATCTGACAGCCCCAGGTTTTGATATACAGTTTTTTTATCGTCGACATTTTGTGTATCCGGTGTTTTCAGTGAAATAATGCATCAACACTGAAAGCGTAGTGTATTGAATCTGCGTATTGAATACAGTGTATTTAGCATCATAATGTTGCTGGCTATTGTAGTCATTTGAGACACCAGTGACCAGACTGTAACACCGGATATTCGCAGCCGGAAAGGGAAAATTCCGGTACACTTTTAATCAAGAGGTTAATAATGTGATGAATATGAATAATCCACAACAAAAATTCGATATTGTTGTCGTTGGTGCAGGCATGATTGGTGCAGCAACGGCTTTGGGGTTGGCACAAGAAGGCTGGCGGGTCGCATTATTGGAACACCAGACACCACAACCTTATCATGCAGCTCATGAACCGGATGTTCGTGTCTCTTCGGTTAGCTGTGCTTCTGTGGATTTATTGAAACAGCTAGGGGCATGGAAAAATGTCTTACAGATGCGTAGTGCACCTTATCGGACTCTGGAAACCTGGGAACAGAATGATTCCAACGTGATTTTCGATGCAGAAAGTCTTGGTTTACCGGAATTAGGGTACATGGTAGAAAACCGTGTTTTGCAGTTGGCATTGTGGCAGGAATTTGAACAGCATCCCAATCTCTCGCTTTTCTGTCCAGCTACATTGAAATCGATGTATCGGCAACGTGATCATAAAACATGGCGGGTTGAATTGGCTAATGGTACGGAATTAAACACACGTTTAATTATTGGCGCCGATGGTGCCCGCTCGCAGGTTCGGCAATTGGCTGGTATCGGTAGTAGGGGATGGCAATATCGTCAGTCGTGTATGCTGATTACAGTCAAAACTGAACAGCCTCAGCAAGATATAACATGGCAGCAATTTTTTCCTTCCGGCCCTAGAGCCTTCCTGCCATTGTTTGAACAATGGGCTTCATTAGTGTGGTATGACTCTCCCGCTCGTATTCGCCAGTTACAAGCGATGTCAATGACACAACTTGAACGGGAAATATTTCAGGCATTTCCAGCCCGTTTAGGCAAAGTAACACCGGTTGTCACAGGGTCGTTTCCTTTGATGCGCCATCATGCCAACGATTATGTACGTGAAGGTTTGGTTTTACTGGGAGATGCCGCTCATACTATTAACCCATTGGCGGGGCAGGGGGTTAATTTGGGCTATCGGGATGTTGATACTTTGCTTAATGTATTGATCAATGCTAAGGACTTGCATGAAAAGTGGGAGTCTTTGGCAGTTCTGAAACGCTATCAATGTCGCAGAATGCCGGATAATTTGGTCATGCAGGCAGGAATGGATCTCTTTCATACGGTATTCAGCCATAATTTGCCGGGCTTGAAAACCATGCGTAATCTGGCATTGATGGCAGCACAACGTTCAGGTGTGATGAAAAAACTGGCGCTAAAATATGCGTTGGGCGTGTGATTGTTGTTTCTTTATCGAATATGTTTGGATAGGAGCATTTTTTTGCAAATGCTCCGTTAGCCCAAATTGACTTCCATGTAATTTTTCCCAAAACGCTTTCAGTGATGCAACGGATATTATTTTCATAATCTTCGTGGTAGTCCCGAAATGGGACTTCGGCAAGTATTTATTGCTTACTCTAATGACCTGCCATTTTTAATAACGTGTATTAAGTGCTGTTTGATGAAGATATAGGGGAGATTTAGTGGCAGAAAAACAAAAAAACCACCTATCGGTGGTTGTCAATTCAGTTAACACTTTGAAAAATCTGGCTGGGGTACCAGGATTCGAACCTGGGAATGCCGGAATCAGAATCCGGTGCCTTACCGCTTGGCGATACCCCAACTGAATTTTTAAATGGTGGCTACGACGGGAATCGAACCTGTGACCCCAGCATTATGAGTGCTGTGCTCTAACCAGCTGAGCTACGTAGCCATTTACGTTAACAGTAAATTTTATGAAAACATTCAGGAATATGGCTGGGGTACCTGGATTCGAACCAGGGCATGCCAGGATCAAAACCTGGTGCCTTACCGCTTGGCGATACCCCACCTGACTATTCTCATTAAAATCTTGTTGTTACCAGTTCGTTATTTTTGGTGCTTTACGTTTTAGTTATGGTTGTTTTCAGCATTATGGCTGGGGTACCTGGATTCGAACCAGGGTATGCCAGGATCAAAACCTGGTGCCTTACCGCTTGGCGATACCCCACCTGAAAATAACACACTAAAACTTAAACCCGAAACGAAACCAGTTCAACCCGATTTAAGTATAACCGACGAAGAAAATGGTGCGGGAGGCGAGACTTGAACTCGCACACCTTGCGGCGCCAGAACCTAAATCTGGTGCGTCTACCAATTTCGCCACTCCCGCAAAGATGGTGGCTACGACGGGAATCGAACCTGTGACCCCAGCATTATGAGTGCTGTGCTCTAACCAGCTGAGCTACGTAGCCATCTTTTTTCGCTTTGCCTTCATCGGCGGTGCGGGGCGCATTATGCGTATATCAGACAGATGCGTCAACTGCTTTTTTAAAAAAATATGCGTAATATCGCTTGTTTGTTTGGCTTGTAATCATATTGATGATAAAACCAACGATGTTGGTGAAATTATCCTCCAAGAAGATGTTGCAACAGTACACCATTGAGCATCGCTCGCTTTGTTAAGGCAAATGCACCAATTGCGGAACAGTGATTTAGTTCAGAAACAACGACGGGGAGATCTTCACGGAAGGCTTTTAACGACTGTGTGTTGATGCAGCTTTGAATAGCTGTAAGCAGAACTTGCTCAGCTTCCGTAATATCACCAGCAATAACTATTTTCTGGGGATTAAATAAATTAATGGCGATGGCAATAGCTTTACCAAGATTGTGCCCTACTTGCCTGATAACTTCGACTGCCAGAGGATCTCCCTGATTAGCTGCGAGGCATATGTCACGAATAGTGCAGCTATTTAAGGTTAATTTGCTTGGAAATCCTTGCCGTAATTGATGCTGTACTTTAGCCTCTATTGCTGAGTTAGATACAATAGTTTCCAGACAGCCAAAATTTCCGCAATGGCAACGTTCACCCAGTGGTTCGATTTGGATGTGACCTATTTCTCCCAGATTGCCACGTTTATTGAGCAAAATATTATTATTGATGATAACTCCTGCTCCTGTACCACGGTGAACGCGTACCAGAAGTGAGTCTTCACAATGGCGGGTGGCCCCGAAATAGTGCTCTGCCAACGCAAGGCTGCGAATGTCATGCCCGGTAAAGCAGGAGATATTGAAATGTTTCCGTAGGTTTTGCACCAATGGCCAATTGTCTACTTTTATGTGTGGCATGTAACGAACGATGCCGTTATCGGGATCCACCAAGCCGGGAAGAATGATTGAAATTGCGATCAATTCACGGATCCGCCGCTGATTTTTGGCAATGAAATTCTCAATGGCGCAGATAATCCGTTTTTCGATTTCCTGTTGTGTACTCTCCTGTACGGAGTAGTGCTCTTCGGCTAATTGTTTGGCACTCATATCAAATAATGCAATTGTCGCATCATGGCGTCCGAGCCGTATGCCAATAGTATGAAAGCGGCTGGTTTCTGTAACGATAGAAATAGCCCGACGCCCGCCAGTAGAAGCTTGCTGGTCAATTTCTTTTATCAGGCCGCGTTCTAATAACTGACGAGTGATTTTGGTGACACTGGCGGGCGCAAGCTGGCTTTCTTCTGCAATTTGAATACGGGATATCGGGCCATGTTGGTCTATCAAACGATAGACCACCGCACTATTGAGCTGTTTAACCAGGTCAATATTACCGATTTGCTTCTGTGCATTATGGTTACTCATCAGACTCTATGCTCACGATAGTTCAACTTCGTTTCCGATGTTTCCATTATCAATATCTTTGTTGGCTATGTTTTTGTTCGCTGTTTTTTCGTTAACCACGTTTTCGTGGACTATGTTTCCGTTAACTATGGTCTTGCAGATTTTGAAATTATGTGTGAATGCGGTCAGGTTTGCGACTTTGCCGACTTCAATCGTACCGAGGTGTTTATCAACACCGATGGCTTTGGCTGGATAAAGAGTTGCCATCCGCAATGTTTCATCCAAAGCGATACCGACATGTTCAACACTATTCTTGACGCTCTCTATCATTGTGACTGAGGAGCCGCTTAGTGTGCCATGTGCATCGACACATAATCCATCACGATAATATATTGTTTTATTAGCAAAAGTGAATTGCTCCAGGGTATTTGTCGCTGAATCAAGACCGGCAGGGACGATAGCATCTGTCACAAGAACTAATTTTTCATTTTTCAATCTTTTGGCGCTACGGATATTTGGCCATGATACATGCATACCATCACAAATAATGCCGGCATAGACTTCAGATGTATCATAAATAGCGCTGATTAGCCCAGGTTGGCGGCCGGAAATGGCAGGCATGGCATTATATAAGTGGGTAGAAAAAGTAATGCCATTACGGAACCCTCGCCGGGCCTCTTCATAAGTTGCATTGGAGTGACCAGCAGAAACAATAATACCCGCTTCAGTTAATTGGTGAATGCACTGCTCTTCGACCATCTCAGGAGCAAGGGTAATCTTGGTGATCACATCTGCATTAATACACAAATAATTGACCATCTCAGATGTTGGTTTGCGTATGTAGGCTGGATTGTGAGTCCCTTTTTTTATCGGATTGATGTAAGGCCCTTCCAGATGTAATCCAAGTGCCTGATTAGGATTGTTGACTAAGTAGATACGCATCACTTCAATGGCTTTAATCATCAGTTCATCAGGGCTGGTGATAAGTGTAGGCAGAAAACTGGTACAACCATGACGCTGATTAGTTTCCTGCATAATACGCAGCGTCTCTTCCGTAATGTATTCCAGCCGTTCATTATATTGAACCCCCCCACAGCCATTGACTTGCAGATCAATAAATCCGGGAGAGAGATTTACACCGTGTAAATCGTGTTTTTCAATATGTTCCGGTAATTCATTTTCTGGACAGACTTGCTTAATCAAACCATCTGCAATGATGACAGCATGTCCGTCCAGTCTTTCGTGTCCGGTATAGATAATACAGTTAGTTAAAGCGTACATTCTGGTCTCCTAATCGCCTGAATTAAGTACTAACTGGCGAACTCATTAAGAATTTCCGCCTCTAGCTGGTAAAAATATTTCACTGTTTTTACTCTTAACTCCATCGTTGCAGGTTCATCACAGACGATGATCGCTTTTGGGTGTATCTGCAAACAACTTACTGTCCACATATGGTTAACGTTGCCTTCAATTGCAGCTTGCAGGGCCAAGGCTTTTTGGGCCCCTGTCGCCAAAATCAAGATCTCTTCGGCATCCATTAATGTACCTACACCAATGGTTAAAGCATATTGGGGAACTAAGTCCACATTATTATCGAAAAAACGCGAGTTAGCTGTTCGCGTTTCCAGCGTTAACGTTTTAATCCGGGTACGTGAAGAAAGGGAGGACGCCGGTTCGTTAAAGGCGATATGACCGTCATTACCTACACCGCCCATAAACAGATGGATTTTTCCATACGACTTGATCTTATTTTCATAACGTAAACATTCAGCATCAACATCTTTCGCATTACCATTGAGTAAGTTTATGTTTTCTTTTGGGATATCGATGTGATTAAAGAAATTCTGATGCATGAAAGTGTGGTAACTCTGGGGATGATTTGCAGGAATACCGACATATTCATCCATATTGAAAGTGACGACATGCTTGAAACTGACTTTTCCTGCCTGATATAGCGCGATGAGTTCTTTATAAGTCGCCAGTGGTGTACTGCCAGTGGGCAGGCCGAGTACAAAAGGATGCTCTGTTGTTGGATGAAATTCGTTGATTTTACTAGCAATGTAGTGTGCAGACCATCGACCTACATCACTTGTATTTGTTAGGGGGATCAGCCTCATGATGACCTCTTTAAGCATTATTCATGGTTAAAAATGGAACCATACAAACCGTTGTCGAGGAAAGCCGTCTATCATACCTGTTCTTTGTAATGGTTCTACTTGTCGAAAGTTGAAATGTTATTTTTTATAGTAAAATAAGTTTTTGATTAAGGCCATATTTTGATTAAAAAAATATCAATTGTGGTGATTTTTATCACATATCAGAAGGATTTAATTTGTGATAAAAAATAATTTTTTTAGAATAAAAATATTTTAATAAGAAACACATAAGTGATGTCATTACATCATTCATTAAATAAAAGACTCCATTAATGGAGCTTTAAGGGGGCGTGAGTGAACATTCTAAGTTACTTACAACGGATTGGCCGGGCATTGATGGTGCCCGTGGCAACATTGCCCGCAGCGGCAATACTAGTTGGCGTTGGATATTGGATCGATCCAACGGGTTGGGGGGCCGATAACCCTCTGGCAGCGCTGCTTATTTCATCAGGAAATGCCATTCTCGAAAATATGGCAATATTATTTGCGATTGGGATTGCTTATGGTATGTCGAAAGATAAGGATGGTGCTGCCGCATTGACCGGATTAGTCGGATTTATGGTTGTCCTTAAACTATGCTCTCCTGCAGTCATCGCAATGATTAAAAATATTCCGATTGCTGAAGTGCCAGTCGCATTCAGTAAGATCAATAACCAGTTTGTTGGCATCTTAGTGGGCGTTATTTCAGCCGAACTTTATAACCGTTACAGCCATATTGAATTGCCTCAGGCATTATCATTTTTCAGTGGCCGTCGTTTAGTGCCTATATTGAATTCCTTCTTGATGGTCCTGCTCTCTTTTATCTTGATGTTTATCTGGCCTGTGATTTATAGCTGGCTGGTGGCATTTGGTGAAAGTATTACTAATCTTGGCTCAACGGGGGCAGGGCTTTATGCCTTCTTTAACCGTTTGTTAATACCGATAGGTTTACATCATGCCTTGAATTCAGTTTTTTGGTTTGATGTTGCGGGGATCAATGACATCCCTAACTTCTTGGCAGGAGCAAAATCTATTGCTGAAGGGACAGCCATTCCCGGTATTACCGGGCGTTATCAGGCAGGTTTCTTCCCCATTATGATGTTTGGTCTGCCGGGAGCGGCATTAGCGATTTACCACTGCGCGCGTCCTGAAAACAGAGCAATGGTTGGCGGTATTATGATGGCAGGCGCATTTGCTGCATTCTTTACTGGGGTAACGGAGCCACTTGAATTCTCTTTCATGTTTGTTGCACCTGTACTTTATGTCCTGCATGCCATTATGACGGGGATTTCAGTCTATATTGCGGCGACTATGCACTGGATTGCTGGTTTTGGTTTCACTGCTGGCTTTATTGACCTTCTGCTCTCTTCACGCAATCCGTTGGCCGTTCACTGGTACATGCTTATTCCACAAGGTTTGGTCTTCTTCTGTCTCTACTATGTGATATTTCGTTTCACGATCAAAAAGTTCAACCTGTTGACACTGGGGCGTGAATTGTTCTCCACCGGACAAACGGATGGTTATGATATCGATATGGCTGCAAAAACCATTGGCCCAGGTAATATTGAGGAAGAAGCGTATAAATATATTGCAGCAGTAGGCGGTTCAGGCAATTTAACGGGTATTGACTCCTGTATTACCCGTTTACGCTTATCAGTAAAAGACTCAGGTTTGATTAATGAACAAGCAGTCAAGCGGCTTGGTGCTTCCGGGATTATCCGTCTGAACAAAGAGAGTGTTCAGATTATTATTGGAACCCGCGCAGAATTGGTCGCCAATGCCATGAAGAAAGTTATCACCAAAGGACCTATTGCGGCTGAAACAGAACACCAGGCTTCAAAGCCTGATATTCAGGTAAAAAAAGATCGTAAGTCGCAAGAAAAAGTCATTTTAACCTTAATGGCTCCTGTAACAGGTGAATTGGTTAAATTAGAGGATGTCCCGGATGAAGCTTTTTCCAGCAAATTAGTGGGTGATGGGATTGCTATTAAACCGACCTCTGATACTGTTTTTTCACCGATTTCAGGTACGGTAGTGAAAGTGTTCGATACTAATCATGCATTGTGTATTGAGGCAGATGACGGTGTTGAAGTGATTATCCACATGGGCATTGATACCGTTTCTTTACAAGGTAAGGGGTTTGAGCGTTTGGTTGAAGAAGGTGTAAAAGTGACAGTAGGGGAGCCATTATTGAAATTGGATCTTGAATACCTGAACACTCATGCTAAGTCAATGATAAGTCCGATTGTTATCAGTAATATTGATGACTATGCGGGTATCAGTATCATGGCTGAACGTCATGTTATTGCTAAAGAATCAAATTTATTTCAGGTAATGAAATAGATTAATTTATTTCTCCTTCCAGGCTAACGGTGATCGTTTCGACGATCACCGAATGATATAAAAATACTTCATTTGAATAGTTCTAATAATAAAGAACAATAAAAACTAAATCATTTTATATATTTATCTAATTTATCATTGATGTTATTGGATTTTTATCAGTTAAGAGTGTAAGCAGAGCGCTTAATAAGAGAAGGTTATAATTTTTATTTTTGGATTAGGAGGGGAAATGTCAGGGTGTTTTTCTGAAGATAAAATGAAACAATATTTGAAGTATTGGGATGATAGGGGTTATATCATTATTGAATCTGCGGTGAGCAGGCAACAAGTACGGGAAACAATATCGGATAAAAACAATTTTCATGATAGTGATATAGCAAAAATAAAACAGAATTATTGTGATGTTATGGTCATTTCTAATTGTGGAAACTATGGGAAAGGATACAGCATTCGGCGAGGTGTTGATTTGGCAAATGGAAAATATATCTGTTATACCAATATTGACTTCCCAATAAAAGAATCTGATTTTTTTAATGCCTATAATCAGATTAAATATAATAATATTGATTTAGTGATAGGGGAGCGTTTTTTAAACAATAAATCAAAGGCTAATTTTTACCGAAAAATAACCAGTAAAATTTTTCTAAAATAAAAGCGCTTATTACAGAGAAGACGAAAGCTATTATCGTTGTGCATCTTTATGATGTTGTTTGCGATATGGATCCTATACTCGCTATTACCCGTAAATATAATCTCAAAGTAATAGAAGACAGCGCCCAATGTTTGGGAGGTCAATATAAAGGTAAACCTGTCGGTACAATTGGTGATGTCAGTACATTTAGTTTCTGTCAGTCAAAACATTTTACCCAAAAGAGTAGACATCGCCTGAATCAGTCAATTATCGTGATGTTGTGTGTGAGACGGTTCGCTCTTTATTACCCCGAACAATCAGCCTGTATTTGCATCCTGGTTGGAGCGAAGAGCATATTATTTATTGTGCGGATCAGTTAATTGTGGTGCTGGAAAATCATCGCATTTGCTGATCTTACTTGGTGCTATTATTGAACGCCCCATGAGAAAAACGACAAGCCATTTTTTTATAATGGCTTGTCAGTATCCTTCACAGTTTTTAACGGAAAGTTAACGATATTGTACATAATTCATTGTACATAAATCGCTTTTTAGTACTAACTTTGCCCTTTTCGTCCATTTTCCATTAACTAAGTGTTGTTTCTCGGTTCAGCTTAATAGATTATAAAGGGTTTATTGAAACGCTTTTTGCATTGAGGAATAAAACGATGAGTGAGGCAGATGCTCGCCCGACAAACTTTATTCGTCAGATAATTGACGAAGATTTAGCAACTGGTAAACATACATCCGTACATACCCGTTTCCCACCTGAACCTAATGGCTATCTGCATATTGGACATGCGAAGTCGATCTGCCTGAATTTTGGCATCGCACAAGATTACCAGGGGCAATGCAACCTGCGTTTTGACGATACTAACCCGGTTAAAGAAGATATTGAGTACGTTGAATCGATTAAAAATGACGTCCAGTGGCTAGGATTTCAGTGGAGTGGTGATATTCGCTACTCTTCTAACTATTTCGATAATCTGTATGAATATGCGCTTGAATTGATCAATAAAGGTTTGGCGTATGTCGATGAGTTAAACCCAGATGAGATCCGCGAATATCGTGGTACGTTAAAAGAGCCGGGTAAAAATAGCCCGTACCGCGATCGCAGTGTGGAAGAGAACCTTGCCCTGTTCGAAAAAATGCGTGCTGGTGAATTTGCTGAAGGTAAAGCTTGTCTGCGGGCAAAAATTGACATGGCTTCTCCATTCATTGTCATGCGCGATCCGGTTCTGTATCGCATTAAATTTGCAGAACATCACCAATCTGGTAATAAATGGTGCATTTATCCGATGTACGATTTCACCCATTGTATTTCTGATGCCCTGGAAAGGATCACTCACTCTATATGTACGTTAGAGTTTCAGGATAACCGTCGTTTGTATGACTGGGTATTGGATAACATCACCATTGATTGCCATCCACGTCAGTATGAGTTTTCTCGTCTCAATCTGGAATACACGGTGATGTCCAAGCGTAAACTGAACCAGCTGGTGACAGAAAACGTTGTTGATGGTTGGGATGACCCACGTATGCCAACGATTTCCGGCTTGCGTCGTCGTGGCTATACTTCTGCTGCGATCCGTGAATTCTGCCGTCGTATCGGGGTGACTAAACAGGATAACAACGTTGAAATGGCCGCGTTGGAATCTTGTATCCGTGATGATTTGAATGAAAACGCGCCGCGTGCTATGGCAGTTCTTGATCCGGTAAAACTGGTGATTGAGAATATGCCGGAAGGTGAAGTCATTCTGACAATGCCTAACCATCCAAATAAACCAGAAATGGGTAGTCGTGAAGTGCCTTTCAGCCGTGAAATTTATATTGATCGCGCAGACTTCCGTGAAGAAGCAAACCGTCAGTATAAGCGTTTGGTTCTCGGTAAAGAAGTTCGTCTGCGTAACGCTTATGTGATTAAAGCTGAACGTGTCGAAAAAGATGAAAAAGGTAATATCACTACTATTTATTGTCACTATGATGAGCAGACGCTGAATAAAGATCCGGCTGACGGTCGCAAAGTGAAGGGGGTTATTCACTGGGTCAGTGCCGCACATGCTGCCCCTGCGGAATTCTATCTGTATGACCGTCTGTTCAGTGTACCGAACCCAGGGGCAGAAGAGGATTTCCTGTCTACGATTAATTCAGAGTCATTAGTGGTACGTAAAGGTTTTGTTGAACCGGGGCTGGCAAAAGCACAGTCGGAAAAAACGTATCAGTTCGAGCGTGAAGGGTATTTCTGTGCTGACAGCAAACTCTCAAGTCCTGAACGTTTAGTATTTAACCGTACTGTAGGCTTGCGTGATACTTGGGCGAAAATCTCTAAAGAATAATGTAAGTTGAATACACGAAAAAAGCGTGATTATTATCGCGCTTTTTTTATGCTTAAAAGTCTCGTAATGAAAATTAACTCCTCCTGCCAAGATTAAAAATTGCCTTATAGTCACATTTTGTATAGGGTTATTTCGCATTGATGCTATGTTGCGCAAAACCGTTGTACAAAACCGTTTTGTGATATCAAAAACAGTCTTCTGTTCTGGGCCAAAATAAAAAACTCGGACGAGGTCATTAATGAAAAGCATTAAATTACACACTTTAGCAGCAATTATCATGGCGGCTGGGTTCACGGCAGGTACTTATGCGGAAAATATTCATGCGGAAATGTCATCACAGCAGATAGTGGATTCACTTAGTCAGTTAAGCGTGAATTTTAGCATCGTAGACAACCAGGCCGGATCACATGGGACTGATTGTGCCATCTTAGGTGCAAATGGGGCCGCTTGTAATCGGGTTAATATCACACTGACCAATGGCGATCAGGTAATTGATTCTGCCGATTGGGCACTCTATTTTCATAGCATTCGCCAAATTCTGAACGTTGATCATGAGCAATACAAAATCACGCATATCACAGGTGATTTGCATAAATTAGAACCGACAGAAAAGTTCAGTGGGATCAAGGCCAAAGAGAAGATCTCACTGCCTATTATTGGTGAATACTGGCAGATTTACAGTACAGATTTTATGCCACGCTGGTATGCCACTTCCGGTGATGCGATTCCCAAGGTACTGACTAATACTGATACTGAGGATCTGAGTGCATTTTTATCTGATTTTAAAGGGGAGCAGTGGAAACGAACGACGACAGATAACAATATCCTGATGACACCTGAAAGCCGTTTTGAGAAAAACAGCCAGATGTCATTAATGGATGAGGTTAAATTGCGTGGGCAAATTATCCCAACGCCCAGAAAATTGTCCATTCATTCACAGGATGTCAATTTGTCTCATGGAGTGAGATTGGAACTGGGAGGGTTGAGTAACGCTTCAATTCGGGTTATCCGAGAGCGTTTTGCTGATTATAACATTAAGTTAACCGATAGCGGTTATCGGGTTGCGACTCAGATTAATGCTGACAAATTTACCGGTGATTGGCGGGTTAAAGGGGCTTATTCCCTGAATATCACGACTAAGGGAGCGCAAATTGTTGCTTTTGATGAATCCGGTGTATTTTATGGACTGCAATCACTGTTTTCTCTTCTTCCGGCCAATGGTGTACCGAAAATAGCCACATTAACAGCAAAAGATGCACCCAGATTTGAATATCGGGGGATTTTTCTCGATGTCGGACGGAATTTCCATAGTAAAGAAGCGGTCTTGCGTCTGCTCGATCAAATGGCGGCTTATAAACTGAATAAATTCCATTTCCATTTGAGTGATGATGAAGGCTGGCGTCTGGAAATTCCCGGTTTACCGGAATTAACAGAAATTGGCAGCAAACGTTGTCATGATTTAACTGAGACACAATGTTTGCTACCGCAATTAGGCTCAGGGCCAGCAAGTAATAATATGGGAAGTGGCTATTTTAGCCGTCAGGATTACATTGATATCTTGAAATATGCTAAGGCTCGTCAGATAGAGGTGATCCCAGAAATTGATATTCCGGCCCATGCCCGTGCAGCGGTAATGTCTATGGAAGCCCGTTATAAAAAGTTGGTGGCAGAAGGAAAGCTACAGGAAGCCAATGAGTACCGTTTGCTCGATCCGACGGATACCTCAAATACGACATCTGTACAGTTTTACGATCGCCATAGCTATCTGAACCCGTGTATGGATTCTTCCAAACGTTTTGTTGACAAAGTCATCAGTGAAATTGTTGCCATGCACAAAGAAGCCGGGACATCACTGAAAACATGGCACTTTGGCGGTGATGAAGCGAAAAATATTCGTTTAGGGGCGGGTTATCAGGATAAAGATGGCCCAATTGAACCGGGTAAAGGGATCATAAATAAAAAAATCGAAGACAAACCATGGGCAAAATCTCAGGCTTGTCAAAAAATGATTGCGAAGGGTACTATCAAAGATGTTGATGAGCTGGCCAGTTACTTTGCGATTGAAGTGAGTAAGATTGTCAATGCTCATGGTATTGAGGCGATGCAGTCATGGCAGGATGGTCTGAAACATGCAAAATCGGCGAAAGACTTTGCTACTCAGTATGTTACGGTAAACTTTTGGGATACGCTCTATTGGGGAGGTTATGATTCCGTTAATGACTGGGCAAACAAAGATTATCGTGTCGTTGTTTCCAGTCCTGATTATGTTTACCTGGATATGCCGTATGAAGTCAATCCGAAAGAGCGGGGCTATTATTGGGCATCCCGTTTTAATGATGAAGCCAAAATCTTCAGTTTTGCACCAAATAATATGCCACAAAATGCCGAAACTTCGATGGATATCAATGGTAATTACTTCAATACCACCAGTAATAAACGTTGGCCGGGGGCGTATGGAATGTCAGGGCTATTATGGAGTGAAACGGTACGTACTGATCAGCAAATGGAATATATGATTTATCCGCGTTTGCTGCCGCTGGCGGAACGTGCATGGCATCAAGCTGAATGGGAACAGAATTACCAACAGGGCAGGGAATATAAAGGCGGAATCACACGGTATATTGAAACCGATAAACTCAATAATGATTGGCGTCGTTTTGCCAATTTAATGGGGCAACGTGAGATGGCAAAACTGGATAAGGCGCATGTTGCATATCGATTACCAATACCGGGAGCAAGAATTGTGTCAGGGACATTGGAAGCAAACATTGCCTTGCCGGGGCTGGCAATTCAGTACTCGTTGAATGATGGTAAAACTTGGGAAATTTATGATGACAGACAAAGACCGCACGTTGAAGGTAATGTGAAAGTCCGTTCTGTTAGCACTGATGGTAAGCGTTTTAGTCGAATTGAAGACGTATATCAAAAATAATCGCCTGTAAAAAAAGCAACCTGCCGATTAGCTTAGGCTAATCGGCAGCAGCTTCTTTTGACAAGAGCAGATATTGGAAGTGAGTAGTATGTATCACTTCTTACCGTGCCTTCTTATCATGCTTTCTCATCATGTAACGTACTATCTTTGCGGCAATCACCTGTAGTACAGTGACCATACAGATAGAGACTATGATTTGACAACTTGATTCCATGACGTGCAGCAATATCTTTCTGACGTTCTTCAATGGACTCATCGCTGAACTCAATCACTTTACCACAGTCGAGGCAAATAAGATGGTCATGGTGATGTTGCTGAGTGAGTTCAAAAACCGATTTACCGCCTTCAAAATTATGGCGAGTGACAATGCCGGCATCATCGAACTGGTTCAACACGCGATAGACAGTGGCGAGGCCAATCTCTTCACCGATATCAATCAGTTTTTTATAGAGATCTTCCGCACTGACATGATGGCATTCTGGGTCCTGTAGCACTTCCAGAATTTTCAGGCGAGGAAGTGTTACTTTAAGTCCAGCATTTTTCAATGCTTTATTGTTGTCGGTCATGCGGATTCAGTCCTGTAACTTGAGTTTAGTGAACTTGTGATACTTGGGGTATCGTGAGAGAATCATGATTTAGTTTCACGCTGTAGATTATAGGCATGGATATTGAAAATGAAAACCATGCCCACCTCGCTATCATGACACATAATTCAAGAATTATCCCGCGCAAAAGGTAATTGTTTCCTTATATACACACGCGGATATCTTTTATGCGCCGAGGATCTCTGACAGGCTCATTTCAGTCTTAATCTGCTGTACCCAAGCATCAACACGCTCTTCGGTCAATTCTGGTTGGCGATCTTCATCAATAGCAAGACCAATGAAGTGATTATCGTCAGCCATACCTTTAGAGACTTCAAAATGATACCCTTCAGTTGGCCAGTGACCAACAATAATTGCACCACGAGGTTCAATAATATCGCGGATGGTGCCCATAGCATCACAGAAATATTCTGCATAATCTTCCTGATCACCACAACCAAACAGGGCAACTAACTTCCCTTCAAAATTGATCTCTTCCAGAGTTGGGAAGAAATCATCCCAGTCACATTGAGCTTCGCCGTAATACCAGGTTGGAATGCCTAGCAGCAGGATATCGAAGGCTTCAAGATCTTCCTTGCTGCTTTTGGCAATATCGTGAACTTCCGCAACATCAGCACCGCCCAGTTTTTCTTGGATCATTTTGGCAATGTTCTCTGTGTTGCCAGTGTCGCTGCCGAAGAATATACCTATTATTGCCATAAAGTAGATTAACCTCTTGTTCTATTAGTAGTGTATGAAATCTATACACGTCACGCTGAAATCAGCAGGAAAAATAGCAGTTTTATTAAAATGAAAAACGTTATTTTGACCAAACATCAGTGACAAGTCTGTCAGATTTGTGTGGTGACGCCGCTTCATTCTGTTGAATTAAAGCCGTTAATTGGTAAGGCGATTCTCTGTTGCCAGTTGAGCCAGCAACATCTGTTCAATCAATTCACTGCGGCTGATATTGCGCTGTTTTGCCAGATGGTTGAGAGCGCCAACAGCATCTTCATTGAGTTTTAGTTCCACCCGACGCAGTCCTTTGACTTTATCCCGGCGCAACTGGTTGCGTTTATTGATCCTAAGCTGTTCATCTCTGGACAGCGGATTTGTTTTAGGTCGCCCTGGCCTGCGTTCATCTGCGAACAAATCCAGTGTGGTGCGATCAGTTTGTTCTTTTGCCATAAATTCGATTGATAAAGGGCGTGTACCAATAATATAGCGGGCAATGATACCTTAGCTGGACGCGTGTCGCTACTGGTTGATGGGAGAGATTGTTGGTTGATTAGAGGGATTGTCGGGTTCAGCTAAAATTCAGACATAATAATGTCGGGAAAGTGGTGTATAGCGTGATGTATAACAAGTACGGTGTGAAAAAGAAATAAAATGGAGAAAAAGAGTCGCATTGGTCTGATTAAGGCAAATGCCTTAATCAGAAAGCGGTTGTAAGAGTTATGGAGTAAAGGCTTTTCGTATTAAATAAATAAGAGCATCAAGGCCTTCACGCCATTTAAAATCAGATCCCATGATTTGCCTTCCGATAGCACCGTCAACGGCGATCATCAACCAGGAAGCAGTCTGTTCAGCATTAAGTTTTTTATCAATTTCCCCATTCTCAATGCCTTTATTGAGTAGTCGCGTAAAACGCTCCCGGACTTTTTTCTCATTCTCGATAAATATCTTATTAATAGCAGGATTCCGGCTGGCCTCAGCGATAATCTCAATACTAAGGCGTGCATAGCCGGGTTCGTTATAGAGTTGTATCAGCTTTTCCAACAATTTTTCTATTGTGGCAACCACTGAATTTTCATCATGACAGGCAGCTAAAATTTCGTCATAGTCGTGACTGTCTTCTTCTGCAATCGCTTCAATAATGGCACTCTTGGTTGGATAGTAATGAAACAGGTTGCCGGGACTCATACCTGCTGCTTTGCAGATTTCTGCTGTTGATGTTGCATGAAATCCCTTCTCGATAAAACAGGAGATAGCCGCATCAATAATATGTTTACGTTTGGCTCGCTGTTTTTCGGTCTGTTTTTTCACCTTATATTCCTCCAAAGGCTAGATACAGAATCAAATTGATTCATCTATCAATGATAATTGAGATCGTCTTTTGTTACCGATGACAATTTTCTAAGATATGGAACGATATAGTTTTTAAAATCATCCACATAACTGTAAATAACGGGCACAAACAGCAAACTTAGCAATGTTGAACTGAGTAACCCACCAATGACGGCAATCGCCATCGGCGCACGGAAACTGGTATCTGCGCCGCTGGTGACTACCAGAGGGATCATCCCGGCAATCATGGCAATTGTTGTCATGATAATTGGCCTGACACGCTCTCTTCCTGCCTGAATAATGGCGTCAGTTCGTGACATACCAGAGCGGGATTTTTCGAGAATAAACTCAACCAGTAAGATTGAGTTTTTGGTGACAATTCCCATTAGCATTAATATGCCGATAATAACGGGCATATCAATCGTGGCATTATAGATAAGTAAAGCGATAATGGCACCACCGATAGCAAATGGCAGGGCAATCAGAATCGTCATGGGTTGTAAGAAATCTTTGAACAGAATCATCAGAATAGCCAATACCATCAGGATACTAAGCATCATGGTGGTAGAGAAACGTTCAAACATCTCATTCATGTATTCAATATCACCATATTGGATTCTTTTAACTTCTGGTGGCAATTTTTTCAATGTTGGTAATTGATTGATCTGCTCTAGTGCAGTGCCAATTGCGATACCATTCAGATCAGCCTCAATCACAGCTTTACGCTGTCTGGAAATGCGTTCTATAGTGTCAGGCCCTGAACCAAAGGAGATATCAGCGACCGATTTTATCGGGACATTAACCCCAGATGTGCTGTTAACGTACATATTACTTAGCACATTCAGATTATCCCTGTCCTCTTTGGATAATAAGACACGGATCGGAACCTGTCTGTCTGGTAAATTAAATTTAGAGACATTGGCGTTGATTTCACCGATGGTTGCGGTCTTAATCACTGCACCAATAGCATCTGTTGTTACTCCCGCTCTGGCAGCCTCAGCAATATTCGGGGTGATGATAATTTCCCGTTTGGGTAATGGTTGCAAAATTTGAATATTCTTTAATCCATTCAACTGCATCATTTCCTGACGCAACTGTCTTGTTGTCTGAGCCAGAATTTCTGGATAATCACTGGCTAAAACAATCGAAACATCCCGATTTCCATCACTACTGCCAAAGGTATAGCGAATATCCGGCGTTGCATCTAAGATAGGCGTCAGTGACTGTTCAAACTCTTTTTGTGACAATTTGCGATCATTGATGGGCACTAAATTGACGATAATAGTGCTTTTGCTTTGATTAATATCGCCGGCTGTTCCTTCAACACCTGCAATAGAGAAAATATCTACAATTTCTGGACGGGCTTTAAACTGTTTAATAATCTGCTGTAAAAGTTTATCGCTTTGCGCCACCTGTGTTCCGGGTGGGGCTTCAATATCTATTCTAGCGATACTGATATCGGATTTAGGTAAAAAGCCAGAGGGTAATAGCTCAAGCAGACTGAGTGAACCAAACAGAAAAACGACAGCTAATGCTAAGGCTGTTTTGCGAGATTTTAGTGTCTTATCCAGAATGGCAACATATTTCTTGATCCATTTCGGTGTTTCGGCTTTACCTGTTTCACTGTTTTGTTCAGACAATGCTTTTTTCGTTGATGCCTTTTTCGGTAATAACAGATAAGCGGACATCAGAGGAGTTACCATTCTGGCAACCAGTAAGGATGATAAAACTGCCGCAGATACGGTAATGCCGAAGGGGACAAAATATTTACCTACGAAACCGCCAACAAAGCTGACCGGCAGGAAAACAGCGACAATCGTAATAGTAATCGCGATGATTGCGAACCCAATGGCATTGGATGCCTTGATCGCTGCAATATAAGGCCTTTCTCCTCTTTCAATATATTTTTCTATGTTCTCTATTTCGACTATCGCATCATCAACTAAAATACCGATTACCAGCGTTAATGCTAATAATGTGATGCTATTTAATGTGTAACCAAATAAATGCAGAATAACAAATGTGGGTAAAATAGATAATGGCAACGCAATTGCTGCAATTAAAGTAGCACGCCAACTTTTCAGGAAGAAAAACACCACAATGACTGTTAATATTGCACCTTCGATTAATGTCTGCATAGTGGCGTTATAACTGGCCACTGTGTATTTCACATTTGATGAAACAAGTTTAATGTTAACATCAGGATTCTCGTTTTTAATTCTCTCTAATGCTTTTGTGACTCCTTTTTCTACCACGGTATCACTTGAACCTTTAGTGCGGAATACGGCAAAACCAATAACAGGTTTACCGTTCAGACGGGAAATAGACGTTGTTTCTGAATGGGAGTCTTTAATCGTGGCAATATCGCCCAAAGTGACCCAGTTATTATTCTCTAAAGGAAACTTTAATTTACGCAGATAATCTAATTGATTTTTGGCTCCTAAGATACGGATAGAATGACCTTGCTCTGCTATAACCATTCTCCCGCCAGGAATATTGGCATTACTCTGGAGCAATAACCGGTTAATATCTGCAACACTGATCTTTAACGCAGCCAGTTTTACCGGGTCGGGTTCAACCAGTATTTCTCTGTTTGTCCCACCCGAACGGCTTATTTTTTGTACCCCTGGTACAGTTAATAGATGCTTACTTAATTTGTCATCAACAAACCAGGATAATTCGGTTAAATTTTTACTCTTTGACTGAACGGCATAATTCAGAATAGCTCCGCCTTCTACATCAATACGGTTTATTAAAGGCTCATCTATATTTTGAGGTAATTCTGCCCGAATTTGGGTAATTTGCTCACGAATATCATTAACGGCGACATTAGGATCAACCTTCAAATTAAATTCAATAACCGTTATAGAGACACCATCAGTAATGGTTGAGTTAATATGCCGAATTCCCGGTAAGCCAGAAACTGCCCGTTCGATAGGTTGAGTCACTGCATTTTCTAATTCAGAAGGTGAAGCACCACTTTGTGAAGTAGTTACAGTCACAACCGGAAAATTAATCACAGGGTTGGCATTAATGGGTAACTCAGAAAAGGAAAATAACCCGGCGATAGTGAGAGCCAAGAAAATAACAATAGTGGGAATTGGCTTTCTGATAGCCCATTCTGATAATTGAAACTTCATCTTATTTTCCCTGTGATTTAATGGAAACAGTATCCATATCTTGTAGGAATGGAGATGCAGAGACTACAACTTTATCGTTTGCTGATAACCCAGACTTTATTTCAACCCATTTATCAAAAATACGCCCTATATTGACCTGCTTTTTCTCCACCGCATTGTTTTTATCCACAACATAGACGTCTGCTTTGTTTCCATCAGTGATACTCACTGCACTATAAGGAATGGCATTAATATTTTCTGGTTTAAGCTGAAAGAGAGCATAACCGAAATCGCCTAGTTTGATATTTGTGGGAACGTTATCAAGCGTGATCCTGATGAGCCCTATTTGAGTAATAGGATTAATCTTTGGTGATACATATCTCACCTTACCCGTTATTTTATCCCCTTCAGTAAGAGAAATGGTTGCAAGTGAGCCCACCTGGATCTGTTTTAAGTCAGAAATATAGGCTTCAGCCGAAAATTCGTATTGGTTATTGTCGATAAGCTTAAACAGGTAATTACCATCAGTGGTCATACCAACTGTGGCAACACGCTCACTGATAATTCCTGCTTTGGGAGCCAGAATAGTTGTTTTGGCACGCTGGCTTTTTTCTTCTTGTAATTGTGCCTGTAATTGCCGGTATTCGGCTTTTGCCGCATTTAAGGCTGCTAATGCCGAATTAGCCTCCATTTTATATTTTTCAAACTCACTGGCAGTAATTACGCCGGTTTTGATCAGCGGTTTTGCCCGTTTCAGGTCGGATTGTGCCCGATCGTTCATGGCTTCATTCTGTTTTATCAGAGCCAAAGCATGTTCCAGATTCGCTCTGGCCTGTTTGACTTTCTCATCCTGAATGGGCGTTTCCAGTGTAGCCAGAACATCACCTTGTTTGACGTGATCGCCTTCTTCGACCAGGACATCAGTAATGATATGCTGAGTCAGTGACGGGCTTATGATAATTTCATTTCTTGCTACAATAGATCCTAATATATTAATTGAAGGAGTAAAGGGAACTGCCTGCATCGTTGTTGCTGAGACACGCATCTGTTCTTGGGATGCTTGGGCATTTGTGAAAACGAGCACAGAAAAACAAAAGCCAAGAAGAGATAACAAATTTCTTGCCATTTATCGTCCTTACTAATGACTGAAGATGATCGCCTAAATTAGCGCCTATACTTTAGATAGATTAGTCTATCTAAAATTTGCGTGCAACCTGTTTTCATCATGCTTTGTGTTAACTATATTTTACCCAGAATCTATCCCCAGATCAGGGCAAATGGGTCTCATTTCTTGGCGTGAGCTTTTTAAGGTGCGAATGACTGTGTTAATGCCGACTTTTAGAACCCAGGCTGTGTCCCTGATGCTGGAGTTATTTATTGCCATATCAATAACTCGCTTTTCATACCGGGATGACAGGCTTGATAGGTAGCGTTTAGTTGGAAGGTTTTGCTCTCACCCACAATAAAAAGCAGGGAGTTTATCACAATATCTAATCATCGGGAGCATGACCTGATTATTCTAAATCCCCCGAACTGCACGATAAGATCATTGGTACATTCATTGATCGTAATTGCTATGTTTGACATACATCAACATAATTAAATATATAACCGTTTTTTATGTTCTCCAGCTCTGTCGCAGACAATATGTGATATTCACGCGCTTCTATACAACCATCTCCTTGTTATATTGTGATATTTATTTAAACTCGAAATGACGCAATTATATTCCTTCCCTTTGTTTGGTATCAAAAATGTACTAACTGGATTTTTTAAATCTTTATCAAGACTAAAAAATATATTAATGTCTGGCTCCATGCTACCAATAAATTCATATGTATTACTTATCCCTGCAGGCGATAGAGTCACGACTAAAGGTCTGGAATGGCCTGGAGGAATAAACTCCGAGCTGGCAGACATTATTCCAGTCTTTGTATTTATGTTATACCTATTGTTCACGTTTAAACCAACGTATTTTGATCCAGAACTTGATAGTTTTTTAAAGCATTCAGCGTCATATTGAGGTGCTAAAGCACCATTCTGTAATACGGTATAGACAAATTTCAGTATAACTTTAGCTTCTCCCTCAAAAGAATTAGCATGAATTTCTTTAATTTTTTTCATAAATTGACTCCATTGTAATGGTAAATTATGTCTGAATTAGATTAATTAACAAACTCTCAAGCCGATTATATATTATGGTTCATATACAGAATCTTAATAATTAAATCTTTCAAAACATGTATCCAATATTTTGTTTTTACATGACTTTCTTTGCGGTGTTTTGGAAGGCATCCTTGATTTTGATATTAGTTTGGTGACTCAATCGTAAGACACTGGGTTATTCTAAATCCCCCGAATTGCACGATAAGAGCATTGGTACATTCATTGAACGTAATTACTGTATTTGACATGCATCAACGGATTAAATACATGACCAAATCAGCCATTATGGTGATATTTTTGTCGATACTCTTTTGGTGTCAGGCCATTACAGCGTTTAAATAACTCTCTGAAATAACGGGTATCTTCATAACCCACTTCATGACTGATTTCTTCAATGGTTTTTTGCGATTTTTCTAGCCAGTGTTTGGCCTGTGACAGACGTATCTGTTGGATATATTGGATCGGTGTTTGTCCTGTGGCAACTTTGAATCTGCGTTTCATTTGCCGTTCACAAAGATGAATTTTATTTGCCAAATCAGCAACCGATAAAATTTCAGAGGGGGAAGAATGCATCCAATCTTGCAGCTTGTGAATGAGTGGATCTGAATGTTGACGATAAGGGACAAAACTGACTGAATCCTGGTTTTCACTTTCTCCAAACAGGAAATGTGCACAACGTTCTCTGGCGTATTGTCCATAAATCAGCTCCACAATATTCATCATGCAACGGGCATCTTCATAAGCACTGGAAATGCAGAACCGATTATTGTCGCAAGTGATTTTTTTGTTGGTATACAGAGGAATATGGGGAAATAGCTCTTTGAATTCAGCAGCGAAATGAGGGTGAATAGTTGCACTTGTTTTTAGTAAGCCTGCGCTGGCCTGCATGAAAGTGCCGGAACAAATGGAAACAACAGGAATATGCTTTTCACCCATGGCTTTCAGCCAGTCGATTATTTCCTGTGAACAGTGGTGTGGTTGCCATTCAGGAAAACCCAGTGAGCCGATCAGAATAAGGTCGGGTTGTGTATCATGATAAAGGCTGCCCTGAAACGTTGAGGCAGAGCCAATCAACAGACCATGGGGTTCATCCATTCCCTTCTGAGTAGGATAAATAATACGAACATCAGGAATAGGGCCGCCAATAGCATTAGCGGCAATAGTCAGTATTTCAATCGGCATAGCAACCGATGTGACTGAAGTATGTGAAAATACCAGAGCTGTGATAGAGAATTGTTTCATAGCCATATTCTCTTCCTTAAGAACATCTTACAATGTTGGGTTAATTTCGTTATTAAGATGAAACAAGCCTCCCGCCTTCAATGAATTTTTCAGAATGATAGTCAGCTAGTTTGCTGATTCCAAAGTTGTGCATAGAGCCCATTTTGTTGTAACAGATCATCATGTGAGCCTGATTCGATTATTTGCCCTTGATCTAAAACGAAGATTTTATCTGCGTGGCGAATGGTGTTCAGTCGGTGAGCAATGCTGATAATTGTCCGATCCCGGCGGATCTCAGGCATATTGCTCATAATGGCAGCTTCGGATTCATAATCCAGTGCGGAGGTTGCTTCATCCAGGATCAGGATCTTGGGTTCATTCAGTAATGCTCTTGCCAAAGCGATACGTTGCCGTTGGCCACCAGACAGATTGCTGCCTTTTTCACCGACCGGATGGGTGAATTTATGGGGAAATTGATTGATAAAATTGATAGCCCCAGCCAGAGTTGCTGCTTGATAGAGTTCTTCATCACTGGCATTGGGTTTACACAGACGGATATTGTCGGCAATGCTACCAGAAAACAGAATGCTTTCTTGTAATACCACGCTCATATTGCGTCGCAGCGATACCGGATCGGCAATGGCCAAATCCATGCCATCCACTAAAACCTGGCCATGTTGTGGTATATACAAACGTTGCAGCAATCGGGTCAGGGTGCTTTTGCCTGAGCCGGATGGCCCTGTGATACCGATAAATTCTCCTGCCTTGATCGACAGTGACAGATTTACCAATACTTCGGGTGTATCTTCATGGTAACGAAAACGGATATTTTTGAATTCAATCTGACCTGCCAGCTCAGGAGAAGACGCTAATCCTTGTTTGCTGTTCTCCATGGGTTCATCAAGAATATCGCCGACACGTCTTAGAGCGATCAGAGTATGTTGGAAATCCTGCCATACTTGTGCCAATCGCAGGATCGGTTGTGTGACATGCCCGGCCAGCATATTGAAAGCAATCAGCTCGCCGGGAGATAGCTCTCCTGCAAGTACGCTTTTGACTCCCCACCATAGCAATAGTGCTGCGACAATTTTTTGGATCAACGTGATCCCCTGTCCTGCGGCAAGCCCGCTTTTCTGGGCTGCAAAACGCTGGATTAACTGTCGGCTCAACACTTTTTGCCATTGGTGCAGAAAACGTTTTTCCGTCGCTGTAGTTTTGATTGTTTCAATACCCGTCACGGCTTCCGTTAAGAAACTGGTCGCATTGGCATCAGCTTCGTATTCCGCTTCTACTTTATGCCGGATGATTGGCCCTACGGTGATCCAGAGCAGGAAATAGAGTATCAGAGAGCCGATCACTATCCATGACAGCAGGCTGGAGTAATGGAACATGACACCAAGGAATAGGATGATAAAGATCAGATCGAGCAATAACATCAGGGTAGAACCCGTCAGAAACTGGCGAATTTGCGCCATTTCTCTGACACGGGCGATGATTTGCCCTGTTTGACGCTGTTTGAAATAGGGCAGGGGTAAACCCACCAGATGGCGGTAAAGTCTGCCGGAGAGTTCTGCGTTGATTTGGCTTGCCATATGCCCAAATACAGTGTTGCGTAAAAAACCGTACAAGGGTTCTGCAATGGCGAGTGCCAGCATTGCCAGACCGAGAACATGCAGACTGGAAAAGCTGCGTCCCACCAATACCTTGTCGATAATGTTTTCAAACAACAGAGGTGATGCCAATGCAAAAAGTTGCAGCACAATGGCCAGCAGGAAAATATCCCGTAACTGTTTTTTCTGTCTGAAAATGGAGGGATAAAACCAGCTTAAGCCAAATTTGACCTGCTTTTTAGTTAGATTTTTTTCAGCGACAAGCAAGATCTTATATTGGTCATGCAAATCCTGAGTTTTTTGTTTTCCCGTAACAGGATTGAGAACGGTAAATTGACCCGCGTTGGCATCCAACAATACCCACCAGCACTGTTCCAGTTCAACCAATGTCGGCAGAGGTAAAGTTGCAGCCGTCTCTGATGTCAGCAAATCAAATTTACTGTGTAGCCCGATAGCATCAGCCGCTTCCCGTAGTTGCCAGTCTGTCAGTTGCAGCGAATCTAACCCCAGTGCATGGTGCAATTGCCTGGCATCAGCAACTTTGTGGAATTGTTTTCCCAGATAAGCGACACATTCCAGTGCACGATTATTGGCATGATTTTCCGTATCAGTGCTATTTTTATTAATACTATTTGTAAAGGAAAAAGTCTCTGCCATATTATTTTTCCCTCAGCGCTTCAGACTGATATTCCTGAATCGGGCTGAGCAGGTAATCAATCACTCGCCGTTGATCAGTCTTGATGTCTGCAACAATCGACATCCCTGCCGTAAGCTCGACGGGTTTACTATCAACCATAATATTGTTTTGCTTAAGGCTGATTTGAGCCGGAAAAACCAGTCCCAATCGTTCATCGATAGTGGAGTCACGGGAGATACTCAGTAATTTTCCTTCAATAGTGCCATAGCGTGTATAAGGGAAAGCATCGACTTTCACTGTTACCGACTGACCGGGACGAGCAAAGCCGATATCTTTATTCAGGATCTGGATTTCGGCGAGTTGTACATGGTCATCTGGAACGATCACCATAAGATTTTGTGCGGGTTGCAGTACTGCTCCAAAAGTATGAACACTTAATTGCTGAACAGTACCCGTAACAGGAGAACGTACAACAGAAAGTTCTTCCCGCTCTTTCATTTTTGATAGCTCTTGTTTCAGTACAGCCAGTTGTATTTCAGCCTGCTTTCTTTTTTCAAACCAGTCCCGTTCTTTTTGTGCTTTGAGACTTTTCAGGCGCTCTTCAAAGCTCTTGTATTGAGCCATCAGAACATTAAGTTCTGATCTTTGTTGAGTGAGCAGCCGTTCTGTTTCCAGTAATTCCTTTTCCTGTTCCAGATATTCCATTCGGCTTATAACTTGCTGCTGACTCAGTGTCTTTCTTGCTTGTAAGCGTTGACTAATATTCTGGCGCAGATTAGTCAGCGCCTTCATATCACTCTCTTTGGCTTTTTGGGAAGAGAGATTGACATCCATTTCAGCATAGGTATTGGTAATAATAGTGTCGAATTCCTGCTTCTCATGAGCGTAATGTGCCAGGATTTTCTGCTGTACAGATATCGGCTGCTGCTGGAAAAGAGGCGAAGATTTAGGGTCATGTTTGTCCAGCAATGCCTGATAACGGATCTTCTCTTCAGTAAAATATTCGCGCTGCTCAAGCAGACGTGCAATATCCTGATTCACACCGAGTGTATTTAATGTCAGTAGTTCTGCTCCCTTTTCAACATGTTGCCCGTTGGTAACATGGATCGCGATCAGACGACTCTGTTCATAAGCCTGGATCATTTGTGAACGACCAGAGACGATCAGGCGCCCGGTTGCTGTTGCCTGTACATCTAATTTTCCCAGATATGCCCACAGGAGAGCTGCCAGTACACCAATACTGAGTACAATCGCCGTATAACGAGCAAACGGAGAAGGTGGGCGTTGTGACAATGCCAAATGGGTTGGCAGAAAATCATAATGTATTGAAGGAGCACGCAGGTGTTTTAGCCCCTTACGCAAGATGGCTTTAAACATGGGAGGGGCCCTCCTGTTTCAATTCCTGTTGTAGTTCTTGTTGTAGCTGCCAGAGTTTTCGATAGTGTTTGCCATGCTGCAAAAGTTGCTCATGACTTCCTTGTTCGCTGATCTGGCCTTGATGCAGCACAATTATCCGGTTGCACTGACGTACAGTGGATAATCGGTGTGCAATGGTGATGACGGTTCTACCTTGTGCAATATTTGCCATATTGGATTGAATGATGGCCTGTGATTCATCATCCAATGCGCTGGTGGCTTCATCAAGGATCAAAATTTTGGGATCAGAGAGCAGGGTTCTGGCAATCGCCAGACGTTGTCTCTGTCCGCCTGACAAAGATTGCCCCCCTTCTGCAATAACGGTGTCATACCCTAGTGGTAGTTTGAGAATAAAATCGTGAGCACCGGCCAGTTTTGCAGCTTCAATTACAGCGGACAATGAGGCATCCGGCCGTGATTGCGCAATATTTTCCTGTACGGTTTTATTGAACAGAAAGTTTTCTTGCAGCACGATACCTATTTGCTGCCTTAATGATGCAATATCAATCTGTTGCAGCGGGATACCATCTAAGGTGATTTTTCCATGTTCCGGGGTATAGAGACGCAAGAGCAAGCGGGCAAGGGTGCTTTTTCCTGAACCGGATGTACCAACAACGCCAAGCGTTTCTCCTGCCCTGATATTCAGCGTGAAATGGTTAATGGCTGGAGGAAGATCAGGTTGGTAACGGAAAACGATATCGGAGAATGAAATTGCGCCTATTAGTGTCACCTGCTCCTTACCTGATTGTTGTTCCGTCGGTAAATTCAGCATATCCCCTAATTTATCGACAGCAATGCGTGAGCGGATAAATTGTCCCCAGAGCTGCACCAGTTTGGTCAATGGTTGTTCGGTATGATTGACCATCATATTGAAAGCAATCAATTGACCGATAGTCATGTGCAGGGAAAGAACTTCTGATGCACCAAGCCAGATAATAATTGCGCTGGTTACTTTTTGTAGCAGCATTACCAGATGGTTGGAACGGTTGTCCCATTGCTGAACTTCATAACTGGTACTGACCATATTTTCGGTCTGGTTATCCCAACGATGTGTAAAACGTGGTTCAGCGGCAAGGCTTTTCAGCGTCTCGGCTCCTGCAACGGTTTCAGTCAGAAAAGAGGTATTGAGTGCAGCATGAGTGAATTGTTTCTCTACTGCTTTTTCGATCTTGGGTGTAACCCACCAGGCAAGTAAGGCATAGAACGGTATAGTGAGCAGAAAGATCAGAGTTAATTTCCCGGAAATCAGACTCATAACGTAAATAAAAACGAACATGAACAGGACATCAATACATAATGTAAACATCGAACCTGTCAAAAATTCCCGGATAGTTTCCAGTTCCCGTACCCGTGTGACAATTGCCCCCACCTGGCGGGTTTTGAAAAACAGTAAAGGCAGACCAAATAGATGCTTGACCAGCTTCAGCCCCAGTTTGATATCAATCCGATTGGCCGTGTGAGCATATTGGTATTCGCGTAATCCTCTCAGGACAACTTCAATCAGTCCGGCGACCACCAAACCAAATATCAAAACATCTAATGTCGAAAGTGCCTGATGTACTAATACCTTATCCATGACAACCTGAAGGAATAAAGGAGAAATCAGGGCTAAGATTTGCAAGACGAAAGAAAACAACAATATCTCAGACAGATTTTTCTTCTGTCTGACAAATTCTGGGATGAACCATTGAATATTAAATTGGCTACTGTTTTGTTTTATTTTTATCCAGCGGCCACTCCATGAATTGATAAGGTCTGTTTTATCTAATATTTCTGGTTTTTCTTGATGGGGTTTTTGAATTAACACACGATGTTCATCTGATTTTGCCAGAATAAAAGGGTTTCCATCATTATCGAATAGAATAGCTGGTAAAGATAATGTATTAATTTTCTTATTTATTGAACGCTTATTCTTAATAGATATATGGTGTTTTTTCTTTAATTTATTTAAAGAAACATGATAATTATCATTATTATTGCTTATGTTTTTATCAGATATAATCGAGTGTTCGCCATTAGATATCATTATTATTAATTTAATTAATGATAATGTTGTTTTTTCTATTTCATTCATGCATGGAGATCTATTTGTAATGAAAGCCAAAACTCAAATTAAATAAGCAACAAGAGAGAGAATATGGTATCTCTCGATAAAAAAATCTTAATGAATTTAATAATGAATATTATCTGCTATTAACGGGGATATTAACGTGGGTAATTAGGACAAAATATAGTGGTTAAAAAGACATTTTAATATTTATATATTGATTTTAAAAAGTAAATAGATATATTTTCGATCAAAATCATCAATAGATTACTTGGTTTTCTTCTCGCTTGTTTCACTTGTCATTTTGCAATTTATGTTGAAGTGTATGTCTGTTTTCAACCTTCAATACTCATTAATTAACTCATGTTGTAACGGTGTTTTTGGTGCTACTTAACCTATTAGGTAGCATGTAATAGAGGGATTTAATGATAAAATTATCCTAATCAAGATAAGGTTCATTTATCATTTATTCTCTTTTAATTTAATATGTTTTTAACATTGGATTAATATTTATTTAATGGATAATGATATGTCTGAAAAATTCGTTCAAACAATTTCAAGCGTTAATTACAATAAAGGTGTGTTTTCTCTTTATTTTGTTGGTCAAGATCCTCATCAAATGGCAAATGGGGTACTGGCGGAAAACGATAAAGAATTGGCGTTAAAACAAGTTATCCATATGCCGGTATCAGGTTTTATGTATATGGTTTCTATGGTGAAAAGTATGCTCGAAGATCCACGTATGGAAGCTGAAATCAATAAGCTGATTGCTGCTGGGTTTTTGCCGATGCCAGAGATGGACGAAAATGCAGCACCTGTTGAAGTTGAACAATCTGTAAAACCGACGGCACGTAACACGAAAAAATCAAAATAAAATCAGTAAAATCCTACCAGATAGTTGCTCGATTATGATGATCACACATCAACCAGCAACACTGAGTCAGACTGAAATACAAGCATTAATTGGTGGGGTGATGTTACTTTGTCAACATTCTCCCCTGCATCGACGCTATTTAGTTGCAGAATGGCAACAACGTATTTTACCGTCATTTCAGCTCAATCAGTTTTGCTATTACGAAGATGAATACCAACGCCCAGTTGCTTTTTGTAATTGGGCTTTTTTGTCTGACAGCAGTCGGGATGCAATCCTTTCCGGTGAACGGGAAATCATGCATGAAGACTGGCGTTCTGGTCAGCATATCTTTTTTCCAGAAATGATAGCGCCTTTCGGACATGCGCGTGACATTGCCTGCGATCTGCGCCGCCGTGTTTTTGCAGCGTGGAAAGGGCAGAAAGCCTGTACTGTCCGGGGCATTCTGGATATTAAAAATGACCGCTGTATCCGCCGGGTGCAGTGGTTTACTGTTTAATTTTTTTTGCCCAACACCAGGAATATTTATGGGGAAATCATCTAATCGAAGTACTGAATACTTCTTTACCGGTAAATACGAAGATGATAATGACGGTAACACAATACACGCCATCGGCGTTGGTGGCGTCATCAATGCGTACGGTGGTAATGATTACATTGTCGTCGGATCAATTGGGGCTACAGTCAATACTACATGGGGACATGATACTATTGTCGGCGGCGCGGGTTATCTGAATATCAATGACACCAGTGGCTCTCTGACCGTAAAAGGCGGTGCGGGATATGCTACTATTAATAAAACACATAACGGAACGGTAGAGTTTGCCGGGGCTGCCGGTGGGTTGCAAATCAACCACACCGGTGACAATGGTGCTATCAATTACTCTGGTATATCTGGATACAATGGCATCACCCGCAAAGGTGTGCGGGGAGATATCCAGTTTAAGGGGGCTGGTGGTTATAACAACCTGTACTCCGATGTTGAACAGGGGAATATCCATTTCACTGGTGCAGGCGGTTATAACAAGATTGTTCGTAAAGGTGCTGACAATGATTTCAGCGGTGAAGGGATAGAATACGCTGATGCCGGAGAAATCGTCCTGAAAAATGCCACCATGAATGGTTCATGGATTGGCAGCGATCATCAGGTATCAGGCCTGAAATCAACACGAGAGCCGAACACGTATCTGTTTGCTTTTGCAGATGGTACTTATACTAAAATCAATAAAGTTCAGCTTCGTAATGATCCGGCAACGGGAAAACTGATCTATCACTCAACCTCTTGGTATAAAGAAGGAAATCACCTTAAAGGGCTTGAGAAACAAGATATCTCTGCTCAGGGTGGTTTTGTGGATGTTAATCTTGACGGCGCATATACCCTGTCAAATCTGGTTGTTGAACGTCAGCAACTTGTCACAATTCAGGCAGTACAGCAGAATCTGACGGAAAACGCATGGGTGATTTACGGTAATGGTATCCAGGTTAATGCGGCTGATATTGTTTTGTCAGATGCCAGAATGGGCGGATATGCAATTTATCAGGATGGCACGACTGTCGATGTAAAAGCGGTCAAATCTAACCGGATGCCAAACACCTATGTGTATGCCAAAAAACTGGGCATATATACCAAAATTGTGGTAGTTGAGTTAAGGAATAATCCAGAAACCGGAATACTGCAATACATCGCCCGCCCTTGGTATAAGGAAGGTGATCACACTGCCAATCTGGCAAACGAAATCATTTCTGCGGGCAATGGTTATCACAGTATGGGCACCGGAGGTTATTCACTGAGTGATCTCCATTATAGCGCCAAAGTGGTACACACAGTGAGTGACCGTGTTGCCAGGACACACGAATATAGCGAACAGTCGCTATTTCCGGCCACTGAACGACGTGAAAGTTCGGGAGATGTTCGTTATGAAGGCGCTGGTGGCGGTAACGTTATCAAATCTAACGTGACAAGAGGTAATGTCTACTTTGATGGTGCCGGTATTGCCAATTTTATTGAACATACTTCCGAATTCGGTAACACAGAATTTAAGGGGGCGGGTGGCGCCAACGTCATCATCAAAAAAGGCCAGGAAGGAAACCTGAGCTTTAATGGTGCCGGTGTTGCCAACGTACTTCTTCATCAGGGGAAGCGTGGGGATATGGAAGTCAATGCTGGCGGAGCAGCAAACGTACTGGTTCGCGTTGGTGATGGTCGCTATCTTGCTCATCTTCTGGCGGTCGGCAATATCTCTATCCACAAAGGTAATGGCAATAGCCGCGTTTCAATGGGAGGGGGTTTTAATACTCACACTCAAATTGGTCATGGGGATGCGGTCTGGTCTGGTGTGGGTGGTGCCAATGTCCTGACTAAAATGGGGCAGGGCCATGTTTCTTCTGTTCTGGCCGGGGGAGCTAATATCCTGACCAAGATAGGGGAAGGTGATCTCGAATCTGGCTCGTTCGGTGGTGCCAACATTATTACCCATATTAGCAGTGATAGTGATACTTCTAATCCACTTTCTTCTGATACAAAAGCAGTCGCACTGGGCGGTGCCAATATTCTGACCAAAAAGGGCAAGGGCAACCTCTTGGCTGTTATGGGAGGTGGTGCTAACGTCCTGACGCATGTTGGTGATGGAACAACTTCCGGCATCATGTTAGGTGGTGCCAATATTCTGACCAAAGTTGGCAATGGCGATACTACCGGCATCATGTTGGGGTTGGGTAACGTCTTGACCCACGTTGGTGATGGACAAACATTGGGTGTGATGGCTGCGGCGGGTAACATCTTCACTAAGGTGGGAGATGGTGAAACCATTGCCGCCATGTTAGCAGTCGGCAATATCTTTACCCATGTCGGAGAAGGGAATGCGTTCGCAATGATGGCGGGCGGCGGCAATATCTTTACCAAAGTGGGTAATGGTAATGCGCTGGCGTTAATGTTGGCATTTGGCAACGTATTTACTCACATTGGTGATGGCACCAGCGTTGCTTTGATGATCGCCAAGGGCAACATTGCGACGAAAGCCGGTAATGGTGACGCACTGGCTGCGATGATCGGCAAAGCCAATATCTTTACTCAGATTGGTCACGGCTCCACTTTTGCTGCCATGATTGGCGGTGCAAACGTTCTGACCAAAGTCGGCAATGGCTTGACGGCGGCATTGATGATAGGCAAGGCCAACATTTATACACATGTGGGTGAAGGAACCAGCATCGGTTTGTTTGCCGGTACGGCTAACATCATGACGAAAGTCGGTGATGGCACAACATTAGCTGCTATGTTCGGTAAGGCTAATGTTATGACTCACGTCGGTAATGGCCTGACAGGTGTGCTTGCATTGGGCAAAGCCAATATCGTGACAAAAATCGGTGACGATTTTATGGGCGTCGTTGCTGCTTCAGAGGCCAACGTAGTGACGCATGTTGGTGAAGGAACAACGGCCGCTTTGTTGAACGGTAAAGGAAACATTCTGACTAAAGTGGGTAATGGAACTGCTGTTGGTCTGTTGGTTTCTAAAATCGGCAATATTATGACTCACATTGGTGACGGAACCACAGTCGGATTTGCCAAAGGTGAAGCCAACGTCATTACCAAAGTGGGTAATGGTTCGGGCGTCAACGCAGTTTGGGGCAAAGCCAATATCCTGACCCATTATGGTGATGGAGATCGCTACAACTTTGCCAAAGGTGAAGCAAATATCATCACTAAGGTGGGGGAAGGACAGGAAATCACTGTTGTCCAAGGGCAAGCCAATATCGTTACTCATGTAGGTAATGGGGATGATTACACCGGTGCTTGGGGCAAAGCGAATGCGATCACGAAAGTGGGTGATGGGCGTAATGTCGTACTTGCTAAAGGTGATGCCAATATTGTCACTCAGATTGGCGAGGGAGATAGCTTCAACGCGTTGTGGAGTCAGGGCAATCTAGTCACCAAAGTGGGTGATGGCACTCAAGTAACTGCGGCTAAGGGCAAAGGCAATATCATCACGACAGTCGGTAACGGTTTGAGTGTAACGGCGACGCATGGCGACCTGAATGTGAACACCAAAGTCGGTGATGGCGTCTCTGTCAACGTGGCTTGGGGGAAATTCAATGTCAATACCCGTGTGGGGGATGGCCTGAATATCTCCGTCATGAAAGGGACAGGCAATGCTAATATCCGTGTCGGTGATGGCCTGAACGTTAATGCCTCTTATGCCCGAAATAATGTGGCAATTCAGGTAGGTAACGGTGATTTCTACAGCCTTGCCGTGGCCGAAAGTAATACCCAGAGCAATAAGTTAGGGGCACTGTTTGATAACATTAAGCAGACAGTGCTCGGCACTGCTGGTAGTCAGGGCATCAATTATCTGGTTAATGGTGATGAAGCCAACACATCGGGAACCCATAAAGGGCGTGGTGCCATTGACTTGCCAGAGGTTTCCTCACTGAGTGGTTTCAGACTGACAGAGATTGATGAAGTGACTTCTGAGTTGGGCGACAGCCTGAAAGGAACAGTATCAGAAGTGAATACGCCAGACACTGATGCAATCCAGAATGCTCTGAGCGATGAAACGCAGGGGTATAACTTAATTACCAATGGTGATTTTGAGCAGGGTTCTGTGGGATGGCAGTCCTGGCAGTCCACGAGTGGGGTTGAAGCTGATTTTTCTGCTGAGTCTTATGGGCTAAATAAGAAGGGACACGGTGAGCGTGTCAGTGAACTTGATACCAATACTAATACCCGTATTTACCAGGATATTGACAACCTTACCGAAGGAGAGTCCATCACAGTTAGTTTTGACTTCGCAAGGCGTACCAATATTTCTGCTGATAATGGGATGTGTGTATTCTGGAATGGCGAAATTGTTTTTTCAGTTTCCGCAGGTGAGGCAGCATGGAGTAACAAAACCTTAACTCTGAAAGCACAAGAGGGAAGTAACCGACTCGAATTTGCAGGTACTGGCAGAAGTGATGGTTTGGGTTACGTTTTGGATAACGTTGTTGCTCAATCTGAACTGTCAGGCAGTAGCGTTGCTAAGCATGTGAAACAGGATAAGGCAGCCCAGAATGCCTTACAGGATAAGGAAAAAGCAGAAGCCGATCGTCAACGTCTGGAGCAGGAAAGAGATAAGCAACTGACAGCGGTTTCTGGTACTCAAGCACAACTGGAAAATACCGATCTGGAGGCACTGGAGGCTAATGGTCAATCGCAGCGTGATTCTATCAATGATGAAGCACAGGCAGTGACCAACGCGTTGATGGCAAAAACGAAAGGATTGGACGCGTTGAATGATCATGCGACGCATCATGGACAATCCGGCAGTCAGTGGCGTGATCAGTTTGCTGATGGTTTGTTGGGAAATCTGCAATCCCAACTGGATATTGCAAAAGAGATTGCACAGCAGCAACTAGATCACTCCCAACAAGCCTCTTCAGAACGACTGGGTGATATTAAAGACGCAGTCACCAAATCTGAGTCAGGTATCCTCAAAGGGGAACAAAACCATCAGCAGTCTTTACAGGACATCGAGAAAACCCGTGCCGACATAGAATCGCGGGAACAAGAAGCTATAGCTCGCATGCAACAGGCTGAACAGTCTGCCCGTGATGGAAAATCCGCAGTACAAAAAGCAGAACAGCGTGGTCAACATGCAGTGTCTGCGGCGGAGATAAAAACGGCACAAGTACAATCTGATGCTAAAGGTGCGAAACTTGATGGCAATAGCCTGCCGAACCGGGCGCAAGCAACGGGAAGCGGATTGTCAGTTAAGGGGCAATCCGCGACTTATACTGGAAACGCGTTTGAAACAACGGTTGAAAATCACGCCGAAAAAGTCAATAGCTATATTGATTCCGACTCTTCTGTTGAAACAGAGGAGGGACTCAGTATGGAGTTGCAATATCTGGAAGAAGATCTGAACGAACTTGACGATGCAAAAGAAGCGTTGGATCGTTTACAGATTAATGCCGGAGTGCGTATCAGAAAGCGGCAGACTAATCTTAATGCTCAAAGTGAGGAAACTGCGCAGTCATCGGCTGATAGCCACGTTTCCGTCAATGCTCCTGATACCTCTACTGATACATCTGCGTCTGCCAGCAGTATGGCGGATAGGCCTGTCAATTCTGTCAGAAAAGAACAGAAAATTTCTGGTTTGGATCTCAGCGGGCTAAAAGCACTGGGGGAAACGCTGGCACAGCCGGAAGCGGCAGAGACATCAACAGACTTTGGGGCAGCGGCCAGAGCACAGAAAGTGGCTGATGTTTACCGCTGGCTGGACAGTGATAACGATGTGGCGACCGAAAACTACATTCCAGTACCGGGCTTTGAACGTGTGGATGCAGATATCCCTGACGATCTCAGACAAAAAATGGTGAATTTTGTTGAAGGTTACCTGAACGGAACTGAAAACAGTGTACCGGAAGAACAGAGATCTTCACTGGCGAAACTGTTCGTTGATGCCACAATCGACTATGACTGGGATAAGCGGGTCGAATTTATTTCAAGACTTGAGCACTATGGCTATAGTTTTGAGCCTACACATGGTGATAAGAGCATCGTGTCGTTCTGGTCTGGCAAGAACTTTAAACAATACCGCGACATTCTTGACGCAGCCCAAACGGACGGTAAAAAGGTCGTTTACGATACAGATGTAGAAGGTAACTCTTTTGCTATTCAACTCAACAAGATATTGATGCGTTGGGGCGGCATTTTCCTTGATTCAGATAATGCACAGCAGAATGCACTACAATCAGTCATTAACGCATCTACACTGAGTAATACGGGTTTCTGGAGTTCCCTGTATGCAACCGGATCACGTGATGATGTCTATGTCATTGCTGAGGGTGGCCTGCGTTTGGGCAACTATTTCTGGAATGTTGAATTGCCAGTGTTGCGTCAATTACAGCGTGAAGGATTAGTGGGAGAAATCCGTCTGCTGGATAAAGCAGCCAAAGAGTATCAGGGCGTACCGCTTGAAGAGATTGGCCGCAGGCTGACAGAAGCGGGCGTTTCCGTAAAAGCACGTTTTGACTTACTTAGCCTTAAAGAACAGGAAAAACGCCTTGCGTTGAACCCTGACAGATATCAGCCGGATACACTGATTGATCTGAATATCAAAACCAGTGCTATCGACAATCTGCTGAATCAGGCATTGCCATTCTATGGATTACGTACAGAGCGTAATTTGCTGGTACGTGAATCTGATGATGAGGAAGGTTTTGAAGTCCGCCCTTGGCCGGGCAGTCGTGATAATGGTTCTGAGAATGCAAGCTTCAAGACCATTATTGTAGAAGATCAGGATGATACAGCTCAGATTAAAGCTATTGAACGTTTTATCCTCGCCAACTATGACAATTACGCTCAACTGCCTGATAAGTTATATCTGGTGGATGATCGCATTGTTTCCCATGATAACGGACGTACCCGTATTCTGGCTGAAAAAGTGGAAGGTAGCTGGCGTTACCAACCGAAGACAGACCTGATGTCTGTCAGTGAATTGCAGGAAGCGGCTTACGTTAAAGGCAAAATCCGTGGCGACAGTTATCAGAATGTACTGGATGCGCTCAGAAGCTATGAAAATGTGCTGCAAGAAAGTAAAGATTATGACCTTCATGCCATTGAAAAACTTTATGATTTACATCATGAGGTGGACGGTTATCTGTTGGGACATCCGGATTCAGAACGTGTGCCAACACTGAAAAACTTGTTGTCACAAATTAATGTGCGGATTGACGAGTCAACGACGCTTGCAGAATCTACTGTAGAAAGTTCTGGGAAGGGCAGTTTCAGTGAGCTGTATAACAAACTGGGTAATGCCAACCTGAAAGATTCGAAACACCTTTATATTGATGAGCAGGGCGATTTTGTTACCCGTGGTAAATCCAATATTCAGATTGCCACGAAAACAGAAAGTGCAGAAAAAGCGATTGAGCAAGTCAAGACATCCATCACCAGAGAATATGGTCAGTCAGTGACAGAAATCGTTTTCTCAAATCTGAATGCCCGTGACCTGGCGAAAGATGGCAAGGGAATTGATATCTCTGGTTTGAAAAAGATACATCAGGCCATTGAACAGCAATTATCGCCGATCAGCGCCACTTTGTTTATCTGGAAGCCAAGCGATCACAGTCGGTTAGGCCATGCAGCCCTGCAAATCGGACATGGACGTATTGAAGTCAGTGCAGAAAATGCAGAGGAATTTAATGAGAAAAACTATGTCAGTTGGTGGCCGAAAGGTGGCAAGTCAACCAACATTGGCCGCATTTTTGATGTTTCCTCAGCGGAGTATCCGGATGTAAAACTCCGTTGGCGTGACCTCAGCCAACCGGCAGGACAAAGTGGAGCGCTGGCGCTGGATGTCTCTTCCGAAGAAAATGATAACTTTGGCTTGCAGGATGGCGCACGTAAGCTGGAAAGATTTATTGAAAAGTTACAGGTAGCAAAAGGCATTGATGCAAGATTTGAAGACATCAGCGAAGGTTTTGCTATGGCTGCTTTGGCGAATCCTAATCTGTTGAAATCTGCCGGCATACCGGAGCATATTGCGCGCCCGTATATGCAACAGTGGGAAGATGGCCGCATAGATATGTTTGAAGTGGGTAAGGGATTTGCCGAAGCACTGCGGACAGTAGCAAAACAGCATTCACCTGAACTGACTGAGAAACGCATTGCCAATGTGATTCGTCAATTTGCAGAGTATGAACTGAGTAATATTCAGGACTTTAAGGCCAGTGAACCCGATCAGGGACGTGTCTTCCGTATTAATCTGGCAGGCTTGGATGCGGCAGCGATGCAGGCGGAATGGCATAAAATCAGCCAGAATCCTGATGCCCGTTACCAATTACTGACAGGTAACTGTTCAAGTATTGTTGCCAAAGTTCTCAAAGCGGGAGGCGCGGATCAGGTCATCGGACATAAATGGCGGCCACATTTTGGCATTTGGACACCAAATGAGTTGTTCAATTATGCGCAGGCATTGCAGGAAGCGCAGGCTGAGCACATAGTCAGAAAGCCAAACCGTCTGATCGGTGAAGATTTGACAGTGCCGGGTAGCAGCGAAAGCAAAGATAAAAACAAGGTACTGGAAAATGTCGCCATTGATAATGATGGTACGCCACCACGTGAGCGGGAACCATTTAACCCGATAGCACGCTTCCTGAATAACGAACTTTATGGTGCTAAAGATGCCCGCCGCAATGTCAATGAAGATACCCAGATATTGCTGGATCACGCGGTTAATAACGGCACAGCCGATAAAGTGACATTACGAGGCAGTGCCGGACGCCTGACAGGCTATTACCATCTCTCTGCTCAGGGAACAGAGGCATCTACAGAACAGAGTATAACGAAAAAAGTTGTACTTTTCATTCATGGTTCCGGTTCATCAGCGGAAGAACAAGCCGATGCTATCCAGCTTCACTACCAAAAACAGGGTATTGATTTGCTGGCGGTCAATATGCGGGGTTATGGTTCCAGTGACGGACATCCGAGTGAAAAAGGGTTATATCAGGATGCCCGCACAATGTTCCACTACCTGGTGAATGATCGTGGCATCAAACCAGAAAATATCATCATTCATGGCTACTCAATGGGAGGCCCGATTGCGGCAGATCTGGCCCGTTATGCAGAACACAGTGGACAACCAGTATCCGGTCTGTTGCTTGATCGCCCAATGCCGAGTATGACCAAAGCCATTACAGCCCATGAAGTACCAAACCCTGCTGGGATCACAGGGGTGCTGGCAAAAGCGGTGAATGGGCGGTTTTCGGTTGAAAAAAATCTGCAAGGTATCTCGAAACAGACACCAATCATGTTGTTGACCGATAGCGAAGGGTTGGGGTCTGAAGGTGAAAATCTGCGTTCCAGACTCGTCGCAGAAGGTTATCAGGTGTCGGGTGAACATACTTTTTATGGACATGAAGATAGCAACAGATTAATGAAGCAATTTGCGCGGCAGATTGTGACTAGTCTGTTTGATGTGCAACATCAGCCTCATAAACCAGAAATACTTAAAGATATCTGGAGTGAATTGAAAAGCGTTGGTGAAGTGCTGAAACCACAGGTAAACAAAGCAGGCATAACCACGTATGATATCCGTACAACAGAAGATTTTCTGGCAGGTTATAAGCAGGGCCATGCCAAACAGATCGTGGATGGATTCCGTTCAGACATGAGCATCAAGCAATTGGTGGATCTGCTGGTTAAAGGAAACTGGAGCGCAGAACAAAAAGGTGCTTTGACATGGGAAATTGAAAGTAAGGCCTTAAAAGCCACTTTCCAGGAGAAAGCTGAGAAATTCCACCTCTTGTTCCGTGATGTAGCTTCTGCGGGTATTGCTGATACTAAGGCAAATGAACAGCCTGCACCACAGACATTGTTCCTGAATCTGTCCAATGATGGCTATGGTGGGCGTTGTGACCCATTATCAAAGCTGGTTCTGGTAGCGAAACAGCTTGAAAACGATGGTCAGGACGGCGTTGCCCGTAAATTACTGGAAAAAATGTACTCCACAGCCGCCGTACTCAATAATCCAGATCTGTATTCAGCGACTGAACTCGCTAATGCCAATAAGTTCTTGGGGTCTTTGGCAGCCCTGCATGCCCGTAACCCGATGTATGAGACATTTATCAAAGTATGGGAAGAAAAGCTGGAAGGCGAGCGGGCACTGACTGTTAATGGCGTAATTAATAAAGTGACTGCGGTAAATACCGATGGTAAACCGGTTCTCCTTGAACTGGATGCGCCCGGCCATGCGATGAGTGCGTGGGCGAAAGGCAGCGGTGAAAATCGTGTCTATGGTTTCTATGATCCGAATGTCGGTATTATCGAATTTTCTTCTGCCGAGAAATTTGGCGATTACATGACACGTTTCTTCGGCAAAACTGGTTTGAATATGGAAAACAGTTACAAGATGCCGAAAAATAGCGCGGGTGAAGCTGTTTTTTACCGTGTAGTGGTGATGGATGGCGGTGTACTGGCTACCTATAAACCCACACACAATGTCAGCATGAGGGATATCCTTGATCTGAACGTGTTTGATGAAACGCCGATGAAAGCACGTGCAGAACCTGAAATTACCGATGTGGTGAAATCACCACTTAAGGACAATCTGCCTGAAAGTGTTGACCGCGTGGTTGACAATAAAAATGTCGAATCATGGGAACGCGTTACCGTCACACCACAGGCGGAAGGTGGTGAAAGCCGCTTTGATGGTCAGGTTATCATCCAGACAGAAAATGATCCGACGGTCGCCAAAGCGGCGGCAAGTTTGGCAGGTAAACACCCTGATACCAGTGTTGTTGTCCAGCTTGATGCAAATGGTGAGTATCGTGTGGTTTACGGTGATCCTGCTAAATTGTCTGGCAAATTACGCTGGCAGATTGTTGGACACGGGCGTGATGAATCAACTCAGCATCTGACTCGCATGGCGGGATACAGCGCTGACGAATTAGCACTGAAACTGAAACAATTCAGTACAAACTTCAAACAGGCAGGTATACCGGAACATATCAGCCTTGTGGGCTGTTCATTGATCCGTGATGATAAACGTGACGGTTTCGCACGACGCTTTATTTCAGCACTTGATGGGCAAGGGCTCCGCACTACCGTGTCAGCACGCAGCAGTGAAGTTGCGGTAGACAGCATTGGCCGTAAACATACCCGTGATGTTCAGGAGCAATGGGTTCATAAGCTGGTAGATAATAAAATTGTGTTGGGCTGGAATGGGAAAGGGGAAGTGGAAACTCATTCTGAACGGATCCGTCGCGGCATCTCTGAAAATGATATTATTCTGTCCCGTGTGGGGCACGGCAATGCAGAGGCCAAACCGCAAGGGGCGATTGCAGAAAACAGCGAAACATTCCATGCGCCGAAGCAGTATGAGAATGACAAGGCACTGCAAAATAATAATGCACCGAATGCAGCATCTTCTGACCAGCATCTGAGCTACTCCGGCAATATTCAGGTACAAGTAGGGGATGGAGAATTTACTGCTATCAACTGGGGAACCACGAATGTCGGGATCAAAGTGGGAACAGGTGGCTTTAAATCTCTGGCTTTCGGTGATAACAATGTGATGGTTCACATTGGTCATGGTGACAGTAAGCACAGTATAGATATTGCTGGTTATCAGGCATTTGAAGGTGCACAACTGTTTGTGGGTAACCGTAACGTCAGTTTCAACCTGGGACGTAGCAATGATTTGATTGTGATGTTGGAAAAATCCATTCCGACACCGCCATTGGTCAACCCATTTGATGGTGCGGCACGTATTTCCGGCGTATTGCAAGATATTGCCAGCTCACAAGGTTCATCGGATTGGCTGGCAAAGCAGGATCAACAATGGAGTCTGGAAGGTGCGAAGAAATATGTCAGCGATCTGTCGGGCCTCGATCTGACCAGCAGTGTCAAATATGAAACCCTGACTGAACTCAACACAGAGAATGAGCGTAGCAGTCGTGGTCTGAAAAGCGATCTCGAAAGTACCCTGAACAAAAAATACAACCAATGGTTGGGAGGAGCGGGTAATAAACCTGAACCGGGAAGCCTCAGTCGGGCAGATAAGTTCCGGCAGGCAAATGAGAAACTGGCTTTCAACTTTGCTGTTGGTGGGCAAGGCGCTGATATTCAGGTGACAACCGGCAACTGGAACTTCATGTTTGGTGACAATATTCAATCAATACTGGATACCAATCTGGGTTCACTGTTTGGTTTGATGACTCAGCAATACACCTCAACAGGTATGGCAAAAACCACCTTTACATTCAGTCCGACGGATCTGCCACGTCAGATCAAGAACAAGCTATTGGGAAATCTTGCTGGCGTCAAAGCTGATACTACATTGGCAGATATTTTTGGGGTCGATTACACACCAGATGGACGCATTGTTTCCCGTTCCGGTCAACCCGTGGATGGTGTTGCTATTCTGCGGGAAATGCTGGAGATCATCGGAGAATTCAGTGGTGATCAACTGAAAGCATTCACTGATCCGGACAAATTACTTGATGGCTTAAAAGCGGGGTTAAATACGGGTACTGATGGTATTAAATCTTTCGCAGAAAGCCACGGATTGAAAGCGAAAGCGCCTGTTGACGCAGAGGAAGGCAAAATATCCCTGAGTGAAGGTAATAAGCCGGCTGAGCAAACCGAAGCTGAACGACCAGAACGTGCATTTGGGTTTAATGCTCTGAACCTGCCAAATCTGTTTGCGACTTTGTTCAATCAGGATAAACAAGCGGAGATGAAATCTCTGGTCACTAACCTGAAAGAGAACCTGACAGCCGATTTGTTGAACATGAAGGACAAAACGTTTGACTTCCTGCGCAACAGCGGTCACCTGCAAGGTGACGGTGATATTCACATCTCCCTCGGTAACTACAATTTTAACTGGAGTGGTGATGGTAAAGATCTTGGTGCGTATCTGGGAGATAACAACAACGTCTGGGGCGGCCGTGGCGATGATGTCTTCTACTCTGTAGGAACCTCCAATATTTTCACTGGGGGTGAAGGTAATGACGTGGGCGTTCTGATGGGGCGCGAAAATATGATGTTTGGTGGTGCAGGCAATGACGTTGCTGTACTGGCCGGACGCATTAACTACGCCTACATGGGAGAGGGTAATGATCAGGTCTTTGCTTTCGGTGAAGGCGGTGTGATTCAAGGCGACAAAGGACGCGATTATATCGTGGCGTCAGGTAACTTCAACCGTATTGATGCCGGTCAAGATCAGGATTATGTCGTCACTATTGGTAATAACAATCAGGTGGATTTGGGAGAGGGTGACGACTTTGCGACCGTATTTGGTAACTATAACCAAATTGATGGCAACAGCGGCAGTAACTCTATCAAACTGATGGGATATCATGCGGTAATCAATGGTGGTACGGATAATGATCATCTGATCGCCGATGTGGTTTCCAAGTTCAGCCAATTTAGCGGTGGTGACGGCGATGATCTGCTGGTACTGGGTGGATATCAGAACCGCTTTAAGGGAGGAACAGGTGTCAATAGTTTTGTGGTCAGCGGGAATGTCATTGATAATGTGGTTGAAGATATCAAACAAAGTGACAAGATCGTTTTCAACGATATCAACTGGCAAAACTTGTGGTTCCAACGTAGTGGCTACGATTTGGTTCTGTTGACCAACCGCAATGTCCGGGATAGTTCGGTACAGGGGCAGTTTGAAACGGTAGGCTCTGTGACCTTCAATAATTACTTTAATGGTAATCGTGCGAATATTGTTACCTTGATGGGCGATAAAGATGCACAAGGTGAACGCGAATATAAAGCCCTGTCTGACAATGCTGTGGATACGTTGGTGCAGGCGATGAGCGGATTCTCCCCGAATATCGGTGCCAGCAGTTTTATTGACTCGTTTGATAGCCAGACGAAGTCAACCATCATCACTGCCTGGACTGATACGACAAACGGGAAGTCTAAACTGGCCTGATGGCGGGCTGGATTTGATTTTTCAGATTTTCTCATTAATAAAAATGGCTCACAGTAGTGGGCCATTTTAGTTTACTGAAAAAACCATGATTCAAAATTAAATGTAATATAAATTCATAATATTTATAAAATATACTGTATTTGTTGTTTTTTTATGGAATTTTATTCTGATAAATGTCTTTTTATAAATTTGAGCTGTCCTTTGGATAATATCAGTAAATTTATATATAATTGGCATCTAAATGTTCATAACTTTTAAGCAGTGGCTATATGGCACAGACTAAACATGAAATATTTTATCCTGGCAGTCATGGTGAAGTTCCAATACGAACTATAGAGCAAGATGGTAGAATATTGTTTTGCTTTCTTGACGTTATTAGAGTTTTAGTGAAGGATAACGTAAACCTTGATAAATATAATAAATCTTCCAGAACAAAAAGAAAGGGGTTTAGTGGTCTATTAAGCAAGTTATTTTCTGTTTTGAAAGAAAAAGATAGAGTTATAATAACATTAGATAAAAGAAATGAATTCGAAGCAAATTTCGACTTTTATGTCACTGAAGCAGGTCTGTACCGAATCGTTACAATTGATGAAAGTGAAGCTGCTTTACGATTTCAAGACTGGGTATTTGAAGATGTTTTGCCTTCAATCAGAAAATATGGTGTTTATCCTCCACCAAAGGAAGGTGCATCTGAACTAAGCACTTTGGTGTCTTTACTTCAACAAAATGTAAATTTACTGGCGAGCTGTATTTGAAATTAAAGAACTACCATCATAATGAGAGGGAATTTGCTTTGAATACCGTGGAAAAAGGAAACAAATTTGAAAATGAAGTTTTCTTGTTGATTCAAGAATATGTGAACAGTGGGAATACTTGGTTAAATCCTGATTTATGCACATTCCATCAGAAGAAGCCTTATTCTTCTAAAGAACGAGAAAGTAATATAATTGTAGATATTTCGATTGAATGCTTTATAAAAGGTAAAGAAAAATATTCGCAATTAGTTATCATTGAATGTAAAAATTATTCTGGCTCAATACCTGTTGACGATATAGAAGAGTTCAATTCAAAAATGAGACAAATTGCGGGCTCTAATGTTAAAGGAATGTTTTTCAGTAATTCACAATATCAGAAAAGTGCCTTTACTGTAGCAAAAAATACAGGTATTGCACTTGCACGTATCCTACCAGGTTCAAAAATAGAATGGATTTTAGAACGTAAACCGATTTCTGTAAACAAAATCGTACGTGAAAAAGAAGATTCTTCTATATCTATAGAAGCTCTGCTCAATCCAAATTTTATAGCTAATTCACAAAATATCTTTAGTTATTATGATGGTCTTTTTACATCTTCCTTTATAGATTTATTTAATAAATTTATTTTTAATGGAACAAGAATTGAAAAATATATTAACCATGGAAAAGTAAAGATTGCAAAAAACAAAACACACAATAATTTAATTTATCTCGGTTATAATGAATTAGATAAAATCACTTCATCTTTATTGAATAAATCATCTTGTCATAATTCTGTGTCTCCCATAGATCTTACGAAATTGATGTCTTACATGAAAGAAATATATAGTGTAAACTTTATCTTTACAGAAGATTTAGGTAAGCATGACATTAAAGGACTAGTGCTAGGTTGCATGGATTTGAAGAACAGACTCCATTTCGTTAACTTCGCAGATAAGACGAATTTCCATGTTATCCAAAGGGGAAGTTGTTACACATCGTAGGCAGAGTTTTTAAAGTGCGAACAACAGAATTAATGTTGATATGTAATGTATCCCGAATACCTGTATTATTCATGGTGAGACCAATGACCTGTTCTTTAATTCCGGCCTGGCAGGCACGATAGGAATGGTCAAGTTAATACATACCCACAATTGGGAATGCCAAACTGGTCTGACGGTTTTATTAACTAAATATGATTAACGAAAATGGCTCACATCAGTGAGCCGTCATTCTTTTACCCTCAATTTAAAAATAACACCGTCATTATTATCTGATGATTGATTAGAGATGAGCGATGTATTTTTTATAAGTAATATAATTAAAAATATTATCAGATGTTTTTATGTCATTTGAGTGGGAGTATTGGGACTAAGTATGGTGGTTAAACAGACTTTGTAATTTAACTATATTGATTTTAAAAGTAAAAATGGGGTACTTTCCAATGAATGATTTCTGTCTGCTGGCTAGCTTATTTTTATGTATCAATCTAATAAATTGACCAGATTAAGTATCATAGATTTCAATTTATTCTTGAAACATTCATTTTTAAAATCTATTTAAATACTGAAGCCCGGTTGCGTTTTGTAACTGGGTTTTTTTATCTTCAATTTTTGCATTTATTCCGGGATTTATTTATGGGAAAACCATTTTGGAGAAGTGTTGAATACTTTTTTACAGGAAATTATTCCGCAGATGATGGTGATAATAATATTGTTGCCATCGGATTTGGGGGCCAAATACATGCTTATGGCGGTAATGATCATATTACATTAGGCTCTATTGGTGCTTCGGTTTATACCGGTTCAGGTAATGATACCGTCGTTGGCGGCTCTGCCTATCTGAAAGTTAGTGATACTACTGGCAATCTGAACGTCAAAGGTGCGGCGGGATATGCGGAAATCAATAAAGAAGGGGAAGGAACAATTACTTTCTCTGGTGGGGCTGGCGGGGTAGTTATTCAACATGATGGGCATTCTGGTAATGTGCACTATTCAGGGATAGCAGCCTATAACAATTTATATCGTCGGGGAAACAGCGGGGATATTAAATTTGCAGGGGGTGGCGGTTATAACCATCTCTACTCAGATGTCACTTTCGGCAATATTCATTTTATCGGAGGGGGAGCTTATAACCAAATTACCCGTAAGGGACAGGCTGATTGTTTGAGCGGTGAAGGCATTGCTTACGCAAAAGCAGAAGAAATTGTACTCACCACCGCCACGATGGGAGGAAGCTGGATTGAAGAATCACAGAAAGTCATTGGCATTAAATCCACGCGAGACATAAATACCTACCTGTTTGCATTTGCTGATGAGGAATATACAAAAGTTAATAAAATTCATCTGCATAATGATCCTAAAACCGGCAGGCTGAAATATTACACCACGTCTTGGTATAAAAAGGGAAATTATCTCAAAAATCTGGCATCTCAAGATGTTTCTGACTACGGTGGTTATCAAGTGGTCGATATTGATGGTGCCTATACTTTGTCAAATCTGATGGTTGAACAACACCAGTCATTTACGGTACATGCGCTGGAAAGTGAGCTACCGGAAAATGAGTGGGTAACGTATGCCGGTGGTGTCCAGATCGCAGCAGAAAATATTACTTTGTCGGATGCTCAAATGGGCGGTTATGCGGTTTCAACGGATGGTTCAACCGTTGCTGTCAAGCCGGTGAAATCCAACCTGATGAAAAATACCTATCTGTACGCCAAGGTCTTGGAAGGATACACCAAAGTTGTGGTCGTGCAACTCACTAACGATCCTAAAACCGGTGAGCTGAAATACATTGCCACACCTTGGTACAAAGCTGGTGATCAAACAGCAGATATAGCAAATCAATTTGTTGATATTCGTTCTGGCTACAAAGTCCTCGGTAAAGGCAGTTATACACTCAGCCAAGTCCATTACAGTGTAAATACTGTCCGCGTGACTTCTGAGCGGATTGCCAATATACATGAATTCAGTGAACAGGAATTGTTATCCCAAAAACAGGATGACAGTCACGGTGATGTCCGGTTTGAAGGTGCAGGCGGTGGCAATGTTATTAAATCCAACGTAGCCCGTGGCAATGTTTACTTTAAGGGCGCAGGGTTGGCCAATGTTATTCTGCATAATTCAGAAATCGGTGACACTGAATTTGATGGCGCTGGGGCTGCCAATGTTATTTTCAAGAAAGGCAGAAAGGGGCAACTGCGTTTCAATGGGGGCGGTTTTGCTAATGTTATCACCCATATCAACCTATCTCCTGCAGTTTCATTACAGGCACCTCATGACAGCCAGACTAAAGTTGTCGCTCTGGGTGGGGCCAATATTCTGACCCGAAAAGGGGAGGGTAAGGTTTTTGCCGTTATGGGCGGTGGGGCCAACGTATTGACCCATATCGGGCAAGGAGAAACCACTGGTGTGATGATAGGCGGGGCCAATATCCTGACCAAAGTGGGGGACGGAGAGACTACTGGCGTGATGTTCGGTGTCGGCAATGTGCTGACTCATGTCGGTAACGGCAGAACACTGGGGGCGATGGGGGCAGCAGGCAACGTCTTTACTAAAGTAGGGGATGGTGAAACTATTGCTGCCATGCTGGCCGTCGGCAATATCTTTACCCATGTCGGCCAGGGGGATGCATACGTCATGATGGCCGGCGGGGGCAATATCTTTACCAAAGTGGGGAACGGTCAGGCTCTGGCATTGATGGTGGCATTGGGTAATGTCTTTACCCATGTGGGGGATGGCCTGAGTGTCGCGCTGATGGTGGCCAAAGGCAATATAGCAACGAAAGTGGGGAACGGTGAAACCCTTGCTGCCATGATAGGAACGGGTAATAGCATGACCCACATTGGTGATGGTAGTACCTTTGCTGCGATGTTGGGTGAGGCGAATATTTTGACCAAAGTCGGTCATGATCTGACGGCGGCGCTGATGATAGGCCAGCTCAATATTTATACCCATGTGGGTAACGGCACCAGTATTGGTCTGTTTGCCGGTAAGGCCAATATCATGACAAAAGTCGGAGATGGCACAACGCTGGCGGCGATGTTTGGTCAGGCCAATATCATGACCCATGCCGGTCAGGGCATGACGGGGGTATTGGCCCTGGGTGAAGCCAATGTGGTGACGAAAGTCGGGCATGATTTTCTCGGTGTGGTGGCGGCAGCCAAAGCCAACGTAATAACCCATGTCGGGCAGGGCATGACAGCCGGTTTATTATTAGGCAAAGGCAATATTCTGACGAAAGTGGGCGCGGGGACGACAGCCGGCCTGCTGGTTTCTCAATTTGGCAATATCATGACCCATGTGGGTGACGGCAATACGGTGGGATTTGCCAAAGGTCATCTGAATATCCTGACCAAAGTGGGAGAGGGGCTGGCTGTCAATGCCGCGTGGGGGGATGCCAATAGCATGACCCACGTGGGGAGAGGCGATCACTATAACTTTGCTAAAGGGAAAGCCAATATCGTCACCAAAATCGGTGATGGGCAGACGGTTAGTATTATGCAGGGTACAGCCAATATCCTCACCCATGTAGGCAAGGGGAATGATTATACTGGTACCTGGGGTAAAGCGAATGTTATTACGAAAGTCGGCCAGGGGCGTCAGGTTACGCTGGCGAAAGGTGATGCCAATATCGTGACACAGGTGGGGCAGGGTGACAGCTTCAGCGCCTTGTGGAGTCAAAGTAATATCGTCACCAAAGTCGGCGATGGGATGCAAGTTATCGCTGCGAAAGGTAAAAGTAATATCACTACCAGCGTGGGTAATGGCTTAAGTGTTGTGGCAACCCACGGTGATTTGAATGTGAATACCAAAATCGGTGACGGTGTTTCCGTGAGTGTGGCGTGGGGTAAATACAATATCAACACCAAAGTGGGTGACGGTTTGACTGTTTCGGTGATGAAAGGGACAGGTAATGCCAATATCCACGTGGGCGACGGGATGAACATCCATGCCTCCTATGCCCGCAATAACGTTGCTGTTCAAATCGGTAATGGTGATTTCTACAACCTTGCGCTGGCTTCCGGTCACACCGAGAAACATAAATTGGCCACGATGTTCAGTGAATTAAAACAAACATTATTGGGGGTGATGGGCAGTCAGGGCATTAATTTTCTGGTGTATGGTGATGAGGCAAACTCATCCGGCAGCTACCGGGGGCGTGGTGCCATTAATCTGCCGGAAGTCAATGCGCTGAACGGTTTCAAACTGACTGAAATGGCGGAAGTCAGATCAGACTTAGCCACGGATTTGCACGCTTCGGTGAATCAGCTCGATACGCCGGATGTCAGCAAACTGAAAAACATCATGAATGCCGATGAACAGCCGCTAAAAACACAAAAGCCAAATCTGATTGTCAATGGTGATTTTGAAGCGAGAGAGTCAGGTTGGGCATCTACCGAGGGCATGGAAGCTCAGTATTCCGCCGATGCTTATGGCTTGAGTAACTATGGACACGGTAAATATGTCACTGAGCTGGATGCGAATACGAATACCACTATTTATCAGCAGCTCCGGCAGCTTGAAGCAGGTGAAATCATCACCCTTGATTTTGATTTTGCCAGGCGTGTAGCCAGTAGCATTGATAATGGCCTGGAAGTCCTCTGGAATGAGCAGGTGGTTTTCTCATCGTCCAATGATGAAATCACCTGGCAACACAAGCAATTGATGCTGGTTGCGCGGGCAGGCAGCAACCGACTGGCGTTCAAAGGCATCGGTAACAGTGACGGCAGCGGTTATATTCTGGACAATGTCATTGCAACCTCAAATCGTTCTGACAGTACACAAGTGAAACGTCCGTCACAAATGTTGGTGGCGGGTGATGTGCTGCATGATAAGGCAAACGCAGAAGCAGACCGTCAACATCTGATGCAGGAAAAAGAGAAGCAACTGGCGGCGATTGCAGAGACACAATCTCAGTTGGAGACGACTGATCTTTATGCCTTGAACACTAACGGACTATCACAGCTTAGTGCTATCAAGGTTGAAGAGCAGGCTGTGACGGATGAATTGTTGGCAAAAACCATAGCACTTGACAGTCTGAATAACCAAACATACGCAAGCCATCAAGGAAAATCAGGGGCACAGTGGCGTCAGGATTTTGCCGGCGGATTTTTGGACAACCTCCAGACACGACTGGATAGTGTAAAAGAAACGGCAGGCCAGCAATTGGGTAATGCACTTTCCACTATTTCAAAACAACAAGATCAGATAGAAATCGCGCTGGATAAGTCGGAAGTCAATGTTGCTAAATCTAAACAGGATCAACTGAATGCCCAGAAAGATGTTGCGGATGCTCAGGCTAAGGCAGAATACCGGAAAGAAGAGGCACTGACACAACAGAAACAAGCTGAAAAAGCCGCACAGAATAGTTATCAGACTCTTCAGGAGATTGAAGCTGAGGTAGAAGCTACAGCGAAGGACAATGCGCATAAACCGAATTTTACCAATGCTGGCAGTGGCCGGTCAGGTAAAGCCTATGAAGCAGAAGGTGCCGGTAATACAGCCAGCCATATTGGCTCTGGTTCCTTAATGCAGGGAATTGGTACTTTCAGCCAGAAGTTGCAAGAGTCAGATAAGGATTTGTCTGCACTTGCAGATGCTAAACAAGCTGTCGAACGTCTACAGATCAATGCAGGTCTTCGTGCCGGACATGCGAACACCATACATGTGCCACGGTCATTACACACATCGCAGTCGTCAGATCAATCAAATTCAGATCAATCAAATAATAGTTATGCTTCGTCTGTTGGCGCACTTGAATCGATAACAAATGTATCAGGATCGGAAAACCGAAAAGAACAACCTGTTTCCGGCCTGGATTTGAGTGGGCTGAAAGCGTTGGGAAGGACAGATCCCCGTTCAGACAACACTTCTCAAGTTCCACAACCACAAAGCAGTCAGAGTTCCCTGCAAAATGGAGCGACATATCCTTTTATTGCTGCAAGGGCTGCAAAAGTCGCGGATATCTACCGTTGGTTGAGCAAAAATAATGACCGGAGCGGAGGGCTTTCACAAGATAACTATATCCCTGTACCGGGTGGTGAACGTGTTGATATTGAGATAAATGACAACATCAGGTATGAGCTGACTCACTTTATTGAAAATTTTTTTAGTGTCATCCGACATACCATCCCTAAAGACCAAATTGCACCGCTGGCGAAGTTATTTGTCGATTCCACCATTGATTTTGACTGGGATAAGCGCGTTCAATTTATGACTAAATTGGAACGTTTTGGTTATAGCTTTAAACCCCCTCATGGTGAGAAAAGTATTGTTTCATTCTGGTCAGGCCGGGAGTTCAGTGCCTACCGTCATGTACTGGATGCAGCGCAGAAAGATGGCAAAAAAGTCGTTTATGATATTGATGTGAAAGGGAATGTACTTGCCCTTGAACTCAATAAGAAATTGATGGATTGGAACAACATGTCCCTTGATCCCGATGATATTAAGCAAGAAAACCTACATTCAGCCATCGGCGAAGCGGTGCGAAGTAATATCGGATTCTGGAGTTCCGTTTATGCAACCGGTGCGCGTGATGATGTTTATGTTATTGCACCGGAAGGTCTGCGTTTAGGGAATTTCTTCTGGAACGTTGAGTTGCCAGTATTGCGTCAATTGCAACGTGAAGGTCTGGTCAATGAAATTCGCTTGCTGGATAAACCAGTATATCACTACCGCGACAAGCCATTAGAATCCATTGGTCACAGACTGACCGATGCCGGCGTCAGAGTAAAAATACGTTTTGATTCACTGAGCACGGCTGAGCAGAAAAGTTATCTTGAACAAGATCCTGACGGTTACCACGCCAATTCACTGATAGATCTGGATATCAAGTTGAGTGCTATTGATAGCATGTTAAATCAAGCGATTCCATTCTATCGTTTACGGACTGAACGTAATATTTTGATACGTGAAGGCTTACATAACAGCTTTGAAGTTCTTCCCTGGGCTGAACCCCGATCTGCTCTGTTTAAAACCATAAAAGTTGATAATCCGAAAGATCCGGCACAGATAAAAACAATCGAACATTTCATTTTTGCTAATTACCAAAACTATGAACAACTCCCTGCTGAGTTGCGGCTGGTGGAAAATCATATTATTTCCCTTGAAGGGGGGCGTACCCGTATTCTCGCGGAAAGAGCGGATGGTGTCTGGCGTTATTTGCTGGATATCAAATTGATGTCAGGTGATGAGTTACAGAAAAAGGCTTATGTTAAAGGTAAGCCACTGGGGGAAAGTTACCGCAAGGTGATTGAGGCGCTGCGTGCTTATGAACAAGTCCTGCTGGAAAAGCCGGATTACTCACTGGATGCGATTGAAAAATTAACTGATTTACACCAACAGGTGGAAGGTTATCTGCTTGGGCACTCTGAATCTGGGCGGGCACCAGCGATGAAACTGCTGCTTTCCCAAATTAACATACGCCTGACGGAATCATTAGTATTGGCAGAGCCGACATTGAGAAGCTCAGGCCAAGGTCATTTCAGCGAATTATACACCAAACTGGATAACGCCAATCTCAAGGATAGCAAACATCTCTATCTGGATGCACAGGGCGATTTTGTGACACGTGGTCAGTTCAGTTTGCACATCTCCAGAAATACCGCCGATGCCGGACTGCAACAGGTTATGGCAGCCGTGACCAAAGAGTATGGTCAAGATGTCACAAATGCAGTTTTTTCCAAACTTTCGGCCCGTGATCTGGCGAAAGATGGCCGGGGCATTGATATAGCCGGATTGAAAAAAGTCCATCTGGCGATTGAACAGCACTTATCCCCTGTCAGTGCAACATTGTATGTCTGGCGGCCAAGTGAGTACAGCACTCTTGGTCATGTAGCATTGCAAATTGGTCAGGGACGTGTTCTGGTCAATGCAGATGATGCCAAGCATTTGAATGAAATAAATTATGTCAGTTGGTGGCCGGCAGGGAGTAAAACTGTCGATATACGCGAGATGTTTGATATCTCAACACAAGATCAACCGGATCTGCGGCTTCGTTGGTATGATCTTAGCCAACCTGCTTTTCAGGCCCCAACGTTAGCATTTGATGTTGAAGCAGAAGAGGATGATGATTTCGGGTTGGTTGATGGTTCTGCTGAACTGAGAGAGTTTATTGAAAAACTGAGAATAGCCAAAGGGGTGGATGCCAAATTCAAGGATGTCAGTGAAGGTTTTGCGATGGTGGCCCTCGCTAATCCTGAACTGCTTAAGTCCGCTGAAATACCGGAATATATTTACCGGCCATTTCTTGCACAATGGGCTGATCCCGGCATAGATATGCACGAAATCGGCCGGAATTTTGCCGAAACCTTACGTATGGCAGCGCAAAGGCAGACATCTAAACGTATGGAAAGTGCAATTGCCGACGTCATGCATCAATTTGCTGAAAGAGAGCTGGCAGAAATTTCCGATTTCAAAAACAGTAAAACGGAACCTGCTCGGGTATACCGCATCAATCTGGAAGGGCTTGATGTGGCAGCAATGCAGGCTGAATGGAGTAAAATCAGCAGCGATCCGAATGCCCGTTATCAGTTACTGTCTAAAAATTGTTCCAGTGTCGTTGCTCGTATTCTCAGGGCGGGAGGCGCGGAGAAAGTGCTCGGCAAGGTCTGGCGACCAACCTTTGGTATCTGGACACCAAATGATCTGTTTGACTTCGGTCGGTCATTGCAGCAAGCAGTTCATATTGAACGGGTTAAACAAAAACATCTCCGTCTCAATGGAGAGCCATTTGAAGCAATTCTGAATAATGAAACCAATGAATATGAACTGGAGAGAGTTGCTATCTCAAACGATGGATCATTGCCACGTGAGAGAGAACCGCGTAATCCATTGACTCGCCTCATGAATAATGAACTGTATGGTGCAAAAGAAGAACGTCGCCGGATCAGTCAGGAGGTACAAAACAAGCTCAATTTGGCAGTAAACCAGGGTGTTGCACAAAAAATTACCTTACAGGGTGAAATCGGGCGCTTAGAAGGTTATTACTATCAGGCGCAAAACAATCAGGCACAAAGCTCGTTACATACAAACATGACAAATAAAGTCGTGTTGTTTATCCATGGCTCTGGTGCGTCTGTTGAAGAGCAAGCGAGTAAAATTCAGCCGCATTATCAACAACAGGGTATTGATATGCTCTCGGTCAATATGCGGGGTTACGGCACCAGCGATGGCTATCCGGGGGAATCAGGGATGTATCAGGATGTACGTACTATGTTCCGTTATCTGGTTAATGATCGTGGTATTAAGCCGGAAAACATCATTATCCACGGTTATTCAATGGGTGCGCCAATTGCGGCAGATCTTGCTCGTTACGCTGACAGACAAGGCATGGCTGTTTCCGGCTTACTGTTAGACAGGCCGATGCCAAGCATGACCAAGGCGATCACTGCTCATGAAATACCGAACCCATCCGGTCTTACTGGTGTATTGGCAAAAGCCGTTAATGGTAAATTCTCGGTAGAACAGAATCTACGGGGGATCTCGAAGCAGACGCCAATTATGTTGCTGACCGACAATGAAGGTTTAGGTAATGAAGGTGAAAAACTCCGTACCAGATTAATGACAGCCGGTTATAACATTTCCGGGGAACGAACTTATCATGGTCATGAATCCAGTTATCAATTGATGAATCAGTATGCTGATAAAATTGTTTCTTACCTGTCTGGCACCAACCAGCAAGTACAAGAAAATACGGCTCTTAAAGGCATCAAGAGTGATTTGAGACGCTATATGCAGGCACTGAAACCTCAGATTGATGAAGTAGGTATAGAGCGCGATCTGCGTGCGACAAAGGCTTTCCTGTCAGGTTACAAACATAACCATGCTGAGCGTATTGTGGATGGCTTCCATTCGGATATGGACATCAAACAACTGGTGGATCTGTTGGTCAAAGGGAACTGGACGGCGGAACAAAAAGGGGCATTGGCATGGGAAATTGAAAACCGGGCACTGAAAATTACTCTTCGGCCAAAAACGGAGAAATATAGCCGACTGTTCCGTGATATTACTTCTACTGGCGCAGTAGATCCTAAGGCAAGTGAACATTTAGCGCCACAATTGCTATTGCTGAATTTATCTAATGATGGGTTTGGCGGGCGCTGTGTACCGTTATCGAAATTGGTTCTGCTGGCAAAACAGCTTGAAAATGACGGCCAGGAAAATGTTGGTCATGACTTGTTGAATAAACTTTACTCCGCCGCTTCGGTACTCAGCAATCCAGAGTTATATTCCGAAGTTGAACAAGCCAACGCCAGTAAGTTATTGGGTACATTGTCTGCACTCTATGCCAGAGATCCGATGTTAGACGGTACTTCCAAGGTATGGAAAGAGAAACTGAACGGTGAGAAAGCACTAACCGTAAAAGGTATGATTGAAAGAATCACTGCTACCAACGTGGATGGTCAACCGATTCTGCTGGAGCTGGATACATTGGGTCATGCCATGGCGGCATGGTCAAAAGGCAGTGGAGAGAACCGGATGTATGGGTTCTATGATCCTAATATTGGGATTGTGGAGTTTTCATCTGTGGAGAAATTCAGTAAATACGTTACACGTTTCTTTAGTCGTTCAGACCTGAACATGGCAGAAAGCTATAAAATGTCCAAAAATGGTCAGCGGGAAAGAATTTTCGAGCGTGTGATTGTACTGGATGGTCAAGTACTGGCATCTTATCGTCCGGTAATTGGTGACAAAACAACCATGAAAGATATTCTGGCAATGGAAATTTTTGATGGCTCACCAATGAGAAATACGCTGGAGAGACTCCGTCCGTTGAATAACCAGGATGTCAATACGTGGGAAGTTATTGATGTCTTTCCGAGATTAGAACGCAAAAAAATGCGTTTTGATGGCCAGGTCATTATTCAGCTTGAAGATGATCCTATTGTGGCCGACTCTGTCTCTTATCTGACCGGTAAGCACCCAAACGAGAGTGTCCTTGTCCAGCTTGATACCAATGGCCAGTATAAGGTGGTATACGGTGATCCAAGCTTATTGAACGGTAAAATACGCTGGCAGGTTGTTGGGCACGGTGGTGATGATATTGATGGATTTAATCACACGACGCTAAGTGATTACACTGCATCTGAGCTGGCGATGCGCTTAAAACAGTTTAAAAATAGCTTCCAATATGGAGGGGCGCTTGACCATATCAGTCTGGTAGGATGTTCTCTGCTCAGTGATGATAAGCGGGATGGCTTTGCTTATCGTTTGATTTCAGCTCTTGATGAAAATGGGATCCGTACCACGGTATCTGCCCGTCGCACTGAAGTTGCAATCGGTAAATCAGGGCGTAAGTATACGAAATCAGAACATAATACGCTGGAAAATAAGATCTTCGACAATAAAATCGTGTTGAACTGGAATGAGAATGGAGAATTGGAAGGTCATTCAGAACGTATACGCAATAATGTCTCTGAAAACGATGTTTCGCTTGCTCGTGTAGGTAGTCTGCGTACCGATAGCAGAAAAAACCGGGCACGCGGGATTATTACAGACAATACCGAAATATTCCATGCACCGAAACAATATCAGTATGAGGATTACCCTGCCGAAATGACGTCCAATAACCCGGTGAGTTATTCCGGTAATGTACAGGTACAGGCAGGAGACGGCGAATTTACAACCATTAACTGGGGAACCACCAACGTTGGTATTAAAGTCGGTACGGGTGGTTTCAAATCGCTGGCCTTTGGTGACAACAATGTCATGGTCCATCTGGGGAATGGTGACAGCAAGCACAGCGTTGATATTGCAGGTTATCAGGCATTGGAAGGTGCGCAACTGTTTATCGGAAACCGGAATATCAGTTTCAATCAAGGCCGCAGTAATGATCTGTTGGTCATGATGGATAAATCCATCCCGACACCGCCGATGCTTAATCCATTTGATAGCGTTTCCCGCATATCAGGGGTCCTGCAAAATATTGCCGGATCATTCTCTGCCCCTGACTGGTTGTCTGAGCAGGAAGCACAGTGGACGGTAGAAAGTGTGAAGAAATATCTACAGGATATGTCAGGGCTGGATATGACCAGTAACGTGGATTATATGTCGCTGACTAAGCTTGACTCCCAATATAAACGTAGTGGCCGTGGCCTGAAGAGTGATATCGAAAGCACACTGAATAAAAAATACAACCAATGGTTGAGTGGTGCGGGTAATAAACCAAAGCTGGGTAATCTCAGCCGGGCAGATAAGCTCCGGCAGGCAAATGAGAAATTATCCTTTAATTTCGCCGTTGGCGGACAAGGTGCTGATATTCAAGTAACAACCGGTAACTGGAACTTTATGTTCGGTGACAATATCCAGTCAATTCTGGATATCAACCTTGGTTCACTGTTTGGTTTGATGACACAGCAATACACCTCAACAGGAATGGCAAAAACCACCTTTACTTTTAGTCCGACGGATCTGCCTCGTCAGCTTAAAAACAAGTTGTTGAGAAACCTTGCCAGCGTGAATGCAGATACGACATTAGCCGATATCTTTAATGTGGATTACACATCGGATGGCGCTATTGTTTCCCGCTCAAATCAACCGGTGGATGGTGTCGCTATTCTGCGGGAAATGCTGGAAGTTATCGGTGAATTCAGTGGCAGCCAGTTGGAGGCATTTATTGATACGGAAACATTACGTAATGGTTTGAAGACAAATCTGTCGGCAGGAGCAGATGGATTAAATTCTTTCCTTGAAAATCACGGAATCAAAGAAAAAGCGCCAACTGAGCAGACGGAGTCAACTGAAAATGTTGGTGCTGCACCGATAGCAGAAGATGCAAACTCAGAGCGCCCATTCGGGTTTAATTTCCTGAACCTGCCAAATTTGTTTGCAACTCTGTTCAGCCAGGATAAACAGCAAGAAATGAAAGAGTTAGCTTCCAACCTGAAACAGAATCTGACTGATGATCTGCTGCATATGCAGGAAAAAACTTTCGATTTCCTGCGCAACAGTGGTCATCTGCAAGGTGATGGCGATATCCATGTCTCTCTTGGTAACTACAATTTTAACTGGGGTGGAGACGGAAAAGATCTGGGCGCTTATCTGGGAGATAATAATAACTTCTGGGGTGGTCGCGGTGACGATGTCTATTACGCTTTAGGAACCTCCAATATCTTCACCGGTGGTGAAGGTAATGATATGGGAGCTTTGATGGGGCGTGAAAACATCATGTTTGGTGGCAAGGGTAATGATGTTGCCGTAGTTGCGGGACGTATCAACTATGCCTACATGGGAGATGGAGATGATCAGGTCTTTGCCTTTGGTGAAGGTGGTGTGATCGAGACGGGCAGAGGACGTGACTATATCGTCGCCTCCGGTAACTTCAATCGCATTGAGAGCGGGGAAGAGCAGGATTACGTGATTACTATCGGTAACAACAATCAGGTTGATTTGGGTAATAATCATGATTTTTCTACAGTTTTCGGTAACTATAATCAGATTGATGCTGGAGCGGGCAATGATACTATCAAGCTGATGGGTTATCATGCTCTGATCAATGGCGGGGCGGGTGATGATCACCTGATCGCGGATGTGATTGCCAAATTCAGTCAATTTGACGGCGGCGATGGTGACGATCTGTTGGTATTGGGCGGATATCAGAACAACTTCAAAGGTGGCACAGGGGTTAACAGCTATGTAGTCAGTGGAGATGTGATTGATAATGTGGTTGAAGATATCAAACACAGTGACAAGATCATTTTCAACAACCTTAACTGGCAAGACTTGTGGTTCCAGCGTAGTGGCTACGATCTGGTTATGTTGACCAACCGTAATATTGAGGATACTTCTGAGCAAGGACAGTTTGAAGCAATCGGCTCGGTGACGTTTACTGACTACTTCAATGGCAATCGTGCGGACATTATCACGCAAATGGGCAGTAAAGACACTCGTGGCGAGCGTGAATATACCGCACTCTCTGCCAATGCACTAGATTCATTGGTTCAGGCAATGAGCGGTTTTGCGCCAGCGATTGGCGATAGTGGTTTTATTGATTCACTGGATAAACAAACTCAATCTTCCATTATGATGGCCTGGTCGGATACCAAAACCGGGAAATTCAAACTGGCTTGATGGTTTTCTTAGCTGAACTTGATTAATCGAAATGGCTCACCAATGTGAGTCATTTTTTATTTAACTTCAAATGGTTAATTTAATATGCTTATGTTTTTTTAACGGGACATTATGATGGCTTTAACAATAGAATTGCTTCGTCGGGATGAGATTAATTAAACCTTGAGGAGTTATAAACAGATGTTAGAGATTGCCCTTGAAGCGGTAAATACAATCAGAAAACGAACTCAAGATGCTTTTGACGGTGCGGGACAATTTGATTACAAGTCTGATCATTCTGTTGTCACCCAGACAGATTTAATGCTGGAAACCGAAATTCGCAACATATTAGAAAAACGTAGTCCCGGAGTCCCCATTTTGGGCGAAGAATTTGGGCTAAATGGTGTCGAGAAATTTGAATCCGGCTGGGTTATTGATCCTATAGATGGGACAAGAGCATTTTTGTATGGCGTACCGTTGTTCAGTACGTTGCTGGCTTTTGTTGAGAATGGTGAATCGTTAGTTGGTGTGATTAGTTTTCCGGCCATCTCAACCATTGTTTATGCTTCTCAGGGAGAAGGGTGTTGGATGAGTGTGGAAGGCAAGCCATTACGCCAACTCAAAATTGTTGGGAATTCACCAGAATTTATTGAAAATGCAGTGATTGCTGCTTCTGGAATACACAGTTCCAGCTATAACCTTGTAGACGGTTCGGTTCCTTATAATTTAGATACGTTAGTGAACACTTCCCGTGATTTTATTTTTGTCAATGATTGTTATCAACATGCTATGGTTGCTGCCGGAAGGTTACATTGTGCTATTGATACAATAATGAAACCGTGGGATAGCGCTGCAATTTTGCCCTGTATTAAAGAAGCGGGTGGTGATTTTTGTACACTGAATGGTCGCCGGGAAAAGGTGATGTTTGGTGGTAGCCTGGTATCGGCATGTAATTCAGAATTACTTAATCGGGTAGTGGAGAGAATGAATTCTTCTGTTACTGGTTAAGTAATTCAGAATTTTCTTATTAATTAAATAGCCTATATTCTTAGGCTATTTATTTTTTCCAATTTAATATCCTCTTCATCTTTCAAATTATTATTTTATTGGTTCATTTTGAAAGATGAAGAGATAAATTATTTGATGGTGTTAAAACTGACAAACAAATGCTATATCGTGACAGTTATTTTGGAAATCATCCCAAAAACCTGGTGGGTAACTATCAATATCGCTTTGTAACAGTGTGGGTTTATGCCATGTTAATTGTGTCAATCCTGCTTTATTGCACACTTCTTTATGTTGTTCACGACTCCATTGATACATGGTAAAAGGACTGGGTGGGGTGGTAAGAAATTCTGCCTTGACGAGAGCGCCTTCTTTCCAGGGTTCTTGACTAAGAATATTGACGCGATAATTTATACAGTTTCCTTTTGCTAACCGATAGTCAGGATCAATGGTATAAGCAATCAGTTTACCATTAGGTGCCAGATTCTTTGCGACTGAACGAAACATCATTTCAAGGTCTTCAAGCGATAGCGCATTACAGAATAGCCAAGCTGCAACTATCAGATCAAATTTTCCGAATGATTCCATATTGCAGGCATCTCTTACATGAAATTCGATATTATCACCGTATTGTTGCGATTTGCTTTTGGCAATCTCAATCATGTTATGTGATATATCGACCCCCACAACTCTTGAAGCACCGTGATTTCTGAACAATCGGCTAAAAAGACCATATCCACAGGCTAAATCTAACACGGATTTTCCTTGTATATCCCCTGCCAGATTGAGGATAGTCCGAATTTCGATGTTTATTTGGGCGGCAGAGTCTGAAAAACTCTCATATAGATCTGCGATAGGATTATATACGTTTTTAGGATCCATGGTTTTTATCCTTTAATTAATATCAATTGAAGGGGATATTTTTTACTTGGTAAGAATGAAATTTATTATTGGTGTAGTTTTTCCTGATATTTATTTCGTCACAGAACATTAGTGTATAAATAATAATTTAGATATAATTATTTTTGTATTAGTTATATAGTTTAATAAGTATGGAAATAAGGATTTAATAACTAGAATATTAAAAAATAACTTATTAGCGATAGTGTTGAATATATCTCTTGTTGCTACTAACAGGCGTTCAACCCACGTTTACAGGTGGGTTGATATGATGATTATTCTGTTTCTAAAAATCGATGAATTGCCCTGAGTACGGCTTCGGGTTTTTCTGCATGGACCCAGTGTCCGGCACCGGCTATTACCCATGCGTTAGCTTTTGGGAATTGTCTGATAATATCCTGTCGATATTCCTCGGTAATGTAATCTGAATTTCCACCACGGATGAACAGGGCTGGTTTATGCCATGCCGGGATCGTTTCCCAACCGATGATCTTTTCATATTCTTTTTGCAATACAGGCAGGTTGAACTTCCACTCTCCCTGGCGGAAGGATTTTAATAAAAACGGGATCACACCATCTTCCTGAATATTCTGTCGCATGATATCTGTTGCCGCCTGTCGGGTTTGTACCCCTGCTTCGGTAACTTTGTTCAGTGCTGCGAAAATGCCATCATGTTGCCGAACCTGATAAGCCACGGGGGCTATGTCAATAACTACAATTTTTTCAATTCGGTCCGGGGCAATTGCTGTCATGCTCATCGCAATTTTGCCACCCATAGAATGTCCTATGATGATAGCCTTCGGCACATTTAGTTCATCAAGTAGTTCATCAAGAAGTGCTAAAACGTCCTGAGCCATATCGCGATAATCCATATTTTCCGATTGCGGAGAAATACCGTGATTGCGCACGTCAATTTGAATAACCGGATAATATTGTTGTAAATCTCGGCCTAATATTCCCAAATTGCTCAAATCACCAAAAAGCCCATGAATAAGAATAATTGGTGTGGAGGACAGCGGGTTTTCCGGTTTGTGTAAATGATAATTTAATTGATTGTTTGACTTCATAATTTGCCTGAGTTTAATGCCATTCATACAATGTTTAATATTGTAGAGTTTAATATCATGACACATTAGCATGGACAAATGAAATGGGACAAAATGGCTGTAACTGATTGATTTATTTTAGAGGAAAAGCGACTTTTTTTTCAATTCTCAATTGCGGAAAGAATCACTTTAAGTTATTGAAAGTTTAATTGTTTTGTTTTGTTGCATTATATCTTATAATCCGGGGATAATTTTTTCATTAAGAACAGTACTGGATAGAAATGAAAACGATAGAAGTTGATGAAGACCTTTACCGCTTTATTGCAAGCCAAACCCTGCATATCGGTGAAAGTGCATCTGATATTTTACGGCGCATATTGAAATTGGACGCCGGGCAGCCAGTACAAACTACACAGCCTGCCAGCGAGTCTGTCCCTGTCGATAAAGTATCAAATGTGCGTTCCCGTGATACTGTTCGTGTTATGCGCGAATTATTGCTTTCCGATGAATATGCTGAAAAGAAAAAATCCGTTGAGCGTTTCATGTTAGTGTTGTCTACACTGTATAATTTGGACAGTGAAAATTTCTCCAAAGCAACAGAAGAGATGCACGGCCGTACCCGCACTTATTTTGCAGGCGATGAACATACGTTGCTGGCCAGTGGTAAGCAGACCAAACCTCGTCATATCCCCGGCACCCCTTTTTGGGTGATCACCAATACCAATACTGACCGCAAACGCAGCATGATTGAACATATTATGCAGGGGATGAGTTTTCCAGCAAATTTGATTGAAAAGGTGTGTAGCACTATCTAGTTTAGCTACCTGATTTAGCTAGTTAGTTAGCTCTTTAAACTACTCAGCTTATCTGTTCTATACTGCACTGGAGGGGAATCCAGTGCAGCCTTTCAGGAGAAATTAAAGTGGCAATTCATCCAAGGGCAGGGCAACTGGCCCAGCAGCATGATTTAATTAATGTTGCACTTCTCACTTCACAGTATTACACCATACAACCCCATCCAGAAAACCCGGCACATAACGTTAAGTTCGGTACTTCCGGTCATCGTGGCAGCGCTGGACGCAATAGTTTCAATGAAGCACATATTCTGGCAATTTCTCAGGCTATTGTGGAAGTTCGTCAGCAGCACGATATCACAGGACCATGCTATGTAGGGAAAGACACGCATGCACTTTCTGAAGCTGCATTTATTTCAGTGCTGGAAGTGCTGACAGCAAATGGTGTCGATGTCGTTGTACAGGAAAATAATGGTTTTACACCAACACCTGCCATTTCTCATGCAATTCTGTCTTATAATCGCCAGCGGAAAAATTTAGCAGATGGGATTGTGATCACGCCATCCCATAATCCACCAGAAGATGGTGGGATTAAATACAATCCACCGAATGGTGGCCCCGCGGATACGGATCTGACTTCCGTTATCGAGAATCGTGCTAATGAATTGTTGGCAAATAACCTGAACGGGGTTAAACGCCAGTCTTATGAGCAGGCATTGAAAAGTGAATATCTGCATCCACAAGATTTGGTTGAACCTTATGTGACTGCATTAGGTGAAGTTGTGGATATGGCTGCCATTCAAAAGGCAGGGTTGAAAATTGGTATTGACCCGCTAGGTGGTTCAGGTATTGCTTACTGGCAGCGCATTGGGGAGTACTATGACCTCGATCTGACATTGGTGAATGACAATATTGACCAGACATTCCGTTTTATGACGCTGGATCGTGATGGTGTGATCAGAATGGATTGCTCATCACGTTGGGCGATGGCGGGTTTACTGGAACTACGTGATAAGTTTGATTTAGCTTTTGCCAATGATCCCGATTATGACCGTCACGGGATTATTACGCCAGCAGGTTTGATGAACCCTAATCATTATCTGGCGACAGCAGTGGATTATCTATTCCGCCATCGTCCACAATGGTCTGAAAAAGTTGCAGTGGGTAAGACACTGGTTTCCAGTGCCATGATTGATCGTGTTGTGACTGATCTGGGGCGTGAATTGGTGGAAGTTCCTGTTGGCTTTAAATGGTTTGTTGATGGACTATATAAAGGCGAATTGGGCTTTGGTGGAGAAGAAAGTGCAGGCGCATCTTTCCTGCGTTTTGACGGTACACCATGGTCAACAGATAAGGATGGTATTATTCTTTGTCTGCTTGCAGCAGAAATGATGGCGACTACCGGTGAAAATCCACAGCAACGCTATGATAAATTAGCTGCGCGTTTTGGTACTCCGAGTTATAGCCGCCTTCAGGCACCGGCAAGCCATCAACAGAAAGCACAATTGTCCAAATTGTCACCGGAAATGGTTAAAGCTGATACATTGGCGGGTGACCCTATTACGGCTCGTTTGACAACCGCTTCAGGCAATGGTGCTTCCATTGGTGGGTTGAAAGTGATGAGCGACAATGGCTGGTTTGCTGCTCGCCCTTCTGGCACAGAAGAAGCTTATAAAATCTATTGTGAAAGTTTCCTTGGTGCTGAACACCGTGAAAAAATTGAGCAAGAAGCTCAGGAAATTGTCAATCAAGTACTCGCTGCGAGTTAATTGACGCTTAACAATGATAAAAGGAAAGCCGTAGCTGTGACTGCGGCTTTTCCGTGGAGATTACTCCGCAATAGAACAAAGCGGTAAGGAAAAATGGAAGCTGGCTCCACCTTTTTCATTATTCGTTGCCCATATTTTCCCATTATGGATTTCAATGATGTTATAACAGATCGTCAACCCTAATCCGGCATTAGGTACAGTCGATTTTCGGTGATTATGTGAGAATTTATCAAAGATAGATTGTTCTTGCCCTACTGGAATACCTGAACCTGTATCCCAAACTTCAATATTAACTTGTTTTTTTTCAACAATGGCTTTGATGCCTAATGCTGAGTCTTGATTAGTATGCTTAATAGCATTTTCCAGTAGATTGATAAATACACGCTCTAATAAGGAAGCGTCACACTGTAGCGTTAAATTGGAGGGCAGGGAAAGTTCTACAGGATAATGGCTGAGTGCATAGCTTAATGAATGCAGGGCATTATCAACAATTTTTTCCAACGAATAACAGCCAAAATTGGGCTGAAGGCTGCCTGATTGAATACGTACTATATCCAGAACGTTATTCACCAGATGAGAGGTATTGAGGATTTGTTGGTGAATTTGCTGAAATTGCTTAGCATGATGAGAATTTTCAATGGATAAATCTAATCTCAATGCTTCTGTCTGTTCAGTGAGGATTGTTAGTGGAGTAAGTAAATCGTGGGACAGTGCAGTCAGAAATGCGTTGCGTAATTGTTTCCATTTGTTATCTAATTTGGCTGTTTCTGCACCACGGGCCAAATGTAACCGTTCTAAGGCGTTAGCAATAATTCCAGTAAAAATATGCAGTAACCGCTGTTGTTCCGGTACTAGTAATTGACGAAGGTTAGGTGATTCAATCGCAAGAACAGCAAATACTTGCGACGGAGTTGTTATGGGAATTAACTGATAAGGTACGCCCGGTAGGGTATCCGTACCGGCTCCGGCAGGTTGTTTTTTCTCAAAACACCATTTGGCAATGGCTTCATCAACCAACATTTGCCCACCATTGTAGGATTTCACCTGATATAGGCGGTTATTATTATCCGGCAGTAACAGTCCTGTTTTGGCCTGAAAGCTATTAGATAAAAAGTGGTAGCTGATCCGGGCAACATCTTCTTCATTCAAGGCCCGGCTGAGTTCACGGGTAATTTCATATAAGTGCCGTGTCCGCTGTTCACGATGGCGGGCAACTCTGGCTTGATAACGTATACCCGCGGTCAGGTTTCCCACGACAACTCCTACGATCAACATGACGATAAAGGCGAGCAGGTACTGCATATCTTTAACTGCCAGTGACCAATGTGGCTGAACGAAAAAGAGATCGAAACTGACCACATTGATAAAAGCGGCAAAGACTGAAGGCCAACGTCCATAAAACAGGGAGATGACAACAACGCCGAGTAGGTAGAGTGTTACCAGATTAGCTTTATCAAGAGGCAGTAAAACAGCACGGGAAAATATGGTGATTAAGGCGCACAGTATAATCGCCATCACGAAGCCTTGGATCTGAATGAGCCACTTTTCATTAAATGAGCGGTGATCGGTATGTTCTTTATTATGCGTATGCCAATGTCTTTTGTCTTCCAGAGCAATAATAATGATATCCAGATCGGGGCCAAGTTTGCCTAAACGTTCAACGAAATCAGAGCGCCATCTGCGGTTAAAAATTTTTGAATACAAACTATGGTAACGCCCTACAATGATTTTACCGAGGTTATGTTCTCTTGCGTAACGAAGAATAGCCCTTTCTTTATGAGGCTCAGAAAGTGTAGCGGTTTCTGCTCCCAACTCTTGTGCCAGCCTTAATGCTTTTAAAATAGTACGCCGTTTGACTTCTGGTAGTCGGTGCAGTTTAGGGGTTTCAACGTAAACAGCATGCCAGATACAATCGAGTTTTGCGGCAAGCCGGGCAGCTTTGCGGATCAGTTTTTCATTTCCTTCATTATCACCTATACACAATAGTAAGTTATCCCGTGTATGCCACACTGGCTCTTTTCCCCGTGTATCGCGGAAAGCTCGCATCTGATCATCCACACGATCTGCTGTGCGACGTAAGGCAAGTTCACGTAAGGCGATCAGGTTTCCTTTGCGGAAAAAATGTTCGATAGCTCGTTCCGCTTGACCCGATATATAGACCTTACCTTCGTGGAGTCGCTGGCGCAGATCGTCAGGTGGAAGATCGACTAAAACAACATCGTCCGCACTATCAAATATGTGATCGGGAATGGTTTCCCGCACCCGGATGCCGGTAATGCCACCGACAACATCATTCAGGCTTTCAAGATGTTGTACGTTAATGGTGGTCAGGACATCAATGCCTGCTTCCAGAAGCTCTTCCACGTCCTGCCAACGTTTAGGATGACGGCAGCCTTGAGGATTACTGAATGCTAATTCGTCCATCAAAATAATGGCCGGGCGGCGGGCGATAGCAGCATCAATATCGAATACTGCTATTCTGCGTTTAGCATAGTGGATATGTTTTGGTGGCAGTTGAGGCAAACCTTTCAATAGTGCTGCGGTTTCCTGCCGCCCATGTGTTTCAACGACACCGACAATGACATCCAAACCCTGAGCCAGTAGACGTTGGGCTTCCTGTAACATGGCATAGGTTTTACCTACTCCGGCACAAGCACCAAAAAATATTTTCAGCTTGCCACGTGGTTTCTCATTCGCCAATGTTAGCAGATTGTCTGGGTCCGGGCGTTGTGGTTCGGTCTGATCCATAAGTTATCGGCCTTGTGGTTGCAAGTTATCTAATGCCAGATTAAGTTTCAGAACATTGACTACAGGTTGACCAATATAGTTCGGCAGTGGAGAAGTTGTGTTTTCCTGAATCAGTTTATTAATTACATTTATTGGTATATGGCGGATCGTGGCGATGCGCTGTGCCTGGAATTCGGCTGCTTCAGGTGAAATATGTGGGTCAAGTCCACTACCGGATGCTGTCACTAACTCGACAGGAATTGGTTGGTTTTCCGGGTAGTTAAATAAACGGATTTTAATAATCTGTTGTTGTATTTTATGAAATAAAATCGGGTTAGTCGGTGACAGATTGCTTCCCCCGGATGATAGCGCATTATAGGGCTGTCGGGCGGTCATGGAAGGGCGCCCATGAAAATAGGTGGCTTTGGTGAATTCCTGCCCGATTAATTCAGAACCGATCAATTTTCCATTCTGTTCAATCAATGAACCGATAGCTTTATGGTGAAACAAGGCTGCTGAGATCCCGGTGATCAGCAGCGGATAAGCAATACCGGTGATCAGGGTAAGAAATATCAACAAAACAATGGAAGAACGTAACCAAATCATTTTTGTCACCTTATTACTTGATAGTCAAATTCTAGAATCTAATGATTTGAAAGCTGCATTATCTGAAATTGTTTTATTCAAAATTTGTGTTACTTAAAACCGAGTGCTGTAAGTAGCATGTCAATAAGTTTGATGCCCACAAAAGGCATAAGCAAACCACCAAGACCATATATCCATAAATTGCGCCGCAGAAGCGACAGTGCATTCATCGGACGATAACTGACACCTTTCAGAGCCAATGGCAGTAAAAAGATAATGACAATCGCATTGAAAATAACCGCCGACAGTACTGCCGATTGTGGTGAATGGAGGTGCATGATATTCAGGGTATTAAGCTGCGGATAAGTAACGGAAAATGCGGCAGGAATAATGGCAAAATATTTGGCAATGTCATTAGCAATACTAAATGTGGTCAAAGAACCTCTGGTCATCAGCATCTGTTTACCAATACGTACCACTTCAATTAATTTGGTGGGATTAGAATCCAAGTCCACCATATTGCCAGCCTCTTTGGCCGCTTGAGTACCTGAATTCATAGCAACGGCAACATCAGCCTGAGCCAGAGCGGGAGCATCGTTTGTACCATCACCGGTCATTGCAACCAGGCGCCCTTCAGATTGATATTGGCGGATCAAAGTCAGTTTTGCTTCGGGTGTCGCTTCTGCGAGAAAATCATCAACCCCTGCTTCTGCAGCGATGGCCGCAGCGGTCAGATGATTATCGCCGGTGATCATGACAGTCTTGATCCCCATCCTACGCATTTCATTGAAACGCTCCTTAATACCACCTTTAATGATATCTTTTAGGGCAACGACTCCCAGAACCCGCTGATTTTCGGCAACAACCAGTGGCGTCCCCCCTTTGCTTGCTACTTGCTGTACCAGTAGGTTAATAGCTTCAGGAAATTGACTACGGTTGGCTTCAATATGGCGGCGGATAGCATCAACTGCACCCTTGCGGATCATACGGTCGTTAATGTTGACTCCACTCATGCGGGTCATGGCAGAAAAAGGAACAAACGTAGCGTTTAAGGCACGCAGGTCACGTTCACGCATATTAAAACGTTGTTTTGCCAGGATCACGATGCTACGTCCTTCAGGTGTTTCATCGGCAAGTGAGGAAAGTTGTGCAGCATCAGCCAGTTGTTGTTCCGTCACTCCGGGAGCAGGCAAAAACTGAGATGCCTGACGGTTGCCTAATGTGATCGTGCCGGTTTTATCCAGCAACAGAACATCTACATCACCTGCGGCTTCAATGGCACGCCCACTGGTGGCAATGACATTGGCTTCCAACATGCGACTCATACCTGCAACACCGATAGCAGAAAGCAAACCACCAATGGTGGTGGGAATTAAACAAACTAACAGTGCGATCACCACTGTGACCGTAATGGGAGCACCGGTATGGTTGACTTCAACACTGAATAAGGAAAAAGGGAATAAGCTGGCGCAGGTTAGCAGGAAAATGATGGTGAGAGCGGTAAGCAGAATCGAGAGGGCAATTTCGTTCGGTGTTTTTCGCCGTTTAGCACCTTCAACCATCGAGATCATTCTGTCGAGGAAAGTTTCTCCCGGATTGACAGAACATTCTACGATTAGCCAATCTGATAACACTTGAGTCCCTCCCGTTACGGAGGCAAAATCTCCTCCTGACTCCCGGATCACCGGGGCTGATTCCCCTGTAATAGCACTTTCATTAACCGAAGCACCGCCTTCAATGACTTCCCCATCACAAGGGATAATTTCACCCGCTTCTATGAGTACAATATCGCCTTTGCGTAAACTATCTGACGTGACTTTCTCTTTTGTAGCATCGTGACTGGGCGCGGAAAGTCTGGTGGCCCAGGTTGTTTGTTTTACCCCTTTCAGGCTGGAAGCCTGAGCCTGACTACGTCCTTCTGCCAGCGCTTCCGCAAAATTAGCAAACAGTACAGTGAACCATAACCATAAAGCAATTGACCCGGTAAAGAGTGCTTCACCCTCTGCCTGACCGATTAATATACCGAGCCATAACAAGGTAGTCAGGCAGCTACCAAGATAAACGACAAACATGACCGGATTGTGCCACTGAATGGCCGGATGACATTTTTTTATTGAATCGATAATCGCCTGGCGAATGAGATCGGATTCAAATAATGCCTGTTTTTTATTTCTCATTACTTATCTCACAATGTATCTCACAACTTCACCTAACGTGATAGTTGCCAAAGTTGTAAATGTTCAGCAATAGGGCCAAGAGCTAATGCGGGGATGAAAGTGAGGGCTCCAATCAATAAGATGACCAAAATGAGTAATCCAATGAATAAGGCACTATGCGTTGGTAGCGTACCATTACTGATCGGCTGGCGTTTCTTACTGCTCATGGAACCAGCGATGGACAATACAGGCAGAATGACACCAAAGCGCCCAAGAAACATCACTACTCCTAAGAGCAGATTGTAAAATAGGTTGTTGGCTTCCAGGCCAGCGAAAGCACTACCGTTATTATTTGCCGCAGATGTGACAGCATAAAGTATTTCTGTGAAACCGTGCGCTCCGGGATTGGTTACGGCAGCTCGTCCCACATTAAACGAAACTGACAGTGCCGTTCCTAGCAAGATAAGAGAGGGAGTAAATAGAATTGCAAGAGCGACCATTTTCATTTCATGAACATCAATTTTCTTGCCCAAATATTCAGGAGCACGACCTATCATCAAACCCGCAATAAAGACGGCTAACAGAACAAATAGCAACATGCCATAGAGCCCGGCGCCTACGCCACCAAATACGACTTCGCCAATTTGCATTAACCAGAGTGGTATCATGCCCCCTAATGCCGTGAAAGAATCATGCATTGCATTGACTGCTCCACAAGAGGCTGCTGTCGTGATTATGCTGTAAAGAGAGGAAACAAGAATACCAAAGCGGCTTTCCTTTCCTTCCATATTGATATTGCTGTTGACTCCTAATTGCATGAAATGGGGATTACCGGCAGTTTCGGCGTACATCACAACAGATACAGAAACAAGGAAGATGATACTCATTGCCCAGAGTAAGGCATAGCCCTGGCGATTATCTCCGACAACCAGACCAAATGCGAAACACAAGGCGCTAGGGATCAGGAAAATTGCAAGCATTTGTACAAAGTTACTGATGGCATTTGGGTTTTCAAAAGGATGTGCTGAATTTGCTCCAAATATGCCCCCGCCATTTGTTCCCAATAATTTGATAGCTTCCTGAGAAGCAACCGGTCCCATAGGGAGCAGTTGCTGCTGTCCTTCAAGGGTATGGATTGCAACATAGGGAGAGAAATTTTGAATCACGCCCTGGCTGGCAAAGATAAGAGCAAAAATGATCGCCAGAGGTAACAGTAGATATAACGTGATACGAGTGATATCAACCCACGCGTTCCCCAGAGTTTTTACACCCTGACGGGAAAATGCTCGTATTAAGGTAAACGCAATAGCAATACCTGTAGCGGCTGACAGGAAGTTTTGCACTGTTAATCCTGCCATTTGGCTCAGATAACTGAGGGTGTTTTCGCCACTGTAGGCTTGCCAGTTAGTATTAGTTATAAAGCTAATTGCTGTATTGAGTGCCAAATCCCATTTCATACCTGCAAAATGTTGTGGATTGAGTGGCAGATATTTTTGACTTATCAGCAGGATAAATAATAACAACAAGCCTGCAACATTGAATATAATAATGGCAAATGTATATTGCCACCAGTTCATTTCTTTGAAGTTATTGCCAGGTTTTTGTAACCCACAACAACGCCATAGGATTATTTCTGTATTTGTAATCCAGCGAGGTAATTCTCCTTCGATTAGGTTAGCGATAAAATTTCCAAGAGGTTTACTTAATATAAATAGAAATAATAAGAAAGTGGCTATCAGCAGAAAAGAAGAGGCTTCCATTTAGAAATCCTCCGCATTTAATAGCGCATAAATCAAATAGAACAGTAATAGCACTACCAGGATCGCGCCAACAATAATGAGTAATTTATTCACCACTTATCTCCTTGTTTACTTCTTAATAGCTGTTTACTTCTTAATAAAAACAGACGGTTGAAAATAAAAGTGACTATATAAAGAAGATTAAAAAGAGAGCCTGCAAACGTAAAATATAAATGAATTTGATTGATTCAATGTCATAAAAAATAAGTTTAGCAAATCCCAGTAGGTTAATTTTATGTTTTTAAAATGTTTGTTTTGTTTCTGTTTAAGTGTTTTTTTGTAGTTAAATTACGTGCCGACAAAAAAAGAGTGATTTTAGGCACTAAAAAAGTGGTCTGATCAGTAGTAAAATTTCATTTCATTGAGTAAAATTTAGTATGTCTTACAGGTATTGCCCATTATGGAGGGTCTTTATGTCTACATATCGTGAATATTCTCGGCATCAGGTTCTCTTACGGCGTGTTGGCGCTGTTGCAGTAGGTGTCATTGCGCTCCCTGTTATGTTATTCAGCCGAAACCGTGCCCGTTTTTACAGCTACTTGCATAAAGTATGGGTAAAAACAAGTGATAAACCCGTATGGTTAGAACGTGCAGAAATTGCCTCTGACACGTTAATTCCCTGAATCTTCTACTCTGTGACTGGCTGTTCTTCGTTTGTTTCTGCATAATGTTTTCTGACTGATATAGCCTACTGAATATAGAATTTAATGTAGTATTCTGACACCTTGCCAGCTTAAGCTGGCAAGGTGTTTTGCTCTTATTGCTTATGACTACTGATGTTGTTACTTAATACATATATATCACTTTGGCTAAGCGAAGAATAGGTACGTCTTCTATGGTGAAAAAGCTAAATAATAAGGGGTGTGTAATGAATAATGTTGAATTAGAGCATGTACTCAATACGGAACTGAATGTTCGTGAGTTTCAGGATTATGCCCCTAATGGATTGCAGGTGGAAGGACGCCGTCATATTCAACGGGTTATAACGGGCGTGACAGCATGTCAGGCTCTGCTGGATGAAGCTGTTCGTTTGGAAGCTGATGCTGTCATTGTACATCATGGGTATTTTTGGAAGAATGAATCGCCTGTTATCCGGGGTATGAAACGCCGTCGTCTACAAACTTTACTCTGCAATGACATTAACCTGTATGGCTACCATCTCCCGTTGGATGCTCATCCTACGTTGGGCAATAATGTCCAGTTAGCACGTCAGATGGGTGTGAAAATCATAGGAACGATTGATCCATTACTTCCTCATGGTGCATTTGATCAACCGATTACTCCGGCAGAATTGTCTGAGCGCCTTGAAAAAAGACTGGAGCGCAAGGTACTGCATTGTGGCGATAACGCCAGGGAAGAGATCCGCACTATCGCATGGTGTACAGGTGGCGGACAAAGTTTTATTGAGCAAGCTGCTGAATTTGGTGTTGATGCTTTTGTTACTGGTGAAGTATCCGAAAAGACCATTCATGTTGCCCGTGAAATGGGGTTACATTTTTATTCGGCAGGGCACCATGCCACTGAGCGCTATGGCATCAAAACGCTTGGTGAATGGCTGACGAATCATCATGGGTTGGATGTCACTTTTATTGATATTCCTAATCCAGCTTGATGTGTATCACAGATTTTTCAATGAAAGAGGCTATTTAATCAATAGCCTCAGTTTCTTATTTATCAGGGTATTACTTATTACGTGATAAAAAGATAATTATGACTCCACTGTAGATCAATATCGTACCTAACGTTTGGCTCCAACCAGCAAGCGCTAAGCCAGCCCCTAACAGCAAATAGTAAAACAACCCTAACAACGCGCCTGCTGTGCCTAATCTATCTGTATAGCGATTTAATGCAGATGCCAAAATATTGGGGATTGCAAGGCCATAAGCAATCACAATACCCAACATAGGGAAAATAAACAGCCAACTATTTTCAAGCAGATAAACACCAATCCCGCTTAATAAGACGAGCCATGCCGCAAGGGATATGATTTTTTTAGTTGGCCATTTCTTTGTTAAAAATTGCTTATTAGATACTGAACCCACCCCAACACCGAGGGTGAAGAGTAGCCCTGTATAACCGAAAAGCTTTGGTGATAATCCGAATTGTGCAAAGCGGAAAGGAGCCAGTTGATAGTAGCTGAATAGGCAAACATTGAATAAAGCGATGAGAAACATACTTCGCCAAATGGCAATATCTTTTAACATCATGCTGGCGGTATCAGATAGCGCAACTGTTGTTACAGTTACTGGGCGTGTTTCTGGTAGGCGAATAACAGACCAACTGGTCAAAATAACAGCTAGAATAGTCAATCCTGCGAATACGGCCTGATAACCGCCAAAATGATTCAGTGCAGAACCGCTGATCATACCAACGGCAGGACTAGCAGCCAATGCAATGCCCATAATGGAGAAAACACGTGCCAGTTCTTCTCCCTGATAACTATCGCGCATGAGAGTTTGTGTCCCGATTGAGCTGGCTGCCGCTCCGAAAGCGGATAATATTCTGGCAACCAATAGCAGCCAGAAGTGCTCTGTTAATAGCGCCATAACACAAGCCAGACCATAGAGTAATAATCCGGCAATAATAGCAGGGCGTCTGCCAATAACATCACACATGCGACCCCATACGACGACACCAAAAGCAAAGGCAATAAAGTAAAGTGACAAGGTTTGCGAGGCGTGTTCTGCACTGACGGCAAAACTATTGGCAATATTGGTTAGGGCAGGGCTATAGATGGTTTCCACAATTTGGGGAAACATCATTAAAGCAATAGCGAGCCAAAGTGATGGTTTAACTTGCATGGTATTTTTTCGTCAATGATTGATGACCGGAAGGTTAGCATTCTGATGACTGTCTAATTATGATAAAAAAGACAATAAATTTATATAATCGGACATTAATTTAACGGAAGCTAACATGGCATGGTTGAGGCAAAATGATCATTTTGATCCTGACAGTTTGAATGTCCCTGTAGCAGGCATTGCAGCAGAGTTGGGACAGCACGATTCTGGTTTTCATCAACATAATATGGGGCAGCTACTGTTTACTCAGCGGGGTTGTATCAAGATCACTTTAGCTAATCAGATTTCTGTTTTACCTCCGACCAGAGTGGCATGGATCCCGCCAAAGACATTACATCGGGCGGAAATGCGAGGTTCTGTCGGGTATCGTTCTATCTATATTGATGTTTCTGAAATGGATTGGATACCTGACAGGAGTGAAGTATTGGAAGCTACACCATTGCTACAGGCAGTTTTGGAACGTATTGCAATATCGCCTTTTGATACTGACTGGAGTCAGGGAAAAGATGCACACTTATTGGCAGTGTTTTTTGATGAAATTTGTGAGGCGCGTCGAGAGCCAACTTTATTGCCTTTACCTCTGGATCGCCGTTTGGCCCGTTTGTCGTTTGAACAATTACCGCCACCACTACAGGAAATAGCTACTTATATCGGTGCCAGTGAAAAAACCATTACCCGCATATTTCAGCGTGAAACGGGAATGGGTTACCAACAATGGCGGCAACAATGGCGATTGATTAAGGCAATTGAATTATTGGCACAGGGTAAGACGATATCTTATGTGGCTCAGGAGTTAGGGTTTACCAATGACAGTACTTTTGTCACTTTCTTTCGCAAAATCATGGGAAAGCCGCCACGTGAATATATGGCAGGCTAAGGACTAAGGAGTAAAACCAGTTGCAGGAGACGAAGAGGAGAAAAAACAGATAGTTTCACCAGTAGAAAGCATCATAATCGTTGAAATAATAACGGGTATCATTACATAGCGGATACTGCACCCCACTGTCAGATGGCAAGCCAATTGTGGTGGATTGGCAGGTAAGGTGCAGTATATACACGCTTCAGAATATGAAGTGTGTCAGTCAGTTTGTCAGATTATTTTTGAATCTGACTCGTGAAGTCGCGCTTAGCATGGCCAGTGTAAAGCTGGCGAGGACGAGCGATCTTCAAGCCATCGTCATGCATTTCATTCCAGTGTGCAATCCAACCAATTGTACGGGCAATGGCAAAGATCACGGTAAACATGGAGGATGGAATCCCCATTGCTTTCAGAATAATACCGGAATAGAAATCGACATTCGGATACAGTTTTTTCTCAATAAAGTACGGATCGTTCAGGGCGATACGTTCCAGCTCCATGGCAACTTCCAACAAACTGTCATTCAGACCAAGTTCATCCAGTACTTCATGACAGGTTTCACGCATCACGGTTGCGCGTGGGTCATAGTTTTTATAGACGCGATGACCAAAGCCCATCAGGCGGAAGGAGTCATTTTTATCCTTGGCGCGGGCGACAAATTCAGGAATGTGATCGACAGTCTGGATCTCTTCCAGCATACGCAGACAAGCTTCATTTGCGCCACCATGTGCAGGCCCCCACAATGATGCAATCCCCGCAGCGATGCAGACGAATGGGTTCGCACCAGAAGAACCCGCGGTACGTACTGTTGAAGTTGAAGCATTCTGTTCATGATCCGCATGTAGAATAAAAATGCGATCCATTGCTTTTTCTAATACCGGATTGACCTTATATTCCTCACAAGGCGTTGAAAACATCATATACAGGAAGTTACCGGCATAAGAAAGATCATTACGAGGATAAACAAAAGGTTGACCAATGGAGTATTTGTAACACATTGCTGCCACAGTTGGCATTTTGGATAGCAGACGATATGCAGTAATTTCACGGTGTTGAGGATTATGAACATCCACTGCATCGTGGTAAAAGGCAGCAAGAGCGCCAGTCACGCCACAAAGTACAGCCATAGGGTGAGAATCACGACGGAAACCGTGGAACAGACGGGTAATCTGTTCGTGGATCATCGTATGACGTGTCACAGTTTTTTTGAATTTTTCATATTCTTCGGGTGTTGGTGGCTCCCCATACAGCAGAATATAACAAACTTCCAGATAGTTTGATTTCGTTGCGAGCTGATCGATGGGAAAACCACGGTGCAGCAAAATGCCTTCGTTGCCATCAATATAGGTGATTTTCGACTCGCAGGAGGCAGTGGAAGTGAAACCGGGATCGTAGGTATAGAAGCCTTTTGAGCCGAGGGTACGAACGTCAATCACTTCAGAACCTAGGGTTGGCGTTAGTACGTCTAGTTCGATAGCAGCTGAACCATTTATGGTCAACGTAGCCTTTTTATCAGCCATTTACATCTCCTTAGCGCTTATTTTTTATAACCCCTAACAACCTTCAGATAGGCGCAATTTTTCACTGTGCCGACGGCATTGTGCTACCGGAGAGAATTAAAAATCAGGCTGTATACATTTAGTGCTGAAATCTCATTTACGGACGACAATCGTTTTCAGGTTGTTAAAAAGTTTCTGGATGTCATATCTAAAGTATTTTTAACATAAAATGTTACTATTTTGTGTCATAACGATACTTTTATAAAGCTCGCGTTTTTCGTGAAGTTTACTTTTTCATCGGAAAACGACGGTGGATAATATGCACCGCCATATATGTAAGATAAATGTTTAATCTTTGTCAAACAAGATAGTGGTTTTTATGATAAATGTTTGAAGCGTGATCTTACTCACTGTTCAAGCTAAATGTTAATAATCATATTGTGTGGGAATTGTAATAACAATGTGAAGTACTTATACTGCGTTAAGGTCTCCGGATACCTGATGTAGGAGCACCCAGCGTAATCAAATCACAACGTTTGATGTACAGTAAGGATTGTTAAATTAATGATGTTGTGTCTTTGTATCCTCTTAACGCTGTCTGATTCCCACCCAGGGCCGGAGGATGGAAAATAAAAAAAAGCTGTGTGGGCAAAATTGTGAAAAAACAAAGACCTGTCAACCTCGATTTGCGGACGATAAATCAACCCGTCTCCGCGATAGCTTCGATCTTGCACCGTATCTCAGGCGTCATCACCTTTATAGCAGTCGGCATTTTGCTGTGGTTGCTCGGTATGTCACTGTCTTCGCAAGAGGGCTTCCAGCATGCATCTGAAATTATGACTGGCTTTTTCGCCAAATTTATCCTGTGGGGGATATTAACGGCATTGGGTTACCACATTTGTGGTGGGATCCGCCATGTTTTGATGGATTTTGGCTTCTTGGAAGAGAGCCTTGCTACGGGTAAAACTTCTGCCAAAGTGGCAATCGTGATCGCAGTTATTCTGTCTATTCTGGCTGGGGTATTAATATGGTAAGCAACGCATCCGCATTGGGGCGCACGGGTATTCAGGACTGGCTGTTGTTACGTGCATCTGCAATCGTTATTGTTTTATATGTTTTTTATCTCGTTGGTTTTGTAGCAACAACGTCAGACATCACCTATGAAGTCTGGAGTGGTTTTTTTTCTTCATCTCTCACTAAAGTGTTCACCATATTGGCACTGATTTCTATTCTGGTTCACGCATGGATCGGAATGTGGCAGGTGCTGACAGATTATGTGAAGCCACTGGCACTGCGTCTTGTGTTGCAACTGGTGATTATTGTTGCGCTGCTGGCTTATTTGATTTACGGAACAATTGTTGTGTGGGGTGCATAAATGAAACTACCGGTAAGAGAGTTTGACGCTGTTGTTATTGGTGCTGGCGGTGCAGGTATGCGTGCTGCACTACAAATTTCACAAATGGGCTTGTCTTGTGCCCTGATTTCTAAGGTTTTTCCGACTCGATCCCATACAGTTTCAGCACAGGGTGGCATTACCGTTGCTCTGGGTAACTCTCATGATGATAACTGGGAATGGCATATGTATGACACGGTAAAAGGCTCCGACTATATCGGTGACCAGGATGCCATCGAATACATGTGTAAAACTGGTCCTGAAGCGATTTTGGAACTGGAACACATGGGGTTGCCATTTTCACGCTTGGATGATGGACGTATCTATCAGCGTCCATTTGGTGGGCAATCCAGAAATTTTGGCGGTGAGCAAGCTGCCCGCACAGCTGCTGCTGCTGACCGTACTGGTCACGCATTACTTCATACCCTTTATCAGCAAAACCTGAAAAACCATACGACCATTTTTTCTGAATGGTATTCTCTGGATCTGGTCAAAAACCAAGATGGTGCTATCGTTGGCTGTACAGCCATCTGTATTGAAACAGGTGAAGTTATCTATTTCAAAGCCAAGGCAACAATTCTCGCAACAGGCGGTGCAGGCCGTATTTTCCAATCTACGACTAATGCTCACATCAATACTGGTGATGGTGTTGGTATGGCATTGCGTGCTGGTGTTCCTGTCCAGGATATGGAAATGTGGCAATTCCATCCGACAGGAATTGCGGGTGCTGGTGTATTGGTGACAGAAGGTTGCCGTGGTGAAGGTGGTTATCTGCTGAATAAAGATGGTGAACGCTTTATGGAGCGTTATGCACCCAATGCTAAAGATCTGGCTGGTCGTGATGTGGTTGCACGCTCTATGATGATCGAAATCCGTGAAGGTCGCGGTTGTGAAGGCCCATGGGGACCTCACGTGAAATTGAAGCTGGATCATTTGGGTAAAGAGGTTCTGGAATCGCGTCTGCCGGGTATTCTTGAACTGTCCCGTACTTTTGCCCATGTAGATCCTGTAAAAGAACCGATTCCGGTGATCCCAACCTGTCATTACATGATGGGGGGAATTCCAACTAAGATTACGGGTCAGGCACTGACTATTAATGAGAAAGGCGAAGATGTTATCATTCCGGGCTTATTTGCTGTGGGTGAAATCGCTTGCGTATCTGTTCATGGTGCGAACCGTTTAGGGGGTAATTCATTGCTGGATTTGGTGGTTTTTGGTCGTTCTGCTGGTTTGCACTTGAAAGAGTGCCTGATGGAACAGGGAACCAGCCGTGATGCCAGCGAGTCTGATGTTGAAGCAGCACTGCAACGTCTGAACCGTTGGAACAATACCCGTTCAGGCGAAGATCCAGTTGAAATCCGTAAAGCATTGCAGGCTTGTATGCAGCACAACTTCTCTGTATTCCGTGAAGGTGATGCGATGGCGAGAGGATTAGATGAATTGAAAGTCATCCGTGAGCGCCTGCAAAATGCCCGTTTAGATGATACATCATCAGAATTCAATACCCAGCGCATCGAATGTCTGGAATTGGATAACCTGATGGAAACCGCTTATTCGACTGCTGTAGCCGCAAATTTCCGTACAGAAAGTCGTGGAGCACATAGCCGTTTCGATTATCCAGAGCGTGATGATGCAAATTGGCTGTGCCATAGCTTGTATTTACCGCAGACTGAGAGCATGACCCGTCGTGAAGTGAACATGCAGCCAAAATTGCGTGAAGCCTTCCCGCCAAAAGTGCGTTCTTACTAATTGCGTTGTTGATGTTCCAGTTGCGGAGAAATAGATTATGAAACTTGAATTCTCAATTTATCGTTATAATCCGGATGTAGACAACGTACCCCGTATGCAGGATTACACGCTGGAAGCTGAAGAAGGGCGTGACATGATGCTGCTGGATGCACTTATCCAGTTGAAGGAACAAGATCCAACGTTGTCATTCCGCCGTTCGTGCCGTGAAGGTGTATGTGGTTCTGACGGTCTGAATATGAATGGAAAAAACGGGCTGGCTTGTATTACTCCTGTCTCAGCACTACACCGTGGTAACAAGAAGATGGTTATTCGTCCGCTGCCTGGTTTGCCAGTTATTCGTGACCTGGTTGTTGATATGGGGCAGTTTTACGCGCAATATGAAAAAATCCGTCCTTATTTGCTCAATGACGGTAAAAATCCACCTGCACGTGAACATCTGCAATCACCAGAACAGCGTGCAAAATTGGATGGTCTTTATGAATGTATCTTGTGTGCCTGCTGTTCGACGTCATGCCCGTCATTTTGGTGGAATCCGGATAAATTTATTGGGCCTGCAGGTCTTTTAGCTGCATATCGTTTTCTGATTGATAGTCGTGATACTGAAACCTCATCCCGATTGGATGGGCTGAATGATGCTTTCAGTGTCTTCCGCTGTCATGGGATCATGAACTGCGTTAATGTGTGTCCTAAAGGCCTTAACCCAACAAAAGCGATTGGGCATATTAAGTCGATGTTGTTAAGACATAGTGCTTAATTAAAATATGACTTAATTAAATATACTGACAATGTATAGATAGTGCATAAATAACACATAAACTGTGTGTAAATAATGCATATAAGGTTGCCCTCCACAATTTTGAAATAAATATCAAACCAGTGGAGGGCATAAAGAATGAAAAATGATAAATTGCCTGCTGCTAATGACGGCGCATGTTATTGGAATAAGGAACCTTTAAAAACTGCCTCTCAGTTTTTAAAGGTTCCTTGAAGGGTAGGATAACCCAAATAAAGAACATGCATTAAGCACGTCCAAATGAACCTTTTATCAACACCGCTTATTAATAAAGCGGTATTTGTTAACCACGGCGAAAACTAAAGCTTTTAAAGCTTAAGGGATCACAATGCAGAACGGTGCAATGAAGGACTGGCTGGACTCAAGCTTTCTGGCTGGTGCAAACCAGTCTTACATAGAGCAAATCTATGAAGACTATATAACCGATCCTAATTCTGTTGATGCAGGTTGGAGAGAAATTTTCCAACAATTACCGGATGCAGGACTTCACGGGGAACAACTTCACTCACAGACACGTGATTACTTCCGTCGTCTGGCAAAGGATGCCACTCGTTACCACACTTCAGTCAGCGATCCAGCAATGGATGCAAAACAAGTTAAGGTTTTGCAGCTTATCAACGCATTCCGCTTCCGCGGTCATCAACATGCGAATCTTGATCCATTGGGATTATGGAAACAGGAACCTGTATCGGATCTCGATCCTGCTTTCCATAATTTAACAAAAGCTGATTTTGAAGAAACGTTTAATGTAGGCTCATTTGCTAGCGGCAAAGAGACAATGAAATTGGCGGATTTGTATGACGCACTGAAACGCATTTACTGCGGCTCTATTGGTGCGGAATATATGCATATCACCAATACAGAAGAAAAACGCTGGATCCAGCAGCGCCTGGAATCTGTCTCTGTCAGCTCACAATTCAGCGCAGATGAAAAACGTCGCTTTCTGGCGGAGTTAACTGCGGCGGAAGGTCTGGAACGTTATCTGGGGGCTAAGTTTCCAGGAGCGAAACGTTTTTCTCTGGAGGGCGGTGATGCACTAGTTCCAATGCTGAAGGATTTGATCCGTCATGCAGGCAAGCAAGATACACGCGAAGTTGTACTTGGCATGGCTCACCGTGGTCGCCTCAATGTTCTTATTAATATCTTAGGTAAAAAACCTGCTGATCTGTTTGATGAATTTGCCGGAAAACATAAAGAACATCTCGGAACAGGTGATGTGAAGTATCATCAGGGTTTTTCCTCTGATTTCGAAACTGAAGGCGGTTTAGTACACTTAGCGTTAGCATTCAACCCATCTCACCTTGAAATTGTCAGCCCTGTAGTTATTGGGTCAGTACGTGCTCGCCGTGACCGTCTTGATGAAGGCCAGAGCAACATGGTGTTGCCGGTAACCATTCATGGTGATGCAGCGGTAACAGGGCAGGGGATTGTTCAGGAAACACTGAACATGTCTCAGGCTCGCGGCTATGAGGTTGGTGGTACTGTTCGCATTGTGGTTAACAACCAGATTGGTTTTACTACTTCTAACCCGAAAGATGCCCGTTCAACACAATATTGTACTGATGTTGTGAAAATGGTTCAGGCCCCGATTTTCCACGTAAATGCTGATGACCCGGAAGCTGTCGCTTTTGTTACCCGCCTGGCCTTGGATTTCCGTAATACCTTTAAACGTGACGTGATGATTGATTTGGTTTGTTACCGTCGTCACGGTCATAACGAAGCTGATGAGCCAAGTGCAACTCAGCCACTAATGTATCAGAAAATCAAGAAACATCCGACTCCACGTAAAATCTATGCGGACAAACTCATCGCAGAAGGTCTGCTGTCACCTAATGATGTGACTGAAATGGTCAACTTATATCGTGATGCATTGGATCATGGTGAATGTGTTGTAGATGAATGGCGTCCAATGGGGTTGCATTCGTTTACATGGGAACCTTACCTGAATCACGAATGGGATGAAGATTATCCACATAAAATGGATATGAAGCGTCTGCAAGATCTTGGCAAACGCATTAGTACCATTCCTACCGAAGTGGAAATGCACTCTCGTGTTGCGAAAATCTATGCTGACCGTGCAGAAATGGCCAACGGCAACAAGCTGTTTGACTGGGGGGGAGCGGAAACGCTGGCTTATGCAACCTTGGTTGATGAAGGTATTCCAGTTCGTCTGTCTGGTGAAGATGCTGGCCGTGGTACATTCTTCCACCGCCATGCGGTTATCCATAATCAGGCTAATGCTTCTGTTTATGTCCCTCTGGCAAATGTTCACAACAGTCAGGGGGGATTTAACGTATGGGATTCTGTCCTGTCAGAAGAAGCTGTACTGGCATTTGAATATGGTTATGCAACGACAGAGCCTCGTGCATTGACTATCTGGGAAGCCCAGTTTGGTGATTTTGCTAACGTAGCACAGGTTGTGATTGACCAGTTCATCAGTTCTGGTGAACAAAAATGGGGTCGTATGTGTGGTCTGGTCATGCTGTTGCCGCATGGCTACGAAGGACAAGGTCCTGAGCACTCATCAGCACGTCTGGAACGTTACCTGCAATTGTGTGCAGAACAGAACATGCAGGTTTGTGTGCCATCAACTCCGGCTCAAGTTTATCACATGCTGCGTCGTCAGGCACTGCGTGGTATGCGTCGTCCTCTGATAGTCATGTCACCTAAGTCGTTGCTGCGTCATCCATTGGCAGTATCCAGCCTGGATGAATTGGCTAACGGTAAATTTGAGACAGTCATTGGTGAAGTTGATGCGTTGGAGCCAAAAGGTGTGAAACGTGTTGTACTTTGCTCCGGTAAAGTTTATTACGATCTGCTGGAACAACGTCGTAAGAACGAGCAGACCGACGTCGCCATTGTGCGTATTGAACAACTGTATCCATTCCCGCGTCAGGACATGCAGACTTTACTTGAGCAGTATGCTCATGTGCATGATTTTGTCTGGTGTCAGGAAGAGCCATTGAACCAAGGGGCTTGGTATTGCAGTCAACATAATTTCCGTGAAGCGATCCCATTTGGGGCTTCTTTACGTTATGCAGGGCGTCCGGCTTCTGCTTCCCCGGCTGTGGGCTATACGTCTGTTCACCAGCAGCAACAGCAAGCTCTGGTTAATGACGCACTGAACGTTGAATAAATAAGGATAGAAAATGAGTAGCGTAGAAATTCTGGTTCCAGACCTTCCTGAATCTGTTGCGGATGCCACTGTTGCGACATGGCATAAAAAACCAGGTGATACCGTAGAGCGTGATGACATTCTGGTTGAAATCGAAACAGACAAAGTGATTTTAGAAGTACCAGCAAGTGAAGCGGGTGTTCTGGAATCTATTCTGGAAGAAGAAGGTGCCACTGTACTGTCTAAGCAATTGATTGGCCGTATTAGCCTGAGTGACAGTACGGGTATGCCGGCTGTAGTGAAAGAACAAACAGAAGCAACACCAGCCCAACGCCAGACAGCGTCTTTGGAAGAAGAAAGCAATGATGCATTGAGTCCGGCAGTTCGTCGTTTGATTGCTGAGCATGATTTAAATCCTGCTGCGATTAGAGGCAGTGGTGTAGGTGGCCGTATTGTGCGTGAAGACGTAGAAAAATATATTGCTGCGAACAAAAAAGAGAGTACTAAATCCGCTGAATCTGCTCCAGCGGCTCAACCATCTCAGTTGCCACACCGCAGTGAAAAACGTGTCCCAATGACGCGTTTACGTAAGCGTATTGCAGAACGCCTGCTCGAAGCGAAAAACAACACTGCAATGCTGACGACTTTTAACGAAGTCAATATGAAGCCAATTCAGGAATTGCGTAAACAATACGGTGATGAGTTTGAAAAACGTCATGGTGTTCGTCTGGGTTTCATGTCTTTCTATGTGAAAGCTGTTGTCGAAGCGCTGAAACGTTATCCAGAAGTTAATGCTTCTATTGATGGCACTGATGTGGTTTACCACAACTATTTTGATATTAGCATCGCAGTATCTACACCTCGTGGTCTGGTGACGCCAGTACTGCGTGATGCAGATGCATTGGGCATGGCTGATATTGAGAAAAATATCAAAGAGTTGGCTATTAAAGGCCGTGACGGCAAATTGACCGTTGAAGAACTCACTGGTGGTAATTTCACCATTACCAATGGTGGTGTTTTTGGCTCCTTGATGTCTACTCCGATCATTAACCCACCACAAAGTGCGATTCTTGGTATGCACGCTATTAAAGATCGCCCAATGGCAGTAAATGGTCAAGTTGAGATCCTTCCAATGATGTATCTGGCTCTGTCTTATGACCATCGTCTGATTGACGGGCGTGAGTCTGTGGGCTTCCTGGTGACTATCAAAGAAATGCTGGAAGATCCAACACGTTTGTTGCTGGATGTATAGCATCACCATCAGGGCGGAGGGTGTTAAATTCTGTCCAGTCTGAAATAAAACGATGTTGATGTAAAAAGTGCTGATGTAACAAATTATGCGGCCAGCCTTCGGGCTGGTCATATCCAGAGCAACAAAATAGAAGGTAATTTACCTTTCTTAGATTAAATTATGGATAGAACATCATGAATTTACACGAGTATCAGGCAAAACAACTTTTTGCACGGTATGGCTTACCAGCACCTGCTGGTTATGCCTGCACGACACCGCGCGAAGCAGAAGAAGCAGCATCCAAGATTGGTGCAGGCCCTTGGGTCGTTAAATGTCAGGTTCATGCAGGCGGTCGCGGTAAAGCCGGGGGCGTGAAAGTCGTCAATAGCAAGGAGGATATCCGTGCTTTTGCTGAACAGTGGCTGGGTAAACGACTGGTAACTTACCAGACAGATGTACAGGGGCAACCTGTCCATCAGATCCTGGTAGAAGGGGCTACCGATATTGCTATGGAGCTGTATCTCGGTGCCGTTGTTGACCGTGGTACACGTCGTGTAGTGTTCATGGCCTCTACCGAAGGTGGTGTCGAAATAGAAAAAGTGGCGGAAGAAACGCCCGAACTGATTCATAAAGCAATCATCGATCCACTGGCTGGCCCTATGCCCTACCAAGGCCGTGAACTGGCGTTCAAGCTGGGTCTGACTGGTAAACAAGTCAACCAATTCACTAAAATTTTCCTGGGATTGGCAAACCTTTTCCTTGAACGTGACCTGGCTCTGGTCGAAATTAACCCGTTGGTTATTACAACTCAAGGTGATCTTGTCTGTCTGGATGGGAAGTTGGGTGCGGACGGTAATGCTATGTTCCGTCAGGCTGAACTGCGTGAAATGCACGACCCTTCGCAGGAAGATCCACGTGAAGCTCAGGCTGCACAATGGGAACTAAATTATGTTGCGTTGGATGGCAACATTGGTTGTATGGTAAATGGTGCTGGTTTGGCGATGGGAACGATGGACATTGTCAAGCTGCACGGTGGTGCTCCGGCTAACTTCCTTGATGTAGGCGGTGGTGCGACAAAAGAGCGTGTTACTGAAGCCTTCAAAATTATCCTGTCGGATGAAAATGTGAAAGCTGTCTTGGTAAATATCTTTGGTGGGATCGTCCGTTGTGACCTGATTGCTGACGGTATTATTGGTGCGGTGGAAGAAGTAGGTGTTCACGTACCTGTAGTCGTTCGTTTGGAAGGGAATAATGCTGAACTGGGTGCGAAGAAACTGGCTGATAGTGGATTGAATATCATTGCAGCAACCAGTTTGACAGACGCAGCTAAACAGGTAGTCGCAGCAGCGGGGAACAAATAATGTCTATTTTAATTGATAAAAACACCAAAGTGATTTGTCAGGGTTTCACTGGCAGTCAGGGTACTTTCCATTCAGAACAGGCGATCGCTTACGGTACTCAAATGGTTGGCGGCGTAACGCCAGGTAAAGGTGGTACGCAACATCTTGGTCTGCCCGTCTTTAATACCGTCCGCGAAGCAGTTGAAGCAACAGGTGCGACAGCTTCTGTGATTTACGTACCAGCACCATTCTGTAAAGACTCTATTCTGGAGGCTATTGATGCAGGTATTAAACTGATCATTACCATTACTGAAGGTATCCCAACGCTGGATATGCTGACAGTTAAGGTAAAACTGGATCAGGCTGGTGTTCGTATGATCGGCCCTAACTGTCCGGGTGTTATTACTCCGGATGAATGTAAGATCGGTATCATGCCTGGTCATATTCATAAGGCAGGTAAAGTAGGTATTGTGTCCCGTTCAGGGACTTTGACTTATGAGGCCGTGAAGCAAACAACTGACGCAGGATTAGGCCAATCCACTTGTGTTGGTATCGGCGGTGACCCAATCCCAGGTTCAAACTTTATTGATATTCTGAAACTGTTCCAGGAAGATCCACAGACTGAAGCTATCGTCATGATTGGTGAAATTGGTGGTACAGCAGAAGAAGAAGCTGCTGCGTATATCAAAGAGCATGTTACTAAACCAGTTGTAGCTTACATCGCGGGTGTAACAGCACCTAAAGGCAAGCGAATGGGACATGCAGGAGCGATTATTGCAGGTGGTAAAGGTACGGCGGATGAAAAATTCGCAGCATTGGAATCTGCGGGAGTGAAGACTGTCCGCAGCCTTGCTGACATAGGCGATGCAGTTAAGGGTTTATTGACCAGTAAATAGTCACAAAATAAGCCATTTTTATAGAAAAAGGCTGCTGCTTTAAAGCAGCCTTTTTATTTTCATTTATAAGATAAACAGTAAGTTAGTCTTTTTATATGGAGAGATATTTTCAAATTTAATTGAACTTATTTTAGAAAATTCTATTTAATCGATTAATTTAATTATAAATGTTAAAAAAATATATTTTTCTCATAATGAAAATGAAAAGTTAATTTTATAATGCTTTTTACAGCAAAAAATAAATTAATCGGCATTGTGAGAAACAAATTATTAACACTAAATCAACCGTAATGAAATAATAGCTGTAATGATTAACAAGGAACAAAAAAATTGACTAAAATCAATTTATTACTGTGGAATGTGTTAGCTAAACTTGATTTAATTGTTCTAAAATAAATGGTATTACCTCATAAATTAGCGGCAATATTGGCCTATATTGAGAATTCCAACTTTAGTCATGTAAAAGCTATTTATTGTGTGCGAATATAGGCGTAATATTATTGGGGTATCTACTGAATTTTGATTTAATTAATAATTTATTGTTGTGTTTGAGGCATTTATTGCTGGTAGTTACGAGACTTTCATTTTACGAAAGTCGGGTTGCCGCAAGTCGGTGTCTTCCTGCTAGGAGCAAGGAGTCAAAATGTTTGATATTGTCGAACTGTCACGATTACAGTTTGCCTTAACTGCTATGTACCATTTCTTATTCGTACCATTAACACTCGGTATGGCGTTTTTGCTTGCGATTATGGAAACGGTATATGTTCTGTCTGGTAAACAAATCTACAAAGATATGACAAAATTCTGGGGAAAGTTATTTGGTATTAACTTTGCCTTGGGGGTTGCAACAGGTTTGACTATGGAGTTCCAGTTCGGAACAAACTGGTCATATTTCTCACATTACGTTGGTGATATTTTTGGTGCACCACTGGCCATTGAAGGTTTAATGGCTTTCTTCCTTGAATCCACATTTGTTGGTTTGTTCTTTTTCGGTTGGGATCGCCTGAGCAAGAAACAGCATCTGGTTGTAACTTGGTTGGTTGCATTAGGTTCTAACTTCTCTGCTTTATGGATTCTAATTGCGAATGGCTGGATGCAAAACCCGATTGCCTCTGATTTCAATTTTGAAACCATGCGCATGGAGATGGTGAGCTTTAGCGATCTGGTTCTGAATCCTGTTGCTCAAGTGAAATTTGTTCATACTGTAGCTGCTGGTTATGTGACAGGTGCGATTTTCGTCTTGGGGATCAGCGCTTATTACTTGCTTAAAGGGCGGGATATTCCATTTGCTAAACGTTCATTTGCCATTGCATCAAGTTTCGGTATTGCAGCAGTCCTGTCCGTCATTGTACTGGGGGATGAATCTGGATATGAAATGGGGGATGTGCAGAAAACTAAACTGGCTGCCATTGAAGCAGAGTGGGATACTCAAACTCCTCCGGCTGCATTCACGCTGATTGGTATTCCTGATCAGGATAAGATGGAAAACAAATATTCCATTCAAATTCCTTATATATTAGGTCTTATCGCTACACGTTCTACTGATACTCCGGTTGTTGGCTTGCGTGACTTGATTAGTCAGCATGAACAACGTATCCGTAACGGCCTTAAGGCATATGAATTGCTGGAAGAGCTGCGTGCAGGTAACACTGATCCGACAGTACGTAAGGCATTCAATGAAAACAAAAAAGACCTTGGTTACGGCATGCTCGTAAAACGTTACACTCCAGAGGTGGCAAACGCGACAGAAGAGCAAATTAAAGCCGCTGCGAAAGATTCTATTCCACGTGTGGCACCGCTTTATTTTGCATTTCGTATCATGGTTGCTTGTGGCTTCATCATGTTACTGGTTATCGGCTTGGCATTCTTCAGTGTTATCCGTAATCGCATTGGTCAACAAAAGTGGTTGTTACGTGCGGCGTTATTTAGTATTCCCTTACCGTGGATTGCGGTTGAAGCGGGTTGGTTTGTTGCAGAGTATGGCCGTCAGCCTTGGGCTATTGGTGAGGTATTGCCAACCGCAGTGGCAGCTTCGACACGCAGTGCTGGTGATCTCATTTTCTCAATGGCACTGATTTGTGGTCTGTATACCTTGTTCCTGATCGCCGAAATGTTTCTGATGTTCAAATTTGCTCGCCTTGGTCCAAGTAGTCTCAAGACCGGGCGTTACCATTTTGAACAGAAATTCATTTCTTCAACCAATAATTCTTCAGCGAATAATATTGAGTAAGCAGGAGTCCACTTATGCTTGATTATGACGTGTTACGATTTATATGGTGGCTGCTGATTGGTGTATTGCTAATCGGGTTTGCAGTGACCGATGGTTTTGACATGGGTGTTGGTGTCCTGCTGCGGATTATCGGCAAAAATGACACTGAACGCCGTGTCATGATTAACTCAATTGCACCTCACTGGGACGGTAACCAGGTATGGTTAATCACAGCGGGTGGTGCACTGTTTGCTGCCTGGCCAGCAGTATATGCTGCCGCTTTCTCCGGTTTCTATGTAGCGATGATTTTGGTGTTGGCTGCCTTGTTCTTCCGGCCCGTAGGGTTTGACTATCGTTCAAAACTGGAAAACAGAAAATGGCGTAACATGTGGGACTGGGGGTTGTTTGTTGGCAGTTTTGTACCTCCATTGGTCATTGGAGTTGCATTCGGTAATCTGCTGCAAGGCGTACCACTGATGATAGATGTAGATCAGAGGGTTTCCTATGAAGGATCATTCTTTGGGTTGCTGAACCCTTATGGGCTGCTGGCAGGTATCATCAGCTTGATGATGATTACGACACAAGGGGCAACTTACCTGCAAATGCGTACTACGGGTGAGTTGCATTTGCGTTCCCGTACTGCGACACACATTTGTGCATTGATAACTGCGGTAGCTTTCTTACTAGCGGGAGTGTGGCTGATTTATGGCATTGATGGTTATGTTGTGACCGGTGGCCTGGATGTGAATGGAGTATCTAATCCATTACATAAACAAGTTACTCAACAGGTTGGGGCGTGGCTGATCAATTTCAATAATCAGCCTATATTGTGGGCAATACCTGTATTGGGTGTCATTCTTCCTTTGTTGACTATGCTGGCAACTCGATTGGATAAAGGGGCCTGGGCGTTTCTATTTTCATCACTGACAGTTGCTTGCATTATTCTGACCGCAGGAATATCCATGTTCCCGTTTGTGATGCCATCAAGCCTTAATCCGAATGTCAGTTTGACTATGTGGGATGCAACATCCAGTCAGTGGACGTTGCAAATTATGTTCGTTGTTGCGCTTATCTTCGTTCCTATTATTCTGTCATACACCATTTGGTGTTACTACAAAACCTTTGGGCGTTTGGATAAGAGCTACATTGAAAACAACAAACACTCACTGTACTAGAGGAGCATAGAACATGTGGTATTTTGCTTGGATTCTGGGAACGCTCTTAGCTTGTAGTTTTGCTGTTATTGCAGCTTTGGCACTTGAGCATAGTGAATCAGAAGAAGTAACTGAGAGTGACAAAAGATAATGTTGGTTGACAAATTTTACCAACTGATGAGTAAGGGCCTGCTAAGGGCCCTTATCCTTATTATGGCTCTGGCACTTGCTGGATGTGTATTGTGGGATCCAACACGTTTTGCTGCGGGCACAAGTTTATTAGCTGTATGGCAAGGTATTTTACTGATCTGGGCGGTATGTTCCGGGGTGATTTTTGGTATTGGATTTAACCCTAAGCATTTTATCTGGCGTCTTTTTTTTCATCCATTACCTGCATTTTTGATTCTGATTTTTGGCTTATATCATTTCTTTAAGTAAACTATTTATGATTTTATAGGACGCTGGCCTATAAATTTTTTTGATTTCTTTAATAACAAGTCATTCCAAAGCGCTATTGTCTTGAGTATAGTGACAGCGTTAATTCGCCTAATTAGGATTATATGTGAGTAATATGTTGTTCCGTTGGCCTATCCGTGTTTACTACGAAGACACAGATGCTAGTGGTATAGTCTATCACGCTCAATATTTGGCTTTTTATGAAAGAGCACGTACAGAGATGCTGCGTGATAAGGGCTTCCACCAAAAGTATATGTTGGATGAACAAGTTGGTTTTGCTGTCAGCCGTATGACCGTTGACTACCGGAAACCAGCGAGGCTGGATGACCAGTTAGTTGTGGAAAGCGAGATCACGAACATCCGTGGTGCTTCACTGACATTTATTCAACGAATTATTGATTGTAATGATGTAGTTATCAGTAACGCAGAATGCCTGATCGTCTGCGTAAATTCATCTCAAATGAAGCCTATTGCGCTTCCAAAGTCTATTGTCGCGGAGTTTAAGCAGTGACTGACATGAACATCCTGGATTTATTTCTGAAGGCAGGCTTTTTAGTGCAGCTGATCATGTTAATCCTGATTGGCTTCTCTGTAGTTTCTTGGGCAATTATTATTCAAAGAACAAGAGTTCTGAATGCTGCTACTCGGGAAACAGAAGCATTTGAAGATAAATTTTGGTCTGGGGTTGAATTATCCCGTCTTTATAAAGAAAGCCAGTCACGCCGAGATTCTTTAAGTGGCACTGAACAGATTTTCTATTCTGGTTTTAAAGAATTCGCTCGCTTACATCAGGCAAATAACCATGCACCAGAGGCTGTCATTACGGGAGCTTCTCGCGCTATGCGAATTTCAATGAATCGTGAATTAGAAACATTGGAAAATCATATCCCATTTCTGGGTACTGTCGGTTCTATTAGTCCCTATATCGGCCTGTTTGGCACAGTCTGGGGGATCATGCATGCTTTTATTGCTCTGGGAGCAGTAAAACAGGCAACATTGCAAATGGTCGCTCCTGGTATTGCGGAAGCGTTGATTGCAACAGCAATTGGTTTGTTTGCTGCGATTCCGGCGGTGATGGCTTATAACCGTCTGAACCAGCGTGTCAATAAACTGGAACAAAGTTACGACAATTTTATGGAAGAATTTCTGGCGATTTTGCATCGGCAGGCTTTTGTTTCTAATTCCAATAAGTCGTAATTCATCGTAAGGGGAAAAAGCGAATGGCGCGCACTCGTAGTCGCAGACGTGAGCTAAAATCCGAGATCAATATCGTCCCCTTGCTGGACGTGTTGCTGGTTTTGCTGCTGATTTTTATGGCAACTGCCCCGATTATCACACAAAGTGTAGAAGTTGATTTACCTGATTCGGTAGATTCCAAAACCGTCTCCAGTTCTGATAATCCACCGGTTATTGTAGAAGTTTCCGGGGTAGGGCGCTACAACATGGTTGTTAATCAGGAGCGTTTAGAATTACTACCTGAACAGCAAATTATTGCTGAAGCTCAAACCTTGATGAAAGCTAACCCAAAAACAATTTTCTTGATTGGGGGTTCAAAGGAAGTTCCTTATGATGAAATCATCAAGGCACTTAATATGCTTCGTCAAGCGGGTGTGAAATCGGTTGGTTTAATGACTCAGCCTATTGGTGCCTGATGGCGGCTTTTACTTAAAGTTTCTGGATGTCGAGCGTGGGAAAGACAAACAAGCAAAACAGCGGGCTAAATCGTGCCGTTATCATTTCAATTATTTTGCACATTATCCTGTTCGGATTTTTGATTTGGGGATCTTTGAAGCAAAAAACGGAAATGGGAGGCGGTGGAAATAGTGGTACGGTGATTGATGCCGTTATGGTCGATCCGAATGCGGTAGTTCAGCAATATAATCAGCAGCAGCAACAGCAAGCTAATGCAAAGCTGGCTGAGCAGCAACGGAAGAAAAAAGCTGAACAACAGGCAGCCGAATTGCGTGCTAAACAGGCAGAAGAGCAGGAACGGCTGAAAGCCGCAGAAGAAGAGCGGATAAAAGCACAACAAGCCGCGGAAGAACAGAAAAAGCTGGCTGATGCTGCGGCAGCTAAGGCCCGTGAAGAGCAAAAGATTGCCGAAGAGGCCGCTGCTAAAGCGAAAGCGGAGCAAGAAAGAATTCTGAAAGAGCAGGCAGAAGCTCAGAGAAAAGCAGAAGCCCAAGCTAAGAAAGAAGCAGAAGAAACTGCGAAACGAAAAGCAGAAGCTGAAGCGAAGGCAAAAGCAGAAGCGGAAGCAAGGGTTAAAGCTGAAGCCGCAGCTAAAGCAAAAGTCAGAGCTAAGGCTGAAGCCCAAAAAGAGGCGCAGGCAGTTGATGATCTGCTTGGGGGATTAACTTCTAATGCACCTAAACAGCAAGGTGGAGCATCCGCTGTGGGTAAAGGTGGTAGTAAGAAAAGCGGTTTTTCTGAATCGGATATTAATAATTATAAAGGGCAAATTCGGGCTGCTATCCAGAATCATTTCCGTGACCCGAGTTTATACTTAGGGCGCACCTGTGACTTGAGCATAAAACTGGCATCAGATGGTATGTTGATTAGTGTTCAGGCTAATGGAGGCGACCCCGCATTATGTAGGGCAGCAATTGCCGCAGCGAATCAAACCAAAATGCCACGTCCACCAAGTAAAGAGGTTTATGAACATTTCAAGAGTTTTTCACTAGACTTTAAACCACAGTAGGGTAAATATTTGGTGGGAACGTGTTATTTATTAGGTGAAATTTCGGATAATTTACTTGTGTAAATAAAATTATTAGATTTTATTTAGGTATCTGGTTTTGTTTGTTGGCGTTTGTTAGAATCCGGCGGATTATTGCGGGCATATCGATCGCGATAAGGGAGAGATGATGAAGCAAACTTTTAAACTGACGTTTAAAGCATTATTGGGTTTTCTGATGCTATGGGCAACGTTTGCTCATGCAGAAGTTCGCATTGAAATTACAGAAGGTGTTGATTCTGCCCGTCCTATTGGTGTTGTTCCATTTAAATGGACTGGTGCAGCTAATCCGCCAGAAGAAGTTGGTTCAATTGTTGCTGCCGATTTGAGGAACAGTGGGAAATTCAATCCCATTACTCCGGATCGCATGCCACAACAGCCTGCTACAGCCTCTGAAGTAACACCTGCGGTATGGTCTGCTCTTGGAATAGATTCTGTAGTCGTAGGGCAAATTCAGCCTGCTGCTGATGGTAAATTTTTGGTTTCCTATCAGTTGGTTGATGTAGCTGGAACACCGGGTTCAGTATTAGCGCAGAATCAATTTTCAGTTGAGAAAAAATGGCTACGCTATGCTGCGCATACAGCCAGCAATGAAGTATTTGAAAAGCTGACCGGCATTAAAGGCGCATTCACCACGCGTATCGCTTATGTGGTTAAGAAGGCTGCGGCGAATAAGTATTCGTATGAACTGCGTGTTGCTGATTATGACGGTTATAATGAAACTCCGGTACGTAGTTCAGCAGAACCTTTAATGTCACCAGCATGGTCACCAGACAATTCTCAACTGGCATATGTGACATTTGAAGGCGGTCGTTCTTCTCTGGTGATCCAAACATTGGCAACAGGAACGATTCGTCATGTAGCTTCATTCCCTCGTCACAATGGAGCGCCGGCATTTTCCCCTGATGGAACTAAGCTCGCTTTTGCTCTATCTAAAACAGGTAGTCTGAACTTATATGTGATGGATTTGGCCTCAGGGCAAATTCGCCAAATAACAGATGGCCGCAGTAATAATACCGAGCCAAGCTGGATGCCGGATAGCCAGACACTGGTCTATACCTCTGATCAGGGTGGTCGTCCACAATTGTATAAAATCGATATTAATGGCGGTGCTCCACAACGACTGACTTGGGAAGGTTCACAAAACCAAGACGCTGATGTGAGTCCAGATGGTACTTTTATCGTTATGGTTAGCACAGCGAGTGGCAGTCAGCACATCGCCAAACAGGATCTGGTAACGGGATCTGTCCAGGTTTTGACAGATACGTTTCTAGATGAAACGCCGAGTATCGCACCTAACGGCACTATGGTTATTTATAGCTCCACCCAAGGGTTGGGGACTGTATTGCAGCTAGTTTCGACTGACGGGCGTTTCAAAGCGCGTCTTCCGGCTACCGATGGACAGGTTAAATTTCCTGCCTGGTCGCCGTATCTGTGATGCATAATAAGTATGTATGGCAAACTATAAAAGGATCAAAGAGATGCAACTGAACAAAGTGCTAAAAGGGCTGATGTTAGCTTTACCAATCATGGCCGTAGCAGCGTGTACCACTAATAAAAATGGCAACAATGATCAGTCTGGTGTAAGCACTGTTGATAATTCTTCTAAAGCAGGTCTGTCTGCTGAAGAATTAGCACGTCAGCAGATGCAAGAGCTGCAAAACAACAATATCGTATACTTCGGTTTCGATAAATACGACATTAACAGCGAATTTGCTCAGATGCTGGATGCGCATGCTGCATTCCTGCGTAGCAATCCATCTGTTAAAGTAACTATTGAAGGTCATGCAGATGAGCGCGGTACTCCTGAGTACAATATCGCTCTGGGTGAGCGTCGTGCAAATGCAGTTAAAATGTATCTGCAAGGCAAGGGTGTTTCAGCTGACCAGCTTGCTATCGTTTCTTATGGTAAAGAAAAACCCGCTGTACTTGGTCATGACGAAGCAGCATACGCTAAAAACCGTCGCGCTGTAATCGTATACTAAGAGTAAGGCATGAACAGTAACTTCAGACGTTTTGTATTGGGTCTGTCGTTATTGGTTGGCGTAGCGGCTCCGTGGGCCGCTACTGCCCGAGCGCCAATCAGTAATGTCGGCTCAGGCTCCACAGATGAGCGCCTTTCCCAATTAGAGCGTATTTCCGACGCTCATAGTCAGTTATTAACTCAACTCCAGCAACAGCTTGCTGATTCTCAGCGTGATATTGATACACTCCGTGGCCAGATTCAGGAAAATCAATATCAATTGAATCAGATCATTGAGCGCCAGAAAGATATTTATCAGCAGTTGGATAAAATCACTAACCCTTCAGGTGCAGAAAATGATAATACAGCGACCCCAGCGGAAAAGGGGGCTGATAATCAGCCCGCAACTGCCACCAGCACAGGAAGTGAAAAGGGAGATTATGATGCCGCTGTTGCTTTAGCTATCAACACTAAGGAATACGATAAAGCTATCGTAGCATTCCAGAATTTTGCTAAAGCTTATCCCAAGTCGAAATATTTACCGAATGTCAACTATTGGTTAGGTCAGTTGAATTACAACAAAGGTAAGAAAGATGATGCGGCTTATTATTTCGCGACTGTAGTGAAAAATTATCCTAAATCACAAAAAAGCAGCGATTCTCTGTATAAAGTTGGTTTGATTATGCAGGAAAAAGGGCAAAAGGATAAGGCGAAGGCAGTTTATCAACAGGTGGTTAAGCAATACCCCGGCACTAGTGCGGCTAAAATGGCCGAAAAAAAGATTGCAGGAATGTAATAATTATCCCCAAGAGGTTATTTATCGGTCTTTTTGGGGATGATTGGTTGATTAATAGGCGCTTGAACGGGGTTTTATAAAATAAATATTGCGCCCAACAAGGAAATCAGTATTATATGCCGCCGTTGGTAAGCAATTAAGAAAGCAATGCCAGACAAGATTTAGATGGGTCGTTAGCTCAGTCGGTAGAGCAGTTGACTTTTAATCAATTGGTCGCAGGTTCGAATCCTGCACGACCCACCATCTCAATTTTCAATCAATCATTTCCCAGATGGGTCGTTAGCTCAGTCGGTAGAGCAGTTGACTTTTAATCAATTGGTCGCAGGTTCGAATCCTGCACGACCCACCATCTAAAATTCTCATTCCACACATTTCCTAGGTGAACCGTTAAATTAGTCAGTAGAACTGTTGGCTCTTAATCAATCGATCACAGGTTCAGGTCGAAAATTTATTCCTCTTATAATACGTTAAGATCTCTAAAATACTTAAAGACTTTTGTTTAATAATTCGCTATCTTGTTTAGCATTTAAAACAATTAAGAGCAAAATAATCGATTTTCATCTTAATTCTACGTTTTTTGTATTAATATAACCCGAATTCTGGATAAGAAATTGACGAGAAGCCTGTTCCAGGAGCAAAGTTCTGGTGCATACCAAAAACAGCTCCGAGGGGAACAGGCTATGGACAAGTTAGTTGAAATTTTCTGTGATGTCGATGGTGCGCTGGGAAAAGCTGCACTGTTTCTTGCGGGTGAAAGTCCCGTCGTAGAAGATTAGCCAGATCACTACGTAGCGAGTCTTGCATCTCCGGCGGTAACAAAGGAGATGAAGCGTAGACAGCGAAACATTCGAGCCGAAACCCATAGGTGAACGTGATAACTCCGAAATTCGCTGATTGTGTTGTGCCGATGGTATCG
>NZ_NKHP01000029.1:28518-33819 GCF_014467235.1 Xenorhabdus indica | reverse complement strand
ATGGGAAAGGCTATGGGAAGGATGGTTCATATTACAAACCATCCTTGAAGGTTACTTGCTTGCACAGTCTCTTGAGCTATAGATGTGATCAAGAGACAGGCCAAAGGGACCCATTCACTTTTTAAGCTCCGGAAAAAACGTTCCATCGGGCTGTTGTAGTGGCATGATAATTCCGGACACCTCAAAAGCCTGCTAATGTTAATCACATGACAATGAGGTGTGACAATGAAAGTGAAACTCACCAAACGCCACTATTCCGCTGAATTTAAGCTGGAAGCGGTTCAACAGGTTGGCTGAACAACCGTCAGGGGCAACTCACGGCGCTGCGTAATGCGACACTGGCACTGACGCATTCTCTGGATAACACCGGGGGGCAATTACAGGCCCATCAGCACCTGAGCGCCCGGGGTGATAGACTGGCTCTGGCCAATACCGGGGGAGACATCCGGGCGGGTCAGACGTTGTCGGTCAGTGGGGTACCCGGGCAAGACATTCAGTGAACTCACCCCGGATGAGAAGGAAAAAATCAGTAACCTGTCTACCTTAGCCGGTGGGATCGCAGCAGGACTGGCCACAAACTCCACGGCAGGTGGGATTGATGGGGCGCAGACGGCGAGAATGCGGTCGAGAATAACTATCTTCATCTTTCTGAGAAGGTGAAAGAGGAGCAATTAAGCAAGAAACAGGCTGAGGGCACTCTCACGGAGAGTGAACATAAGGAATTAACGACACTTAAGAAAGAAAGCCAATCGCGTGATGAACGATTGATGAGTGCTTGTCAGGGAAGTTTAAGCGCGAATTGTTTGCGTGAGCAAAAATTAGCCATTGAAGCTCAGAAATCTTATCAAGGTTATGCCGAGTACCAAACTTATTATGATGTACTGAATCAATATCCTGATGAAATGGCAAAATTTGGTCAGCTGATTAATGACTATTCTCACGATATCATTAGGTTGGTTGAAAAAGGTTATACCCCTGAACAGGTCGTGCTGCCAATAGTTAGATACGTATTTTTTTGAAGAGGAACATTAGTTCGTAATTCACTAATTCATTCGCAGTTTTCTATCTTTTGAAAGCCATAGAGCATATGTCAATCTAACTATTGGAGTCATGACCCTCTCCCTGACGCCCCAAAAATTCCGCCGTGCTCCTGACATTATTTTTTGTCCCGGGAAATGAATTACCCATTGACCGGATGATTTCTGCTGATTAGCGTAGTCAGACTTATCCATGATCCGGTCGCTTGTGAGGATCACCTTCGGGCAGCGACAGCAACACTCCTGTAGCCTGCAAGGGAGTACACTACGGTGTGGTACATCTGCGCCCCTTTGGAAGCAGATATCGTCAGTCTGATGACGATGAAGGTCTCTTAATCTCATCCATGATGGTCAACCGGCCAGTCACCCAACGGGGAACACATTTCCCATTGGGTCAGGTGTTCTCCGTTGTTTTTATCAGGAGAATACTATGCAACAACATACTACCCCGGCCACGGTGCACACTGTGTCTCCGGCTGAACTGTCCCCTTTTGCTGAAATTTTTCCGCACACCGGTTCACTGGAACTGATGTTGCTGGAGCACACGTTCATTAAAGCCGCTGCCGGGCTGTGTGACGATGACCGGTGTGACCGATGGCAGTGCCGGAAAGTGTCAGACCCCATCGCCTATATCGTGCCGGCCGGGTTGAATCCTGCGGTGGTCAATGTGAGTACGACGGACTTTAAAGGTGAAGTCTCCGCCGATGCCTTTGGGCTGATGGTGACCCTGAGCGTATTGGGTTATCTGACTGACCTGATGAAGCTGGACGGATATGCTGAGCGGCTTTGCACCCTGCGTGAATATGCGCGGCAACATCCTCAGGCTCAATGTATTCAGGCGGCTCTGGGCTTAAAGGGAGAGCGTGATGCCAGATAATGAACTGATGCTGCTGGACAGCCTGGCCCTGTCGGTCGTGTTTCCCGACAAAACGCCACTGGAACGGTTGTTTCTGGGATTCCTGCTGGCGAATACCGCCTCACAGTTGTGTGGTGAATATCGTCCTGAGCAGTGGCGCAGCCGGAACGTGTCTGATTCCCTCACGTATATGATCCCCACCGCGGCAAAAACCTATTCGGTTTATCTGCCGGAGACGAAATTAACGGCCACGCTGTCTGCGGATGCGTTTGGTCTGGCTGTCACCGCGATTGTGTTTGCCCGTATCGCTGAGTTGGATGAACCGAATGCCGATGCGTTCCGGTTCTGCGAACTGCGCGAATACGCGCTGCACCACCCGGAAACCGGGCTGCTGCGTGCGGTACTGGCGATGCAGCCCAAAGAGGACATCATCAGCTCGTCACTTATCCATAACAATAATAATCACCATTGACGTTATCAACCCATGAGGTTGTTAATCCTTTTCTTTAGCGCCTGACCGGGGAGCCGACAACACCTTCCCGTATTGGGCGGGTGTTGTCTTTTATTGACCTCAAATCAAGGAGAGCCACACCATGAACCCGATTTTTTTACCTGCGCCGGAGAGCACGACACCGGCCTCGCAGGAAGCCATTTTTACCGTCCAGGTCACCGGCCTGATACAACATCCCCAACGACCCCAATCGCTGTGGGAGGAAACGCTGACCGTGTGTGAGACCGACTCGGTCACCGAAGCGGTACAGCGGTTGAAAGTGATCCATCTTTTGGGTGACTGGCCGGTACCGGAAATGCCCTCAGCTCAATGCCGGCGGGCTTTTTTTCCACTGACGGTGATGATTTATGACGCCAAAGATAACAAGGTACTCGGTGGTCGCTTTGATGACGAGATTGTCTGGGCACAGCCGGTCACCGTGACATCAGAGCGTTTATCACTGGTGCAGAAACAACAGCGCTTGTGTCAGTCGGCCACGTTTGAGTTGAGCTGGCAGAATGCCGGGGCGGCCCGTGTCCTGTGGCATGAGGCGAATTTACTGTCGCTGCATGTGGTGTCGCCCGATTATCAGCACCATCCTGAAGTCCGGGATATTCTCCGACACGGCACAACCGTCAGCGTGTGAAGGAGAGGTATCACCCTGGAACCTTTACGTTTAACGGTCTGGCAGGTGATAGCGGACATGTTGCTGCAACATCATTTTGGTTTGCGCCTGAATGACACGGCATTGTGTGAAACCGAAACGGTAACCGAACTTATCGCCAGTGGCATCCGGCCGTCTGATGCCATCAATGAACGGGGGGATAAATACGATTTAACCCGACTGGACGCCTCGGCAATGACGCCCGGTACACCATATCTGGGGGTGCATGATGAACTGACGGTCATTGTCGACAGTCAGGTTGCCGGTATCTTCAGACGGGATTTCAACTGACACTTTTCTTCAATCACCCATCGGGGGAACTGACTTCCCTGGGGGAACAGTTTCTCCGGTTTTTAAACTTAAAAATCAAAGGAACTTAACCATGGCAGAATGGGTCACTAATCAACTGGAAATTACGGGAAAATCCGTTTGTCTCGATGTGATGCAGCAATGGGTCTGCGGAGAAGAAGTCCCCCGTTACCGGCAGGCGGTATTACAGAGCCTGCGCCTGTTTCTGGCCGGCTGTGCGGGGATACTGAAACCCACCAAACCCCTCACTTACACACCGTATCCGGAACTGGTGCGGGGTACGGCAGCGCCGACTGCGCAGAATCTGGCGTTTGAACAGTGGCTGGCGTTGTTGCAGGACAATGTGTTGTTAACCACAGAAAACATGAAGCGGATTGACAGTATCTACCGCCAGTCAGGCTTAAGCCTGCTGCTCTGGGAGACTATACCGGCGTCAGCACGTGACATGATTGCCCACCTGCTGACCCGTCAGTATACCGACTGGTTTGGTGTGGTGGGGTGGTCTGACAATCTTGATATCAGTGCATGCTGGGAGAAACTGTCGGTTTACCCGACCTCGGCGCAGCCCTGCGATATGCTGATGATACGACCGACCCGGCTGGCGACGGAGATTAACGGCAACAGTGGCTTACTGAAAGGAATGACCACCACAGCGCAGTGCTACGATGAGCACTATGGGCTGGAATGGCCGTTCGGTCATCATGTCCGCTGGGAACGACGCCATGTCAGCAGCTTAACCGTGCGTTTTGACACCCCGTGGGTCCCCCCTTCGGCGGAATTGATGGGCGGGCTGTCCTCGGTATTTGACTGTGAAATCCGCCACTGGTACAGCGAACCGTCAGGCCAGCTTAAAGGTTACGACTGCTATGACCAGGGCGAGCATGTGGACAGTCATAACGGGCAGGCCGGGCGCGAAAACCGTCCGGCCCTGTATCTGGTTAACGGAGACAAAACCGAACCGGCACTGGCACTACCGGCGATGGCCGTCGGCCAGTAACTTTTTGTTCAACGCAGCATCAATTTATCTTGACTTCAACCGAAAGGGGAAACACATTCTCCTTCCGGGGCGTGTTTTCCTTTTTTTATCAGGAAAACACGCCATGGCTTCTTGTCCGGACTACCAGAAAAACTTTATTTCACTGTTTAAACAAACCGCCCGTTACCGTAACCGGTATCGGGTTTTTCAGGATTTTTGCAACTGTGCAATGGCGGCCATTCACAATAAATACTGTTTCAGTGAGGAACTGGAGCAGTTCTATCTGAAAACCATCAACAAGTATGAACGGGAAGATATTGACCGGATTGTGAAACTCTTTTCCTATACCGCGCTGGCCCTGGCAGAAGCCCCCTGTGATTTTCTCGGCAGCGTGTTTATGCAACTGGAGCTGGGCAATAAGGGACTTCAGCAGTTCTTTACGCCCTGGAGTGTCGCCAGAATGATGGCACAATTACAGTTGAATGAGGTGTCTGACTTGTTGCAGACCCAACCCTTTATTACTTTCCACGAACCATGCTGTGGTGCGGCCTGTATGATGTTGGCGGCTGCCGAGGTATTAAGGGAGCAGGGACATGATCCGTTGTCCAGTATGTGGGTGTCTGCGATTGATATCGACCCGCTGGCGGCGGTGATGGCGTATATCCAGCTTTCCCTGACCGGTATTCCGGCGGCGGTCACCATCGGTGATGCTCTGTATGATGGTGGCAGCAAACGAACACGCTACACACCGGCCCATTATCTGGGCAACTGGTCGCAGCGTTTGCAGGCATATGAACAAGTAGCCTGATTTCTGTTTGCATCTTCTTTGTTCCACTACTGCGCCTTTCGGGGCGCTTTTTACGTTTAAGTGTAAGTCATACAAACAATTTTCATTTTCGCAAAAAGAGTTTCGCCTTGTTTCAGCGTGGGATTGACCGACACTGGGCTAAATTTGAAGCCAAAGAGGAA
>NZ_NKHP01000029.1:0-28418 GCF_014467235.1 Xenorhabdus indica | reverse complement strand
TTCCTCTTTGGGTTCAAATTTAGCCCAGTGTCGGTCAATCCCACGCTGAAACAAGGCGAAACTCTTTTTGCGAAAATGAAAATTGTTTGTATGACTTACCCTTAAACGTAAAAAAGCGCCCCGAAAGGCGCAGTAGTGAAACAAAGAAGATGCAAACAGAAATCAGGCCGCGTGTTCATAGGCCTGCAAACGCTGCGACCAGTTGCCCAGATAATGAGCCGGTGTGTAGCGTGTCCGTTGGCTGCCGGGATCCTTCAGCACATCACCAATCGTGACCGCTGCCGGAATACCGGTCAGGGAAAGCTGGATATAGGCCATCACTGCCGCCAGCGGGTCAATATCAATCGCAGACACCCACATACTGGACAACGGATCATGTCCCTGCTCTCTTAATACCTCCGCGGCGGCCAGCATCATACAGGCCGCACCACAGCAAGGTTCGTGGAAGGTGACAAAGGGTCGGGTCTGCAACAAGTCAGACACCTCATGCAATTGCAATTGTGCCATGACTCTGGCCACACTCCAGGGCGTAAAGAACTGCTGAAGTTCCTTATTGCCCAGCTCCAGTTGCATAAACACGCTGCCGAGAAAATCACCGGGTGCTTCCGACAATGCCAGCACGGTCATCGAAAAAAGTTCCACAATCCGGTCAATATCTTCCCGTTCGTATTTGTTGATGGTTTTCAGATAGAACTGCTCGAGTTCCTCACTGAAACAGTATTTATTGTGAATGGCCGCCATCGCACAGTTGCAAAAATCCTGAAAAACCCGATAACGGTTACGGGAACGGGCGGTTTGTTTAAACAACGAAATAAAGTCTTTTTGGTAGTCCGGACAAGAAGCCATGGCGTGTTTTCCTGATAAAAAAAGGAAAACACACCCCGGAAGGAGAATGTGTTTCCCCTTTCGGTTGAAGTGAAAATAAGCTGATACAACGTTAAACAGCGGGTTACTGCCCGACGGCCATCGCCGGTAATGCCAGTGCCGTTTCGGGCTTATCGCCGTTAACCAGATACAGGGCCGGACGGTTTTCGTGTCCTACCTGCCCGTTATGACTGTCCACATGCTCGCCCTGGTCATAGCAGTCGTAACCTTTAAGCTGGCCTGACGGTTCGCTGTACCAGTGGCGGATTTCACAGTCAAACACTGATGACAGCCCGCCCATCAGTTCCGCCGAAGGCGGTACCCATGGAGTGTCAAAACGCACGGTTAAGCTGCTGACATGGCGCCTTTCCCAGCGGACATGATGACCGAACGGCCATTCCAGCCCATAGTGCTCATCGTAGCACTGCGCTGTGGTGGTCATTCCTTTCAGTAAGCCACTGTTGCCGTTAATCTCCGTCGCCAGCCGGGTCGGTCGTATCATCAGCATATCGCAGGGCTGAGCAGAGGTCGGATAAACCGACAGTTTCTCCCAGCATGCACTGATATCAAGATTGTCAGACCAGCCCACCACGCCAAACCAGTCGGTGTACTGGCGGGTCAGCAGGCGGGCAATCATGTCACGCGCTGACGCCGGTATAGTCTCCCAGCGCAGCAGGCTTAAGCCCGACTGACGGTAGATACTGTCAATCCGCTTCATGTTTTCTGTGGTTAGCAGCACATTGTCCTGCAACAACGCCAGCCACTGTTCAAACGCCAAATTCTGCGCCGTCGGCGCTGCCGTCCCCCGTACCAGTTCCGGATACGGCGTGTAAGTTAAGGGTTTGGTGGGTTTCAGTATCCCCGCACAGCCGGCCAGAAACAGGCGCAGGCTCTGCAATACCGCCTGACGGTAACGGGGGAATTCCTCCCCACAGACCCATTGCTGCATGACATCGAGACAAACGGATTTGCCGGTGACTTCCAGTTGATTAGTGACCCATTCTGCCATGATTAAGCTCCTTTGATTTTTAAGTTTAAAAACCGGAGAAACTGTTCCCCTACGGGAGTCAGTTCCCCCGATGGGTAATGAAAAAAGGGTTACGATTTGGCTTGCCTGAACAGCATTTCAGCCAAACTGCTGTCAAAAATGACCGTCAGCTCGTCATGTATGCCCAGATACGGTGTATCGGGCATCATTGCCGACGCGTTCAGTCAGGTTAAATCGTATTTATCCACCGTTCATTGATGGCATCAGACGGCCGGATGCCACTGGCGATAAATTCGGTTACCATTTCGGTTTCACACAACGCGGTATCGTTCAGGCTCAGATCAGAATAGCGTTTCAGCCGCACGGCGGTAATCACCTGCCAGACGGTTAAACGTCAGGCTTCCAGGGTGACACCATCAAACGCTGACCGTTGCGCTATGCCGGAGAATATCCTGCACTTCGTGATGATAGTGGTAATCGGGTGAAATCATATGCAGTGACAATAAATTCGCCTCCTGCCACAAAACATGGGCTGCCTGCGGATCCTGCCAGCTCAGCTCAACGGTGGCCGCCTGACATAACTGCTGTTGTTTTCGTTCCAGTGACAAACGTTCTGACGTCAGTGTAACCGGCTGCGCCCAGACGATCTCGTCATAAAAGCGCCCCCCGAGCACACTGTTATCTTTGGCGTCATATATCATCACGGTCAGGGGAAAAAAGGCGCGTCGATACTGACCCGATGAGATTTCCGGTATCGGCCAGTCACCCAGCAAATGGATGACTTTCAATCGTTGTACCGCTTCGGTGATGGAGGCAGTTTCACACACGGTCAGGATTTCCTCTTGCAGCGATTGCGGTCGGTGAGGATGCTGCATCAGGCCGGTGACCTGCACGGTAAAAATGTCTTCCGGTAATACCTGAGCAGTATTCTCCGGCACGGGCAAAAAAATGGCGTTCATGGTGTTGTTCCTTGATTTGACGTTAAAAAAAGACAACACCCGCCCAATACAGGAAGGTGTTGTCGGCTCCCCGGTCAGGCGCTAAAAATGAGAGTTAACAGCCTCATCGACTGATAACGTCAGTGGTGATGAGGGTTGTTATGGATAAATGACGAGCTGATGATGTCCTCTTTGGGCTGCATCGCCAGTACCGCACGCAGCAGCCCGGTTTCCGGGTGGTGCAGCGCGTATTCCCGCAGTTCGCAGAACCGGAATGCATCGGCATTCGGCTCATCCAGCTCGGCGATACGGGCAAACACAATCGCGGTAACAGCCAGACCAAACGCATCCGCAGACAACGTGGCCGTCAGTGTCGTCTCCGGCAGATAAACCGAATAGGTTTTTGCCGCGGTGGGGATCATATACGTCAGGGAATCAGACACGTTCCGGCTGCGCCATTGCTCAGGACGATATTCACCACACAACTGTGAGGCCGTATTCGCCAGCAGGAACCCCAGAAACAACCGTTCCAGCGGGGTTTTATCGGGAAACACAACCGACAGGGCCAGGCTGTCCAGCAGCATCAGTTCATTATCCGGCATCACGTTCTCCCTTTAAACCCAGGGCCGCCCGGATACATTGAGCCTGAGGATGTTGCCGCGCATATTCACGCAGGGCGCAAAACCGCTCAGCATATCCGTCCAGCTTCATCAGGTCAGTCAGGTAACCCAATACGCTCAGGGTCACCATCAGCCCAAAGGCATCGGCGGAGACTTCACCTTTAAAGTCCGTCGTACTCACATTAACCCCAGAGGAATCCGGCCGCATCGGCACGATATAGGCGATGCGGTCTGACACTTTCCGGTACTGCCATCGGTCACACCGGTCATCGTCACACAGCCCGGCAGCAGCTTTAATGAACGTGTGCTCCAGCAGCATCAGTTCCAGTGAACCGGTGTGCGGAAAAATTTCAGCAAAAGGGGAGCGTTCAGCCGGGGACACAGTGTGCACCGTGGCCAGTGGGGTATGTTGTTGCATAGTATTCTCCTGATAAAAACAACGGAGAACACCTGACCCAATGGGAAATGTGTTCCCCGTTGGGTGACTGGCCGGTTGGCCATCATGGATGAGATTAAGCGACCTTCATCGTCATCAGACTGACGATATCTGCTTCCAAAGGGGCGCAGATGTACCACACCGTGGTGTACTCCCTTACAGGCTACGGGAGTGTTGCTGTCGCTGCCCGAAGGTGATCCTCACAAGCGACCGGATCATGGATAAGTCTGACTACGCTAATCAACAGAAATCATCAGGTCAATGGGTAATTCATTTCCCGGGACAAAAAAATAATGTCAGGAGCACGACGGAATTTTTGGAGAGTCAGGGAGAAACTGTCAATACGCCGTGACCCGTTCAGGCCGTGTGGTCTAACACGTTTATGCCCCATTGTGTGTTGATGCCGATGGCTGAATTACATCGGTAATCTATTTTTACAATATATAAACTAATGGTTAGGTAAGTGTTCAAGAAAAATTAATTGCAAATTGATCGCCATAACCGTCCAATAAAGTATTTTGCTCATACTCCATTGTAGTCTCCTCTGGCAACCCGTTCTTCGCGTACGGATGCCCAGTGTGGGTGATTCAAAGCAAGTTGTTGCAATGTAATTAGTTCAGGCTCAGAAAGTGTTATCTGTGATTTCATAAAAACAGGCGAAAAATCGGGTTATCCATTATAGTAACAATAAAAATAGTTTATCTAATTAATTTAACTCAAAAAATTATATTCTCATTGACTTATAGAGATTATTTTTATTTTAAATCAATATATTGGGTGCTGAAAAATAACCTACATGAATTTTATTGGGAAATAAAAATAAAATAGAAAAATCAATTTAATTCCTATCTTATATTTTATAATGAATTGAAAATTTGGAAAATAACATCAGATATATGCCATGATATATTCCCCTCGTTTCTTTGTAAGATAAGAATTTATTTCCACCAAAATAATTAATAGTTAAATACTTTAATTAAATAATAATTTAGGTACTTTAATACCATGGGGAAATGGAGAGTAATTATGCTTAAAAAATTGGACAAAATGTTTTCAATGTACAAAGGTTTACCAAGAGATATTTATTTCATTGCTATCGCCAAATTTATTTTGGGGTTGGGGAATTTTATTATCCCTTTTATGGTACTTCTTTTAACACAAAAGCAAGATTACTCGACTTCAGTTGCAGGCACTATCGTGATGATAATCACCGGCGCTTATATGCTAGGAAGCCTCATAGGGGGAAAATTGTCAGATGCCTATGGACATAAGAATATTATGATCATAGGAGAACTGCTTGGGGCTGTTGTTATCATTACGTGTGGTTTTTTTTCTGAAAATCACTTCGTTGCTCCGGCACTGCTATGCATAGGATATTTTTTCATCGGTGTAGCGTTACCAGCAAGTAATGCACTCGTTGCCGACCATTCCAACCCGCAAAATCGCGATGCTGTTATGTCGCTAAGCTACCTAGCCTACAATCTTGGCTCAGGTGTGGGCCCCGTTATTGCTGGTTATTTATTTTGGAATTACACAGAATGGGTTTACTGGGGAGAGGGGCTTGCGCTATTGACAGGAATACTTTTAGTCGCATTTTATGTCAGAGACAATGCTATAAATACTGACTGTCAAGAAAATGTTTCTGAGCTTGAAAAAAATACCAACGGTAATGTCTGGTCAATATTTAAAGAACGACCACGCCTGATCATTTTTGGACTATTATGTACTATGCTTTGGTTTATTTTGAACCAAATGACTATGACCAGTCCACTCTACTACAGCCACATATTTGATAAGTCAGGTGCTATTTTGTTTGGTCAGTTAATGACTTTTGCTAGTCTTATCGTAGTGTTTATCACCCCACTTCTAATGAAGGTGACATCCAGTCATAGTGAACTGAGTAGTCTGTCAATTGCAGGTGCACTATTCGTTGTGGGTTACACCCTAGTGGTTTCATGCTCCAGTATTCCTATGCAGTTTTTCGCATGGTTCTTCCTATCTGCAGCAGAAGTTTTGCTCATAACAAAAGAAGGGATATATATAGCTAACCAATCCCCAGCCAGCCATCGTGGGCGAATAAGCAGTATATTGCTAACAATTAGAAATATTGGCCTTATGCCAACGTATGTAATCATGGGTTCTTTTATTCAGAGTTTTGGGTATCAGAAAGCTTGGCTTCTGGTCATTATTACTGCAATACTGGCAACTATCTCTTTCTGGGCACTTTACATCCAACAAAAAAGACACTTTATGGTGATGTGAGCCACGCTCTTTTATTTCCAATAAAAACATAGTCACGTTTATCTGTGTTAGTGACAGGGTAGCTGCAATAACCGCTAATCTTAGAAAGAGAGCCTTATCGCGTTTAAACGCGATAAGGCTCTCTAATTAATCTTGCTTAAAATAGGATCAATCAATCTATCTCGTGAGTTATATCAAAATAAGCCACTTCTGATAATGAACACTCTTCTACCGATATAATCGATGATGCAATAAAAACCGCTGGTTTTTTATTCTAGAATGTTTTCCGACTACAAGGTGTGAGCATATTTTGATTAATCTTTATCTAACTTGAGTTCTTAATTAATCAGTTAAAGGAAGTGCTCCCACACGTTTTCTAACGCATTGCGCTTAATTACACCAATGCCTCCAGAGAAAATATACTTGTTAATATTGATACGACTTAATTCTATGTCTTTGTATAAAACAACATGGGTTGTATTTCGTAACACGGCTGAATGCCCGCTCCCGAACATCCAGCCGATTTAAAAAAACTAATCCAATGAGAATGCTTATAAAGGAAGTGCAGTCTCATGCAGATGACGCCATATCACCTGATTATCCGCCCCCAACTCGAACACCACGGTCGAAAAGCGCAGCGTTGCGTTCTGGCCTGGCAGCTGTTGCCGTTCCTGATAAGTCACGGTAGCCCCTGTAGCACTCTCTGCAATCAATTGCATATTGTCGATTTCAATCTCCAGCCCCGATTTTGCGCCGCATTGCATACGGAAAAACGAAGTTAGAGACGTGTAATCAAGCTGACCACCGTCTGGTGTCACCATGGAATAGGCCGGGCTAAAACGCACCAACAAATCTTCACACACCTCGGCGGGGCTGCTGGCATCGCCGAGCCAACGGCGGATCAGTACGTGAGCATCTAAGACTTCCTGAAAGTAGCGATTCATCATTTCTCCTGATTAAACGTAAGAATGACTCTGCTATTAGCTATCCGTAGGCAGAGTAAAACGGGAATGACAGCGCTGATGGCCGCCAGTACAAAGCACAGATGATAAGCCTGGGTTTGCTGAATGCCTGACATACTGAGTAACACGTTCAGTAATAAGCTGATTAACGTCACGCCCAAACAGAAACTGAGCTGACGGTTGATGTTCCACAGGGCACTGGCATCCGCCAGTTCAGCATCGTGTACCTGAATAAACGCCGAACTCTGAGCGGTGCTGCTGCACAGGCTGCCCCCGAATCCCATCAGTGCATAAGCGACAGCCGTCAAAAACAGGTCATCGGCACTGCCAATCAGAGGTAATAATCCAATACCGATCCCCTGCACCAGACAACCAATGATAAACAGCGGACGCGGCCCGACCTTATTAAACTTTTTGCCAGTGAGGGAGATAGCGGCAAATGAGGCTATTGCCCAGGGAAACATCATCGCGCCCACTAGGGTGGCATGCATCCCCAGCTGATCCTGCAAATACAGCATCGCAATCATGCTGACGCCGGTAAAAATGCCCGGAATAAGCTGATAGATCAGCATCGCGGTTTGTAGCATCGGCTCCTGGATTAGACGCAGGTTGAGCAACGGTTGCGTTTTACGTAACGAAGTGCGTACATACCAGCACATCAGCGCAATACCTGAGCCCAGTAACGCTGCCCCCAAGCTCAGGCGACCGGATTCGCCCATGTAAGTCAGGCCTAGTAGAATCAGAGTCAGCGCCAGACAGCCCGAGATAAGACCACTGAAATCCAGCCGTTCGGCACTGATGGCACGCACATCACTCTTTAGCCAGCAAGCGGCAAGAATCAATGCGACGAACGCCAGAGGCAAACTGGCTAAAAAGACCCAGCGCCAGCTGACGTTGTCCACTAGCACGCCACCGATGGCCGGAGAGAGCGCCGGCGCCATTAAGGCGACCAGCATAACGACCGAAGAGAGTTTTGCCCGTTCATGACTGCGATAAAGGGCATAAGTCATTGTCTGACCAACAGGGATCAGCAGTCCCCCGCCCAGTCCCTGTACCACACGCCAGGCAATGAGTTGCTCAATCTGGGAGGCGCCGGCTGCACAGCTGGTGCCGATGATGAAAATAATCAATGAGAGGATAAACAGGCGCTTTGAGCCCATTCGTTTTGCCAGCCAACTACTTAGGGGAATAACCAAAGTTAATCCCAGAATATAGCCATTACTCACCCACGCCAGCTGACTAACCGGCGCATTAAGCTGCCGGCCAATATCGGGATAGGCGACGTTGGCGATAAACATGTTGACCAGATCGATGAAAAAACCCAGCAGATAGACGCTGGCGACACGCACCCGATAATTCATATATTTCTCATGAAAAACAACATAATGGACGCAGTATACAGTTAGAAAAAAAAGATAAATCGACGTTTTGCAGTTACACTGTCTAAATTATTTTGACAATAATCTAAGTTCATAAGGAAGATCCATGCTGAATATGCAACGTCTGGAGATATTTGTGGCGGTAGTGGAAGCCGGCAGTTTTACCAGTGCGGCGCATACGCTGGGGCTGACCAAAGCGGTAGTGAGTTTTAACATCAAGCAGCTTGAGGAGGAATTAGGCATTTCCGTGCTCAGCCGCAGCACCCGGCAGGTAGCCGTCACCGATGCCGGAGAGCGTTTTTATCTGCACTGTCTGCAACTGTTGCAAGATGTGGAAAAAATCCTGAACGATGTCCGCAGCGATCATACCGGTCTGAGAGGCAGGCTGCGTATCACCACCACGCCGGAATATGGGGCCAGAGTCGTGGTTCCCGTGCTCTCGGCATTTGCTGCTCTGCATCCGCAACTACGCATTCAGCACGTTTCTTCATCAAAAAATGATGATCTGATCTCCGGACGTTTTGATGTGGCGATACGTCTTGGTCAACTGGCGGACTCTACTCATCATGCGAAGCTGATCGATCGGTTCGATATTTTACCTGTCGCTTCAAAAGAATATTTAACGACGCATCATGACAATACCATCAATGACCTGAAACAACTGCAAAGTGCGCACTGGATCGCACATAGCCGCCTCGCCACACCGTTAAACTGGCAGGTTCTGACTCCTGCAGGCGACAATGTGCTGTTCAGGGCAGATGTTCCTCCCATGATCATGGCTGACAGCGCGGCTTCACTGCTGGCATTTGCCCGCAGTGGCGCAGGCGTGGCGTTACTGCCAGCTTGGTTGGTGCAAGAAGATATTGCCAACGGATGTTTAACCCCATTACTACCTGATCACCACTTTCCCAAGCAAGGTATCTACGCGCTCTATCCCAATACCCGCCATATCTCCGAGAACGTCCGGACATTTATCGATTTCTTACAAAGCCGGATCGAAAAGCCCAACAACAAAATCTAAACAGTTAATCTCAAACACATTAGCAAAACTCGCGATGAGTGACTCCAGAAAAAACGGAATGACAGCAAACTTATCGCGACACCTCTTAAAGATTAACAACCTTTCAGCTTAGAAAGTGCCAAAATGAATTACGTAATTTTACACTAACCGCGCTAAAAAAATTTTTGCCGTTCTGATCCAGCGAGCTAGTGTAGCGATCAAGAACTTTCGGACACTTTGGTAAAGACCAAAAGCTGATCCTTATCTATAATTTTTTATCTCAGTAAAAAAATAAACTATTTCTCATCAAAAACTTTAGTTTTAAAGTAAGAATTATCATTTTGATATAAATTTACTTAATGAGGATATATTAATGAAAAAGCCACTAGTCGTAATAACTGGAGCGAGTTCAGGAATCGGTCAGGCGACAGCAAAATTGCTTTCCTCATATGGCTATCCACTACTTTTAATCGCTCGACGAATAGAACGAATGGAAAGTCTAAATTTGCCAAATACATTATGTATGGCAGTTGACGTTACAGATAAAAAATCATTTTCCAAAGCAATAGAACAAGCAGAACAAAAGTTTGGTCCCGTTGATGCTCTAATTAACAATGCAGGAGTCATGCTGTTAGGAAACATGGAATTACAAGATCCTAACGAATGGGAACAAATGTTAAATGTTAATGTGAAAGGAATGATGAATGGTATTAGTGCTGTAACGAAAGGGATGATAAACAGAAAAAATGGAACCATAATAAATATCAGCTCAGTAGCCGGACGTAAAACATTTCCTAACCATACCGTTTATGTTGGTACAAAATTTGCTGTACATGGAATGAGTGAAAATTTAAGAGAAGAACTTTCAAAGTACAATATAAGAGTCACAATAATTGCTCCGGGTGCAGTCGAAACTGAGCTATTAAGCCACACATCCGATAAAAAAATAAAAGAAGAATACCAAGACTGGAAAAAAAATATGGGCGGTGAGATTCTAACCGCAGAAGATGTAGCTAAGGCTATAAATTATGCCTACAGCCAACCTCAAAATATCTGTATCAGAGAAATTGTTCTTGCGTCCACTAAGCAAGAAGCTTAAAACCAAATTAAATGGGCACTGCTGCAAAATTTGATTTCTATAAAAAATGGAACTCTATTGCCACAACATATTGCGTTTCTAGTAATAGAAATAACAAAATGTAGTAGGGAAACCATCTCCAGCAAAAATTTGCAACAGTACCAACATCAACAGGGCGTTTTATGTTTAGGCATGTTGGCTTCTATTGCTGAGCTTGAAAATTGAATTGCCACAGGTTTAATTGATAACTCAGAATTATTATGGGCTGACTTTGCCATGGTTGAAGCTCCCCAACTCTATGAGCATCTGCTATTGGCACAGACTGTGTAAAAACCGTGATTTCATCCAACAAACATCGATTTAGGTTGCATTTAAGCATCCGATTTCGTCGTAGCTTTTATCAAAGGCTATTAGTCTGTGCCCCTTGCTGACTATTAAATCAGCAACAGCCCGACCAATCCCTTCGTTTGCACCAACTACAAGGTATGTTTTAATTGTTTCGTTACACATTGAGATAAGCCACCGTTCTATTCTTAAATAAATAATCCTCAACGAGAACTGTGTATTTTCCTTGCTCAAATCGGTATGAAACATACCCACTACTGTCAAGCTTGAGTTTCTGGAATGCGGCAATAACAAAGGAAGCAGAGAAGCCATGAGTTACTACAGCAATCGACGAATCGCTTTTTTCGTAAACATCTTGGATAAAACTTTCTACACGGGTAAAAAGCTCGCCCCTTGACTCAGCCCCTTCACATATCCTATGGTTTTCTCGGTCTCCTGTCGGAGATGCTGGAACAATGAGTTTATTGTGTTCATCCTGGTCCATTCCTTCATGTTTCCCAAATGACATTTCACGCAATCGCGAATCAAACACTATAGGTAGCTGTGTTCCTGAAAAAATCTCATTTGATGTCTGCTGGCAACGTTTTAAGTCCGAAGAATAGACTTTTGTGACATCATCGATAGCACCTGAATCCACCAGTTTTTTCTTTACCAGTCGTGCCTGTTCAAGCCCTTTTTCAGTGAGGCTAGAGTCAAACCAGCCTCCAACACGTTTATTCACACCATGGGTAGCTTCACCGTGCGTAATTAAGTATATTTTCTTCATGTTCACCTCAACACATAGTTACATTCGTGGTCACAAAATCATTAATGTATCTTCGCTAACAACGTCGTCCATGAGTTCTGGAAAGAGCGTGGATTGATGCCTTGATTGACCAGTAATATGGTGAGACATGCCAGAATCTCCATGATTATGCTTACCAATCTGATGATACTGGACTTGGCTTTGAAATTGGCTCGGTAGCTAAGACCCATTGATCATAAGTACATCGTACTGAGACCAAAAGATGATCAAGGGTTTTTACACAGTCTGGGTACTAAGCCGACTATTTGATTGAATCTCGTTCAGTTCGAGTCTTATTTGGTACAACTAACTCACTTTTGCCCCATTGTGTGTTGGGAACGATGGCTGAATTACATCGGTAACCTATTTTTACAATACATAAATCATGACCTAAACTATAGCGGAATCAATATAACTTGATGCATTCCACATGCTCCATAAATAACTCATCAACTGAACACCTTTTTTCTCTTCTTATCGCTTTTACTCCGGCCCATTTGTGTTCGATGGGATTCAGATCCGGGCTATAAGCAACTGTCTTGAACATAAAAATTATGGCGCAACGTGATGGTAAGATTCATTCCATTCTTCGTTCTTTCTGAGCATTGCATTCAGGATAGTCAGCAACTTACGCATACAGGCAACCAGCACCACTTTTTTGGCTTTTCCGGCGGCAAGCAGACGCATGTAAAACGCCTTTATCACGAGATTAAATCGGGCTGTCACGAGTGCAGACATGTACAGTGCTGTTCTTACCCCAGCCCTGCCGCCAAAAATGGTTCGCCGACCGCGCATAGTGCCCGAGTCGCGGTTTACGGGCGCAACCCCCACAAGTGCGCTGATTTCACGTCGTGAGAGATGACCCAGTTCCGGAACCTCAGCCAACAAGGCGGCAACCGTCATAGTGCCAACACCTTTAACGCTGCTCAACCGTTCAGAAAGCGCTTTAAAGTGGCTCTTGAGATGCTGGTTCATGTCTGTATCGATTCGGGCAAGTTCACTTTCCAGCGCTTTGATAATGATATTAATGCTTTTTCTGTTTTGCGGATGGGAAGGGTACAGCCGGTTACGTTCAGCCACCAACATCGTAATTAACTGGCGTCTGCGCACCACCATAGCCACAAGAATCTGACGTTCAGCGTCTGGCAGAGCCCGGATAAAACGTTCCCGTTCCGGATGACGATTAATGACCTCCGCCATCTGTGCGAGTACTCTGGCGTCAATACGGTCAGTTTTTGCCAGATATCCCATCGCCCGGGCAAAGTCACGTGCCTGTCTGGGGTTAATAACAGCAACGTCAAAACCTTCTGCCTGAAGCGAGCAGGCCACGGCGGCTTCAAGCCCGCCAGTGGCCTCCATCAGAATCAGCGCAACGGAATGCGTTCTCAACTCAGCAAGAACGGCATCAAAACCATCAGAGTCGTTACTTGCAGTGAACTGTGCAAACTCATGACTGGCAGCGATGTCCAGTGTTGCTTTAGAAACATCAATGCCCACACACAGTGGATTTGGCAGACTCATTATTACCCCTCCTTGCAAATACGTTATGGAATACGGACAACTGTTCGGGTTTCAGATGAGTGGCTGGGTGTATGCGCCAATCGCTTACAGACGGGCTAGGAACCCTAGGCGGTATCAGGCTGCATACACCGCACCAAATCTAATCGTATTTATTTTAACCTACATTTAAGATACAAGGCGGGAGCCATTCCAATTGGCATCTGCTGTCGGCTATCGCTTGTATCGTGTCATGTCGTTTATAGAAACGCGCATTATCCATAACGATCACGGCGCCACTCGGAAGTTTTGGCAATCAATCTTGGGTAACCCAAGCATGAAAAACATCGGCATTGATGTTTCCGGTAAACACACTTAAGGTGAGAAAGGTATTTTTTATGATCGCACCAATGACATTCACACGATCTTTCGCGTGCCAATCGTGTGTACCGAAGCACCGTAACCCTTTTTTTGAACACCCGTGCAGGCGAGGCATGGACTGGGCAAAACCACTTTTATCCAGATAAACAATGGATTTGCCCGCTTGCTCATAGCCATCAAACCACCTATTGTTTTTTTGCCCAGGGAATCCAGCTTTTGGGAGTTGCAATGTCCATGTTTCAAGATCTGCTGCACGTAAGCGAGCGCCATTAATACGAAACTCTTACCGACGCTATTTGGCCCAAACAAAAGCGTCAGCGGCGCAATATAGATTGTTTGCGTCTATTTAAAGGAGCGGAAATTTATCAGTGATATTTGAGTGATTCTCATTGTATTTTGCTTCCAATTCAGATCCTACAGCAGTTTCTTCGTCACTAGAGTAATCATTCTGTTCTTCGATAACAGTCCCTGTCATCATGTGTGGTGTCCGATTTGACCCGCTTTACTGAAGATGCTTCGAAAAACAGGAAAATATGCCTCATTGGCTTCAACCTGATTCTCACTCAAGGTAAAAATATCCTGTAGAGGATCACCTTGATTAAAGTTTCGATCAACGAAATCCCAATTATACACCATCCGCTCAAGCTCTGTGCCACCTTATTGCAATCGGCAATGCTCATGGCCATGCGCTTGAGCAATTACACGGCTGATGGTCGTTTTGCTTGTACCGTCCACACCAAAAATATAATTGATGCGGCGAAGATCACTGAGCCTTACTGGACTCATATAAGTCGCTATGGGCGGATTTATTTGGATTTCGCCGAGCATACCTTCTCCTTAGATTTAGCCAGAAAAGGCTTTTTGGCTCAATGATGAAAAAGAAGCATCACAACCATCAAGAGATGCATTTAAACTGTCAATGTACTTTTGTACTCCCCAATAAATTGATCTAAATTTCTTTTGCAGCGGCAAATCGGGGAAAATTGCATCCGTAGTCTCGAACTTTCCCTTTGAAATATTCAACATAGAGCCACTAGTTCCAGTCGCCTGAGAGGTCAGCTTTTCTTTGAATCTAGGCTCCCAAATCAAGTAGTTTAGATATTCGGGCAATAGTATATTTTCACTTGTTTTTACATTCCAAAGCTTATCTGGTAAAAAAACATTACTGTTATCTTTAGGGACTATGCACGTTGCTGCGACAAGATCTCTAGTGTTTGCTCGACTAAAAAGAAGATCACCTTTTTTAGGAAATACTAACTTCTTATCTGCAGGAATATCTTTTTCATAAACAAATTTATTTTCCTGAGGATTAAATTTGCCACTAGTTACCGCTGAAATTTTTAGCACCCCATACTCTCCCTCATTACAAGGATAGCTTTCGCCTTTTGCACTCCATCCGGAGATGATCGATTTAATGCCGTCCACCAATGGCCTAACCTCCCACCCCTTCGGATTCGTCACCGGATCACCAAACATATCCAGAAACACGGCGCGGAGGAATTCGTCGGCGAGCTGGATGGCTTGCTGGCGTTTGCGGCGAATAGCATCGGCTTTATCGAGAATGGAGGCGATGCGTTTTTGTTCGGCTAGGGGGGGGAGAGGGATTTCCAAATCCTTGAACCTACCTACATCCAAGTTCGAAATATTTGTGGTTTGACGGCCACAATGCCTGATTTTATGCTGCGTAGACGGACTACTAATCCAGTGGTAAAGATATCTGCTATCAATAACCCTCTGCTTCGCACGGACTATAGAGATAAATCCCCCAGCTGTGGCCTGATAATTCAGCTTTGGTACGTAACTGGCCTTTCCCACAAGCTCCCAGCTATTAGCTGATGAAATCAAAATATCTCCTTCACACAGAGCCTGTTCCTTTCTCTTTACTAGCTCCGAGGGAATAGCAATCAGATCACTTTGCTCGAGTCCTTCAACCTGAACATTTTTAGTACGCATAACCACAGTAGAGTTGGAAGATAAAGGCTCTACCAGGTCATCAGGCTTGAAGGTCACTCCACGAATGAACGATATAACATCGTCCAATTTAGCTTGAGGCCAACTCACAGCATCCCCTCCAGTGCATCCAGATCCGCCATAATCTCGCTTTCCAGCGTTTTCAGTTTGTTCAGAATCGTCTTCGGGTCCTCAAAAGCTTCTTCCTCATACACCACTTCCTTATAACGATTGATGGAGAGGTCGAATTTGTTGTCGACAATATCTTTGGCGTCCACCACGAATGCTTTTTGAGTTTTATCGCCAAAGGCTTTGTTAATATCTTTGGCTAAAGCGTTCCTCTCAACCAAGGCAATATATTGCTTCCACTTGGCAATAGCTTCGGGCAGGTCGTTGCTGCCTTCGCCTTTTAACGGCGTTCTTTTATCATCTAATGAATAGCCATCAGTTTGCAGGTCATAGAACCAGACACGTTCAGTGCTGCCACCTTTAGTAAACATCAAAATGGCCGTGCTGACACCTGTATAGGGTTTAAAGACGCCGCTGGGCAAACTCACAATACCTTCGAGCTGGTTATTTTCAATCAACTCCTGACGCAGTTGCTGGTGTGCCTTGGAGGAGCCAAACAGCACGCCATCGGGTACGATGACGGCTGCACGGCCACCGAGTTTGAGGGCGCGCAGGATATGCGCCACAAACAGTAGCTCGGTCTTTTTGGTTTTCACCAAGCCCAACACATCGGGATTGGTATTGGTTTCGTCCAGGCTACCTTTAAATGGCGGGTTGGCGAGGATGACATCAAAGAAGTTTTCTTCCTGCTGCGGGAAGTTTTCTTTAATGGATTTACTCAGGCTATCCTGATAGAGGATATTAGCTCCATTTACCCCGTGCAAAGCCATATTCATGCTGCTGACGCGCAACATAGTCGTGTCGAAATCAAAACCCCAGAACATCTTTTTGTTGATATGGTCACGGTAAGGCTCTAACAAGTCGCCGGTGTAGTGTTTGTTACCGTCGTCGTCTTCAAGAATGCCGAACTCACTGGAATGCACGCGGTTGAGATATTCCATGATGCGAGTGAGAAATCCGGCTGTACCACAGGCCGGGTCGCAGACAGTATCAGTGGGCTGAGGATTAATCAGTTCGATCATGGCGTCGATAATATGGCGAGGCGTGCGGAACTGGCCATTGATACCGGCTGTGGTAAGTTTACTGAGCAGGTATTCGTAAATATCGCCTTTTACATCGCTTTGGGTTAGAGGCAGTTCATCCACCATCTCTACTGCACTGACGAGCACCGATTCATTTTTAATTTCAAGATCGGCATCCTGCATGTATTCACCGATATGCCCCAAAGCTTCGATGGCACTACCGTCGTTGCCCAGACCATCTTGTTCATCGGACTTTTTGCCAAGTTTTGCAAAGTAAGGGAAAACATTTTGCTTAAGGTGTTTATGCAGTTCTTTTCCACTGAGATTTTTAAAGTTTTTCCAGCGCAACAATTGCCCTTCCGGTGTATTGGGAAACAGGCGATCAAAATCTTTACCTGTACGGTTCGCTTTGCGTTCGGCCATGTCTTCCTGCATGTCGAGCATACGGGCGAACATCAGGTAGCTGATTTGCTCGATCACGGTTAAGGGGTTGGTGATACCACCGGTCCAGAATTTTTCCCAGAGATTGTCGATATCGTTACGTATTTGGCCTGTTAGCATTGAATAGCTCGCTTAATGATTTTCTGCTGTTTCTGATTCGATTGGCGCTGCGCTTAGCACATTGCCCTGTGCCGTGTTTTCCAACTGGCTTGGCTCTATCTCTTAAGCCAACTCATCCATCGGTTCGTCTGCCGGATCTTTCACCTGTTCTTTCGTCTGCTCATCAATAGGTTCAACGATCAAGGTCAGGCGCTCGGTTTCGAAGTCTATATGTGCAGCCTCCAAGTGGGGCAGGCTTTTACTGACTTTGGCAGAGAGTTGACTGAACCGATCCACCTTGCCATACAAGCCTTGCTGTCCTACTAGCGCTTTGACGGTGCTGTTGTAGTGGTTGCTGACGGTACTCAGGGTGCCACCTAATTTACTTAAACGCTCGGCTACAGTACACACTGAGTTGTATATATCACCTGCTTTTTCGCTGATTTCGCGGGCTTCGGCATTGCTGCGTTCAATCATCCACAGATTGGACACTGTGCGCAGAATGGGAATGAGCGTGGTATGGGAGACCAATACAATACCTTTTTTGTAGCCGTATTCGAACAGGTTTTTGTTATCTTTGAGCGCCTCGATATAGGCAGGCTCAATGGGCATGAACATGAGCACAAAGCTGGGGCTACGCATACCAACAAGGTTGGTGTAATCCTTGGATGCCAGATCATCAATGTGCCTGCGTACCGCTTTAACATGTTCGCTCATGGCCAGTTGGTATTCTTCCGGTGATTCTGCACCCACAGCCCGGTCGTATGCGTTCAGTGCTACCTTACTGTCGATGATGATGTGCTTACCATCGGGCAGCTTTATCAGATAGTCTGTCTGCTTTTGCTTGCCTTCTGCATCTCTGAATGAGCCTTGAACTTCATAGTGCGCCTCTTCCATCAAGCCACTCATTTCCAGGATGCGACGAAGCTGTGCCTCGCCCCAGGCTCCGCGCTTCTGAGAATCCCCTTTCAGCGCAGAAGTGAGGTTATTGGCTTCTTTGCTCATTTGCAGGCCAATTTCCAGTACCTTTTTAATCTCGGCATTGAGGCTGGTATTGCCTTGCAACGAAGCATCGTGTACTTCGTTTATACGCTTTTGGAAGCCTTCGATCTGTTCGCGGAAAGGCTTGAGCATAGTGTCGATACTGGCCTGACTGGTATGGGTAAAGGTTTTGCCTTTTTCCTCGAAAATTTTATTGGCCAGATTCTCAAACTCTTTGGTGAGCGATTGCTTGGTTTCACTGAGCTGCTGCATTTGCTCTTTAAAGTGTTCTTCTTTGCGCTCCAGCGTGGTTTTAAGCTCAGTATACTCGTTACTGAGCGACTGATAGTGCTCCTGAATCTGATCATAACGCTGTTGTTGATCTACAAGGGTCTGTTTGACGTCTTTCAGCTGTTCGCGCGCTTCGGTATTGGATGCTTCCAACTCTTTGGCCTTTTTGCCTTCTTGTGCCAGCTCATCTTTGAGTTGGCTCACCAAGGTGCGTTCTTGCTGAACGTTCTGCTCACATTTTTCCAGACGGTCTCGTAAATCCTGCGCTTGTTCTTTCAACGCTCGGTTATCGGCTTGAGCGGTTTCTAGTTGCTTTTCTGTACTATGGTGCTGCCCTCGTAACTCTTCCAGCGTTTTCTGTAAGGATGCCAGCTCGCCTTTACGCTCGGCTAATGCGTCATTCAGGCGTTGTTCTGTGACCTTTGCATTGGTCTGTTGCGTCTGTAGCTTGCTTTCCGACAGTTCTTTCTCGTGCAGAGTGATACCAAGCTGTTTGAGCTCATCCTGGTATTTCTGGTTTTGAGTGTTGGCCAGCTTAAGGGCTTGATCAGCCTGTTGCAATTGGGTGTTGAGCTCAGTGTTCTTACGTCCTAGCAGGACCATAGCCAGCAGATAGCCAAAAGCAACGAGAACCAGGCCCGCCACAGAGGCAATAATCGTGAGTTTAGTCGTCCATTCTAGTGATTGCATGGTCACTCCTGTGTGCTCTCAGGCTGTGAGCCTAACAATTTAGGTTCAGCCTTGATAAAAGGTTTTAGTACGGTGATTAACTCACCCACGTCATCGGCGGTAAATACGCCGTCAATACCCTCGTGCGAAACTGAGGTAAAAGGCGCATCGTACAGTTTTTCGATCTTGATCGAGCCGTGCTGGGCGATGTAGTTTTTCAGTAGGTTCATAAAGCGCACTTGCTGTGCTGTAAGTGTTGGGTGGGCGTGCAAAAAGCTCTTGAAGTGGTCTTCGATGGCTTGCGAGTCCAGCCCGATAATTTCACGCACGGTCAGGTGTAGTTGATCGGCAGTGCGGCCATAGAATTCATTCAGCACCTCCAAACTCACACTGGGGTGGCTGGTGAGTATGGTCGAGGTGAGGGTTTTTAATTCTGGTTCGGCAATAGATTCGCCTTTACGGATTTTCTGTAACGTGGGGTTGGCAGCTATCATCTGATCTAGAATATCTTTGAGTCTACGGCGGTAGATCATGGCCTCGTTGGCACCTGCGATTGTTACCTCACGTTCTTTTAGTTGCAAACCGGTGTCACCCGTTTTTGTTGCTGGTATAGCGTACAATCCACCGCTAACGGTTTGGCGATATTTCATGATGCCCCGCAACTCTTTGCGAGCTTTTTCCAGCTTATCGATAGTCGGGTTTTGCCAGAACTTGGCACTGCGCACTTCTGCTATAACCACATCTTTCTGGTGCACAGCCTGAATGTTAACGGCCAGCTTATTAAGTTCTGCCAACAGCAGCTCTCGACCATCATCAAAACAGCTGGCTTGCTCTACTAGGCAGCGTTCTATGGTGGCGATGAGCTTATCCAAATAAGTCGCATGTTTGTCGCGCAATACACGGGCCGACATTAATGGAGCGATGTGATTGACCAACTGATACTGAGTTTTTGCATCAAAGCGCTTCAATAGATCGGTTTGCTGTAACTGGTGTACGACCCGCAATTCACGTTTTACTGCAATACTAGTATCTGGCAGGTCGTTAATATCGGCATGCAATAACTCAATGGCAGCATCGAAGGCAGCTGCATGGTTTCGCTGTAAGGCAGCCTGAGCCAGCTCAATCCGGGATTCGAAGGTAGTTTGCAGCAAAGATTTGCCGCCAGTGTCTTCTGGCTCCTGATATTCCTCTTCAAAGAAAGCGAAGTTAGCGTAATGGTCAAAAATCAGGAATTCGGTTTTGTGTTTGCCAGGCCCGAAAAGATTGTGCCGTAGGCGCGTACCTCGGCCAATCATCTGCCAGAATTTCACCCAACTTTTCACAAGTTTGGCGAAAACGAGATTAACCACCTCAGGCACGTCGATGCCCGTATCAAGCATGTCGACCGAAATGGCGATGCGAAACTCGTTGTCAGCCTTTTTGAACTCTTTGATCAGGCTTTCCACATGGGGAATGGCATTATGGATGACCTTGCATACCTTAGTACCGTACTGCGGGTACAGCTTGCAGAACAGTTCTTCTAGATGCTCAGCGTGATCCTGGCGTTGAGCAAAGATGATAGTTTTACCGACCAAGGAGCCAGTTTCATCTTTGATGCCATTGTTTATCAGGTTTTCCAGAATAATGCGGTCAGTATCTTCACTGAAGATCTTACGGCCAATGTCTTTACCTGCAATAGTGGTATTACGGGCCTCTTCCTCGCCCAAGTCTTCTTCGAGTTGGCGCTTCTGCTCTTCGGTGAGGTTATTGTAGTGAACACCATCACGCAGGAAGTCAGTGGTAAGATCTTTAACCCGAAACGGTACCAAATACGGTGGCTCGTTGTTAATCGCTGCATCCAGCCCGAACTCAAATGTTGGGTCAGTGGTTTCGCAGTCGAACATATCGAACGTATTGCGACTGATAAATTTCACTGGGGTCGCGGTTAAGCCCACTTGAAGGGCATCGAAGTAATCGAACAGATCGCGGTATTTGTTGTAGACACTGCGATGGGATTCATCGGCAATGATCAGATCGAAGAAGCCTACATCCAATTGAGAGAAGCGGTTCATCATGCCGGGGTAAGTGGCAATATAGATACGCGCACTTTTATCAATCTTGTTGGTTTCACCAATCACACAACGCGGCTCAGAGGGTAGATTTTGCTTAAAAGCATCGTCGGCCTGTACCCGCAGTTCTTTGCGATCACACAAAAACAGAGCGCGCTTGGCCCAGCCTGTACGAAGCAGTAATTCAGCCAATGCAATGGCAACACGGGTTTTTCCTGTACCGGTCGCCTGAATAATCAGCGCCTTGCGGCGCTGACTTTGAAAGTGTGCCGCGACTGTTTTGATTGCTTCGATCTGATAAGGACGGTCAGCAATGCTGAGCTCTGGGTTGAATTTTTCCAGCTCAGCGGCACGGTAATGGCGCTGGTAGATCAGATAATCCAGGCTGTCCTTACTGTAGAAGCCATACACCGGACGATAGGTGTTGTACTGATGATCATCCCAAATGAAGGTTTCGTAACCGTTGGAATAGAAAATCACCGGGCGCTGGTAGCCCATGTGTTCAAAGGCATCGGCATAGAGGCGAGCCTGCTCACGACCTGCTTGAAGGTTGGTATTGCCGGATTTTTTCGCTTCGATAACGGCAAGCGGATGACCGTTATCACCCCATAGCACATAATCCACATAACCCTTGCCTGAGAGATTGTTGGGAAAGATCACTTCAAACTCCTGGCTAACCTGATCGGGATTCTGGATATCCCAGCCAGCTTGCAACAGCATGGCGTCGATCAATAGTGCACGGGTTTTGGCTTCGTTCCATTGCAGGCTGTCGGCCACTAACTGGCTCTGCTGCCGGAGTTTTTGTCGGTCAGACTTGGCGGGTGGCTCAAGCTTGTCGATATTTCGGGTGCGCTCACGCTCCAGCTGTTCGATCACCCTTTCGAGCTCTTCCTGCTGCTTTTGCAATTCTTTTTCGTAGCTTGAAACGGATTTTTGCAGTTGGTTCAAAGTTGCCGTAGGGTCTTTTATATCGACAAAAGAGGGGATCTGATCCTTCTTTTTGTTGTAGTACTTAATACCCATATACATGGCCAACTGGTGCGCCGTGCCCAATGCCATTTGAGCATTACGCAATTCGCCTTCTGCACCATGGGCGGTATCGTTACCTTGAATACGCAAAAAGTTGATCTGGTGAATCAGTGACTTGCTGACGCAGTCTTCAAAAACCGGGTTTTTGATCAGCTCATAGAAGTTGGATTGCGGCATGTGCGGCAGCAGTTCTTCCTTATAAATGGCCTTGGTCAGTACTTCAGCAAAGCTGCGCAGGCGGGTCAGGGCACTACCCGGATCAATATGCAGTACCGCCTCGGCGAAACTACCGAGGTTGGCAAGAAAATCATTTTCAGGTCGCAAGAATTCGAAGTTCGCTGATTTCATCAAAATTATTTTGTCCATATATTCTGTTCATACCTGCATCGTCTCTACGTACAGAGAGTTTTAGCAAAGGACGTGCCAATTTTATTTAATCACTAGGAAATACCGTATTTTTCCATCCAATTGTTCAGTGTCTGGTAGTTTTTCAGCCCCAGCAGCTGTGCTGCTCGGGTCTTGTTTTGGCCACTATGATCCAACGCCTTACGTATATAAATCGCAGCGACGCCGCCAATTATACATTGTATATCAATGCCTTGAGATATATCCATATTCATCAACCCTGTTTCCGGCTCTGGCATATGGAACAGCGCCTGACGGATATCAGCGGCGGTAATATCGTCACCTTGGCACCATAGAGCTGCTCGCAGCAATGTGGACTGCAATTCACGCACATTTCCTCGCCAAGGGCATTGAAGGATAAGATTTTTTGCATCAGGAGAAATTTTCTTATGCCTAAGCATCGAGTCATGGATACTCATCGCTTTGACCAAGCTATCTGCCAGTAATGACAGATCTCCATCACGCTCCCTCAGAGGCGGTAGATGTAGTACTCCAACAGCCACCCGATAGAACAAATCCTCCCTAAAGCTACCATTGGAAACCGCTTCTATCAGGTTGCGGTGGGTCGCCGTAATCAAGCGGACATCAACCTTTTGCTCTTTGGTGCCGCCTACAGGGTTGAACGTCCCCTCCTGTAATACGCGTAATAAACGCACTTGTATGCTGGGTTCCAGTTCGCCAAATTCATCCAGAAATAGAGTTCCACCATTAGCTTGCTCGAATAAACCTGCCTTGTCGGCTAGAGCACCGGTGAAGGCACCTTTCTTATGACCAAAGAGGACTGAATCGACCAGCTCGGTCGGAATAGCACCGCAGTTAACCGGCACAAACGGCTTGTTGGTTCTATGACTGGCATTATGAATAGCACGGGCAAAGAGCTCTTTACCTGACCGCTCTCCCCATAGATCAACACTGGCACTTCACGTTCTGCCAGTATTTGCGCCTGCGCTTTCAGAGACTGCATGCGGGGGTTACGGGTGACAATGTTGTCGAAGGCTGCATTGATAGGGGCACTGGCCTCTGCCAGCTGGCTAATCTTTGCGCTGTCAATGCTTTTAGCGGCGGGCAGGTATTCCGCTGAAACCTCAAAGGGGATATCCACTTGTTGGACACCCTGCTCTAGTGATGATTGGTAAAACTGACAGGGATAATGGGTTTTACCCAATAAGATCCACACAGCCTGCATGGCCGGTGTTCCTGGGCTTAACAAGATGGATAACTCGCAGCCCTCTACGGTAAGCTTAGATAGCTGCTGATTGGCCTGGACATAGATTTCACCGAAGTTAACAGGTGAAGATAGCGAAATGGCGTGAGCACAGATAGGCGTGGTAACTAGCTCCTGCAACCAAGCCAGATAGGACCTCACCTGATCTTCCGGGTAGTTGTAAAGTAGTTCTACGGCATCAAACGCTTGTGCTGTAAGAGTCGCCGCAATCGGCCCAAGCGCCTGACCATCAGCTCCGGTGCTGCCGGTGGCTTTGAGGTCGTTCCCCCCAATCCAGCTGACCAGTGTATGGGGCTTAGCCTTGCACATCCGTGAACTCCAGCATATCAGCCACCTCACATTCAAATAGGCGGCAAAGTTTATCCAAAGCCTCAATGTCGATCTTTTGCGCAGATTCTTTGTACATCAGCGTTACAGTATTCCTGCTAAGACCGGTTTCACGCAAGACGTCGGAAATTTTCATTTTTCGCTCTCCCATCAGGCGAGCGAGATGGCAACGTATCATGGACTGACTCTACGATGTACACAATTAGGTCTAATAATATCCCAATATTCTGAAAAAATTAAAGATTAACTGAAATATTTACGCGTAACGATAAAAAGGCGGGCTGTATCGATTAATTTTTGATAGTTCGTTGTATGCAACTAGCTAACTCAACTCGGTAGCAGCTATAAGATGGCTGCGGATCTTAGATATGCCTCTGGTGCTGATACCAGACCGCTATGAATGCTGTCATTGATATCATGAAGCTTACTTGTTGAACAACACTCTACAGTAATCAAGGGGTATTTATCCCAGGATTTATGTGATGAATTTGAAGCAGAAGTTGTCACGTTAAGGCGTTAGTAAAAGGCTTAACCGGGCATTTCTATGGTGACAAAGGGTATTTATCGCAAGCATTATGCGATGAGATGAAAACGGAGGGGATCACACTGATCACCCATGTTCGTCGTAATATGAAAGCCAAATTTTTATCACTTTGGGGCAGTGTTATGTTAAGAAAGCGGTTTTTGATAGAGACAGTGAATGACCAATTGAAAAATATTTCTCAGATAGAACATTCAAGACACCGGAGCGTAGTCGGCTTTTTACTGGAGGTTGTATCGGGACTTATTGCTTATACATTCCAACCCAAAAAGCCGAGTTTAGGTTTACGTGATTCTGAAATTGGGATGCTGAAACAAAACTGAGGTTAATTGAGTTTTCCCATCACTACTTGCTTGTCGGGGAACCAACCCTAGCCAAGCCGCCAGTTGCCTGCCGTTATTGAATTGCTTTCCATCACCGACATAAGCGATAAATGCAGAGGCGATTAGGGGACCAATGCCGGGAATAGATTGTAATTGCTGCCACTGTGCCGTTTATGATGATAGCAATTTGAGGGTTTCTTCTATTTCATCTGTTCGTTGGAACAATATCAGCCAGTCTTCATAAAGTTGTTTCAAAATCCTACGTGCAATCACCGTTAATCCATTACTAGCATCCTCAAGTGCTTCAGCGATTGTCTCAGGGCAGCAGAGCATTGCGGAAAAACGATGCCATATTCTACCTCCAGTCCTCTGATTTGATTAGAGGTGGCAACGCATTTTTGAACTAATGACTATCGCACATGATGGAGAGCACAAAGGTCCTGTTGAGAAAGGTTTTTCACTGGCACAAAATGCATATCAGGCCGATTCGCAGCCTCACAAATTTCCAGAGCGTCATTGGCATCATTTTTATGGTGTTTGGCGAAGGCTTTAACGTGCTGAAGGGGGATGAGGCAAACCTCAAAGCCAAGATGCCCAACAATCCGCCCCCAATAGTGGGCAGTGCTACAAGCCTCCATTGCAACCAAAGTCCCTGACTCCATTTGTCTGACAGCATCCAGTAGCCGATTGCTAGTCACTTTTTTATTAAAGACAACATGATTACCATCGAGCAAACAGAGCTGAAAGATCGATTTTGCTAAATCAATACCAAGAATTTTATTACGCATGATGGACGTTTCCGTAAAATGAGTCTGCTATTTCATTTTGGTACAATTGACGCCATGTGGGACGTCCATCTCATCAGATGAGGTTGCGCTCAAATCATCGATAGTGTCATATCGAGTATTATTTGGTACAACTAGCTTGCTTTTGTCCAAAAGTGAGTTAGCGTAACATAGGGATAATCGCCTAAGATTCAAGATTGCTTTGCTCATATTCCAATGACCAGAGCAACAGAGCGTGTGTGCTCCAATACAACTTATTCGCCCTCAATATTCTGGTAGTACACCTGCTTAATATAACGCCCTCGCCCATCGCCATGCCCTAAATCCATTGAGACCAGTGCCAGCGCTTCCCGCTCGTTAAATCCTTGCGCTATATAATGCTCCCCGGATTGCTGAGCAAAATGGTAACGCATACTGTGCGGGGCGTTCTTACCCGTCAATCCTGAGCTTCTGACAATATAGCGGTAACGGTCGATGGCCTGCGTGATCGTCGGCTTATCAATCAGTTTACCGCCACGCCCGGTCTGCTCGCGTTCAGCATAAGCAATCGCGTATTGCAGGGCTTCCCGATCCAATATGACCGTCTGCCGGGGTCGTCCACCTTTAGTACCGAACACCACCCGCACAGACGTATGCCCGTTTTCCAGTGCTTTCTTCCAGGTCGTTAACGATTTGTAGGCTTCCACCGCTTCTTTGGTACGCAGTCCCAGCACATACGCCAGTTGCATCACCGCCGCGACACGCCGGTCTTTTTGTTCCACCTGCTGAAAAATGTCCCGGAATGCAGCCGGTGCCAGCGCCATTTTCGTTCCCTTGCGGCTGGTATCCGCGATACCCAATGCCCGATTACTCAGGCGGGCATTCTCGGGATCAGCCAGCTTGTGCTTTCCCGCCTGCGCTAAAATGGCTCGCAACACCGACATTTCATTTTGCAGTGTCCGGTGACTGATATTGTTGGCTTTGCGTTCAGCGATGTAACGCTCAATATATTTCACCTTCAGGCTATCCATTTGCCGGAGTTTGATGCCATTGTCTTTCAAATAATCAAGGAAGTGCCGGGCAATCCGCGCCCGATCCGCCACCGTAACAAAACTTCCGCCCGCCTGTCGGGCATGCGTGATAAAAACTTTTCTGAACAGCTCAACCTTTGAACGTGTCGATCCCTGCGCCATTCTCGCCTCTCCTGCTACTTTGCGTTTGTTTTATTCATTTTTAGTCGTTTTTAAAACAATTCCCTACGTATCGGTTCAGGTTCACCGTTCCGTGGTGCGTCAGACAATGTGTAGCAGGGCGGGATTGTGTTGAGTTATTGCAGGAGCTCGCGACGTGCTCAGCACAGCGATGACATGCTCCCCGTTCAGAGCCTGATCAGTTCAGGATGAACGCCTCATTATCTTGACGTGATTCATTTCTCCTTAATTTTTACTGCATCAGCCTGCAATCAGGCAGTGGGTTGAAAATCCGATAGGACAATCGTTTAACAGGGTGGTTAATCGTCTGTTTTACGTGGTTTCACTGAGTAATGCGGGATTCAAATTGGTCGTAAAACCAGACCGGATGGGCTATGGACGTTTGCCGCTTTGCGGCGTCACTTGGTAATCGCTGCGCTTCAACACAAGTGACGCCACGCCGTTTTCGGGACGTTTATCGTGATGAATTAAAACGCAGATGAAGGTTGTACCGATGAAAACGGTATCGTTTAACGTAAGACAGAGCATGTCCTGCTCGGTTATGTGGATAGCCGGGTGGCGAATCACACCGGGAGACTTTCATCATCAGACGGAGGGTTAGGTGTCCGAAGATATCTGCTTCCAAAAGTGCGCAGATTTACCGCAATGTTTGCACTCCCTTTCAGGCTACGGGAGTTTTAATTTCGCCACCTCATGGGTGATCCTTACAGGCGATGGATCATCAGTTAACAGAACGATAGTAGCGATTGTCTCAGGCGGGGTCAAACGGTGTTTTAGGCCACTTTTTCACGGCGTATTTTCAGACAGGTTGAATAGCCGTCTTTCTAAAACAAATAAAACTATCTTTTCATATTGCTGAGATAAGCATCAATATCACGATGAAATATTGATGCTTATCTCAAATAATGATTGACGTTGTATTTTAACAAGCATGAAAGAGCTATTTTTGTTATGGCGTGTTATTTAATGTTGGGGTTAAAAATACCTTCATTATTTTAAATGACAACTTTTGTGATCATAGTCATAAAATGAAAATGATCATGCTTTTTAAATCCCTTGCTATTTTATTTTTATCAATAAATCATATGACTATCAAATCAACACTCAGCCCGTCAGCGATAAATCCCGAAACAATAAATTAACCATTGATAAAAGCAGAGTGTATTACGCTAATGACGCAATGATTTTAACTTTTTATGTTGTCATTGTAGGGGGCATTTTTTTATTTCACTTGATTTCATTTGGTTTTCACTTAGCCCTTATTTATCATTTCCTCTCATTATTATTTTTCATGAATTAAACAAAATATTCGGGTATTACAGTCTCTTCAAATTATCTCAGGGTCACGATATAAATAAGCTTTCAAAATAGTAGATCACTTGGAGGGAACTCAGTCCAATTTTTGCGATCTGATTAATCGCCAAATCAAAAAAATCCCAAAATGGACTGA
>NZ_NKHP01000028.1 GCF_014467235.1 Xenorhabdus indica | reverse complement strand
TTTAATCTCGGTAACAGCACGTTTACCAATATACGGGAAGATATCTTTTTTCAGATATTCCAGAATGTCTTCGGCATAGCCTTTTGACCAGTTTGGGCGCTTATACTCATGCCACTCAATAGCGATGGATTCAAAACTATTGCTGACCGCAAATACTTTGGCGGCTTTTTCTGCTCTCTTTTCTTCTATCGGATCATGACCATCCGATAGCGTCTGCCGCGCATCATTTCTCTTGGTTCGAGCTTCGGCGAGGGAGATTTCAGGATATACCCCTAATGCAAGCAATTTTTCTTTGCCTGCAATCCGATACTTTAACCGCCAATAGCGAGAGCCATTAGGGTTAACCAATAGATAGAGTCCGCCACCATCTGCAAGTTTGTAGGGTTTTTCTTTCGGCTTTGCAGTGTCCACTTGTCGGGCTGTTAACTTCATGGGGGTATCTCACTTCATTGAACCTGAACGTACCCCTAAATATACCCCTATAAGATCATAGATTTCAACATACCTGACTAGACTACGGGAGAAGGAAAAAAGGACAATACTATGTATTTAATGGGATTTTGTAGACTTAGGAAGACGTTAAGATATTAAAGGATGGTACGCCCTACAGGATTAGAACCTGTGACCTACGGCTTAGAAGAAAGTAGACCGTTAAATATCACATTGAAATATAAAGATTTATCCTTGCTCGCATCGCGTTTTGTGTCGTTCATTGCCTTTCAATGTCTTTGGTTGTCGTCAGTGTGTCGTTAGCAGAGACACAAAAACGACACAGTGATTTAAGCCAATCTATAAACAACATGATGCAGCGATCCCTATTTCATACCAAGTGTTTTCATCACTCAGTTGACTCAATGCAATCTATCATATACGATAAGTCAAATCTTATCATAAATGATAAGCCAAGATTGAACCCTGAACATCTATCATATATGATAAATACAAAAAGGCAGACATGAGCTGGAATATTGATTTTTACCACGGAGTAATGGATAGCATTCTGGATATGCCTCCTAAAATTCAAGCAAGAATGCTAAAACTGCTCGAATTAATGGAACAACATGGCGCTAACCTTGGATCTCCACATACTGAACCTATGGGTAATGGCTTGTTTGAGGTACGAGCAAAAGCTCAGGAAGGAATTGGTAGAGGCTTATTCTGTTACCTTGATGGTTCGCATATCTACATTCTCCATGCTTTTGTTAAGAAGAGCCAAAAAACACCTAAGAAAGATCTAGACTTAGCCAAAAGCCGTATGAAAGAGGTGAAAAAATGAGTCAACTACAAGCCCTTAAAGCTAAAGCATTACAAGACCCAGAAGTGAAACAGGCTTATGATGAGTTAAATGATGAGTTTGAACTCATCAACACATTGTTGAGTATGCGTACTGAGGCGAAGCTAACCCAACAACAAGTGGCTGATCGAATGGGGACTAAAGAAAGTAACATTTCCCGGCTGGAAAAAGGAAAAAGCAACCCAACTTTAAGTACACTGGTAAATTATGCAAAAGCCTGTGGTTTCCAGCTTGATTTCGGCTATCGACGCAACAGTTAAAAAAAGCCGCATCATGCGGCTTACATTTACTAATAGTTCACTGGCGTAAATAATGGAGTTAATTTTGAAACATCCACGGTTTTTTCAGCTTTATCAAGACTGTAAGATTCTTGTAACTTCAACCAAAGCCGAGGGCTACTACCAAGAACCGCAATTTCACTGCCATTTCTGGCGTGACAGAGGCTTTACAGGTCACAAGACGCTGCGCTGTAGAAGGAGCAACATCTAATGCCCTGGCAAGACATGGATACCTAAGCTCAACTCTTCTAAAGCATCAGCGATGACCTCACTGGGGTGAGGGGGGTTAAACATCTTCATTAGTGGTAATCCTCGTAGTTGGTCATGCGCCCAATGATTAGTGCTAATGACTTCATGAGGAATCGTTTCACCGTCATTAGCACCTTTGGTATAAGGGATACTGACATAATCTTCATTACTATTCATAACTTAAGCCATCCGTCATAACTAATTTATAACCTAACACGTAGCCGAAAATAAAAAATATCAATCAGTCAAAGATGAAAAGTTCATCAATTTTCATTAATTATCTAATAAACTTTGTTAATTCCCCACCTGCCATTTTATGTCATCCTGCCAACAAAATATGCAACCTATCAAATAGTAATCAAGCCGTACTCTCCAATATTGATGAACCATTTTATTGATGTTCACCGGCGGAGAAGTCTCCCACCGCCTTCATGTTACTTAGCAATGTGTATTGTTGATTAAATGAGGGAATAACTATGCAAGATAAAAAACCTGAAATAATCGCCCTAGACGATGATGGCCTTGTTACCGTTACAACACCGGAATATGTCAAAGATTCAATCAAAGACGCGATAGAAGAGCATGCCAAAAGCCGTAATCACCCATATGCAACTCAGACAGAACCAGGATTTGTCACACTAAGTAATGAGACAGACAGTAACAGCGAGGTAACCGTCGCAACCTCTAAAGCTGTTAAAAACGCATATGATTTGGCTAATACTGCCAATCAAAACGCCCTGAACAATCATTCTGATCTCTATTTGGAGAAAAACCAGAATGGGGCAGATGTTCCTGATAAAAAAGAGTTTGTGAAAAACATTGGTTTAACGGAAGCGCTAACTCGAGTCAAGAACACAGCACTATTGACTGAAAATGGTTGGTGGCAGTGTGGAGATACAGGTTTAATCATACAATGGGGTAGATCAAGTGAGAGAATTAATGATGGGATACCTATAAAATGGCCGCAGAAATTTCCGAATGCTGTATTGTCAATATCCACAATGGATCCTACAAATGGCAATAATGACGGAAATACCTCTATTCAAGATATAACAACGTCAGGTGGCACTCTATATCGTACAGGTTCTGCAGGAACTGCAATGTGGATTGTAATTGGATTTTAATGAGATTTTTACTATTACAGTAAAATATGGCCTGATAATAATTAGATAAAATCGGAAGCAGGGTCAATAAACCTAAGGTATCAGTGCACACATCAGGGGCTATTGCCCCTGTCCTTACTCCATCTATTCAGGCTGGTCAATATCAGTAGCAACCTCTGCTGCCTTCTGCTTCAAATTCCACACCGAATCCGCCGGCATCTGGACACGCACATCTAACCGACAGCCTTCGGGAAGATCACAGGGTTCACCGTCCTGATAGTAAACCTTTTCCCCGTCGACAATGGCTTTGATTCGCTTGTTCTGGAACCGTTCAGGCAAGTGCGCATGCTGACGGTGGAAGGTTTCAATCGTGATGCTGCCGTCTTTGTTCACCTTGTCATCAATGTAGATGAGTTCCAGCCCGTTGTTGTTTTTAGGGGAGGAGATACCACCATGCACCCCCCAGGCGCCATCGGCGTTATAGCCCAGTACGCCCGTGACCTGATAATGACCGAGGCCGAGTTTGGAGACGGTCGCGCCTTCGGATTCGTCGTTGGTGGTGAATTTGCCGGTCGGGTAGATTTGGAGAATAGGGGAACTGGGTCTTATATACCCACTGCCATCTTGATGACAGTTTTGCCCTAAAGAGAGCACAACGCCATTACCGGCTCGAATCGTTCCTCTGGTTGCCATATCTCCAGTACGGACGTCGAAAAAAATACTCGTTTGGTTAGCCGCTGTTGAATAAAAGCCAACCCCAAACCATGAACGGATCTCTATATTGTTACCCTCAAAACCAGCGTTATCCATAGTGCCAACGTTAAGACTACCACTACCTAATACCAATGAGTTCGCGACAAGTTGATTACTATTAACATTTCCTTTTGTCACAATATGACCATCACGTACGTCCAAATAGATATTAGTTTTTTTATTCAATGCTGAGTAAAAACCAATGCCATACCATGAGCAAATTTCAAGGTTATTTCCCTCAAATCCAGCTGCATCTACCCCACCTAAGCGCATGCCATGATACGTCCCCCAGTCCCCTTCCCCAAGATTCAAAGCAGTTTTAGACCAGTATTTATCAGCATAAACCTCACCATTAATGATCCCTCCAGTTTTTGGATAGGCATCAATATTCTTCACAAACTCTACTTTATTCGGAATATCTGCCCCGTTCTGGGATTTATCCAGCTTTTCCTCCATCGCCGCTTGCAGCGCTTTTATCGACTGCAACGACACCGTCTGCCCATTCGGCAACGTCACTTCCACCGCCCCATTCTGGCTCATCCACTTATCCATATTCTGGAGAAACTGAATGATATTGCTGTTAATGGCACACATATGCCGGACACCATCAGAAATAGAGTTAGGCACAGTCGTCTGGATCTGATAAGTCACGTTATTCAGCGTCACTTTAACTTTATCCGCCAGTACCAGTTCGGTATCGGAATTTACCGCCTGTATCATATGCAATAAATTACTGCTGCCGGACTGGATGATGATCACCTGCCCCGGCGCAATACCGTTCAGGTTGTCTTTAAACTTGGTGTCGGTGCCGCGGACAATAGCCGAGCCGGACACGGTAGAGATAGTGCCTTGTGAATAGAGCATTGTAATTTCCTTATTGTTTGTAAAATGGGTCTTTCGCGATGATGATGTGATGACATATCCTGACCCAATAATTCGTGTAGGTATCCCCGCCGTGAGCGGACTGACCGTGAAAATGAGGAAGAACTTTTACGTAGTTGTATCGGTTGGATATGTTGGGACAAAAAACCATGTTGTACAGGTCGATTCTATGCTGGGCACACGTTGTCGCCGAAACCATTGACCCAGGTTCAACGGGATGGACTACCGCATGAGAGTAGACTGGCTCACCGTCTACCCAGTCAGGATCCATTTTCATCACCTCACCGCTGACGTCGATAATTTGAGTTATCTGGAGCGGGAGGACGGAAGAGGAATAAAATAAGCCGCCCTGATCGTTATAGATATTCACCCCCGTTCCCCTGACCTTGTCATGGTGATTTATCCTTCTGTAGGCGTAGATTTTGCAATACTCATCGCACATCAGCACGCCGTCATGATAAAAAACTTCCGCCATGCAATAATCATTTGGGTTTTTAGGTGTGCAGAAAAAAACATAATCCGCACCCTTTGGGGATGAGAGGCGATTTTTCATTATGCACATCCCCCATTGGTCTCTCACTGATGTGTCAGCTTCGATGACCGTTTCCAACACCATACACTGGCTATTTGAAACGCCTAGCTCCTTGCCGTCCACCCGCAGTATGCCTCGCATATTAGTACCTCATAAACACGTTAATTGTCGTGGCGACATGAGTACTGTAACTGGATTCAAAATCCCATATGACCTTATCCCCCGATACCCGAATGTTGAGCGGGGCAGGATAACGCCCGCCCACACTTTCCGGGTAATTGGATGTTATTGTCGCCACAGGCGCGATATTCTGTCGCTGAGAAAGATACTCATCGGGAATACGCCACGAGTTGAAAAAACTGTCCACTGTCACGGAGCCGATAAACACGCCGATCCCCGCCAGCAGGTCTACATAACCGCCGTGATCGTGATAGACCTTAAATTTAACCCCGCTCATTATTCCACCACCATTTCTATTCTGACTCGTCCCTGACTATCCTTGAGCTGGATACCGTTAGGTTTGATATTAATGCCTGCCTGTCCATTACCCCCGTTCATCTCAAAGAATCCAGTAGTTGCATCCATTTTGAACCCGCTTTGATTCGGTACGTAGTTGGTTGATTGGATATTCAGGCCTACCATTAAGCTCTGGATTGTTGCTGTGTCTATAAAAGCATCACGGATAAACAACTGACCGTTTTTTGACATCATGAACGGCTCCATTTTTCCACTGGCCGGATTAAACCAGCCGAAATTCTCCGCAGTAAAACCAATATTGGTGATGACCTGACCATTTTTCACTTCCGCACCAATCACCATCCCGGCTTTATAGAGCTGTCCTTTATATTTCACCCCCGCCCCGATATCCCTGATGGCATACCCATTACCGTCGATATCAAAGACCGCCGTCGCTTTTTCTTCCAGGGCAGCGACGTTCTCGCCCACCTTTGCCGTCAGGGTTTCAATGGACTGGGCAAACGCCTGACGCTCATCCGTCAGTACCTTATCTATCCGGCTGATTGCCGCCTTTATCTGCCGCTGCTCCCCGGCGGATTCACTGGTCTGTGCCGCCAGTTGCAGGGTAGCTTCCGCTTGTGAACGTTCCTGATGGCTTAACGTGTCATTCAGGTGGGTGATTTGGGCCTGTTGCGATGCATACTGGCTTTGCTGAGTTTGCCGTAATGCCGCTGAGGTTTTCTCAAGGTCAGCAATCGCGGTTTTCTGTTCATTGAACGTGCTGTTGATGGCGGATAACTGACTCGCCTGCTGATCAATGTCTGCCTGTAACTGCGTATCCCCTTTCTGGATTTCAGCGCGCAATTGTGTCTGGCTGTTGACCAACGCCTTGTCGGTTTCGGTCTGGGTCTTTTTAACCTCCACAAGGGCAGATTCTGCGTCTTTCAGTCGGGTGTTTATCTGGTTACCCATTTCGGCACGGGCGTTCGTCTCCGTTGCCACGGCTTTCTCAACGTGTACAATCCGGGCTTCTGATTCGCGCTGTCGGTCATTGAATGAATTGAACTGGGCTGAGGTTTGCATCAGGGCTTCTGCTATTGCACTTTCAGCCTCCGTGACGGTCTTTTCCATCTTACTGATGTTACTGCGTTGCGCTTCAAACTGAGCACGGGTAGTCTGTTCAAACTGCGCCTGAGCATCGGTTGCGCTGGCAATCGCGTCGGTGTTCTGGGTGACTCGCCCAACCACATCCTGTAAATTATTGTCAGTTGTTTGCAGGCTGGCCTTAACCTGACTGATTTCTTTCGCAACGGCCTCTTCTTGTGTGGCCTGTGATTCTCGAACCTCCAGCACCGCTGCCCGGTTATCCGCCACTTCAGCACTGATTTGTTCCTGAAACTTGGCGTGGGCCTTCTGATCATCCGCCTGTACCTGTTCAAGACGGGTGATATCCGCTTTGCGGTCACGCACCTCTTCCTGCAGGTGATGGCTGATCTGGGTGCTGAAATGGGTGTTGGTCATCACCCCTTCCGCTACATCGCCAATTTGCTGCTCAAGGTTGAGGGCCTTATTGCCTAACTCCCGTGCACGGCGTTCCAGTTCCGTTGTTTTCTCGCTGTTAACATCCATTTTCTCTGCCAGACGTTTCCCGCTTTCAGAGGACAAAAATTGCTTACCGGTAATGTCTAATATTTCTTTTGCGTTATCATCGGGCTTGCCCTCCGCTTCGACAAAATGCGATTTACCGAATTCGTTGATACTGCGGACATAGAACCAGTAAGCTGTTCCGGCTCTCAGTTGCCCTTTTGTCCAGAATTTGGCAATACCGAGAAAATCGGCCCTGGCTTCGACGTCATTGATATTGGTGATCGGCTTTTCTGAAAACCAGAATTCAAATTGCGTCTCCAGTGTCTTAGGGGCGCTGATATGTGGAATGGCTTTCAGCTCAAAAAAACCGGGTTCAATATTGATGACAGACGGGGCACTTGGCGCACCAATCACCATCTGTACCCTGGACTCATCTCCCAGCATCCCGCTGTTATCACGGGCGCGAACGCCGACCTGATACACGCCCGAATCCAATCCATGGAAATAATACTCCAGCTCTGGGGTATTACCCTGTGAGACCACTTTATTGTCACGATAGACCGTCACATCAAAGGTGATAGCCCGGTTGACTGTGGTCGTCGCCCACATGGCACGGGCTTGTACCTGCGAACTATCGAGAATATAGGCTATGCTCAGGCGCTCAATATTGGGAAGGCGGATCACGTTTTGTGTGGTAGGATTGCCCTGAAAATCGACGCCGTTATCCACAATCGCCTCTTTTTGCGGTTCATGCTGAATGCAGGTGAAATTGTAATTACCGGTTTTCGTGTCTTCGCTAATGCTCATCACCCTGAACAGCCGTGTCACGAGTGATCGCTTGGAAATGGAAAACACGCCCCATTGCCGCAATCCCACAGGGGCCTCTTTTAAGGTAATCACATCACCGTCGACCGTTTCAATCTCCACCCGAACAAACTTCCCTTCACTGCCCATATAGGAGAAATAGCCTGATTCCCTTTGCGAGAACGCCGCGGATGCATCAAGACGCACTTCCTTACCGGCGAAGGAAAGCACACGCCCGCCAATACGGGCGGCGGCGAAAGTATTATCGGCAATTTCAACAATATCACCCGGTATGCAGTTGATCCCTTCCCGGCCAGTACTGAACGCGACGGAATCCGTTTCGAGCTTCTCGGTTTCGATTATCCATCTACCCACCCGATGCGCCTGCCCTCGGCTGGTGCAACCAAAAGCCGTCACCTTTTTGACATTCAGCCCCAAGCGATCAACCAGTGCATCATCCTGAATCAGTTCCCGCTCTTCTTTCCAGCCGTTATCCGGGTTAGTCCATGTGACTTCGATAACCGTATGCCGGGCTTTCTTTGCTGCCGCACTGTAGTTAAATTTCCCCTCAACCACGTTGGCCTGGGTAAATGTCCAGACCGGATCTGAGGGCCTGTCCTGAAAGCAGGTCAGTTGCAAGCCGTTCCAGACCTGCATCCCCCGAAAAACAGAAGCCAGATCATCCAGTACATCCCGTGCCTTACGTTGGGTGGCGATGTAAGCATTACAGGTAAAGCGGGGTTCAGTCCCCCCCAATCCATCAGGCACAAGCTGGTCACAATATTGTGCGATGGCATAGAGGGCGAATTTGTCACAACCAAAAGATCCCATCAGCTTCCCGATACCATAACGGGTATTGGTCACCAGGTCGTAGAATATCCATGCAGGATTATTGGTGTAAGCAGGCTTAAAACGCCCTGTCCAGACGCCTTTGTACTCACGCGTTTCAGGATCATAGTTATCCGGCACCTGCACAATCATGCCCCTAATGTGATAGGTGCGTTTGGGGGTATCGGCAAACTGTGAGCGGTCAATGCGCATACCCACCACGGCACTGTTGGGGTAGCTCATCAGGGTATCGGTCATTTCGGTATAACTGGCCCAGATCGTCCCATTGCGAAGCTGGTCACTTTTGCTGTCATCCGTTAAACGGGATACCCGGATCTGGAAAGGCTTTTTCCTGGGGGCCTCAATGGTGTGGGATTCCAAATATTGCCCGCTGATTTTGGCCGGGCCAATATGCACAAACTTGGCGTTGTACCAGCCGGAGCCGTCATTCACATCAATAGCCAATTGCACTGAGGTATTGCTCTGATTGCCTTTGTTATCGGTCTGTACAAGCTGACTGACCCCCACGGTAAACCTGACCCGATCCACATCCCGGTTCGATACCGACCTCAGAACAGGTGTCTCTTTCTTCACTTCGACACCGACCGGAATTTCACTTTCGACAAACGGGTAATCGCTTAACGGTTCCTGAGATTGCGTTCCTGCTCGCCACTGGACAGTGACACCATGAATATTGGGATGGCCACTTTTATCAACAACAGGCGTCCCGTTAATTCTGAATCCATGCAGGCCACCGACGGGTCCTTCGATTTGCCCTTCACTAATCAGATCAACAATGTTCAGAAACTGCTTATTCTTCAGATTATCATCCAGCAATTTCGGGGTACTGCCCTTGCCGCCACCTTTTGCCATTATTCTGTCTCCAGACCCTGAGAAATCACGTTCGACCCTACAACCAGCTCACCGTAAGCAATGGGCACCGGATAACCCTGCCCGATACGGTTTTCCAGTGAACTGAAATAGCGGTTGCCCTCGGTTTTGCTGGATCCCATCTCTGGGCTATCCGGCATTTTGGTCAACATGGTTGCCATCCCAGCCGCCAGCAGCGCAACCCCCGCCATCGCCAGCCCTGCCGTATAGGCACTCCACATGCCAATCGACGCACCGCCCGTATAGAACGCGGCAGCAACGGCGACCACGCCCAGCACCGCCATCCCTATCCCCGCACTATTTCCGCCTGCCCCTCTGACTACCGGCACAATCGTCACGGTATCGCCATCATTCAGCGGGTGATTCATGCCTGCCGGAATGGATTGCGCTGTCATATCCCGCCCGGCAATGCGAATGCGGATGTGCCCGTCAGCCAGCGCCTGCTGGAACCCGTTTAACTGATAACACAGGCACCTGACTGCTTCTGCCGCGTCACGCACCTCTAACTCATAGCGACGGCCAAATCTTCTAAGATGGCCTCCAAGCTGGAGCTTGACCATTGTTTATGCCTCCATATTGAATGTGTATATCTGAGCCAAAAACCGTCATAAATATCGCGTTTGCTAATACGGTCTGGTCGATGGTGTAGGATTTGCTGATTACCGATATAGATAGCCCCGTGACAGGGGGTTTGACTCCCCAGACAAATAAGAATGATGTCGCCGGGCTGAATTTCATCTGCTTGCTCAAAGCCCTGACTTAAGCAGTTATCGAGGTAAAGATTCTGCCCCGCGTTCCACCACGCATCGTCACGCTCGATATCGTCTAATTCGATACCCGCCAGATGATAGGCATCCCGGATCAGCGAATAGCAATCCTGCACACCGTGAATAAATTCCCGACCCAATAACCGTGGAACAGGGCGGAATTTATGCACCCGATCACCACAGGCCAGCCACCACGGCAATCCCGTTCTGATTTGTTGTTCCCTATCTCTGGTACTTAGGCGAGGCTTGCCATTTGGGTGACTGTGAACAATGACCTCAATATCGGCAAAACACTCTGCTGTTATCCAGTCATCGGGGTTAATTTCGAAGTAGTTCTCAGGCTCCGGTGAAATATTACGGCATGGGAAATAGCGGCTACCTGAAATCAAGCCACACGATTCCTTCACCCCTTCCGCTTTCGCGTGGGCGATAATGTCTTCTTCAATCATGATTAACCTAACTTGTTCGCGCCTAAAAAGCCGCCAAAGGGCATGGACAAAGGACGGGGATAACGCAGCGTGCAACCACTGTATTTCTTTGAGCAGCGGTCTTTCAAGGGATGAGTGGTGGGCTGGTCTTTTTCATCTGCCACGGGTGGGCCATCATAGCCACAATCGGCGGAACGGTACTGCCAGCAACAGATATCCGCCTGAATCACCCGCGCCGGAATGAGCGCCCCGTCGGTTTCACTGGGTAAAGCCAGAATATAGGTCACGAAATCCGCGTTCGCATCCTGCTTCTGTTCTATCAGGTATTTGCTCACCGCCTCACGTGTTGGATCGGCCTGTGGGTTACCATTGGGAAAATTCACCGCATCCAGATAAATCTCAGGTACTTGATGGCGTGTCACTACCGCACCTAACGCATCATTGAAATCCTGATTTATTGCCGTAATGAACCCGTTAATATTGGCAAAAACCATTTTCGGTCGGGAGCTGGGGCCTTTGCCACTCATTTCAAATCCGGTCACCTCCACCGGATACGGCTCATAGCGCATACCTTGCCAGATAACCGGCTGTAATCGCCCATTCATACCATCATGGAAACGGTAGATATCGCCACCAAAGGCTGTTAAATCTATCGCATACAGATTAAGAATGGCGTTCTGAGCCAGTTCTGTAACCTCAATCCGCATCTCTTTTGGAATGTCCCTCACGCCACTACCTCCTCAAACACGCAACTGACAGACCATCGCACCCGATGACGGTTGACTGTCCACGCGCGGCACACAAACGTGCGCAGTTGATTATCGTCACTACTTCGCCATGTAAAGGATTCCACCGCGCCCCGTTCCCGTAAGAACGCATCAATTGAACGTCCAGTTTCCGCACTCCCGACAAAGCTAAGCTGGTAGCGTTTTAACTGGTTATTGATGCCGTCTTTAATGCGCTGCTCGTAGCCGTCACCAAACTTAATCACTTTGACACGCGGTTCATGGCTGACCTCATAGTTATCCTGTGGTCGCCAGATAAATTCTGGTTTTGTCATATTTCACCTATAAAAAAACCCGCCGAAGCGGGTTTGTGTCATTACGCGTCCCATAGAAAGGGATTGCGGTTAATCCAGTGTTAACTGTGTTGGCCTGCATTCATAAAGTGCCGCCAGTTTTTCTAATGTGACCTGACGGGGGCGTTCTGCTTTTTCAAACTGGGAAACAGCGGCTTGCTTTACACCCAATTTTTCCGCTACTTCTGTTTGTGACAAACCACGATAGATACGCCATGCCGCATGGAGGGTAACTTTTTCATCAACCATGATGCTGATGACTTCATGCGGGATGGTTTCATCATCATGAGGGCCTTTGGTGTAAGGGATACTGACATAATCTTCATCACGATCCACCGCAGCCAGTAAGCGCTCATACTCTGCAATAGGCAGCACTACCGCTTGCTTGTTGCCGTTCTCATCTGTAATAAACTGGATACCAGCCATATTATCTCCAATAGTGTGTTGACCCTGACATGAATAGAGGAAAAAGCAGGCGGGAGATCCCCGCCACGCCAGTCAATATGTATTTGTTTGTCTTCGCTTAACTTCCTGCACCTCTAAAATCTTCGGCTCTTTACCCGAAAGCTCAAACAAAATTCGGTAGTCACCCACTCTCAATCTGTATTGCGCTTCTGTCCCCGTTAATTTTCTGATATCCAAATCTACAAGCGGAAAACCTGTAAGCTGATCAACTTTATTTTTGATTGCTTTCTGATATCGGGTATCGATCCGAATTAGCTGCTTGGTTGCTGCTTTAGACCAAATCACTTTGACCATCATTTCCCCTATTTTTAAAGAGCATCTCCGTTTTCAGGATGGTTTAATTATAAGTTAAAAGACTTATATAAGTCAATAAAAACTTATATATAGAAATAAATACTTATATTTGTGTTTATATAATCATCAGGCAATGATGCTTAGTGAATTGATGCAGCGACGGAAAGGTGTAGATCAATGAATAACAGGGGCTTTATGACGCAATGACTCGTTATCAGTACACTACTGATTCAGCATGCCACCCGGCCTGCTCTCATCTGTAAGAACATCATAAATGGTCTTTCTCACCATCCCTGACATCATTCGTGCATCCTGCTCAGTGAAGTTTCCCTGCGTCTGGACATTAAAGGAAATATTAATACTGCCAACAGAAGTGCCACCGCCACCCTTACCCATTTCCCGGTTACTGACCACCTTACCCCTGTCACCCGGTATCATGTACTGGTGACCGTTATTAGCTTTGAATATCTCCGGCTTATTATTTTCTCCAATTCGGTATGCCCCGTTCGGGCTGACCGGCCCGCCATTCTTACGCGCCCCCAGTAAGGCAATCATGGCAGGCACAGCCGCTGTCATGGCTGCCATACCGACTGTCGCGGCTGTGCCCATTGTCGCGACACTACTCGCCGCTGCAGCCGGGGCCATTGCCGTAGTAATTGTCGCCCCTGTGGCAACTGCCGATGCCGCCGCCGCCGTATTAGCCGCCTTGCCGATAATCATGTTCTTGATTTGCTGCATTCCCATCTGAACCAATGCGGAGACCGCTTCATTGGTGATGGTAAGAGCAAGATTACGCATGGCATCATTGGCGGATTGAGTGCCGGTTAACAGCCCGGTGATGGTATTGGCGGAACGCTGGCCCAGTGCTTCAAGCGAATCCCCCAGAAATTGATACATTTCATTCTGACCTTTCCATTGCTCCCATTGGGCGTTGGTCATGTCATCATTGAATTTACGGGTAAGTTCGGATTTAAGCTGCAGTATTCTTTCGTGTTCACCGATATCATGGGCGTTATAAGCATCCAATAACGCCATTTTTTGCGTGTATTCATTCTGGAGTTGCTGGATAGGGTCTACTTTACCCATCATTCCTTCATTAATGCCCACGGATGAATCCACTTTTTTGTTAATTTCATCTTCCGTTTGCTTATTCTGATAACGTTCTTTTATCTCTTGCTCGCGTTTCTTGAACTCTTCTATTTCAATCAAACCTTGCTTTTGGACACTGATTAAATGTGCAAGTTCTTCATCCATTGCCTGCTTGGATTTCACTAAATCGTCTTGCTCAAGCATCCATTTTCGAGCTTCATAATCCTTTTCAAGATAGTACTTTTCTTCGGCGTTTCTTCTGACTTTTTCAAGCAATGCTTCACCCGAACCTTCTGGCATGGCTTTAACAGCATCATATTTAGCCATTGCCAGACTGCCTTCTTCGTAGCCTGTTTTGAGTCGGTCGATTTCGTCACGCTGACGTTTGAGTGCTGCGGTAATCTCATCTGACCGCCGTTTAGCTTCATCGGCTGCCTTTTTCGCTGCGTTTTCCGCTTCTCTGGCGGCATCTTCACGTTGTTTTTCAGCCTCTTTGAGCTTTATGTTTTCTTTGATTGAAGCCTTTAAATCTTCTTTTTGCCCTGAGCTGGCTCCCAGTTCATCAGCTTTGAACTCTGCGGCTTTTAAGTCTCGTTCTAATCCCTTTTTAGTTCTGAGTAATTCATTTTCTTGCTTGAGCTTTGTGATAAAATCAGCCGCTTTATCAGATGCCTGATCAACATCTCCACTTCTGTTTTTGTTGGCATCAGCGTTTTCATTGGTCAGCTTTGTGTTTTCAGCAAGAGCTTTACTGGTTAGAGCAATGGCTTTTTCGTAATTGCTCTCGACCGTTTTCATATCCTCAAGTTGCCCCTGAGCTATAGCTAAGTCCCCCTTGAGCTTATTCATTTCCTCCTCAGATCTTTTTGAATAAATAAAACCACCATTGTGATCTACATCCCATTGAAGACCACTTACTTTTGTTTCCTGTTTTTTTACCTGTTCACGCTGTTCAATTAGCTTTCTTTCTAATTCGACTTTATTCGATTCAAGTTTGGCCTTACTTAATTCCTTTAAGTTGCCAGTCAAACTCTCGACCGTGTGAGATAAATCTTTGGCCTCATTCTTCGATTCTTCTGCTTGTTGATGGAAATAATAAAGCGCTGCCGCTGCCAACATAACTACACCAAGTGGCCCACCTAAAAATGACATAGCTGCTTTGAGCCCATTCATTGCAATAGTAGCGCCTCTTGCGGCGGCTGCGAACCCTGTTTGAGCGGCAGTGACTGCATTTTGTGCGGTTCCATATGCGACTGTTGCTGTCGTTGCTGTGGAGCGAGCGGCGGTTAATCTGGCAAGTGCTGCTGTAGCTGCATCAGTTCCCTTTGCTGCTGCATATTCAGCCTCAGCAACACGTAGAGCAGACAATGCAGCCTCTTTATCCAGCGCTGCTTTTCTCAGCGTCATTTCTGCGGCATAGAGTGCGCTTTGCGCTTCTGCTTTATTAGCTTGCGCTAACGCTATAGCACTCCTAACGTTTTTTATCTTTTCGCTCGCTGCTAATGCCATCGCGCTAACCATCCTTGAACCCATAACAACAGCCAGAGCAGTCGCAGCACCAGCAACAAGATCCATATTTTCACTGACCGTAACTAAAGTGCTATTAAACACTTTGAGTGCTGTCTGAACCGTGGTTGATTGACCAAAGAACCGAGTCATATTGTTAGCCGCCATTTCCATTGACTGGCTCATGGTCGCTGAGGTTTTATCAAATTCTTTAGCGATAGTTCCGGCCTGAGCTAGAAAAGCCTGAGCTACGACCGTAGACGTTAATTTCCCCTCCGCCGCCATCTTCCTTAGCTGACCAATGTTAATCCCGAGGTGATCACTCAATGCTACAATTAGACGGCTTCCGTTCTCAGACATGGAGTTAAATTCTTCACCACGCAGAACACCAGATGCCATCGCCTGTGAGAACTGGATCATGACGCTTGATGATTCCGCAGCGGTTGCCCCTGAGACCACCAGACCTTTTGCTACCGTTTCAGTTAATTTCGCCACATCATCAGCCGACATACCATAACTACGAGTGGCTCTTTCAAGGCGACCGTATAGCGCTGCTGTCGAATCCAGACTAGCGCGGGAGTTCTGTGCGATGTTGAATACACGCTCAGTGACTTCCGCCAGCGTTTCATTTGCTTTGACGGCATTAACCAGTTTGTTATTAACCACAACCCATGCATCAGCATAACTGGCTATTTTCTCGACAGATAATGCCGCTGTTACCGCAGTGGCAGCCCTTGATAGACTCAATATTGCCTTTTCTGCCCCATTAACCGCCCGTCCTGTTTGATTAAAACGTTGCTCCAATTGCCCAAGCCGGGAATTTACCTGATGCTGTGCTGTCAGCAGTTGTGCTACATCCATTTGCACCTGATAAACGATATTACCTACGCGACGCTCTGCCATTTTCTAGCCCCTGAAAAAAGAAAACCTCGCCAAAGCGAGGTTATGATTAGTTAGTGATGATATGGTTATGGTCAATTATTATAATAAATAATAACGCGATGCTCGACTTTAACATCCTATAACGTTGACTTGTTGAAGCCAATCGCGTTGTGTTTTTCCTTGTTTAAAATTCGCAAAAATGCCCAATGTATGAGAAAGCAGTTTTCTGGCTATTCGATTACTCAAGTGCCATAGATCCCGCGCCCAACACTTCTCGATAGCAAATTGTCCGGCAAGTTGACCTATCACGGTTTTAATTAGACGGCGTTTGGCATTAATACGCTTTCTCGTTTCTTTGGGGACGGGATCATCCATATTGGCACGCACTGGCGTAATCATTTCAATACCCGATTTATTCATTTATTCTTTAAATTCAATGCCTAAATACCCCTTATCACCGAGCAAATAGCTTTTTATCGGCGCCACTAAATCCCAGGCGGCTTCACGTTCACTGCCATTGGCCGGTGTCAATGTTATTCCCGTCACTACGCCGGTTTCATCTATCATCAAATGCCCCTTAAAGCCGTAGTAAGTTTCGTTCTTGGCGGCACAGTACCCATAATCGGCTTGCCCTTTGAAATTAGCGCTCCCCTTAACTCTTTTGAATCCACAGACTGGCAGCGGAAATCCGTCGATAATATGTACCGACCTGTCGAATGCGCCCAATAATCTCGCCAGCTTTTCTTGCAGTTTTTGTTTGACAACCCAAAGATTCGAGGTTTGTTTGGCAAAATTGGCCCGTGAACCCAGTCCCGGAAACCATTCGCGCCAGTGGTCACAAAAATACGCCCAAATTCCTTTATCCGTTGAAAATCCTAAGAATTCACCGACTACTTCCATTGTGATGACTTCCGCATCACTTAGCTTAGGAGGGATTCCCCGGTTCCTCAGTCGTGTGCCTTGCTGTAACGCCGTTAAATTATCGTCTATCCAACAAAACACCCGAATGATAAAATCTTGCTGTGACATAGCCTTTATTCCTTTATTTCTCTCAGTTTGGCGACTTAAAGTTATAAAGGAGCGGCTATGTCATTTCAACTCACCTCTAAAGTCGAGCATCGCGTAAAAATAATAACTTTCTCATTGCGTTTCCTACCTACCAAACCGTCGTCCATCTGTTGATTGAAGATACACATATTCTATGTATGGTAATCTAAATATAATTTCATCTTTATCAATGCCATTACCTAATGCTGCCATTCTGCAAAGCAGACTTACACCACCAGTTTTTTGTATACACATTCCATCTGGACTCTCGAAAAAACGCATGCCATCTTTTTTCCACATAACAACTGTAGCACCATCAGGTAAAGCACCTATTGGTTGAACAGCGAAAATGGTTATTTTGTTATATGCAAATACCGAAAGCGCAATAACTATAACAATAATACTTGCCAGTATTTTCTTTATCATTTCCTACCCTTAACAACCAACCATTTCGCCAGACATGGTTACAGTACAAGTATTACCGTCACTATCCTTAGTATGGCAACCAGAAGAATCACACCAGCTTTTAATTGAAAATTTATTCCCCTCACTATCAACAGAAAACACCTCGGATGAGCCGTCACTATTCTCCCTTGATCCCGATGTTATAGAGTATGAATTACCTTCTGAGTCATATGACTGAATAACATCATCCCCTTGCATGTTTTGGCTTGACTTGGTGCACACCTGATATATTCCATCACCAATGCAATCATTAGCAAACGATGGCATAGCATATATAAAACCTACCAAAGTAATTATTGGTATTATTTTCATCATAATCCCTCATCATTAAATTTCACGCATGATACCAGTCAGTTAGAGAAAAACAACGCAAAATGCCACGATTAAGTGGCATTAAGAATGAAAAGATATGCGGATGAGTTAATTATTCGGTAATACTATTTTAGATATGATGGCCAATCGGTTTTGGTGGTGTTCGGGATCGCCCCATAGCCACATTTCTTGTCGGCTAACATCATCTTGAGTCTCAATCTTGTGCAATTCGCAAGTTATCATGTCATAGGCGTAAACATGCAAATTATACATCAGAGCGTCATACATTCGGTCTTGCCAAAAAGCCACGCCGTCATTAGTCTGATTCATGTCAGATACTATTACGTTATAGCGTTCCAGTAAGTAATCAAAGAACACTTTACCAGCTAAATCACGTAGAACCGCTCGATGCTGAGGTGTTCTAATACGCCAAACGAGAATTTGAGTTACAGGGCGGCAATTTAATACAACGTCAGGCTGTATGACCACTCGATTGTAATAAGCCACCTCTTTTGATATATCGTTTATTAGCGCTAACTCAAAATGAGATTGGCTAATCTTGCCTGTCAATCGATTATCAACCCGAACCATGCGATAGCCAGGAGAAAAAGACAACCCTTTTATTTGACCCGTGATATCTTCTCCAACCATCAAAGATGTGTACAGAGCACGATTATCTGAGCATTCGTTCAAGTGAGCAAAAACTTCATTAACCTTTTCAGGATGTATCAATCTTTGTGGCATATGCTCCCCTCAAGCCCAGTCACCTAAAACAGGCGGTCAATATTTAGCTCATTGATAAATATTCCTTGCAGTAATATTAGACCGTTTGAACCTATGGTTCAATAGCCAAGGGCATATGAAGATTGTTTATTTAACCATCGAATTGTATTAAAAAGTATCAACTTGTTTCGGGTCTTAGCCATCCTTGGCTTGAAATCAAAGCATGCGCGCTGGTAGTGAAATCATGTTTTCGATGTAATATCCATATTGCCGGGCAATGCCGTTAACAATACCTTCAGTGGTATTCGCTCCACCTGTAAAGGTGTTCGTTTTCTTGAAATGATGATCGTAGACTTCCACCTTAATGAGATACCTGAAATTCAGCGACTGCTGTCTCACCTGCTCTTTCCTCTTCGCCTCATGCATCGCCCAGTAAATACCAAGCACCTCATAGCACTCTTCCTGATACCAAATAACGTTCTCTCTGGCGGAGGCTTTCACTTTGTTGGGGTTAATGCAGGCTAACCAGTCAGCAAGTTCATCCAGAGCAAGGCAGCTCATCGCCCTTAACCCATGTTTTGTTGGTATCGTGATTTTCACCATACTTTCCTGAAAGCGTGTTTTCAGCTTCGTGAATTGCGAAGTCCAGTTGAGGCCCATTCCTTCGGTAATGAGTTTCATCGGCACATATGGCTTGTTGTTGTAATAAACGATAAAAAGATCTGCGCCATAAAATGGAACGTTGATTGTTTGGCGGGCTTCCTTAACTGCTACAATGGTCACGCTTGGATTCCTAATAAATACTGGGCAATTTAGAGGTCCCTGACTACGGCTATAGTCGGGGACCTTATCATTTCAATAGGACGCTATTAATTACGTAACTGTCACTTTTTGTAAAGAACGTCAATTTAAAACTGGGACGCACCTAGAATATTCAACTATTTATACTCATATAGTTGTCATTTTCCTCTTTCCAATGTCGAAAATAACCCATAACCCAATGAGTTCTATCTGAAAATTGACATTCGCCACCGCAACAATTTCTGACTTTTCAAATTGTTATGTAACTCCAGCTTTTGACTACTTTATACTCACTAATCTTCGTTTGCCACTGAGCAGATCATGGGTCCGCTTATCATCCGCCTCCATCACGGCATCGTATTCTTCACGGGTAAAGCCTTTTTCATCCGGGAATTTTGCTTTCAGTATCATCTGAAACTCAGTCATGGTTAACCGTTCCGCTTCCCCGCGTGACATACTGAAATGTGTCCGCGCCGCATTGATATATTCAATCGCGTTAAATTGGTCGGAATAGGTTTCCGTGCCTTCATGACGCTGAAGTTTTCGCAGTTTCACCTTGCCAATCACACCGTGCGTGATCAACTCTTTGGCAATCAGGATAATATCCTTAATGGGCAGGCTGCCCGGACGATAAACAATGCCTCGCTGTCCGGGATGCCACTCGCCAGTCAGGTCGTCAACATCCTCGTCACAACAGGCCTGTATGACCCGCATCGCGGTTGACAGGACAGCGCGACCAAATACGGGCTTATGCATTAACGCAACCAGCCAGTCGGGGATCGTGCCGTAAGCCAGCATAGCCCGTTGAATCAGCGCCTGAGCTTCTGCCCCGTTAAGTAACGTGTAAGCCTCCACAATCTGCCGGGGTGTGCCCAGGCGGGTCATGGCGGCGAATGAGGGAGACAGGGAAAAATCTTTTTTCTCCGTGGAGATCACCATCTCTCCGATTTCAAGCATGGGTGTCATAAATCCTCCTGAATATTATCAAGGGCGCTCGCAAGCCCCCCTTTGTAATAGCCAGTAATGACGATCACCCGACTGTTTGCGGTTTTGTGACCGCTTCTTCAATCAACCAGTCCACCGAATCCGCATCACTGACCTTCAACTCGCCGGAATAGGTGGCAATTTCATTCGCGCCGAACTGAGATGACCAGGAGGTAAACACCATATAGCCCTGTAAAACGAAGGCATTGTCACCAGTGAAGTCCATCTGCACCCAGTAAGCGGGCTGACGACCGGCCTGCACTTCCTGTGGGATTTCCTTCAACAGCCGCAACGGGCCGAAATCGTCTTTTTTATCCTGTTTGCGGTACTCCCCATCAAAGCTGATGGTTAAGTCCATACTGGTGACGACACTTTCTACCAGCCCTTTTGAATCATCGGCTTCAGACGTCAGGGTATTGGGTGACAGGTCGAAAGATTTGGTGGTCAGCGCTCCAAGCCGTAAAAAAGCGGCTTGCTTCGGCGCGGTGTCAGGACACCCTTTAGCAATACGAATAATGGCATGACGACCAATCAGTTTATTGGTCTCTACCGGGCAATTTGCCATATGAATAACCTCTTATAATAAAAATAAAAAAGGCCACGCGAGGTGACCTGATTAGGATGTGCAGCGAAAGAGTAGCCGGATAACGTACCGGTTCTCTTGGGTGGGAATAGGGGTTGTCAGGCCACCCAGATTAAAGACTCCGTTCAGGTCATCATCATCAGGATGCGCCGCGACATAATTCAGGATAGCCTGTGCGCGCTGGATAACCGGCTGGGGATGATTCTGCCCGCTGACCAGAATGACCTGCACATGGTCATCCGCCCCTAAATCATCCAGCCGACCGGTTCCCCCGGCTGGCTGAAAGACCATATAGGGTGTCTGACCGCCATCGCCTTTTTGCTCAATCCAGTTGAGCATCTGGATTTTGAATCCATCAACCAACCCCGCTTTTGCCAGATAATGGCGGAATTGTTCAAAGGCCATCATAGTTTCAGCTCCTGTGCGACCGCGTTATCTATTTCCCCTCTCATCTCATCAAAGCCCTGTTTCAGGAACGCTTTCTTCGCGGTTGCCCGGCGAAAATCCTGCTTCACATTCGGATCATGAACATAGACGGCGTAGTTTGCCGAATAGCCCACCCGCCCGGTGAGCCGGACCCCCTCAAAGCTCACATCACGGAACTGGGAATTAATCAGCGTGGACGTATCAATCGGGGTATAAAGCGCCGCCTGCGTACTGCCGATATACAGAGCCTTATACACAGCGCGAACTACTTTGCGCCCCCGGATATCGCCGATTAGTGCATTGAGTCGGGATTGTGCTTCACGAATACCGATGACTTTGACGCCCATATCAGACTCCGGTCACTAGCGCATAATCATCGGCCAGACGTTCGAATGTATCCGCATAACGAACAAGATGTTTGATTTCATCAGCGCCTGCTGTAATGGGATTCGGATCGGAAGATTCACCAATCAGGATATAATCCCCGATGGACGCATCAGCAAACTCCGTCCAGAAGGTGTTTTTGGCAACCAGTTCAGCACCAGTGCCTGACATTTTGTTGGACAGGCCCCCCTGATAATCACACCAGATGATTTTCGGCGTTGCATAACCAAGCGGACTTCCGTATTCATCCGTTTCCAATCGCTTCCAGAAGGTACAAGGGGCGGTATAAGCCCAATTTGAATTACTTGCCATGATTACCCCACCACATCAAAGAAGCCGACCGATTGACTTTCCAGCGGTAAGCCAGCCAAACAGCCGGACGTATCCCACGCTTTAATCTGTTTGAGCAGGTAATCCGTGCCAGAGGAATCATAAGTAAATGAGCGGGAAGCGCCAGAAGGCGTACTCTGTGAGGCAATTTTTCGTGCCCCGGACAGGGAGGCCAGACGCACAGCAGCATAGATAAGCAGTAACTTTTGCAACTGTTCAGCATAACCCTGAGTCGCCATGCATCCGGCGGTTGCATTAACCTGATCCAACAGCAGTTCGAGTACGGGATCAGGCAGAGTAAACCCCAGCTCGGCGATCATCGGCCTGATGTCATTCAGCGTTATCGTCACCATCGGGTTTATCCTTCTTCCCTTTGACTTTGGGTGGTTTTTCTGGGTCAGACTCAGGAGGATGGTGGGGTGTAGCCACCTCAAACATCCGGTCTTCAAGCAATTCGACCAATCCAATCTGTGCCCAACGCTGCGCCGTCGCCTGATCCACCTCGACCTTATCACCCACCACCAGATTCTGGAGACTGGCCCCCGAAAACAGATTACCCGCAATCACTTTAACTAATGCCATAACTGTTCCTTACCCTTTCGCGAATAAGATGCCGTGCTGGTTGTTGATATCGGTCTTGACCATCAGGCCTGCCGCACCCCATGTGCGCCACACATAGTCAGAGTTGTAATGTGGACGCGGATCGGCAACGGTACCGAATGCCTGCCCGACGATAGGGGCAATCACACCCGCGCCCAGCGGCACCACCATGATTTCATTACCTTTCAGCTCGAAGTCTTCTTTGATGGCTTTGATGCCGGTCAGCTTCTGCACTTCTTCCAGTACGGTACGGGTTGAATTCACGTCAAAGTAAATCTTCTCCCAGTGAGACAGAATGTTACCGGAGACATACCACGTCTGTTCGGCGTACATGTTGTTTTTCAGGCGCAAAGTGTCACGCAGGGCAATGGCCCCTTCGCGGATCGATTTTGCCTCGGCTTGGGTAAAGTCGATATTCAGGCCACCTGCGCCCAGATCCACCATACCCACACGTTCATCGGCTTTCAGGCCCTTCCACGTCTTGCCGTCAAACTGAATGTAGTTGCCCTCTTCATCACGGAAGCCGTTAAAGACGTAATCCATATACTGACGGCGGACATTCTCAACCGAACCGCGTTGCGCATCGGCCAGTGATGCCAGCGCCGAACCTTTGTTGAAAATCGGGTCACGCCACTGGAATTTGAAGCCGGAATCATGGATAGGCACCATCGTGCCATCAAAGGAATACGTCCGCGCATCCAGTGCCGCACCAATCTGACCGCTCATGGAGGTATGTGCCCAGCCTTTGCCACCGGTACGCGCATACTCATACACCGACTCTTCCAGACGTACCGAACGAGACAGTGGCATCAGGTCATTCAACAAAGTGAATTCCGTATTCGGCTCAAACTCTGCCAGTACGGTCTGATCATACGTGCGATACAGACGGCGAATATCGTCAATGGCATTGACCGCATTCAGCTCCGGCGTGTTAGCGGCATCCCCCCGCCAGCGGGTACGGGCAAAAAAGTCAGCCACGGCCTGTGCCGAAGCATTACGGGCCGCTTCGAGTTCACGGAACTGCATTTGGTTGGCTTCAAGGTTTCCGGTTTCGGTGGCCTTTTTGGTTGAAAATACCAGCATTCATCTCTCCTTACTTGAATACTACGCGAACCAGATCGCACGCTTTAGCTGTAATGTTGTCTTCTTCGATATAGGCAAAGACAGCAGCCCCTTCACCTGCCGCAGTGATCTGACCGTTAGCCACGGCCACAGGTTGCCCCTTTCTGTACGTGCCGGCAGCCGCACGGATATTCAGGAACATGCCTGCCAACGGCTGCATACTCACGACCACCTCACCGGTTTTGATAGGATCATCCACTGTCTGGCAACGCAAATAGTCGATATTGGCGACATACTGTATTGCCGTCTCTTTGCCGTCTGCGGAGGCTTTGAATTTGCCTTTGTCAAAATAACCAATCGTGCCGGGCAGCGTATCGACTGCGGCTACCCCTTCTCTGTTCAGCATCGGGTTAGGGAATAAACCGCCCGCATGAATAACGCGTTTTCCATTTTTCGCCATGTTTGTTACTCCGGCATTGAGGTGAATGATTCTGAAGGGGTATGAGTAAAGGCTGAATTCAGCCCGATTGAGGACTGGCACTGCGCATACAGGCCATCAAGTGCCGCGCCCTCCAGTGTGTTAACTGCCATGTCATCCAGACCGAATTTCGCTTTGACTGCCGCGCGTTTGTCGGCTTTTTCTTTGTCCGCATTGGCAGTCAATACGCTTTTCAGCCCTTTAATCTCATCGCTCATTAACTTCGCCCAGTCGGGCATGTCGTTGGCGTTGGTTATTACATCCTTCTCTTTTGCTTTCTTCTCTTTCTCTTCCCTAGCTTTTTGCTCTGCCTCTTTCAATACGTTATAAGCAGCCAGCAATTCCACGTCAGATTTACCGTCTGTGGCTTTGTTGGCGGCTTTCAGCGCATTAATAATCATGTCTTTCATCGGGTTGTGTTCCTTATTGGTTTTTATTTCTTCGTATTCAGTGGGCTTGCGTACCACTTCCACAGGCTCACCCACGAGTTCGGCAGTACCGTCATCGTTCATGAGGTATTTTTGCTGGTAGGTTTTACCGAAGTGGTAATAGATGAATTTGTCAGGCCAGACCGTCTCCGGGTAAGGCCAGTCATCATCGGCGTAAGTCGCTTTTAACTGCGTTCTCAATGCAGAATAAATGTCGTCGAATGAAAAATTGGCTGCGTTGCTAAAAAAGAACTTTGCCTTATCAATCAGTCCCTCTTGGGTGCAATTAGCGGCTTCAGACAAATTGACCTGTTCAACTTCAAGGCGCTCACCGTCAGCGTTAACAAACATCCCCACCCCTTCTTCCGGTGTCGCCGCTCCCGGCTCACTGGCGGGCAATACGGCGATATGGTCAAAGTGCATATTCCGGGCAATCCAGCTATACGCTTTGCCTTTTGACTTGCCCTTATTTTGTTCTCGCTGGAGCAGTAATCCGGTGGAAACATGAATAGGATCGGCACTGTTCCCGGCGATAATGTCATCCACACGGGATAAAAATTCTTTTCCCTTATCAGAGGATTCCGCAAAGCGTCGGTTGACCTTCACATCCATCATCACCCGGTCACCGTCTTTGCGTACGTTCTCCGCCCAGGCACCGATATGAAACTGATTCACGGCTCTGGGCCTGTCAGCCGAAATATACTGACCGTCAATTTTCGGGTGTCCGTAAGGCACCGGTTTCCCTTCCATTGACTGATAGCTCTTGTTAATTTCACTGGCGGGATATAACCCTCCGTTCATCACAACATCATCCACGACAGGCACCACGCCACGAATGACGATATGCTCATCACCATCAAGGGTTTCTGTTGCGATATTGGCGGAGTTTAAGGCCAGTGACTTAACATGAATTCCATAGAATTCCATGTCGTCGCCTCTTTGCGTTGTTACTGAGATGAATTGCCCTGCCAGCCTTTGCGCTCTGCGTCCAGCCGCGCGGTCAGGCCCGTGTTATACAGTTTGTCGTTATCGTCCAGCACTACAGGCTGTTGCGCACAGTAGCAGCGGTAGCGATTACCGTTTTTGGCATAGAATTCCTCTACTTCCGGTTTGGTGTAGAGTTTCCCGTGCCTCGTCGCGTGCCATTGCCGGGTGGTAGGTTTTAAAGCTGATAACCACAGCAACCGGGTATTCAGTCCTAACCGCCCGCTGGCCCACGCCATTTCGTTCCAGTTGGCTTGTCGCAATGCACCGACCTGCTCCGTCTGGGCGATATTTTTCGCTCTGCTCATCGACACATCAAGGCGCTTGCTGATAATCACCGCCGTCTCTCTGGGATTAATGCCACGGGCAATCGCCTCAGCGATAACATGGGATAAATCGGCCCTTGCCGCATCAGACAGCCCTTTCCAGTCGCTGTAGGCAGACACCAACGCCGCCGCCACCTGATTCTGATAAGCAGGTGTTGATAACAGCGCCGCAAGCGTGGTTTGCTGCGCATAGACGGCTGATTGTGCCGACAGGTTGGTATAAGCGTTTACGGTTCCGCGCTGGTATTCCTCCGCCACATAGCTGAAAGCCCATAGCTGGTCGTTACCGCCTGCCAGCAGATAGTCGTCCAAAATGATTTGTATCCGCTCAAGCAATAAGGCCAGCTCACTGGCTGACAGGTCATAGATAAAACTTCCCGCATTGACTTGATAGAGTATGTTGCCATGCAGGGTATACGATAGCCCGGCATTGCTTGCCTGTGTTCTGCCAGTTAATTGCCAGTCGAATAACTGTCTGAGGGCTTTTTTGATGCCGTCATAGCGCCGTTCGATATCCCGGAACATCTTATTAACGGGTCGGTATGACTGAGTCGGGTCGCGTTTATTTCTCGGTATGATCGGGGTGCCGATTCTGCTCTTGGTCATCAGTCAGCGGATCTCCTTCTGCACCCTGTGGTTCCGGCTCATCTTCCAACGGCTCCAGCTCACCCACGGTACGAATTTCATTGGCCGTGAATATCGGTGTGCCGAATGCCTGCTGGGTTTTCAGTGCCGCTTCGGCCATCTTTATCATATTGTCGATCTTCTCCTGCTCACTGGCGGCGAGCATGTCAGACCAGGCAATGGTGACTTCGCCCGATTGAGGCGGTTCGATAATGCCCACTTCCCACAATCGCGTTATCAATCGGGTAATATACTGGGTCAGAAATCCCCACCGACGACCGTTCAGGCGGACTTTCCAAGTCGCATCATCTTTATCACCGGCTAATTTTCCGGTCTGCGTACCAAACAGGACAGTAAACGGTACTTGCACCGAAGCACAGAACTCACGGGTAGTGACTTCCCATGTGGGTGTAGGATCGCCCGGTGTCACTGACAAGACATTCAGCTTTCCGGCCTGCATCACCGCAGCAGAATCCGTCCCCCGGTTAAGTTTGTGGATTTTGTCTTCCAGTGCGGCGCCCAGATCTGGATAACCGGCCTGAACCGCCGCCGTGGTGATATTGTGTAAATCAGTTTCTTTATCAAACTCCACCCCAATCTGGCGGGAAGCGTTTTTCAGGAATCCTTCGGCACTGCCCCCGGAGACCTTTTCAATATCCAGCAGTTTGTTATAGCCTGCCCGAAGCAAGGGTGTGCCTGAGAAAATATCGCCATCCTCCGCCCCTTCGCACAAAATAATCACCCGTGAGGGGTGAATAGCGAGTTGCTTGGCTGGCCCTTGTATCTCAACCTGGCCGACCGGACGTTCATCAAAGTTGAACATGGCTGGCTGCCCGTAGGTGTCTGAATTGATATCCGTATCCCACTCCGCCACGGTCAACTGAGATTCCCAGACCGGGATCAGGTTCACCAGTGCCTCGGCTTTTAATCGTGATACCACCGCCGTATCAATCGGCTCATACCATGCCCGACTGTCCCTGACCTGAATCAGCAACGCCGAGTAATGCCCGATCATATTCCGGCGGTCAGCGTCTTTGATTTTCGCCCAGAACGGTTTTAACAGCTTCGTGACGTGCTTTTCCCAGGCACTGGTCACAGTGGATTCTTTCTTCTCTTCACCCTCAATCAGGGTCGGGTTATCCTGCCAGCAGCCATCTAATAGCCGATGGATCGCGGCATTCGCAACCGCGTTGCGTTCATAGGCGTTGTAATACTCACGAAAGGTCAGCCGCTCTGGGTAACCAAACTCCGCATAGATATTGGTGCGTTTGGTATTGCCGCTCACACCGCCAGACGCATACAGCATCCGCTTATTGAGTGTGTCAGCCAGGCTGTTCATCAGAAACTCGGTTTTACTTTCACTCACGAAAGACACTCCTTAAAAGAAAAATGCACCACTGCTCTTTTGCTTGATATACCCGTCCAAACCGTACCGGATACCATCCCAACAGTGATTATTGGCATCCTCAATGACTGGCAGTACCTCACCTGTAATGCGATCTGTTTTGTAGGAATACAACCGGGCTTCTTTTGCTGTGTATTTACAACGAGGATGGATATAGATTTGCTTAAAGCCACGCAGGTAAGTGATGCCGTCCTCGACACTGCCTTGCCACTTTTTGGCAGCCGCAATATTGAACCCTTGTCGCCGGAGATAACTGATCGTTTCCGGTCTGGCGGCATCGGCTTTAATGGGCCATTTACGCGCCTCAGGTAGCTGGTCATAAAACGCAGGCATGTGGTCGAGTTCCACCCCGACACCGTAAGCCTCACGGTCGATATACAGGCAGTTATCCAGAATGAACATCCTGATAAGCGTACTGGGGTCTTTGGCAAAACCAAAGTCACCCCCGAATAACAAACGGTCAGCTTTCTGCCACAGGTCATCAGGAAACGCTTCAATCTTGTATTTGTTCGCCAGCACTTGCTTATCTGAGTTTTCCAGATATGCGCCTTCCCATATCCAGGCGTAAGTAGAGGTGTCCAGTCTGACCTGATCGTTAAGGCGTTCCTGTTCCAGTACATCCGGGAACCACGGATTATCGTCATAGTTCATTTCGACAATGCAGGCATTGTCAGGCGGTGTTTTACGAAAGCGTTTATCGGTCGGGCTGCCGTCAATTTCCGGGTTCCATGTCACCCAGATTTCTGAGCCTTCTTCACGTACCGTTGGGATCAGCTTTCGCCAGGCTATTTCGGAAACAGATTCCGCCTCATCTATCCACGCAATCAGAATACGGGCTTTGGATTTGATGCTATCAAGGTTATGGCGCAATCCGGCAAACACGTACCAGACACGGCGGTTCTTGGTGCGGATAAAGTTCTCGCCCATCTCATAATAGTTATCCAGCCACGGTTCGGATTTGATAGCCTGCTTGACTTCTTCCATTGAGGATTCAGACAGTGAGTTCATGAATTCACGCCCGCACAGGATCACCCCTTCGGTGCCTGCCTCTGCAAATATATAACCCCGAATGGCGCTCATCTTGGCAAACGTGCGGGTCTTGCCTGAACCGCGTCCACCGTAAGAGCCGCGATAACGGTAATCACCACTGAAGACCGGAATAAGTTTCGGCGGCAGTTCAATGCTCGTTGTTATCATTCTGACCTCCCGCAACCAGTACTATCTTGGCGGGAGACATTGAACCATCAGTAGAAAGATGATCGTTAACTGTCTGCTCCTTTAATCCCAAATCACGCGCAATGATATTGGCATTAAGTAAGTCAGCCGCTGCACCCGAAAATTTCTGGTCATAGATAATTTGCTCTGTGCGCGTAGTGATGTTCGAAAAATCTTCACGCTTTGCGTATTCGTTCCATGTTGAACGAGATATATCCAAAAAAATACACAGGCCGGATATTGTCATCGCACGCATTTTTGCCAGTTTTGCGTAGACTATTTCTCCCTGATTATGAAATGCCTTTGTTTCATGCAACGGATTATCTTCTACCCATGCGAAGTATTCACAACATGCCTTCCACAGTTCCTCAGGCGAACCAAACTTCGGGTTCCGCCCATGACTGCTTCGGGCCTCCCAAAATCTATTGCCCTTTGGCGCTGCCATTGTTATTCCTTACTTTGCTAACTCAATACTGGCGGAATGTGCTTGTAATCTTTAGCGAGTGAGTCTCTGGTAAATAAGCCAGAAATTTAACCACGCCAAAGAACCAGCCAGCGAAATAACCGACATTGACAAAGCCTTCGATATTTTGTGTGATGCCAATAAATAAAAAGGACGCGATAGTTACGTCCAGCATGACTGGATATATGTATTTCACGATCACCTCTTTATCTGGGGCTTCTCAATCGAATACTTGCTGGCCCATGCCTTGGCCAGATTCAAGCAATCATCAAACAGCTTGCCCTTTCTGCTGGCTGATCCAGAACGGCGATAATGTTCAACTGCCCGGTCACTTGCCATCCCCGCGATAGATGAAGAAAAGCCGAGTTTGGTTAACTCGGCCTGTATGTTCTTCTCAATAAATTGTTCGTGGTTCATGCGGGTTCTCCCTCATCGGGGAACTCATCAAGGCCGGGTAATGTAAGCTGTGATAATTCGAGAATGGCTTTCTCGGCCTTGCGAATCTTCTTGAGGTGACGTTTACGCAGGTTCATCAAATCACTACCTTTGCGACCGAAGTTTTCATATGACCACTTATTGGCAGTAACCAGACGATTTTGCATTTCACCGATGGTTAGTTCTTTGAGGCTTTCCATATCCATCAAAGATAAGTTCTGCGGTTGATGCTCCTTTTCTGCTAAATCAAGCAGCCATTTACGAAGGGCTTTAGCGACTTTGGTTTTTGACAGCATTCCTACAAGGTGAGCACCACGAAGAGAATAAATCCTGATCGCCTTATGCTGTAACCCATTGATTTCTCCGCTGACCGTCAAATTGACGACCATAGTCATATCAGGTGAAAACTCATCTTTGTTACGGTCATAAATCCTTGAGACTGAGTCTTCACGAGCATAATCCAGAAGCTCAGCCATTTGTTTACTGGTAAACCAAATCTTGCCGTCACCGTTATCAAATGGGACGATTTCATGTTCTTTGAAAGTTAATGCTGTACTCATCTGGTATTTCCTTATAGAAAATCGAACCTGTTCACACAGAAAAACCGCCCGCAGAAATACCCATTAACGGATTTCTCAGGTTCGACTTTCTGTAAGGCTCTGCGTTTTTATTGAGGTGCGTGTGAATGCGCGGTAAGACCAATATGCAAAAATGCTAATTTAAACTTGCCATTGTTAGCATTTTTGCATATAATAATTTCAAGTTAACGAAACGGAGGTGCAGTGAAACAAAGTGAATTTTTAAAATGGCAAAAAACATCTGAAACTCTACTACAAAGGTAAAATAAGCCACCTCCCCCAGACACCCAAGTCAGGAGTTGACAACGGGGTTAGTCGAAGGAGTCAAGAAACAATTAGATTTAAAATAAACTCTAGCCCTCAATACGAGGGCTATCACTGCACCGAGAAATTATTAAAGAGGCCACTATGTACTATCCTGCAAAATTTGCGAAAGAAGAGAACGGATATACAGTTACATTCAGGGATATTCCCGAAGCCATCACCTGTGGTGCAGATATCCCCGAAGCAATGGAAATGGCCGAGGATGTTTTACTTTCCAGTGTCGAGATTTACTTTGACGAGGATAAAAACTTTCCTCTGCCTGACCCTGAACTTCAAGCGGATGAACAATGGGTATATTTACCTGATAGCGTATATGCCAAAATCTTACTCAATAATGAGCTTCTAACGGCTAAAGTCAGTAAGGCTGAGTTATCGCGCTTAACCGGTATTCGTCCCCCTGAGATCCAACGAATACTCGCACCACGTCATACCACTAAAATTGATACTATCAGCCGGGCACTTACCGCTGTAGGTAAAAAGCTATCACTGTCAGTTAGCTAATGATTAGCCCCTCATTGCAGGGGCTTTCATCTCACACACTGCGCCCTAATATACTCCTGTAACCCCAGGATCATTTGCTCTGAGGTGGCAATGCGCTCTCTGAGTAACCAATAATTTCGGACAGCGGAGTCTGCAGGTCGGGCACTGGTTGCATTAGCCATGCCGGAGGTGGCAGTGGCTTTAGACGCTGGACACTCGGCCTTGATGTACACCCGTTCAGGGTGAGTAAGAGAAGCAGTATGCAGCCTGTCAATTTCAGTCTTGGCATTGGCGAGTTCCTGAGTATGTTTGCTGTCTAACTCATGCAGCATGTCAATGTGCGTGTTCTGGTAGTTGATTCTGTCGGTCAGTTGCTGGATTTCGGTGGCTTGGTCGCTATTAATACTAAGCTGTTTCTTATATCCAGAGCGATAGAGGTAAGCCGCACCGGAAGCAATAATCAGCGCAATCACCACGCCGTAGGTAAAATTGAGCTTCATGACAAAAACATCTGGCGTTCAGATGCCCTACGCTTAGTCAGACCGTTCATTACCTTACCTGCTGCCTTATTCCATCTCTGGAACTCATCAGCTGCACCTTGGTAGTCACCGGCATTGAGTTTTTTCAGCAAGGTAGAACGAGCAAAGTTACCCGCACCACAATTGAAGATGAACGAGCACAGGGCATCAAACTGCCCCTGAGTCAGTGATACTTTCACGGCTGATTCAAAGGTGAGGTAAATAAGCTTAAGGTCATCAAGTAGGAATGCCTCGGCCTGCTGCTCTGTTATTACTTGTCCCGGTTTGACATCTTTTGTGTGACCGTAACCAATTGTCCACGGGATACCACCAGTAGCCGGATCGGGATAGGCTTTGAGTTTCAGGCCTTCATATTGTTTGATGCACTCCAGGCCTTTAGTGCTGATTTCCATCAGAAGTGCCTCCCGCTTTCTTCTCCGCCGCTTTACGCAGTAATTGACCAATAAAATCTGTTCCCAGATAGCCAATCACTACACTACCGATGTAGGCCAAGTCAGGATTCAGCCCAAACAGATTTAATACATCACGAATGAACCAAGCGAACATGGCACACATAAAGGCATCGATTGACACCTTTAACCAACCTCCGCCTTGATAACGACCGCGAAGAAATGCCATCGTTCCCGCGAGGGTTGCCCCGATGCCTTGCTCTCTTATCGATATGAGCCAGTCACCAAGATGTACCCAGATATCAGGATTTTCTTTCATTTTCATATTCCACCCCATCAGAACAATGGGTGTCCGTGGGGTGAAATAGGTTCGCCCCTGTGAGTAGGTTAAAAGTAACAAATTAATAGTTAAGGTATACTGTTAGATCAGCCAAATATTTACCAATAACGAATAGAGGGATGGCTGACTACCTCAGCAAAAAGGACGCAAATGCTAGACCAAGAAACAGAATTCTATCTCAACCAAATTAAAGAAGAGATGAAAGGACAACAAACTGTAGTCCAGCTACTTATTCACCATATTCTTAAAAACTTAGAAAGCAAGCCCGGTTGTGAGAATTTCACTAATGAAGTTGTCGCGTCTTTAGAGGCATTAAAGCAGCAAGTCTGGTCAGGAAAAGACGCTATTGATGCCGCTATTGCCTTAACAAAAGATCCAACAAAATATAGATGATACATTGCGGCCTTTAGGCCGCTTTTTCTGTCAGCCCAATTTGGTCGCAGTATTGTTTTGCATAATTTTCAGCACGTTCAAAAAACGCAGCAAAGGTGCTTTCAGGATCAAAGGTTTCTTTATACTTTACGATAAGTTTATTTTCATAATCTTCATGCCCGCAAAATCCTGATACTTTGACATCAACAGCTAATTGCTTTCCCGTTAGCATATTGACAGTGAAAGAGCCAATTCCGACATCACGATGACAACCAGCAAACATGAGACTAGTCGCCGTTGTTGGCATACCAACTTCAAAAGATAATGTCATGATAAACCTCGCTAGTGGGTTAATAGGGTGCCAACCGCAATAGGAGATACTGAGGTTCTGTGAGTGATTGCGGTGGCATAAATTAAAAAGACCACGCAAATAACGCAGCCCTGAAAACAATATCGCATTTTAATCGCATTTTTAGTTGACAAAATACGATTTTAATCTTATCATCTAATCATCCCAAGCGGATATGTTCTTTAACAAATGAGGAAACGATGGTTACGGTTCAATGGACGAGGAAAGCACGAAAACAGTTGCTTTCAATCGATACCAGATACCGGAAAGCTATCAATGAGAAGGTTAACCAACTTGAAACCTTTCCTGCAGTAACACTGGACATCAAGAAGCTTCATGACCTTGATAACCAGTACAGACTAAGGGTCGGCGACTACAGGATAATCTTCGAAATCACTGACGGCGAACCGGTTATCTGCTCGATAATGGCAGTCAAACGGAGAACATCGACAACGTACTAGGCGGGGTAACCCGCCATTTCCTCATTATTAAATTCACCGCGACTCTTAGCCACTCGGATGAATATATGACAATGCAATACATAAACGATGAAGCAGGAAAACCGCTGTATGTTGTCCTGCCAGTAGCTGAATACGAAAAACTTATCAGCGCAAAGGGAGATTGGGAGGATGTGCCCTACACTCCGTCAAAATACGATGATGTGACCGTGCCTAACGGCGTTGTGTCTATCATGGTTGACCAGGATGTTTCTATTCTGGCGGCTTGGCGCATCTATCGTGGGCTGTCTCAATACGAAGTCGCTGAAAAGCTCAACACAGCTCAATCAACCGTGTCTCAGTGGGAGGCATCCGATCGCCCACAGAAGCGCACACGGGAAAAACTGGCTGCACTATACGACTGCACGCCAGAGCAACTCATTCCATAACCCAACGGCCCCACTCAGGGGCTGTTTACTTTGGCTGAAATACAAAAAGGCCACGCAATGCGCAGCCTTGTAATTTATTTAATAAACTTTAAATCGGCTTTTCTGTGTCGCCTCTGTTCCTGATAGAAATTTTCATGAGGACCAAAATTTAACAGGTACAGTTCTATTTTATCTTCAACCCAGTGATAACCCAGCAAGGTTAACAGGTTATTCAATTGAAACTTGTGAACACGAAGATAACTTAAATCCCCTTTCTTTTGTTCACCAATTTCAGGGTCGTCGATAATCTTTCCGATCTCATCTTCCACAAGAGCAAGAAGATTTTCAGGTAACTTAGATAATGCCTTAGAGAAACGTCTTGTTTCATAAACATCAATCTTGGGACTTTTTGGTCCTTCTGACATAACGCGACACCTTACCATTATCGACTTCGCTTTTCGCCAGTAAGACATCAAGGATAAAGGAGTATGGCAAATCTGGGTTATCTTCGGCGATACGACCTATCTTAGCCCAATGCTCGATCTGCTTTGGCACACTCCTGCTTGATGCTTCGGCGTGAATTTTTACATCATCCACGAAGTCATCATCTAAACGGATACTAGTAGCCATTGTGTCGTGCCCTCGTTCTACTGGTACATGATTACTCACCAATATAATGCGACACCTTGTCAAATAATGCAACCTTTTGTCGCGTTAATTACTGAATGACCACTGAACATGATCGCATTTAGTTGTAAACTCAACGTTTACTACTAACAGAAAGCAAAAAGCTCGCAGGATCGCAGCCTTGAATTCAAGGTGGTGAGTTAGTGTTAAACCCATCTGAAGCAAAAGTATTTAGTCTTATTTGTTTGCTTCAATACCTCACCTAATTTTATTTCATCACCATCACTAGGACTATAATCCACTCTATATATATCGGAGTCAGTCGGGTGTTCAGTCATCATAAAATGAAGAATATACGTTTTATTATCAACAGTAACATGGAGATTCTTAGCAATAAACTCTAACATTTTATCAGAATCATCGGTATTGGAAGACACTTTCAGCGTTATAGTGTCACCATAGAAAATGAACGATACTATGTTTGTAATGTTTATGTTGCTTTGGAAGTCAGACAAAGTACCAAAAATAGCATCACTTGAATCAAAATGCCCTTTTTCGGTCATATAACCCCAACTTTGCCCCACATCTTCAAGTTCACCAGTTCCTAATGTGAGATGAAAAGATATCATCGTATCTTCTGAGCACTCGGGTTTGGATTCTGACTCCAGCAAAGCCCAATCACAGGCTAATAAATCGTCCTGTCTCGGTGTCCAACGAGACCAATAGCCATCTTTATCACTTTTTTCAATATAAGCATCTCCATCATCTGTATTACCAGCCTCTGATTTATGAGCAAGACGCATATGCTCTATCGGGGCATTCCAGCCACTACGATGCACCTGTTTTCCTAAATACACTAAACTTAGTGCCCATGCGGAAGTACCGGCTGGCACGGTTATGTTATTGTCGCCAATATTATATTGGTTAGGATCGAATGGGCACTTACGATCAGTGTTATCTGGTTTATTAACGTCAGACATAAACACCTCACTTAATTATTAATAAAGGTCATTTCATCCTACTGTTAACTCACCGGAAAACTTACTTAAACTAAGTTCCCATCTCAACCGGATTACTACTATAGCAAGGCTTATAATTTGAAAGGTGATAGGTGATTTATTAACCTACGAACTCAAGTCTTTTATCTCTTGCTTAGTCTGCTTAAACCGTTCCTCTTCCAGCTCCACACCCAACACGCGACGATTCAACTTCAACGCCGCTTTCAGCGTCGCCCCAGAACCCATAAAGAAGTCAGCCACCAGATCCCCTTCCCGACTGCTGGACTGGATAATGTGCTTCATTAAATCAGCGGGTTTTTCGCAAGGATGCTTACCCGGATAATATTGAACAGGAGCAAACTGCCAAACATCGGTATAAGGCACATCAGCCGTGACTGTGAATGGACGTCTCATTAAGCCGTATTCCTGCCGCAATTCGTCATACTGACGAGACAGGGTTAAATGAGATTCCACCAGCTCAGGATATGGGATGTTCAGTTCCCCGCGCTGGTGCTTTTCTTTCGCTATGCGATCAAATAACACCTGCAGCTTTTGATAATCCCCTTCACTGGGTAACTGCCACTGGCTATCGCTGAACCAGTGACTCGCCATCTGCTTACCTGTAGCAGCGTGAATTTCTTTTGCCGTGACACCTAACGTTTTCCGGGCATCACGAAAATAATCTATCAGTGGTTTAAACACTGACTGTTTCAGTTCCCGACACTGGCGGGAATAGCCATCGCCTTTCGGGTGATAGGGGCCTTGATAATGTTCGGCAAAAATAATACGTTCAGTGGACGGAAAATACATTCGCAGGCTTTCTTTATTCTGTCTGCGCCACGGGCCGGACGGTTTCGCCCAGATAATATGGTTCAACACATTAAAGCGTTCACGAACGAGCAGCTCGGTATCAGAGGCCAGACGCGAGCCACAGAACATATACAGGCTGCCATTGGGTTTCAGTACCCGCCAGAATTCAGCCAGGAGTTCATCCAGCCACACAAGGTAAGCCGTCACATCGTTCCACTGATTATCCCAACTGCAGTCTTTTACTCTAAAGTATGGCGGGTCAGTGGCGATAAGGTCGATACAGTTATCCGGCAGAGTTTTGATAAATTTCAGAGAGTCGTCGTTAATTAATGTGGTACTGCTTAAATTCACTGGCTATTCCATACATCGACGCTGACAGGTTCACTGGAAAGCCATAAGCAAAAGGCGGATGTCATTCACCCGCCCCGCGTTAATACGTTATCCTGTTACGGGCAACGTTTGAAATACGTCTCATTGTCCCGGCTTTCCATCAGACCAGCCAGACAAAATTGAGTCAAAAGCAACTGGCAACGCGGCCTTGATAGCCCCGTTAAGGTAGAAATGTCTGAAACAGACGCCCAGTCATACAGGGGGACTGTTTCTAAAACGCAGGAAGCTGTTGTTGTCATATCTTCATGTTTTAGCATGATAATTTTAAACCTTTGGTCAGTTATTCGGCGTGAACACACATGTAACTCTGACCAATCACAACAGCAAGTCTTATGTTTATTTCAGACATAAAAAAACCCGCAAGTGCGGGAGTTTTGTTCTGGTAAGGCACCTAAGAAACACTGACGGCAACCTTACCAAAAAGTATTGCTAATTTGATAATTAAAGTCAACACGTTCTACGCAATCTTTTTAATTTTCTCTACACGTTTACGCGAATTAAACGCATTTTTCAAAGGTTGGTATAAAAGATAAAGACTTGCATTAAGAATTTCATTCACCTCATTCCGACACGTCCCCATTGATGGCTTTTTCAATCTCCCTCCTGAACGCGTCATCATTCTGCGTGGACTTGCAACCTTATGATAATAAGCTGAAATTGCCAGTTTCGAGGCATTGTGAGCATAGTAACTGAGTAAAATACCGTAGGCTTTCCGGTCAATGCACATGACAGAATCGACAACCTGAGAAATCAGCATGCCATCATCATCATTGCACATCGGTCTCTCTTGATGCTTACACGGTTCTACGTTCATCATGAACTTATAAATCATATTGATTTGCCGTCTATCAATTCTGCCACTGTAAACCCATGCTCCCCATAAATTTAGCCAGTTATCGATCCAGTCTTGTTGCTCTTTGGTGAGCTGCTTTTCTCCAATGTAACTCATCTTGCCTCCGGTAACACTGTATGAACTTTATCGAGACGGGTCGAATACATGACTCTATTTGTGCGTAATTTTCTTTCTTCCCTGATAACCATTTCTCCATTTGGTTTCTGTATGACACAACGCTGATTGCCTGATTTAGTTTTCAGCCATCGCGCTTCTTCTATCGCTGCATGTAAGTCTGTGTATTCCATTAATCCAGTTCCCATATCTGGACATCGAGACAACCGCCTTTAACCAGATCACCCCGCATGATCTGCATATCATCAATCTGGTTATCATCGACCCAGAAATTGGCATGAGTCAGCGAATCGAAGACCGCTTTCGGCAGGTTATCGATGTCTCTTCGGCGTCTGTCTGGGGGATGGGCGATTATTTTTATTTTGATGCGGGATGCTGTGAGGATATCTAAGTTTTGCTGCTCAATGAGTTCTATGATTTGTTGTCGGTACGCTTTGCCTTTTGCTGTTATGTAGTGACCCCTTTTTGAATGCTTCCAGTAATGGTTCACTGTCGGTGGCCACGGCAATTTTAGATGGTAGGTTCTCATAGTACCCCGACCAATCCCCTCCTGGTCAGTTCCTTAACGGTCAGCACAATAGACCTGTCCATCTCGTGCCTGCGTTCTTCTTTGCTCATGTCAGAGCCGTTATCGATAGCATAATGACATTCAGGGCACAGCGCCGCCGTGAGGCTATCATCCACCTTTAACCCCATGCCTTTTCCCTCATTTCGGTGAGCCACCTGAATACCGTATTTTCCACACCGGACACAGCATTCAATCTGGCCAACGGCTGCCAGCCATTTTCTACTGCGGTAAGTTTGTTGTTTCACCTGTTTTGCTCCTGCTTGAATTAAAAAAATGACAATAACCGATTCTCAGTTATCTGATTGCAGCCCCTGAAAATATGCCTGAGCGCTGCGTTTATCATGGCACTGTAACAACGCTCAAATGCGTCCGGTTCCATGTTGGCGTAAGATAAACTCTTGGCCTCTGTCCGTATCTCTCCATTAAGCCTGACAGTCTGTTCATAGAATCCCGCCAGAATGGTTAAATCCTTCCTGAATCGGGTAAACTGGCTATGTTCATCCATGCAATCCAATCCCGCCTTATCAGCAGACCAGTGCTCAAAGCAGAACTTGAAAAAGGCGAACATTTTGCGGTGAAAAGCGGGGTTTCTGGTGAGTTTGATATCGGCGGTGTACATCTCGCCATTTTTGAATTTTGTTAACCGGGGTAAGTCATGTTCGAATGCGGGGACAAACACACCTCCCGGCGATTTGACCATTTGTATTTCCATTTGCCCTCTGATTCCAAGCCTGAATACACTGATATGTTTATTGTTTAATCATGCCCTTAAAAATTCGCACAATTCATTCTGAGGGATTTTAATTCGAAATAACCCAATGTTATGACTTATAGTATTTAATTCTCCCCACATTAATCTCACGAAGAAATAACGGCATGAATCAATTCAACGTGATTATTTTAATTTTTATCCCGCATTTTCTTCCAGTAACCATTTTTCGAGTTCCGTATTCTGGTATTTCGCCAGACGCAATGCCTCCAGTCGGTCTGATTCGTCCGATTCATCCAATGTCATGATGAGGCAAATTTTCGATATCACCTTCAATAATGCGTGGTTGGTGCGCTCTATTAGCTGTTTAGCGTCTGGTTTTTCTTGCTGTGTCATCTCAGGTTCTTCTTGTGGTATTAAAACTCGATATCGTCTTGATAGTTATCTTTCTTGACTCTGCTCAGGTCTGCCGGATCTAATCCACCGTGGGTATTGGTGAAGTAATACGTCTTTTCAGCCCCCGGCGCATGTCGTGATTTGGTGCAAATAATCTCAGTAATCCCTTTCATCTCCGTATTAGGGTTATATTTTTCATCACGATAGACCATGAAAATAACATCGGCCTCTTGCTCGATAACGCCTGATTCTCTCAAGTCGGCATTCACTGGCCGCTTATTGGTTCTCTGCTCCAAGTTACGGTTTAGCTGGGCTAAAGCCACAACAGGACATTTCAGTTCCTTAGCCAGATTTTTCAATCCCGTCGCTATCTCGCCCACGGATTGATTCATGTTGTCGGGATTGGTCATTTTCATTTTTTGCAGGTAGTCAACGATGATCAGACCAAGACCGCCAGTCTTCTTGTGCATCCGTCTGGCTTCAGATCGGATTTCATTGATAGTCATTGAGGGTTTATCGTTGATATGAATAGGTGAGGTTTTGATATCTTCCAGAGCATGTGCCAGCTTACCCCATGACTCATCCATCATGTGTTCCCTGTTATTTTCCCCAAGCAAATCTTCTTTACGAACATGTGCGTGATGAAACGCAATTCGCTCCGATATCTGCCATTTCGGCATTTCCAGACTGAAGAACATCACTGGCTTTTTCTTGCCAATAGAGACCGCCTTAGTGATTGCCGTACTCATCATGGTCTTACCCATACCCGGACGACCGCCAATAACAATAAAATCCGTGTTATTAAAACCACCAAATGTTCTATCTATATCTGGCATTCCAAGCAGTGTTTTATGCTTCCAAATTTCACCGTTGATCATCGACTCAATAATTTCTATCGACTCCTCCACGCCTTCCATAATATGAGCAGTTCCGCCATCGTTAGCACTCCCGATATTGGATATTTGGTTCTCAATATCACCCGCAATATCCTGAACTGCGCTGATCCCGCTTTGGGTTATTCTGGAGATCCCTGTATGCAGTACGGAAAGCATCTCACGGGTCATTGATAGCTGCTTGAGTTTATCGACGTAGGTTGGTAGCAGGTGAATACTGGGAACATGTTTTGCGCATTCAGCAATGTAACCAAATCCGCCGCAATGCTCAGCATGACCACTTTGTTCCAGCTCGCTATTCAACAACACCAGATCAAACTTACTACCCGTAGCATTGAGTTTCTTCAAGCCTCTCAGGATCAGCCTGTGAGACACAGAACTAAAATCACTTTCCGCCAGTATCTCAACGGCGTTGATTGCAGAATCCGAAAACTCATTACCTGCCACTAAAATCCCGCCAATAACCGCCTGCTCTGTGTGAATATCAGAAAATTTTTCCATATTAACCCCCGTTACGTCTTGCGATATGTTCCCGTTTTGCCTGCTCATAAACCTGCGGCCAGTTTTCTGGCTTGAGTACCCAGTCCAGTGTTAGCCACGGTTTTTCATCCAGTTGGCTGAACAGTGACGACTGGCTGATCAACTCAAAGCAGGTTGCCATGTGTTGAACTTCCCGCCATTTCCCTTTGTTGGTTTTGCCGTTCCACACAGTTTCAAGGTTTCGGTAGGCGGGTCGGCGTTGTGTCCATTCCTGAGCGTCAACGCTGCGAGCAGGGAGCTTGTTATTCCAGAGCGTGATTAGCTCAGCGTGAGGGCAGTCAGCAGGATTCCTGTCAATACGTTCTTTCCACTTAACCGCGTCAGACAGGTAACCATCGAACCTGGTCATGCGGAACAAGTTTTCAGGTTTTAGTTTTTCTCCGTGTTTCCATTGTGTCACCGCCCACTCAATCACCAACTTGATTTCATCCGGTGTGTAGCATTCTCCTTTGCTTTTCACGGTGGAGAGGGCTTTCAGGATTGGAGTCGTGGATTGAAACCGGGAGTTGGTGATCTGGTTGAAATAATCCAGTATTTCGAGAGCGAGATTTTCTTCCCCCGTGGGGGTAAGGGGGATCTTTTCTTTATTATCTTTAATAGTATCTTTTGTGTTTAGCTGATTTGGCTTATTTTTTTTAGCTGTTTTAGCTAAACTTTTATTAGCTGATTTGGCTAAAGGTTTGCTATTTTGGCTAACATCTAAAATCCACTCAGAAATTTCCAAATTTAGCCCTATCATACTTCCTTGTTTAATAAGTATTTTTCTTTGTGTTAACTCCTTAATTTCGGTGCTCACATGAGTGTGGTGTAGGTTAATCATTTCTGCTATCTGAGTGTTAGTTGCTCTATCAAACCGCTTATGCCAGCCGAACGTTTTTTCAATAATGGCATCAATGATCCTGTACTGCCGATAGGTTATCTCCTTGTTGCTGTGCGCCATTAAAACTAATTTTGGACTACGAGGCATTTTAATGAACTCGATATCACCATTCACACTTTCCTCTTTCTCTTGTGTTATTGGCTGACGGTAATCAGCCATTCTTGCAATGTTACTCATGGCGATCATCTCCAATCAGCTCTTTTCGAAGTTCTTTCCGTAGTTTCGCGTCATCTAAAAGAGCACGAAGATGTTTAACTCCTTCCTTGGTAACGGAACGAGCCTCCCTATCGCGCAGGTTATTTTTATGCACGGCTATGTGATTAAATTTGGTTTTCATGTATAATTGCTCCGTAAAATTTTCCACTCTAAGAATATTTTGCATGGCCTCAGCTACTCCTAATAGTTGAGGCTTTTTCATATAAAGTTCCTGAGTTTCATTTCTGCTAATTCAATCTGCTGCTTAAGCAGGTATCTATATTCCTCGTAAGATATCTTCACTTCTCCATTGAAATTAAATGTCAAGTTCTGAACAGAGGCTTGTATCATTCTGATAAGCCAGTATCGATACTCTTCCTCACTAATTTTTCGTTCACTATCTTTCACAATATCGACTATTCCAGCATGAGCCATGATTTCAGTCGCATGTTGGAAATGAACAATTCTTCGGGTAATGGTTGATTCAGCAACACCTAAGTTATCAGCGATGACCTTTTGTGTAACATCTCTGATGGGCTGTAATACCGAAGAGAGCAAATGATTACTTATAAATTTTTTACTCGTATTGAGTGTATTGCGTGCACTTGCGTGTTCCATAAGTTAAATTATCCAGAGTTAAATTTGGTTTAAGTGTTAAACGAATGAATCCACTATTCTGCTATAAATAGTGGTTAACACGACTTAGCCTCTTGGTGAATAAGCCTTTACGGAATCTGCATCCCGATTGCCTAAGTTCTTACTCGGCGCTATTTTGATTTGCTAGGGTTCACTAATAGCTTGTCGTGAAGATAGATTGTTAAAGAGCTATGCAGTTATGCTGCGTGTTCCACACGAGGGAACAAAAGTGGCAAATCAGGGCGAATTTCGTGTGCCTTGATTAATCCATCCGTGGCGTTAACGATGGCAAGTACTCGCTGTGGAGATACTCGCCCTCCTTTCAGCCATTTATGTACTGCTGGCTGGCTAACATCACAGAGGAGAGCCAATTTTTCTTGGCTACCAACGATCTTAATAGCACGTTGAATAACTATATTCATGGTTATACCTCTGATAGTAACAATTGAAATGAAATATAACCAATGTTATGGATAAACGCAATAACTTTGGTTCTTTGATTTTGCATAACTGAGGTTATATATTCCACGCATGAAAACGTTATCTGAACGCCTGAAAGTAGCATTAGAAGCGGCAAAAATGTCGCAAGAGCAATTAGCTCAAAGAGTTGGTATCTCACAGCCAGCTATAGCTAAGCTCGTTTCAGGGAAAGCAAAATCCTCCAGAAAGTCACTTGAAATAGCCCTAGCTTTGGGTGTGAATCCTACATGGCTTGTTAGTGGTAAAGGTGAAATTGCTAATCCTAATTCCCACCCTTTTGAAGAGTGGGAAAATATCCAACGATGGGACGAACCAGCACCCTTAGAACTCGATGAAGTAGAAGTGCCATTTTTGACAGATATCGATTATGTCTATGGCAATGGTGAATATAGTAAGCCGGATTATAAAGGGTTTAAGCTGAGATTCTCTAAGCCTACATTCAGAAGAGTTGGAGCTGATCCTGATGGTAAAGGAGTACTATGCTTCCCCGCCAAAGGTGATAGCATGGCACCTTTGATACCCAATGATGCAACTGTCGCTATTAATTGTGATAACAAAAAAGTTATAGACGGTAAAGTCTACGCAATTAATCAAAACGGATGGAAAAGGATAAAGATTTTAATCAGATCATCGCACGATAAAATCACCATCAGAAGCCTCAAGAAAGAAGAGTATCCAGATGAAGAAGTCTCAATGGATAGCGTAGAAATACTGGGTAAAGTCTTCTGGGTGGCATCCTTTTTAGATTAATCATCTCTCCATAAGGCCGCATAATGCGGTCTTTTTTATCATTCCCATCTCTCATCTCCCATAACTTTTTTCAAAAAAAATTCCTTTCCTACTCAAACATTTATAACTTAATTCATATTTAACATGAAAAAAGTTATTGCCAATAATCATAACCATAGTTATATTGAATTCATCCAAGGCACACAGCCGAAAGATAAATAAATATGCTCTTTAACAATTTGGAATCACATCTAATGCTGAGCAGAGAGATCTGCGCAACTCAGTTCCCTGACATCTCCAGACCTCACGGGGTATATGGCATCTCAGGCAAGCGGCGGACAGTGTTAGGTGTATTTATTATTAAAAATAGGAGAATCAATCATGGTTTAGCAAAGCGGATAGACCGCAAGCGTAATGCTTTGATGATGCGGTAGTGACGCATCCCTGAGTAGCCAAATGGTTAGCCTGTGTAGCGACGGGTCAAGGTTCATAGATTACAAGTAGCTCCGGTAAGGCAGCAAGAAAGCCAAACTTGCACCGGTTATCAGCGGCAAAGATGCGGCAGGAACTCAAGGGCATGAGCGCGACCACTGCGAGAGTGTGGTTCAAAGTGCAGTTGGCTTTGAGGTGTGGTGTTCATCGCCATAGCATCAAAACCAATTAACGGGGAAACATTTATGTACAAAGATCATGTGAATGGGAACTTCGATAAACTGGAAAGTGCTATTGATAACGCGATTAATCAGGCGCAGAAGCAACTACAAAAGCAACGGAAAAAAGCATTCTGGTCGAACCGCGAACCCAAATCACGCATTACCAAACAGGAACGCGACACTATTAACGCATTAACCAGCTTCATTACGGCAGTAAATAGCGATCCATCAAAAGAGCGAGTTTCAACCAAAACCAAATCCCGCCGTAGATCGGAGTCGGGCGGGGTTACAACAAGACCTTAGAATGCACTTTTGGCCAGTTCAGAAAGAACTTGTGACACAGTGCCTGCATTAGCGAACAAAGTATCAACGCACTTACCAACAACGGATTCTGCACCCTTTTCTTTCACTAATTGCAAAAGCGTTTTCTTTTCTGATTCAGGTAAGTTTGCGGATTTGATAATTGCTTCAAGCTGTTCAAGGGTATTTTGGTGGATCTTAATCGTCACCGTATTTATTTTATTTCCGATGGTGTCCATATTAGCATAATCAACACCCGCAGCAGTCAATGCCATTTTATGGGGATTAAATGAATAAAGCTCATCATCGGTAGTACCAATCCCGACAGCGCCTAATTGAACTAATCCAATAGATTGCAGGTAGTTAATATCTTCCGCTAATTTTTCTTCACCCAGCTCATTAATAAGGTACTGGAATTTTTCAGCACTTATTGGACGCATTAAATGATCTCTGTCATTCATTGTGCGGATAATCATATCTTGTCTCTCTAATAATTCAGTCATTTATTATTCCTTTCTTGTTTGCTGGGGTAATTGAATCATAAACGATTTTGTTGCTGGGGAGTAGCAAAACCACTGCCGTCTGAGGTGGCTAAATATCCAGACACATTTAATAAATAATTGGAGTGAATGATGAAATTTGAAGATTTACCAGATGCTGCGAAAATAGCCGCAATTGAAGTGTATAAAACAATTGCCATCCGCGAATTGGTCTTGGTTGACAATCAATGCAAAGAGAAGCAAACAGCCAAACTGGAAAATCTGGCTGAAAGCTTGGCAAAAGGCTTTTCAAAACTTATTGAGAGTTAATTTCACTTTTAAGTTTCTCAAAACGCCCTTTTAGTGCGTCAAATACTGCAATTATATTTTCTGCTCTGGATACAGTAGAAGTCGATGGATGCGAAAACGTGCCAGCTTTTACTAATTCCATTACAACCTGATAAGCAGCATCAGTTGGGTTCAGTAATGGGCTTACTAATTTTTCAGACATTAATTTTTCCTTTTTGACTGTGGGATAGTAAATATATCGATTTTCCTTGACTGTGGGAAGTGAGGAAACCACCTCGCCTGATGTGGCTAAAAGCAGGCAACTCACTCCAGCTCATTCCAAATAAACAATTTAATTCTGAGGTGAAATAATAATGAATACTAAAGAAATAGCATTAGCGTATCAGAAATTAGAATCAGCAAAAAATACAGAGCAGGCGCTGTCAATGGCTTATCAAATTGCCTCAGGCTCTTGTATGCCAACTAATGTTAGAGAATTGTTCACTCAATTGATGAATGCAGTTAGCGAGCATCGTAGTGAATTACAAGGTGCAGCTATATACCTTTTCATAATAGTGAGAATATCAGCATGCGGTGTTCCTTACCCCGCGTGACACGCAGGGTAAGGAATACTCCTATCATTTTGAAAAGCTATTTAGTGACATATTATTCAAGTAACTAACTCCAGCTCATTTCCGAGTGGGCTGTGGTGAGTTAATTAACCAGCCTCGCCAATGCGGGGCTTTTTATTACCTAAATTAATTCGCTAGCCTAAAAAATAAATCCAACACCAGGGATCTTATTAATCGTTTTCACTAACGAGGGGTTTTTACATGCGTAATAACATGCACGATGGAAGCGCGGTCGTTCCCGCAAAACCACAAGCTATCAGGAACAGGCGCACATGGAAGCGCCGAATTACTCTCTTTCTCATCTCATTAATCGTATTTATTCCCGTTTAATCGCTGGGAGGTATTCATGTATTCATCAATAAGCTACAGCTTCGTAGAAAGTAAAGAGCGCGTAAATAAAGGCCGAACCTATATCACATACACGGATATGGGCGATATGACCATTGATATTCCATTCAAAGAATATGCAAGCAGAACGGATGTCGATATCAGTGACATGTTTGCTTATGCCAGAGTACATTGTGATGAAGAACGAATCGCTGAAGAAATGGTAAAGGCCGGCTTTACCTATCGGGAACTTATGGTTATCGCTCAGCATATGCACAAGGAGGCCGCATGAACCAACAACATAAGGACAGGCGGTCTGAATACTGGAAATCCCTAGGCTATATGGACGAACAAATAGCCCAGCACCGGGAACTGGAATATCAGAGTGAAGCATTAGGTCAGCAGGGATTACCAGCTAGCGATATGGATTTCGCGGGAGATTTCACATGACCAGTGATTATTGGCGCTCACCAAGATGTTATGTGCCGAAAGACCCGGTAGAGCGGTGGCAATATCTCAGGGAACTGGTCGCTGCGAGCAAAAGTGATACCCCACACCCTGCAATTTCAACATTACCGGAACGAGTTCATAACGAGTGTATAGGACAACTCAACCACCAAATCGCAGTCAATCCCCCACTACCGCGTCACATGGCAGAACAACGCGCTGAACAAGAACGTCAGGCGTGGCGGGATTACTGGGCTACCCATCAAAGAGAACACGACCACTACCGTGGTGATTCACCTCGCCGCCATCATGGTGGCATCTGGACAGGAGATTAATTTTGGCAATTTACAGAGTAGTGGACACAGAAACCTGTGATATGGAAAGCGGGATTGTTGAGATAGCCAGTATTGATATTGTAGGTAACATCATCAATTACACCGAAAAACAGTCTCATTTCGTCAATCCTCAAAAACCCATCTCAATCGGGGCAATGGCTGTTCATCATATTATAGATGAAATGGTCGCTGATTCCCCGCTAATAGATGACGTCATTGATAAATACAAAGGGGCTGATTTTCTGGTGGCACATAATGCCGCTTTCGATTCACGTATGATGCCAGAGATGGATGTCCCCTTTATCTGCACATTGAAATTAGCCAGGCGTTTGTGGCCAGACATGGAAAGTCACAGTAACCAATATCTGCGGTATGCACTAAAACTGGATGTTTTTGTACCGGATGGGCTGCATGCACACAGGGCGCTGTATGACTGCATAGTCACCGCCGCACTATTTAAACGCATCAAGGATGAGTCAGGTTGGTCTGATGAGGAAATGCTGCAAATTAGCAACCAACCTTCATTGTTGCACAAGTTCAAATTTGGCAAGCACAAAGGCATGACATTTGAAGAGGTTAAGCAAGCTAATCCCAGCTATTTTACATGGTTATTAAAACAGCCTGACATTGATCCTGATATTGAATTCACTATCTGTTATTGGTTAGCGAGGTAGGCAGATATGGGAACTGCAACACTCATTCTTGGCGAATCTGGTACAGGGAAAAGTACCAGCCTGCGTAATCTTAATGCTGAAGAAACCTTGCTAATACAGATTGTCAGGAAACCATTACCGTTTCGTTCCTCAGCATGGAAGCCGTGGAACAAAAACAATACTAAGACCTCAATTTTTGTTTCAGATACCTGGCAATTCATCATCAAAGCCATTGAATCCGCGGCTAACTATGGGAAGAAAATCATCGTTATCGATGACTTCCAGTATTTGATGGCTAACGAATTCATGCGCCGTTCAGAAGAGAAATCTTTTGATAAGTTCACGGAGATTGGTTCTCACACATGGAATGTGATCAACACCGCAATCAGCAAGACACCGGATGATTTAAGGATTTATTTTCTCTCACACACGGAAGAAACCCAGATAGGGAAAGTAAAGATGAAAACCATCGGCAAGATGTTGGATGAGAAAATCACGGTCGAAGGCATGTTCACTATCGTACTGAAAACACTGGTGAAGGACGGACAATATCTCTTCACCACACAAAATAACGGGTTCGACACCGTTAAATCACCTATGGGTTTATTTGACTCACTGGAAATCGAAAACGACCTTAACACCGTAGATAACGCGATTTGTGAATACTACGGACTTGAAACCCACGCAGAGGAAGCAGCATGAATAATGTAATTTTCACTTATGACCAAGAATCAGCCATGAGCGCCGGACAAGGCGGCTTTATCAATGAAAGTGGGGCTTATGTCATTACCGTCAGCGAAGCGAAACTGACCAAAAGCCAGCACGGTGCAGAGTTTATCGAGTTTTCTGGTGAGGCGGATGACGGACGCAAAGTCAGCTACCTCAGTATCTGCTGCAAGAAAAAAGATGGTTCAGTCAATACATTTGGTTGCAGTATGGTGCAGGCCATTATGGGATGCTGTGGCGTCCGTCAGGCCACAAGCCATATGGTTTCTGTCAATAACCTGATTGCGCCTGAGTTTACGGGTAAGCGCGTTGGTTTAGTTCTGCAAAAGATACTCAGAACAAAGAATAACGGCGATGATACTTACGGCATGGATATCCGTATCCCGTTCTATGCTGACTCTCGCCAGACTATCGCCGAAAAAGTGGAGGGAAAACCGGCTACCGCCATCGATAAAATGGTTACAAATCTGAAAGACAGGGATGAACGGAAATCGGCCAGTTCCGGCTCTCAATTCTACGCTCAGCAGAACATCCCGTCCGCTGATTATGACAATGACACTCCGTTCGCGCCAATCGGCAAGCAATACCCAAGCCATACTATCTGCGTGATTTAACCAACCAAAAGAATATTTACTGGATAATAGAAAGGTGAATATATGGCAATAGTTCAGTACTACGTAGCTTACAGTAAAGAAACAATCCCCGATGAAGTATCGGAAGGTCGTCGCTACGAACTTGAAGCAGACAACAA
>NZ_NKHP01000027.1 GCF_014467235.1 Xenorhabdus indica | reverse complement strand
ATGGGAAAGGCTATGGGAAGGATGGTTCATATTACAAACCATCCTTGAAGGTTACTTGCTTGCACAGTCTCTTGAGCTATAGATGTGATCAAGAGACAGCCGTTCGTGCGGGGTTTTTTTATCCCAGTTTTTTGAGACATCAAGAACGAAAACATCGGTTGAACCTTTCAGCTCTAATGGCATTGAGGCCTCAATATTCTCTTTAAGTTCTTGCGCATTTTTTATGGCCGACAAAAATTATGACCTTAGCGTTATTCCAAAACAATCTTCTTGTATAAATAATGACCATTGCTTGTCGGATAATGATATAGCTTCTTTTGATTATTATTAGCTATTCTCCTTTATGGCAGTAAGCGACTTCAGAATGACCAATACTTTTAAGAAAAGAAAAAAACTAAAGAAAATATTTTATAAGTATGTCTGGATATGTAACCAGCAACTGACTCAATCCGTATTGAGAGTAAAACTCTTTTTCAGATGATAAAAAAGAGCCAGAAGCTAAATACAGAGTTATTCAAAAATCCATACATTTCAATTACGGGATGTGCCTATGTTTATTTAGGAGAAATATATCTGTTAGCACAAACGGTTCAATCATTGAAGATTCTATTTTATTTGGTCAATTTGGATGGTCAGAATATGAACCTGATATGACATTCAATGGTCATTTAATTTCATCAGCTTTAAGAGAATTATTACTTGAGAAGTGTTCTGTTTCTAAAATATTGCCATCTGAACAGTGGTGGAAAGAAAAACGGAAAAAAACTCGCCTTTGCATCTTTTAGTTAGAGATTATCTCAATCATCCCTCTATCCAGTTTAATTCCAGAAGTATTTTTTCATCCTGCTTAGAGATGTTAGAAAAAATCAAGTCTAACATAAATGAAAAGGGGGAAATTGATATCTTACTTCCTGTTTTCTGTGTTATCAGCAATTGGCAGAAAAGACATGATATTACGTCTGTGACGATGGCAGAAGAGGTATCTTTGTTGCATCTCGCGAATATTTCAATATATCTTGAGAAAAATACAGGAGTCAGAATACGTTTCAATATTCTTTCAGATGCTACATTTTATGCTGGTATTTTTGGTGATCCCATGGATGCGGCAGAACAATATATAGAAGATCTGAAAGAATTCACGCATATAAGAAATATCAATGAAATAGTGAATATCCTCGACAGATCTGAAATAGTTTCATTATTTCAGAATGATTATAATCGTGCTTTATCAAAACATCTGAAAACTTTCATATTGGATCCCTCTTTCGGAATTAGTCATGAGGAAGCTATTCGTTTCAATGCCAGTGTCGGGAGCACGGTTAACATTTCCGATCTCTCTCTGACATATAGTCAAAAAAAAATCGATATTTTGTGATTCTATTTTCCCTGATCTGGCAATAAAGCATGAGATCATGAATAGAGTTCACACCGCCTTTATTCAGTACAGAGCTATGAAAGAAGCAATAGCGAGTATCCAATGGGAAAAGAGGCTATTTCCTAATGCAATCCGGGCGACTATTCATCATAAGACAATACCAGTAATTGGTATCAGGATATATCCTGGTTACAAGAACTATTCACCGCATCTTCCCTACCATGGTATTGCTGTTATTGAATGCAGGAATAATGTCTGGTAAATGAGTATTGAGCAAGAAATTCAACAGCATGGTAAGCGTTTAAGAATTATTAATAGTCGGGATGTCAGTGATTTTTATGTAGATGCCGATACTCTGGAATATATGGAGAATTTGTTAAAGAAATAGAACTTTAGCAGTCCTATAACTTGATAATCAACATTTAAGCACTTTAGTTAATACTGAGTAATATCTCAGCATTTATTATATTTGTGCATATCTTTTATCAAAGGGGAATAGATGCGTAACTTTATTTTAATTATTTTAGGGAATATTGCATTAGCATTTTTTAATTAGTATCGCTATGATCGGTATTAATTTTCTACGATATGCTGCTGCTGAGAGTGTCCCAAAGTACCGGGCAGCAACAGCAAGTTCTTTATTGCTGGCTTCTGGAATAATTGGGGTCATTATTGGCAGCGAGCTATATGGAAAAGGAGATAGCCTGGGGTTCGATCTTCCATTTATCGGTTGTTTTATGCCATTGATATTCCGGTCTTAAGCTGTGGCATACAACACGCTGAATATCATCTACTTCTAATTTCTAGGCAGAGCCTGCCAACAGTTGCAATGCAACATTTAATCGCACTGGTCCCAATTGATAATGAGGGGCTGGCAAAGATTGTTGATAAAGGGTGTTAGCTTGTCCACTAACACTACATAAGCGATATCCTGATTGGCGTAACGCATAGCGCATTGCCTCACCAACAGTAGGCTTCAATGAACTGGGCATCTTTAATTGAACCAATTGCTTCAATGGGTAGCGTTGCGCTATTTCTGGCGAGGTATCAACTAACAAATAACGGTCATAACGGACCATTTCTGGAGGTGATTGGTAAATATCAGGCAGTGCAGCAGATATATTATCTAAAGGAATATTCGAAGAGGTCATTGTAGCAGTTTGTTGCTTAACACAAGCTGTCAGTGCAAGCGGAATTAATAACATAAGAGATAGTTTTTTCATGATCCTTTATCCTGTTCCTATATAAAATTTATCTGCCTAACTTTGCTGAGGAACGAGATTAAATTCAACAAACAACTCTATCTTGAAAAATAAAAAAAATTATTATGAACAATGTACGATATACCTTTTCATAATAGTGAGAGTATCTGCATGTGATGATCCATTACCCCGTATGCCTCTCAAGAACTCAGGGGTAAGGAATACTTCTATCATTTTGAAAAATTATATAGGCACTAAGTCTTAACAATATACACCTTCATTATTAAGTTTTATTTTTTTGAAGATCCCCTATATTTAAATTAAATACCTACTTCAATAAAACAATAACAATTCTAATATTAAGAGTCAGAAGTTATTTCAATTTAATTATAAAAGCATGATATTAGTCTGCTGATTATTTTTATTATTTATAATTTATTTAAAATAAATTATTGTATGAAATACATATAACAACATGAGTGAATTTTATGAAAATTATGATTGAAGACGAGATTGAAATACTGGATGTCTGGGGAGAGGGTAGAATTATTGATTGCCTTTCCAGAAAGTACCCTTGTAAAGCGTGGGAAGAAGCCCTTCATGTTACGGGGTTTCCGAATGCAATTAATGTAAACCATAAAGATCAAAAAATTTCTAACGGCCCTGATGAAAAAAAAGATATTCCCAATCTCAGCCCCGTTGATAGCTATGACTATCCAAAATTCAACATACCAGACGACTCATGTAAATATATCACATTAATGGGATCACCATTAAATGATGAAACCATGAAAGAGATGATTAGAGTTTTCAATAAAAAACCTAGGCATGGTAATATTTTTTTTTATGGTCTAGATAATGATGTAACATCTAAATTTGAAAGGTTGTTAAATGAAATTGGTAATATCCCAATAAAATATGAGGTAATACACCATAAAACGGATCTTATATCAGGATTAATATCGCCATTCAATGAGATTAAATTATTAACGACTCATCACGTTGATATTTTTACCATTGATTACCGTATACCTAGCGGTGAACTTTAATTTACATCGCTTTTTCCAGATCCAATAATATACTTTGTACTATAATTCACAGTAAAAAGCCACGCGTTAACGTGGCTTTTCAGTTAACCATTGTCATTTAATAGACAACGTCAAGTGATCCCCAATGGCCTCCACGATTTTGCCAATCACATCAATTTTCATTGAATGCTTTAAATCAAAAATACGAGTGATTTTCTGTTTTTACTTACTGAGGCAAGCATTAACAATGATTACGTGTAACTGTTTCATGTAATGATCGCCATAACCGTTCTATTTTATTCAGCCAAGGAGTATAGAAGATTTCTCTGGTTTAAGTATCAAGACAACCAGCAAGGTGGTCATGCTCCCAATAATTAGATATTGTGATAAACTTCCCATTTTTTATTATGGGTGAGATATGGCTAAAGTTGATGTGGTTTGTCGTTACTGTCACAAATCAGAGGATGTTAAAGGGCATGGAAAAGGAAGTCGTGGTCATCCCCGTTATCACTGCTATGCTTGCCATAAAACCTTTCAACTGAATTACACCTATCAAGCCTGCCAACCCGGCATGAAAGAGCAGATTGTTGATATGGCAATGAATAACTCGGGTGTTAGAGATACCGCTCGTGTTCTGAAAATTGGCATTAACACCGTCATTCGCACATTAAAAAACTCACGCCAGAAAATGTAACCTCGCGGCCTCTGGTGGGAAGTGACATCCATATTATCTGTGAAATAGACGAGCAGTGGTCATTTGTCGGTCACAAGAAAAACCCACGCTGGCTCTGGTATGCTTGGGAGCCAACGATGAAGCGGATAGTGGCACATGTATTGGGTGATCGCAGCAGGAAGACGTTGAAAAAACTGCTGACACTTCTGTCTCCTTTCAACATCCAGTTCTACTGTACGGATAATTATGCCGTTTACAACTACCTTCCTGAGGGAAAACATCTCACTGGAAAGAAATTTACCCAACGTATTGAGAGAACTAATCTCACTCTCCGTATCCGGATAAAGAGGCTGAATCGAAAAACGATAGGCTATTCCAAATCTGAAGAAATACACGATAAAGTGATAGGAACGTTTATTGAGCGTGAATACTACTTCCTCTAAGCGATCTAACTATTGGAAGCATGACCTCCGAAAAGGTTTTCCCCTGATTGCCTTTAAGGGACAAAATATAATCGGCTTCACTCTCGCGTAATTGCTGAGCAATCGTGCGTTGGCAGCCCATCACATCAATCGTCACGAGATGTCCTTTCAATGAAAGCATCGATAATAATGCGGGGATGGCCTTAATTTCGTTTGATTTTCCGTCTACGGCACACTGACCTAAGCTGAGCCCTTTCTCAACCGAGAATGCACTCACCACATGTAGTGGGCTTTGTTCAATTTTCTTATCAAACGAATGGCGTAAACTTTTACCATCAATCGCAATGATCGCTCGCTTTTCTGAAGAGACGTCACGAGAAATCCACTGATAAAAATGACGTTCAAAGAGGCCGGGATTTAATAAACTAAAACAGCGCCGGAAAGTATCATGTGACGGAATACCGCCTTTGAGCGGAAGAAATGAACCCAGCCAATCCTTTTTTAGCTGGCCGTACTGTTCAATATCGGTCCAGGCGTTAGCCCCGGCAATGACAGCGCATACCGCGATCATCTGCACCCCTCTAAATCATCTGCACCCCTCTAAAAATGAAGGAATTATCCACTAAATATTTTCATGCGTAACCCCTGTGTCGATCCCCAATGAACGGGCGACATCGACAACCCGTTGATGGAGGACAATCTGTTGAACCGCTTCCAGCTTAAATTCAGTAGAATATTGGCGTTTGGTTGGCTTCAATTTCATCGTCACACCTCATGGTCATGTTAATGAGATTAGCAGGCTTTTGAGATGTCCGAGATCTTTATACCACTACAGTTTTCTATACACAAAAAAACCCGCTGTTTTGTCTCACAGCGGGCTATCCTTCAAACGCAATTTTTTAACTGGTGGCTGATTTTTTTCAAGAAGAACATCATCAAAGAATGCGGTTTTTCTCCAGTTGCGCATGGCGGACAGCTTCCCTTGCCATACGTTTTTTACGTGCATCACAAGGTTCAGGACAATCACAAACTTTTTCAACACCTATGCTTCCCAAGCCTCCACAACTTCCCTGAATACTTTTGCGCTTAAAGATATAGCCTAATGCCATCCCCACAAAAGCTAGCAGGAAAAAGATAAAGGCTGCGATAAAAACTTCCATAACCTTTTCCTCTTATTTTTTCTGTTGTAACCCGTTGTTTTTATCTTGTAACCTGTTGTTTTTATCTTGTAAATAGTGCTTAAAGGCCGGGCTATAACGTTCTTCAAAACCATCTTTAGTTTTGACTATCATAAAGACCGGAATGTTCAGTTTTTCAGCTAATTCCATTCCCTTAACTGGCCCTAACACATCTATACCCGTAGAAAAACCATCTGCGCTCATACAGGTCGGTGCAATAACCGTAATCGAAACCAGATTATGTCTGATAGGGTTACCTGTTTTAGGATCAATGGTGTGAGAATAACGCACACCATTCTGTTCAAAATAGTTGCGGTAATCACCCGATGTCGCAACAGCCATCTCACCGGGTTCAATAATTTCCTGAGCACTTTGCGTCATTCCACTATCGGATGGCTTTTCAATCGCAATTCGCCACGGCGTACCCTTACCGTTGTTACCTGATGTGCGAACTTCACCACCAATATCAACCATGTAATTCCTGATATTCTGGGAAGTCAGATATTCCGCGATCACATCAACGCCGTAGCCTTTAGCAATGGAGGAAAGATCAACATATAATTCGGGAATGGATTTAATCAGATTATTGCCTTCAACAGATAATTTATCGATCCCAATCCACGCACGGCGTGTTACCCATTCTTCATCTGTTGGCGCCTTAGTCGCTCGTCCTTCCGGCCCAAATCCCCACAAATTCACTAATGGCCCAACGGTCACATCTAAAGCACCATCCGTCAATTGATTAATACGGATAGCTTCCTTAACCACTTTTGCTGTAGCTGCGGATACCGGAAAAGGTTTATTCACTTCACGACTTTGATTAAAACGACTCAATTCAGAATTTGGCCGGTAAGTGGACATTTGATCGTTTACTTCTTCCAATAAACGATCAATCTCTTTTTGCAGTTCTTCCGGGGAAGATACTGACGAATCAGCGACATACTTGATGGAGTAATAAGTCCCCATCGTTTGCCCACTCAGGTTCTGTTGTTCTGGACCACCACATGCTGATAACAGCACGGCCATCAACATCAATACACCCCAGTTGATAATTTTTTTACTCAACATAACTTACTCTTTCTGAATCGTCAGCGCCCACTAAATGTGGGCGCTTATCGTTAAATCAAAGTGTTATATACCCGTCGCTTTCCAATCTTGAAATCCATCGGGTATAGATCATGATCTGATTCAGATCATCAGCCACCGAAATCATCCAGCATAATGTTTTCATCTTCTACGCCAAGATCTTTCAGCATCTTAATGACCGCAGCGTTCATGACCGGAGGCCCACACATGTAGAATTCACAATCTTCTGGTGCTGGATGGTCTTTCAAATAGTTTTCATACAACACATTGTGAATAAAACCTGTATAACCATCCCAGTTATCTTCCGGTAAGGCATCAGACAGCGCAACATGCCAGGTGAAGTTTTCATTTTCTGCCGCTAGCTGGTCGAAATCTTCGGTATAGAACATTTCACGCTTGGATCGGGCACCATACCAGAAAGAGATCTTACGCTTGGAATTCAAACGATTGAGCTGATCAAAAATGTGAGAACGCATTGGTGCCATACCTGCACCACCACCGATGAATACCATTTCAGCATCGGTATCCTTCGCGAAGAATTCACCAAATGGGCCGGAAATTGTCACCTTATCACCGGCTTTTAATGACCAGATGTAAGAAGACATGATACCTGGTGTGACATCAGGGTTTCTTGGCGGCGGTGTAGCAATACGCACGTTCAGCATAATGATGCCATGCTCTTCCGGGTAGTTTGCCATTGAGTATGCACGAACTGTCGGCTCATTGACTTCAGAAACATAGCGGAATAAATTAAATTTATCCCAATCTTCGCGGTATTCCTGCGGTACATCAAAATCAGCATAACGGGCAATATGTGGAGGACATTCAATCTGAATGTAACCACCCGCACGAAATGGTACAACTTCCCCCTCAGGAATTTTCAATTTTAATTCCTTGATGAAAGTCGCTTTGTTATCGTTGGAAATAACTTCACATTCCCACTTCTTAACGCCGAAAATCTCTTCCGGCAACTCAATTTTCAGGTCTTGCTTAACATTAACCTGACATGCCAGACGGCAGCCTTCTTTTGCTTCACGCTTGTTAATGTGAGACAGCTCAGTAGGCAGGATATCACCACCACCTTCTTTGATCTTTACACGGCACTGACCACAAGAGCCACCGCCACCACAAGCTGAAGAAACGAAAATGCCCTGATTGGCAAGCATACCCAACAACTTGTCACCAGCGGGAGCTGTGAAACTTTTCTCCTCATCGCCATTGACTTCAACTTTAATATCCCCGGTGTTCACTAACTTCGATTTTGCGAACAAAATCATTGCTGTCAGCGCCAACACAATCAGGGTAAACATTACTACGCCTAGAATGATTATATCCATGAATTCTTCTCTCCTTTAGAGCTGCACGCCGGAGAAGGACATAAAGCCCAATGCCATCAATCCGGTGGTAATAAAGGTGATCCCCAGTCCTTTCAAACCTGCCGGAACATCCGCATATTTCATTTTTTCACGAATAGCGGCCATCAGAACAATCGCCAGCATCCAGCCCATACCGGAACCGAAACCATATACAATGGATTCACCAAAGTTATAGTCACGCTGCGCCATGAAAGAAACACCACCAAAAATCGCACAGTTCACCGTAATCAACGGCAGGAAAATCCCCAGTGCGTTGTAAAGTGCAGGAACGTAACGATCAAGGATCATTTCCAGAATCTGCACCAGTGCAGCAATCACACCGATAAAGGTAATGAAGTTCAGGAAACTCAGATCAACCCCATCAATCAGGGCTCCATCACGGAGTACCAAATTGTAAACAAGGTTATTGGCAGGAACAGAAATTCCCAAAACAACCGTTACGGCAACGCCCAGACCAAAAGCAGTTTTGACGTTTTTAGATACCGCCAGAAAAGTACACATACCGAGAAAGAAGGATAACGCCATATTCTCGATAAAGACGGCACGGACAAATAAACTGATATAATGTTCCATGTTGTCTGTTACTCCTTATCAACCTGCTCAGGTTTCAGCGTCCGCAGACCCCAAATCAGCATACCAATGATGAAGAATGCACTTGGTGCCAACAGAAACAGACCATTAGGCTGATACCACCCCCCATTTTTAATGGATTCCATCACAGTAATACCCAACAGTTTTCCTGAGCCAAACAGCTCGCGCAAAAAACCTACCAGTAACAGAATGACACCATAGCCTAAACCGTTACCGATACCATCCGTGAAACTCTCTACTGGCGGAGATTTCATGGCATAGGCTTCTGCACGCCCCATTACGATACAGTTAGTGATGATAAGGCCAACAAACACAGATAACTGTTTCGAGATTTCATAGGCATATGCCCGCAAAATCTGGTCTACCACAATAACCAACGATGCAATAATCGCCATCTGTACAATGATTCGCACACTGCCTGGAATGTAATTGCGAATCAACGAAATGAAAAAGTTAGAAAATGCTGTTACCAGTGTCACAGCAAGTGTCATCACCAATGCAGTTTCCAGTTTGGTGGTTACAGCCAATGCTGAACATACACCCAAAACCTGTAATGCAATTGGGTTATTATCAAACAGCGGCCCAAGAAGGACGCGTTTTATCTCTTTACTATCAGCCATCTTTCAAGGCTCCCTCACGTACTTTTTTCAGGAACGGGCCAAAACCATTATCACCCAACCAGAAATCAAACATATGCTGAACACCGTTGGACGTCAGAGTCGCGCCAGACAAACCATCTACACCATAAGGATTATCACCCGCGCCACCCCGAACGATTCTGAGCGCCGGAGCACCTTCCAGGTTATAAAGTTTTTTGCCGACCCATTGCTTACGCCATTGTGGGTTGTCAACTTCACCACCCAATCCCGGTGTTTCGCCGTGAGAGTAGTAAGTAATACCGCGAGATGTTACGCCATCCACATCAATGGAAATAAAGGCATACATCATTGACCACAGACCTGAACCATATACCGGCAATACCAACTCAGTCGTTTTGCCATCTCCATCTTTAACCAGATAGATTTCTGCCCTATCAGCACGGCGACGAATTTTCGCCAGATCCTGTTCTGGAGATAAAGCTATGCTGGTTTCATCACTGCGCAGGGCATTATTCAGATCAAAATTACCAGCACTTTTTTCGAACGTTGCGGTCTTCAAATCAAGCAATTTTGGCTGGATACGGTTGTTATAAGTGGCTTTAATTTCTGCTGTTGTCATATCTGGTTTTAGCAAACCGGCAACATCCAGAATATTACGCTGTTTATCCAATAGTTTTTGTTCTTGTTGCTGTGCTTTCAAACCTACGGCTGAACCCGCAACGACAATTGAACATACAAGGCACAGCACAAAAACAACAAGAAACGTTCTGCCGATGCTGTCATTATTTTTTGGTTTATCATTAGCCACGGGCTTTTCTCCGCTTAATATTGGCCTGTACGACCAGATAATCGAACAGTGGCGCGAACAGGTTAGCGAACAGAATCGCCAACATCATCCCTTCTGGATAAGCAGGGTTTACAACACGGATCAGGATACACATCACCCCAATCAGGATACCGTATGCCCATTTTCCTTTATCCGTAAATGCAGCAGATACTGGATCTGTCGCCATAAAGATCATACCGAAAGCAAAACCGCCCAGAACCATGTGCCAATACCATGGCATGGCGAACATTGGGTTCGTATCTGAACCAATCGCATTAAACAGGTAGGACATTGCAATCATACCGATCATGACACCTGCAACAATGCGCCATGAAGCAATACGTGCAAACAGAATAATGGCACCACCGATGAAAATCATCAGGGTAGAAACTTCACCAATTGAGCCAGGGATATTACCAAGGAAAGCGTCCATCCAAGTTACAGGCTGGCCTGTGATGGTGTTCATCAAAGCATGCTGGCCCGCATTCGCCCATTGAGACAGTGGAGTTGCCCCGGAAAAACCATCAGCCGCAGTCCAGACCAAATCACCTGAAATTTGGGCAGGATAAGCAAAAAACAAGAAAGCACGCCCCGCCAGAGCCGGGTTAAGGAAGTTACGACCTGTACCACCAAAAATTTCTTTTGCAACTACGACACCAAAAGTAATCCCCAGTGCCGCCTGCCACAATGGCAATGTTGGCGGAACAATCAGTGCGAACAGAATAGAGCTGACAAAGAAACCTTCGTTGATTTCATGTTTGCGGATAATAGCAAATAAGATTTCCCAAAAGCCACCAACCACAAAAACAACAGCATAAATTGGCAGAAAATAGGTTGCCCCCAGTAACATCTTACTGCCCCACCCTGCATCAGGTGTCAGTGATGCACCAAGATACTGAGCCAATATATAATGCCAGTCAGAAGCCAGAACCTGCTGTAATGCCTCTCCATTGTATAGGTGGGTCAATGCAGGTATCGCCTGATTCCCTACATTATACATTCCCCAGAACATGGCCGGAAAAACAGACATCCATACCAGAATCATCATACGTTTAAGATCGATGGCATCGCGGACGTGGGCGGTTCCCTTTGTCACTGTTCCCGGAGTGTAAAAAACGGTGCTGACTGCCTCATAGAGAGGATAATACTTTTCCAGTTTGCCGCCGGCCTCAAAGTGGTGTTCTACTTTCTCAAATAAATTTTTCAGGCCCATGAATTACCCTTCCTGCTCAATCTTAGTCAGCACTTCACGCAGTACCGGACCATACTCATATTTACCCGGACAAACATAAGTACACAGTGCCAAATCTTCTTCATCCAACTCCAGACAACCCAATGCTTGAGCGCTGTCAGTGTCTCCCGCCAGCAAGTCACGAAGCAGATGAGTAGCCATAATGTCCAACGGCATCACCCGCTCATAGTTGCCAATCGGCACCATAGAGCGCTCTCCGCCATTTGTAGTGGTTGAAAAAGCAAAACGTTTCTTTTTCAGGAAGTGACCGATGGTAGTACGGGTAATGGAGAATTTATTAACTCCCGGTGCAATCCAGCCAAACAGTTCTTTTTCACGCCCTTCAGCCAGAACAGAGACCAAAGTGTGAAAACGTCCCAGATAATGATGTACTTCATCTGATTTCATACCACACAGTACAGAACCAGAAATGATGCGATTCTCACCTTCTTCTAGCTGACCTTGTGTCAACTCCAGCAAATCAGCGCCCAGACGGGAACGAACTAGACGTGGTGATTTAACCTGCGGGCCTGCCAGAGAGATTATGCGATCAATATACAGTTCACCGGTTGTGAATAACTTACCGATAGCGATAACATCCTGATATCCCAAGTGCCATACTGCTTTTTGGGCACTGACTGGTTCAATGAAATGAATATGCGTTCCAACCAGCCCTGCCGGATGTGGACCGACAAATTGGTTGTAAGTAATTTGAGAATTGTTCCCTGCATTTGGAATATTTCCAGCACCGTGGCAGACGTGGATTTTTCCTTCTGTCAGTTTTGACAGAATATTCAGACCATCAACAAAGGCCTCTTCCTGCGCCGCAATAACAACAGATGGATCAGCCGCCAGTGGCTGTGTATCTATTGCCGTGACAAAGATTGCCTTTGGTGTGGAACCGGGAACAGGTGAACGACTGAAAGGACGTGTACGCAATGCCGTCCACAGCCCTGATGCGAGCAGGTTTTTTTCTACCTGTTCACGAGTCAGACCAGTAAGTTCTGCACGATCATAACGATCAAATGTGATTTGCTCATCACCGCTAACTTCAATCACGACAGATTGCAGTACACGACGCTCTCCACGTCCAATGGTAACAACTTTCCCACTTGCGGGACTGGTAAAAACGACCCCTGGATTCTTTTTATCTTCAAAAAGAATTTGCCCTTTTTTAACATGCTCACCTTCCTTAACCAGCATAGAAGGACGCATTCCAACATATTCCTCGCCCAATAAGGCGACATGGCGAATCGTCGGACCATCTTCTATAACTTGGGCAGGCGCTCCTGCTATCGGGAGGTCGAGTCCTTTTTTAATTTTAATCATAAGATTTGCACAAGTTTATCAGTTAAATCATATGCTACAGATCATCCTGCGGAATTTCCCTGGGATAATGCAGCGACTTCAGTAATAAAAAACACGTTGAGCGGCATATGTCTCAAATTATTCATGCCGATAATCGTTACAATATTTTCTTAAGTTTCGCCGACAACGATTCTAACATTTCCCCCAAACGCTGTCTGACTAATCGAGTGATTTAGCTCAAGCAAATAAAAATAATTTCTCTGCTGAACCGTTAACTACTCGATAAAGCCGAGCCTAAGCCTCATTTTTCCCGACAAAGGAGCGCTTTTTACGCAATCGATTATTTTATGGGGACCAAATATTGCGGTTATATTTACTCAGCATATTGCCATGACCTGATAACCTTAGACTCAGTATTTCATTAATTTATTAACTTTTAGGTAGCGATGTTATGAAAGAAAAATTTATTTATTTCTCACTCATCTTACTTCTTACCAATATGCCAATTTTTACTCTGGCTAAAGGCGCATTATCAAGGAATAATTCATTAAGTGAACACTCACCATTAAGACAACTTGGCGCTGAGATCTTCATTCAAATATTCAAAGAAGAAAAAATTCTTGAACTCTATACCAAAAACAGCACCGGACATTATCAATTAACCCAACGATACCCTGTTTGTAATTACTCTGGTGGTCTTGGCCCCAAGATATTGACCGGTGATTTCAAAAGCCCGGAAGGTTTTTACCATGTCAACCTTAAACAGTTAAAGCCGGATAGCAGCTATTATCGGGCCATTAATTTGGGCTTTCCTAACGAATTTGATAAATACCAAGGTTATTCTGGTAAGAATTTAATGATCCATGGTGAATGTAAATCCATTGGCTGCTATGCCATGACTAATCGTTATATGGATGAGATATATCGATATGCGGAAAGTGCGCTCCATCATGGGCAACGTGAAATTAAGATTAATATTTACCCTTTCAGGATGACGCCATCAAATATGAGACGCCATCACAATAACGTTAATTACTCATTTTGGGAACAGTTACAACCTGCCTATGAATATTTTGTCAAAAGCGGCATACCCGCTACTGTCAATGTCATCAGAGGGCGCTATATTGTTAGCGTAACACCTCCACCTGTTCGGAAAAATCAATCAGAGTATGCGTTCACCAAGGTGAAATAAAGCATAGCTCCCCGGCTCAATTTTATTCCAGGCTTCATTATGCGTTAAAGGCTGAGTTGCGATCACTGATACCACATCATCAGGGTGGGTATGTTGCTGAAAATCAATTTCAATATCCTGATCGAGCAATGTCGCCTTACCGAAAGGTGACCGACGGGTAATCCAATGCAATTGTGTCGAACAATAGGCCATCATAAATTTCCCGTCAGATAACAGCATATTGAACACCCCTTTTTCCCTGAGTTCATCAGCCAATGAGGCAATAAAACGGAACACCGCAGACCAGTTAGCAGGCCGCTTAGGGTATCTGATTGATAATTGGTGCAATATCCAACAAAATGCCCGCTCACTGTCAGTTTCACCAACCGGACGATAATTCCCCGTTTTCAGGTGACGGTATCCTTTCAATTGACCATTATGAGCGTAAGTCCAGTGTCTGCCCCACAATTCACGTGTAAACGGATGGGTATTGACCAGAGATACATTGCCGCGGTTGGCCTGACGAATATGGGCAATAATGGCTTCTGATTTGATCGGATAACCCTGAATAAAGCGGGCAACAGGTGAATGATAACAGGGTTGGTGATCTTTGAAAGTCCGGTAACCCAATCCTTCATAGAACGTGATTCCCCAACCGTCCCTATGAGGGCCGGTATTCCCGCCACGTTGGATCAGTCCACTCAAACTGAAAACAATATCCGTTGGTACATTGGCATTCATGCCAAGTAATTCACACATTGCCTACCTCTAACCTGCACCTGACAATCTGTAATCAGACTCTTACCATTTCTTTTTCAATCAACTGAATCAAAATATGGATCACTTTGATATGAACTTCCTGAATACGATCTGCATAACCGAAATGCGGTACACGAATTTCAACATCTGCGGTTTCTGCCATTTTGCCGCCATCTTTACCAGTCAGCGTAATGACTTTCATCCCTTTTGCGCGGGCAGCTTCAATTGCTTTAATAATATTACCGGAATTGCCCGAAGTCGAAATTCCAAGCAAAACATCACCCTTCTGACCAACGGCCTCAATATAACGGGAAAACACATAATCATAGCCAAAATCATTGCTAACACAGGATAAATGGCTAGGATCAGAAATAGCGATACCAGGATATCCCGGACGATTTTCGCGATAACGGCCCGTCAACTCTTCCGCAAAATGCATAGCATCACAATGTGAACCCCCATTACCACACGAAAGCACTTTTCCTCCCGCCTTAAATGAATCAGCCAACAAAACGGCCGCTTTTTGGATGGCCTCAATATTTGTATTATCGTTGAGGAAATTAGCCAGCGTCTCTGCGGCTTCGGATAACTCATTGCGGATCAGATCTTGATACATGGGACTCATACTCCTGAAAGGAAAGGGCTTCGGGATTAATAACAACAATTACCCAGTGTAACGGATTCCACCCCCTGAAAGAAGATACCATCACATCTCTAAGAACTTCCCCCACCAAAAACTTCAATGACTTTGTGAGCCAGATTGTAATTAAGATGTAAATATATTGATAATTCTCTTTTCCTCATCTAAAAAAGAAGGACATCACAACAGGTCAGACCTCTGACGACTCAACCTGAGATTTACAGGAGTTTTACTATGACCGTCCTCAGCATTATTTTGTTTTTAGTCTTGATTGGCGGGCTTTGTTACCGCAAAGTCAGCCTGACTGCCAGCGGCTTACTGCTTATTGCCTATACATTCATCATGGGTGTTACAGGTCTTTGGAGCTACTGGTTGCTGTTACCACTCGCTATTATCCTGTTCCCCCTTGTCTTTACTCCAACTCGTATCTCTCTATTTTCTGCGCCTGGTCTGAAAGCATTCCGCAAAGTTATGCCAAGTATGTCCAGTACAGAGAAAGAGGCGATTGATGCTGGTACAACATGGTGGGAAGGTGATTTGTTTCGCGGTAACCCTGACTGGAATAAATTGCATAACTATCCAAAACCACAGTTAACCGATGAAGAACAAGCATTCATTAATGGCCCCGTGGAAGAAGCCTGCCGTATGGCAAATGATTTCCAAATCAGTCATGAATTAGCTGACTTACCTCCAGAGCTTTGGGCCTATCTGAAAAAGCACCGTTTCTTTGCCATGATCATCAAAAAAGAATACGGCGGGCTGGAATTCTCAGCTTATGCGCAATCACAAGTTCTGCAAAAACTGGCAGGTGTCTCCGGTATTCTGGCGATAACTGTTGGTGTGCCTAACTCATTGGGACCTGGTGAACTGTTGCAGCACTATGGTACAGATGAGCAGAAAAAACGTTATCTTCCCGGCCTCGCCCGTGGCGAAGAGATCCCTTGTTTTGCTTTGACCAGCCCGGAAGCCGGCTCAGATGCAGGGGCAATTCCTGATACTGGTATCGTCTGTGTGGGCGAATGGCAAGGCGAACAAGTACTCGGTATACGCCTGAACTGGAACAAGCGTTATATTACTCTTGCTCCTATCGCGACTGTATTGGGTCTGGCATTCAAACTGTATGACCCGGATCACTTATTGGGTGAGGCTGAATCATTGGGTATAACCTGTGCCCTGATCCCAACAAATACCCCAGGTGTTGAAATCGGCCATCGTCATTTCCCTTTGAATATTCCATTCCAGAATGGGCCAACCCGCGGTAAAGATATTTTCGTTCCTATCGATTACATCATTGGTGGACCGAAAATGGCAGGACAAGGCTGGCGTATGCTGGTTGAGTGTCTGTCTGTTGGTCGTGGTATTACCCTACCATCCAATGCCACTGGTGGATTGAAAAGCGCAGCTATGGCTATCGGTGCTTACTCTTATATCCGTCGTCAATTCAAACTGCCTATCGGCAAAATGGAAGGTATTGAAGAGCCACTGGCCCGCATCGCAGGTAACGCTTACCTGATGGATGCTGCGGCAACAATGATCACAAGTGGCATTATGCTGGACGAAAAACCTGCCGTTCTGTCTGCTATCGTGAAATATCACTGTACCCACAGAGGACAGCGTTCCATTATTGATGCAATGGATATCGCTGGTGGTAAAGGTATCTGCCTCGGCCCGTCTAACTTCCTGGCTCGTGGTTATCAGGGTGCACCTATTGCTATTACCGTAGAAGGTGCGAATATTCTGACCCGTAGCATGATTATCTTTGGTCAAGGTGCAATCCGCTGCCACCCTTATGTTCTGGCTGAAATAGCCGCAGCAGGAGACAATGATGTCAAAGCGTTTGATAAAGCATTGTTCGGTCACTTAGGACACGTTGCCAGCAATACATTACGCAGCCTGTGGTTAGGTATTACCAATGGCAGAACCAGCAATACCCCAGTCAATGATGCAACGCGTCGTTACTATCAGCACATCAATCGCCTGAGTGCAAACCTGGCCCTAATGTCTGATGTTTCCATGGGGGTATTGGGTGGCAGTTTAAAACGTCGTGAACGTATCTCTGCCCGTTTAGGTGATATTCTGAGTCAACTTTTCCTGGCAACAGCGACCTTAAAACGTTACGAAGATGAAGGTCGCCAAAAAGAAGATCTACCACTGGTTCAATGGGCTGTAGAAGATACCTTGCATCAGGCAGAACAGGCCCTGAACGATTTGCTGCGTAACTTCCCTAATCGTATGATTGCCGGTTTAATGCGAGTGATTATCTTCCCGTTAGGCCGCTCACATACTGCACCATCTGATAAATTGGATCACAAGCTGGCACAGATATTACAAACACCATCCGCAACTCGTGACCGGATTGGTCGTGGGCAATACCTGACACCAAGTGAGCATAATCCTCATGGATTATTGGAAGAAGCATTGCATGACATTATTGCTGCAGAACCTATTCACGCCCGCCTGAGCCGTGAAGCAGGTAAAAACCTGAGTTTCACACGTCTGGATCAGTTGGCTGAAAAAGCATTAGCGGATAATAAGATCACTAAGGAAGAAGCTGATATCCTGAAACGCGCAGAAGTCAGCAGACTGCGTTCAATCAATGTTGATGAATTTGAAGCAGATGCCTTTGCTGTCCCCAATGCAACAAAAAAGTCTAAAAATCAGCAACAGACTGAAGCAGCCTGATGCTGGAATGGTACAGATAATAAATAAGTGCTAAAAAATATGGGGGCTTTATGCCCTCATATTCTTACATCACTTCCAGTGATAACAATTCTTGTATTGTCTGCCGACGTCGAATTAAACGAGGTTCACCATCAACAAACAATATTTCAGGGATCAGAGGCCGGCTATTATAATTTGAGGACATAGATGCACCGTAAGCACCTGTATCATGGAAAATCAGATAATCCCCGACAGAAACATCAGGCAACATACGGGGAATAACCTCCCCCCCTTCCAACTGAGTAAAGACATCTCCTGATTCACATAATGGTCCTGCCACCAACGTTTCCTGTAAGTTTGTCCTTTCGCTGCTCTTACCTTCACTATTTTGCCCATTTCCAGCTAACTCATTTTCAGACAACACAGAAATATGGTGATAACTGCCATACATTGCTGGCCGCATCAAATCATTGAAACCTGCATCTGCCAGCACATAATGGCGACTTCCCATAGACTTTACCGCCCGTACTTCTGTCATCAAAATCCCTGCTTCGGCAAGCAAAAAACGACCAGGTTCAATTTCCAACTCAATATGATGCCCCAGTTGCTGTTCAATACGTTGGCGTGCTTTATGCCATAAACTGTAATAATGGTCGGTATCTACAACTTCTTCACCGATTTTATAGGGGATGGATAACCCTCCTCCTGCCGAAATGGCCTGAATATCCACCCCACACAATACAGCCTGTTCCACCATAGCATCACAAACATTGGCAAGATGTTGGTAATCAACCCCTGAACCAATATGCATATGCAAACCTATCAGGTTCAGTTTATATTGACGAACTTTCTCAAGAGCTAAAGGCAAATCCTGAAACCAGATCCCATGCTTACTGTTTTCACCGCCGGTATTAGTCTTCTGACTATGACCATGCCCGAATCCCGGATTAATACGCAGCCAAACCGGATGGTCAGCCTGACGTTGACCAATCTGTTCCAGCATATCGATAGAGCCTGCATTAACGGGTATATCTAATTCAATTACACGATCCAACGTCTCTTCATTAATCAGATCAGCAGTGAATACGATTTCTGATTTATCACGTCCTGGCTGAAATCCGGCATGAAGCGCACGTTCAATTTCTCCTAATGACACCGAATCCACTTTGATACCTTGTTTTCTCATTAAACGCAGAATATGGGTATTGGAACAGGCTTTTTGTGCAAAACGAATAACATCAAACTGCTTTAACTGTTCGATTTGCCTGATAATGATAGCGCTGTCATATATCCACAAGGGTGTTCCATAAACAGCGGGCAAGCTAAGGAGTTTCTCTGGTGTAAAATTTTTACTTAAAGAAGTGGTAAGAGTTGGTTTTGTCATTGAGACTTTCTCATAAATCAGCCGATGCTTCATTATTGGCACCAATCAGACAGGAATAAAAATATCCTTTTCACTATCATCTATTCATCTGTGATATCGCTTTGCTTTCTTTTTAAACGCATTATTATGTGGTATCCAGTTTATATGACTTTCAATATAGATAATTACCTTACGTGAAAAAGCAAACCAAATAAAAAGGGGGGAAGGTTATGCACACCTGTTCATGGCGACATATAGAGATTTTTCATGCAGTCATGACCACCAAGAATCTGACTGATGCAGCGATTTTATTGAAAACCTCACAACCAACGGTGAGCCGTGAACTGGCACGCTTTGAACAATTACTGAAATTGAAGTTATTTGATCGGATAAAGGGGCGTTTATTCCCAACAGCACAGGGAATAAGACTATTTGAAGAGGTACAGCGTTCCTATTACGGGTTGGAAAGAATACTCAATACGGCAGATTGTATCCGCCAGTTTGAATATGCCCAACTATCCATGACCTGTTTGCCAGTATTTTCCCAATCCTTATTGCCTAAAGCCTGTCATAGCTTTATCCAATCCTACCCTGATGCGCAGCTAACAATCATTCCACAAGAATCACCACTACTGGAAGAATGGCTTTCAGCACAACGCTACGATCTCGGTTTGACTGAACATATGCAGACACCCGCGGGAACCGGACGTGAAACCTTGATGACATTGAATGAAGTTTGTGTTTTGCCCACCAACCATCCACTCACACAAAAAGCGCGACTAGAACCAGAAGATTTTCATGGACAGCCGTTTATCAGCCTCTCTATTACAGATAGCTACAGACAACTGATTGATGCGATATTTAACAAATATCAGGTCTCACGCAAAATGATCATGGAAACTCACAGTGCGGCATCAGTATGCGCCATGATCAGTGAAGGTATTGGTGTATCGATTGTCAACCCACTGACAGCACTGGATTATCTGGATAAAAATGCCGGGCTCTGCATGCGGCCATTCAGTATCGAAATTCCGTTCACAGTCAGCTTAATTAAACCTATTCATCGCCCATCTTCAGAGCCTGTCGAAATATTTATTACTCATTTAAAGCAGCAGGCTGATCTCTTTCCACAAAAATTAGCATTAGCTTTTCAACATTAATTGTTGCCAGTGGGGAGAAGATGCAAACCACTCAACCAGAAAATCCAATAATGCCCGTAAAGTGGCGGGCATATTTTGACGGCTAACATAAATACCGTAAATTCCCATCGCCTGAGGTTGATAATCAGGTAATAGCTCAATCAACTGCCCGGATTTTAAGTAAGGTGAGACGGAATAATAAGGTTGCATAGTGATACCGGCTCCTTGCAATGTGGCTTCCATAAGCACCGTAGATTCATTGGCACTTAACGTCCCACTGACAGGAACTGAATACTGCTGATGTTGTTTTTCGAACAGCCATAAGCTCTTACCAAAAAAGTTATATGTCAGGCAATTATGTTCTGCCAAATCGACGGGTTTTTGCGGGATTATTTTGCCATCTAAATAAGAGGGAGCGGCACAAACAACAGAATGACAAGTCGATAGCGGACGAGCAATCAAATTCGGCTCCAAATTATTGGTAATGCGGATTGCTAAATCAATGCGTTCTTCAACCAATTTAATGACTTTATTATTGACTTGCAGATTAACAGCGACCTGAGGATACTTCCGCATAAATTCAGTAATCGCCACAGACAGTGCGCTGACTCCCAACGATTGAGAGCAACCTACCCTTAATAATCCTTTCAGGGTATGAGCCTCTGCCAATTGCTGAGTTGGCATCGCTTCCGCTAACTCCATTAATTTAAGGCTACGCTGATAAGCCTGCTCTCCCTCTGAAGTCAGACTTATGTTACGCGTTGTGCGATGCAGAAGACGAACTGCTGCCCATCTTTCCATTTCAGATAGGTAACGTGACACCATTGCCCGTGACATATCAAGTCGTTCTGCTGCTGCACTCAAACTGCCCTGTTCAACAATTGTGACAAAAACCTGTGCTGCGGTGATCCTGTCCATCTTGTCTCTGTATCTCCATGTTGATTAGCTCGATATATGCAACAAATAGTTGCCAGTAATGGGATTTTTAAATCGAAATATGCAATTTATTATATGAATCGCTCAAGCAAATAAGCATTTTTGTATAGGAATTCGATGATGGCTCATAAAACAATACGAAATACCGTTCTGGCTGCAACACTCTCTCTGGGAATGGGGACATTAGCCCAAGCTGCCGATCTTAAGTTAGATGTCTACAATCCGGGCAAAGCCGGCATTTTCCCGGTCTCTTCTGAAATCATCAGTGGCAAACATGAAGTTGTACTGATCGATGCACAATTCAAAAAAAGCGACGCTCAAGAACTGGTTAAAATGATCCAGCAGACCGGTAAAAAACTGACAACGATCTACATCAGCCAATCTGATCCTGATTTTTATTTTGGCCTTGATGTGATCACTGAAGCTTTCCCTGATGCCAAAGTGATCGCTTCACCTGAAACGATTAAAGCTATCAAAGAAACCAAAGATGGTAAACTGGTCTATTGGGGGGGCATCCTACAAGATCAAGCACCCCAAAAAATTATTGTGCCTGAACCATTGAAAGGAAATACCTTTACCGTAGATGGTGAAAAACTAATTGTTGAAGGTTTAAATGGCCCTGCCGCAGACCGCACTTTCGTATGGATCCCGAAATTAAAAGCAGTTGTTGGTGGTGTAACTGTTTCTGACAACATCCATGTATGGATTGCTGATACTCAGACCAAATCATCACGCCAGCACTGGATGCAGACATTAGAGCGAATCAAAAACTTGAAACCTAAAACTGTGGTTCCCGGTCATTATCTGGGAAATTCATCAATGACATTGGAATCAGTAAATTTTACCCAAAATTATCTGACTACACTGGAAAAAGAGTTACCAAAAGCAAAAGATTCAGAAGCATTAATTTCAGCCATGAAAAAACATTACCCAAACCTTGCTGATGAATCCAGTCTTGAATTAAGTGCCAAAGTATTGAAAGGCGAAATGAAGTGGCCTCAATAAATTAAAAATATGGGTGTTACGAAAAAAGTAGCACCCATATTTTATTACCAGTCTTAAACCACCGCCTATGGAAGTGGTGATCGTCAGAATAGACATTTCTTGAGTAAGTATTTTCATCTAACATAAGACTCAAAATATCTCACGCTATATTTCACACTACAATTATAAAATTGCAAATATTAAAGAATAAAATGAACTCTCTCAACCATTCTTCCCCACATACTGCTACAGTGACAAGCATAAACATGTTGTGGCTTTTCTTTTTTGATGTATTTCCTGATGTTCAAAAGTTTAAAAGGAGAGGCATCATGTTTAGATTTTATATGATAATTATCTAAGTTTACTAAAACTAAATCACATTAGCCCCATGCAAATTAAAAACCATCAAAAATATGGCAGAAAAACAGAGATAAGGCCCAAAAGCGATAAATTCAGGATAGCTTTTTCTTTTCAGCCAAATTATAACAAACCCTAATAGCCCAGATAATGAAGCCAACAACATCAACATAGGTATCATTTCTATACCAATCCATGCACCAATTGCGGCAGTCAACTTTAAATCACCGTAACCTATCCCCTCTTCCTTCAATGCATACCGACAAAACCAATACAATACCCATAAATATAAATACCCTGATATGGCGCCATATATCGCACTCTTTATTGGAACTACATCACTATGACTATTAAATACCAATCCAAGCCATAATAAAGGTTGAGTGAGAATATCTGGTAGCTGATAAGTTTTTATATCGATCACTGCTAAGAAAAATAAAACGATGCAGAAAAATAAAATTATTACTTCATTTATATTGACGAAGTTATTGAACCATACATTTTTCCCATCCATGAAAATGTTCAATATAGTTTCCATAAAATAACATCCCTGTTATCCCTGCCCTTCTTTCAAGTTGCAACTTTTTAGCTACATCTTGAAACTCACAGGACATACGATACTCCCTATTTATTCTCTGATATTAATCAGAACACGGTGAATACTAAATTCCCGTTTAGGTCATTGGCAATAAAAAATGCATTAAAACAGCCATGATGGAATAAATATGCGAACCAGCTCGCAACTGTACCTTGAGTTTCTTTTAGTCTGAGAGATAGCTTGATCATGCAATCAGCGCTCATTTATCATGGCGATAAATTAACTTTATGATATAGCGTTAGGCTGTATCTGAACGATCTGGAAAGGAACTATCCGGAAAAAAGAAGGAAAGAAAAAATATGCGAATTCCCCGCATCTATCATCCTGAGTCACTCATTGTAGGAACCGTAATCAACCTGAGTGATGATGCTGCCAATCATGTTGGCCGTGTGCTCAGAATGAGTAGTGGACAACAATTGCAACTCTTCGATGGTAGCAATCAGGTTTTTGATGCAGAACTTACTGAAGCCAGTAAAAAAGCAGTCAAAGTGCGCATTCTTGAAGGCAAATTGTCTAACCGCGAATCACCATTGGATCTGCATCTGGGGCAAGTTATGTCCCGTGGTGAAAAAATGGAATTCACAATTCAAAAATCCGTTGAATTAGGCGTTAATATTGTTACGCCATTACTTTCTGAACGCTGTGGTGTGAAACTGGATGCAGAAAGGCTGGGAAAAAAATTACAGCAATGGAGAAAAATCGCAATTTCTGCCTGTGAGCAATGCGGACGCAATCAGATCCCTGAAATCCGTCCGGTTATGACACTCGAAGCATGGTGTGCAGAAAACGATAGTAGCCTAAAATTAAATTTACATCCTCGTGCCAGCCAAAGTATCAATACACTGCCATTACCAGTGAAAAAAGTTCGCCTGTTGATTGGCCCAGAAGGGGGATTATCCGCCGAAGAAATAGAAATGACGGCAAATCACCAATTTACTGATATCCTGTTAGGCCCTCGTGTCCTGCGGACAGAGACGACGGCACTCACTGCAATTACAGCATTACAAGTGCGTTTTGGTGATCTGGGTTAAGGAGAAAGAATGATCAAGCTCGGTATAGTGATGGATCCAATCTCATCCATCAAAATAAAGAAAGACACTAGTTTCGCCATGCTGCTGGAAGCACAGAAACGCGGATGGGAAATCCATTACATGGAGATGAATGACCTCTATCTGCATCAGGGGGAAGGTCGTGCACGAACCCGTTTGCTTACAGTGGAAGAGAACGCTCAACAGTGGTATCAGTTTGGCATTGAACAGGATATAGCCCTTGATACATTGCATGTTATCCTGATGCGCAAAGATCCTCCTTTTGATACTGAATATATCTACGCCACTTACATTTTGGAAAGGGCTGAAGCCAAAGGCAGCCTGATCGTCAACAAACCACAGAGCCTGCGTGACTGTAATGAAAAACTGTTTACCGCATGGTTCCCTGAATTGACACCAGATACTCTGGTAACACGTAGCGCAAGAACTCTGCGTGAATTTCACCAAAAACATGGTGATGTTATTTTTAAACCACTGGACGGTATGGGTGGCGCTTCTATTTTCCGCCTGAAGCAAGATGATCCGAATATCGGTGTGATTATTGAAACACTGACCGAGCATGGCAGTCACTTCTGTATGGCACAAAATTTTCTGACAGCCATTAAGGATGGAGATAAACGTGTACTGGTTGTTGATGGCGAACCCGTGCCTTATTGCCTGGCCCGTATCCCCGCCCAGGGTGAAACCCGTGGTAACCTTGCAGCAGGCGGGCGTGGGGAAGCTCGTCCACTGTCAGAAAGTGACTGGGCTATCGCACGCGCTGTCGCTCCTGTCTTAAAAGAAAAAGGTTTAATTTTCGTTGGGCTTGATATCATTGGTGACCGTTTGACTGAAATCAACGTTACCAGCCCAACTTGTGTACGTGAAATAGAAGCCGCTTTTCCTGAAATCTCCATTACAGGCATGTTAATGGATGCGATTGAAAAACGATTGGAAAAACAGACAGTATAATCGGTTAAACAGCTTCCATTTCCTGACAGTATTTGCCATTTATCATATGCGCCCACATACTGTGTGGGCCAACTCATTCATATATTGTAAAAATAACTATCAGAAAACACATGAATCTACAGCATCATTTTCTCATCGCCATGCCTTCGCTCACTGATCCTTATTTCAATCGTTCTGTAGTTTATATCTGCGAACATGATCAAAACGGGGCAATGGGGTTAATTATTAATAAACCAATAGCTCAGATTTCTATTCAAGGGATCTTGAAGAAGTTGGATATCGCCCCCGAAGACAGAGACGATAATATCAATCTGAATAAGCCTGTAATGGCTGGCGGCCCACTGTCTGAAGAGCATGGTTTTATTTTACACACACCACAATCCGGCTTCAGTTCCAGCATCCAAGTCTCTGATGAAACAATGGTTACCACTTCCAAAGATATGCTGGAAGCACTAGGTACACCACGCCAACCAAAAAATGTTTTAATGACTCTTGGATACTCAAGTTGGGAAAAAGGCCAACTGGAAAAAGAAATTATGGAAAATAGCTGGCTTACCGTCGGTGCAGAAGCTTCCATTATTTTCAATACCCCTGTTGCCGACCGCTGGCGTGAAGCTGCATCCTTATTGGGAATTAATATCCACAATCTCGCATTACAAGCAGGGCATGCCTGATGAAAAATCGCACAGTAATTGCATTCGATTTTGGTACTCGTAGTATTGGTGCAGCCATCGGGCAGGAAATAACCGGCACAGCCAGAGCATTAGATTCTTTCAAAGCAAAAGAAGGTTCTCCCAATTGGGATATGATTGAAAAGCTCCTGAAAGAATGGCAACCGGATTTGGTCATTGTTGGTTTGCCACTCAATATGGATGGTACAGAGCAACTGGTTACAGCACAGGCACGCAAATTTGCTAACCGTTTACATGGTCGTTTCGGCGTCCAGGTTGAGCTACACGATGAACGCCTAACCACGGTAGAAGCACGATCTCACTTGTTTGATCATGGTGGATATCGCGCCCTTGATAAAGGCAAAGTTGATTCCGCTTCTGCTGTCGTCATTTTGGAAAGCTGGTTTGAGCAACGGTATTCATAGCCCAAAACAGCGATCACTGTGAATTCTGGTCATGATGAACTTTCCATCATGCCATTATTCCACTAGCAACCCCGACGATTTGCGCTGTTGGCGGCTTTGCTCGTAAGTTTGCATACCGCAGGCAGATCCTGTCTGCATTAATGTTGCTATCTGGTGATTTTTTCCTTCCCTGATCAAATGGCTGACAGCCTGGTTGACGACCAGAACTTCATAAATAGCCACCCTGCTTTCGTTTTTAGCAGGAAGCAATTGTTGGGCAATAACTGCCTTTAAACTACCCGCCAGTTGGCTGCATATCCATCCCTTTTCATCGGCGGGAAAAACATCCACTAGACGATCTATGGCCTGAATTGCCCCGCGAGTATGTAATGTTGACAGAACCAAGTGCCCAGTTTCAGCGGCTGTCAATGCTAACCGGATCGTTTCCTTATCACGCAATTCTCCTAGCAGGATTACATCAGGATCTTGCCGTAATGCCCCTTTTAATGCAGTTTGATAATCTGGCACGTCTTTCCCGATTTGCCTTTGCTGTATTAAACAGTTCCGGCTTCGGTGTACAAATTCTATTGGGTCTTCCAACGTGACAATGTGTTTTCTGACGTGATTATTGAGAGCATTAATCATCGCTGACAATGTCGTCGATTTACCGCTTCCGGTTGCTCCTGTCACTAATATCAAGCCATTTTCTGTCAGATTATTTTCTTCCTGTAAAATAAGGCGCTGGATAACTTCTGGAGCATATAGTTGTTCCAATGTCGGGCACTTATCAGGAATTAACCGTAGCACCAATGAAATATGATCTTGTTGATAGAACAGATTTCCTCTTAGCCGCCGTTTATCCTGCATTTCTACGACAAAATCGACATGCCCGATTATCTGTAACTGTTGCTGCTGTTCTTCAGGCAATACGACTTTGCTCCATGCCATAATGAAATCACCATCAATTTCTGATAATTGTGTTTGCGGATACAACATATCATTGATGCGCAAAATTGGCACTTGCCCGACACAAAGATGCAGATCGGAAGCATTATGCTTTACACTAAGGGCCACTAATTTTTCCATATTCATTTTTTAATCTCCTGAGTTTCTCATGCACAATATTGAACAAAATCTTCACGATGTCAGGAACCACATCATACTTGCAGCTCAAAAATGCGGACGTTCTCCAGAAGAAATTACGTTACTTGCAGTCAGTAAAACCAAACCTGTGGAAGCTATCGCAAAAGCTATAGTTACAGGTCAACGGGAATTTGGTGAGAATTACGTTCAGGAAGGCGTTGAAAAAATTCAACAGCTTGCTAACCACGACGATTTAGTGTGGCACTTTGTAGGCCCTTTGCAGTCTAATAAAAGCCGTCTGGTAGCCGAACATTTTGACTGGTGTCATACCATTGACCGTTTGAAAATCGCCCAACGCTTGAGTGAACAACGGCCTAAAAGGCTGGCTCCACTGAATGTTCTGATCCAAATTAATATCAGTGGGGAAAGCAGTAAATCAGGTATTCTTTTGGAAGAACTGGAGGAACTGGCAGCAATTATCAATTCTCTGCCTAATCTGGTATTACGTGGTTTGATGGCTATTCCTGCACCAGAAAGTGATTTTGAACGACAAACAGACGTTTTTCGCCAAATGGAACAAGCATTTATTAAATTAAAGGCACAATATTCACAAATAGATACACTTTCTATGGGAATGACTGATGATATGGAAGCAGCTATCGCTTGCGGATCAACTTTAGTACGCATTGGAACAGCAATTTTCGGTGCCCGCCAATATAGCTCTGCCAAATTAACTGAACAAAATTAACCAGATATTATTCGAGGTGATTCTTCATGGAAAATAAAAAAATCACTTTCATCGGTGCTGGAAATATGGCTCATGCCATCATCGCCGGATTGGTCAAAAAAGGTTATCCTGCCGAACTTATCACTGTCTGCTCACCAAGTACGACTCGCCGTGATGTCTTGGCTGGAAAATATGGCGTTAACAGCCAAAGTGACAATATTCGCTATGCTCAAGAGGCAGAGGTTGTTGTGCTAGCAGTTAAGCCTCAAATGATGGAAGAAGTTTGTGGTCCCTTGCGCTCACAGGTAAATTTCGACCAAAAACTCGTTCTTTCCATTGCTGCCGGCATTCCTGTTTCCCGCTTTTACTTATTTCTGCAAGATAATCTCAATATTATCCGTATCATGCCAAATACCCCGGCTCTGATTGGGCAAGGGATCAGCGGAATGTTCGCTCCTGAACAGGTCAACGAGTCTGATCGCCAATTTGCTGAATCATTGATGAATAGTGTCGGTAAAGTCTGTAGAGTTGAGAATGAGGATCATATCAACAATATTATTGCGGTCGCAGGAAGTGCCCCAGCTTATTTCTTCCTGTTTATGGAATCGATGCAGCAGGAAGCTGAACGTTTGGGCTTTGACAGCCAAACGGCCAGAGAACTTGTCCTGCAAACGGCCATTGGTTCAGCTAAACTTGCTGAATCACAGGCAGAACTTCCTTTTTCTCTTCTGCGCGAACAGGTAACATCTAAAGGGGGAACAACTGCTGAAGCATTACGTATTTTTTACGAAAGCAATCTGCCGGAAATTGTATCCCAAGCCATGCAAGGAGCAATCCGCCGGGCACAGGAAATGGAAAAATTATTTTAAATCAATCAAATGTAATTTAATCAGGGCTGCTACATGCAATTCTTAAACTTTCTCTTTTTTACGGTTCTGGACTTATATACCGCAGTTTTACTGCTTCGGGTCTGGATGCAGTGGGCGCGTTGCGATTTTTATAATCCATTCTCACAATTTATCGTCAAAATCACCCAACCGGTAGTGCGTCCATTGCGTAGAGTTATCCCCGCTATTGGCCCTATTGATTCAGCCTCAGTTGTTTTAGCTTACTTGCTTGTTCTTATCAAAATGTTACTCCCTTTCTGGTTAGCAGCAGGACAATTCTTACTACCTTCTGCCATGATATTCCTGCTTGGGTTAATCGAACTGCTTACTGCCGCTGGAAAATTGGTATTTTGGCTTGTCATCGTCCGCGCATTATTGAGTTGGATCAGCCAGGGACGTAATCCTGTTGATTATGTTCTATTCCAACTGACAGAACCGCTGATGGCACCGATCCGTCGAATTATCCCTGCAATGGGGGGGATCGATTTCTCAGCCATGATTGTTATATTGATCCTGTATGCACTAAACGCTCTCCGTTATGATGTTTTGGCGTGGTTAGTTCCGGCCTTAATTGGTCAATAAATAATAAGTTAATTGGATAATAACAATGCAGAAAGTTGTTCTCGCTACGGGAAATGCAGGCAAAGTACGTGAACTGGCTGGTTTGCTGGCTGACTTTGGTTTAGATATCGTAGCCCAAACTGAATTGGGCGTGGACTCGGCAGATGAAACAGGTCTGACATTTGTTGAAAATGCCATCATCAAAGCTCGCCATGCTGCTGCTGTCACAGGTTTACCCGCCATTGCTGACGATTCAGGGTTATCAGTCAATGTGTTAGGTGGTGCTCCGGGCATCTACTCAGCCCGTTATGCGGGAACTGATGCCTCCGACCAAGATAATATGGAAAAATTGCTGGAAGCTATGCGCGATGTCCCTGATGCACAACGCCAGGCACAATTTAATTGCGTTCTGGTCTATTTACGTCATGCAGAAGATCCAACTCCTCTGGTTTTCCATGGTCGCTGGTCTGGTGTTATCAGCCGGGAGCCTGCCGGAAGCGGCGGTTTTGGTTATGATCCCATTTTTTATATACCAGAATTTGGCTGTACAGCAGCAGAGCTGAGTCGTAAGCAAAAAAGTGCTGTTTCACATCGTGGACAAGCCTTAAAAATGCTGTTGGAAGCTATGCGTAATGCTTAAATTACCACCACTTAGTCTCTATATTCATATTCCCTGGTGTGTACAGAAGTGCCCTTATTGTGATTTCAATTCACATGCGTTAAAGGGGGATGTACCACATCAGGAATATGTCGAACATCTGCTGGCTGATTTACGTAATGACCTCCCCATGGTTGATGGTCGTGAGGTATCGACGATCTTTATCGGCGGTGGTACACCTAGCTTACTAAGCGCTGAAGGAATGCAACGATTACTTGATGGAGTAAGGGATTCACTGCCACTTTCCCCACAAGCAGAAATTACCATGGAAGCTAATCCGGGAACCATTGAAGCTGATCGTTTTAGTGCCTATCAACAAGCGAGTATTAACCGGATTTCAATAGGAGTACAAAGTTTCGGCTCTGACAAACTCATCCGCTTAGGGCGCATCCACGGTCCGGAAGAAGCTAAACGAGCGGCACGATTGGCGGATGGGCTTGGATTACGTAGTTTTAATCTGGACTTGATGCACGGTTTGCCTAACCAGACACTGAATGAAGCACTGAGCGATTTGCGCCAGGCCATTGAACTTTCTCCGCCCCATCTGTCCTGGTATCAGTTGACGATTGAACCCAATACCAGTTTCGGTTCTCGCCCACCAATTCTGCCAGATGATGATGCACTATGGGATATCTTCTCTCAAGGTCACCAATTATTAACATCGGCAGGCTATCAGCAGTATGAAACATCAGCATATGCCAAACCGGGTTATCAATGTCAGCATAACCTCAATTACTGGCGTTTTGGCGATTACCTGGGAATTGGCTGTGGTGCACATGGAAAGATTTCGTTTACAGATGGGCACATCCTGCGCACGGTGAAAACCAAACATCCGCGCGGCTATATGCAGGGACGTTATTTGGATCAACAAAATCAGGTGGATAATGAAGATCGTCCATTTGAATTTTTCATGAATCGTTTTCGTCTGCTGGAAGCAATGCCACGGCAACATTTCAGCCAATTTACTGGACTACCAGAAAACGCTATCCGTCCACAAATCGATAAGGCGCTGGCGAAAGGCTATATCACTGAAAACGATACGCACTGGCAAATTACTAAGCACGGCAAACTATTCCTGAATTCACTGTTGGAATTGTTTCTGTAGAAAGCCGTTCTTGTAGAAAACCATTCTGGTAAAACCCGTCTTATAAAAATAAGGCTGCACCTAAAAACCAAAGGAGCAGCCTTATTTGATCATGTAAGAAAATAGATTAATGTGTATGGTTACAATGCATCAGCAACAGCATTCACCTGACGTGTCAAACTATCTAACCCACCACCAGACAGATACCATAAATCAGATTGCAGATAGACTATTTTGCCATTTTTATAGGCGTTAGTTGATTTCACCTGTTCAGTTTCAAACTGGGCTTTTGTCAATTCCCCCGCCCCAATTGCTTTACTGCGATCGATAATAAAAATCACATCAGGATTTGTCTGCGCAATCATTTCTGGTGTAACAATGCGGCTCTTATCGTTATCTGATTTAGGTGGCAATTCTGCACGTTGTGTTTTTACCACATTGTAAACAATTGCTTGATTATTCGGATATAATTCACCAGCATTGTGCAGTAAAACCAATACCTTACTATTTGACGATTTTGCTTTTTCCTGCGCTACCGCAATGGTTTTCTCCAAATCAGCCAAATGAGTTTTCACTGCATCCTGTTTATTAAGTAATTCACCCAATAACTTAATGTTACTTTCCACAGATGGCAGGTAGTTTTTACTGTCCGTACTTAAATCTATAGTTGGTGCAATTTGCGATAAACGATCATAAAAAGATCTCTGACGCCCGGTGATCACAATCAAGTCCGGTTTGATTTCAGCCAATTTTTTCAAATCTGGTGATTTCATTCCTCCGGCATCATGCATATTTTCAGATACGCTACTGCGCACATATTCGGGCAAACTTTCCTCAGGCAATGCAACAACACGTTCGGCTAACCCTAACTTTGCCATGGAATCGTAAGTACCAAAATCAAATAAAACCACTCTTTCTGGGTTTTTCTTAACTTTAGTTTCACCGGAAAAATGTTTTATTGTGACATACTCACCAGACTGAGCCATTACTGAATTTGGCGTAAATGTTACGGATTGCTGGCTAAATGCGGAATGGCTAGTGACAGAAAACAATGAAGCTAAAACAATCGGCAGGATCTTTTTCATTGTGGCACCTGAATTAATCATGTGAATAAGGAAATGATTTGCATTCTAGAGACCAAACATAGGATGTCAATCAAATAAGAATCAATTTCATATTGATTCTTATTTGATATAAACCATATTGTGATTTAGTTGATAGAATTCAATAGGTTGATACGTAACTGTTCCAGCTTATCCGCTTTATTACACACCTCTTCTCTAAAGCGTTTCAGCTCTTTTTCCTGTTTTTTCCATTCTGCATCAAAGCTATTTTGTGCGCTCCCCAATCCACCAAGGAGAGACATTAGCATCTGTTTGCCGTCACCATTCTGATTACTCGTATTACGGCTCATTTCATTAATACTGTCCTGCAAAATACCACCCAAACTCTGTTGGATAAGGTTCTGCCCTTCTGTTTCTGCCTGTTTGATTACCTGATAATTGAAGGCAATGCCATTAGGGCGGGTTTCCAGTACCTTATCAATTTGCTTATTCAGACCAGATTCCAATTGGGTCAAGCGGACACGAATATTGCTATCCTTTCCCATTGTTTCAGCAACAACTTTATCCAGAGCCTGACGCGCGTCTGCTAAATGACTTAAAGCCTCTTTCTTCACCCAGGGCAAATCCTGACGGATAAGTTGCTGATATTTTTTCGCTTTGCTGCGTTGATCAACATTCAGTGATAATGTTTTACCATTGCGAAGCACAGAGCCATCAGGCAGAATTTTCAGGTTGTCGTTTTCGCCAATCATCTGGACAGATTCTGGTGTAACAATAATGTCATCTTTAAGTGTCGTCCGGCATTCTGAACCCGCTTGCCCCTGAGCAACAAATAACAGCGATGCAGCAATCACAATTTTTCGTAACATACATTCTCCTGGTATCCTCGGCTTTGCGATCCCTTACTCATTATCATGGGGCTCCCGCAATTATCTGCTAAGGTTTCAAATTAAAAAATAGAGCGCCCGATACGTTCGGCTAATTTTTCCAGTGCTGCGCAACCTGCCAGAGAGTTGCCCGAACGATCCAGTTCAGGAGCCCACACTGTAACAGTGAATTCTCCCGGAACCACACAGACAATTCCTCCGCCAACACCTGATTTTCCGGGCATACCGATCCTGAACGCAAATTCACCTGAACCATCATACATACCGCACGTCAACATAAGGGCATTAATCTGTCTGGTTTGCCGGAGACTTAAAATTTGCTGACCAGAATCTATCATTCGCCCTTGGTTAGCCAAGTAAATAAAACACTGAGATAACTCAACACAATTCATTTTCAGGGCGCAATACTGAAAATAAGTTTTCAGAACAGTGAGCACATCATTTTCAAAATTACCGAATGACTTCATTAAGTAAGCAATTGCGGCATTACGGCTGGAATGCTCCATCTCTGAGCGGGCAACAATATCATCATAGCCAATAGCTTTTTGCCCTGTGAGGCTGCGTACAAACTCCAGCATTCTATGCTTAGGTGCACTCAAACGTGATTGCAGCATGTCACAGATAACTAATGCTCCTGCATTAATAAAGGGATTACGGGGAATACCTTTTTCCAATTCCAACTGCACTAATGAGTTAAATGGTTGCCCCGAAGGCTCTGTACCCACCCGTTGCCAGATGTCTTCTTCCTTATAGCGTGTCATTGCCAATGTCAGGCTTAACACCTTGGAAATAGATTGGATGGAGAAACGTTTTTCTGCATCTCCTGCTTTAAAAATCTGTCCATCAACCGTACAGATAGCCATCCCAAAATTATTTACTGGAACTTCTGCCAGAGCGGGAATGTAATCTGCTACTTTTCCTTGACCAATCAAAGGGCGTACTTCATCTAAGATATCTGCCAATAACGAATTAGAGAACCTTACCTTCACCACTTTTTCTCCAGACAAAAAAGGGCTCACAAAGAGCCCCTGCATACAGCGTCATTGTTGTTTAAAACGCAACTTTTAATACAACAGCGAATCAATCCCACCACACATCAAATAATTCTGATGTAACAATCTCTTCCATACCACGAGCTTTTAACCAATTAGTAACCAACTGACGATGCTCTTCGGTACATTTGCCGATTTTCTGCAAGCAGATCATACCTTCCCACTGCAAATAACCGCTGGCATCCAGAGCAAGGCCATTCGGCTCGATTAACTCTTCAATCAAAGCATCAACTGTGCTATCTACAACCTCAACTGAGGTATTGGCCGGGAAATTCCACTTTACTGAAAAACCTAATTCCTGAAACTCATCAATACGCAGTTTTTTACGCAGACGACGACTACGATTTTTAGCCATTATTTTACCCTCTCGAACATTAGATCCCATACACCGTGCCCTAAACGATGACCACGCATCTCGAATTTCGTCACAGGGCGTGAATCAGGGCGTGGTACATAATCACCACTTTCCGATATATTGCGATACCCTTCGGCTTCGCTCATAACTTCTAACATATGTTCAGCATATGGCTGCCAGTCCGTCGCCATATGGAATACACCGCCAATTTTCAGTTTACTTCTGATCAGTTGAGCAAAATCAGGCTGCACAATTCGACGTTTGTTATGGCGGGCTTTATGCCATGGATCAGGGAAGAACAACTGAACCATTTCCAGACTCTGTTCCGGGATCATATTTTCCAGCACTTCAACAGCATCGTGACACATCACACGCAGATTGCTGAGATTTTCATCTTGTGCAGAAGCCAAACACGCCCCGACTCCCGGAGCATGAACCTCTATCCCGAAAAAATTTTTCTCTGGGTTCTGACTTGCCATCGTGACCAGAGAAGCCCCCATACCAAAACCAATTTCCAACACAACAGGGGCAGCACGACCAAACAGTACTGCCATATCGTACAATTCTGGCTGATAATCCACTCCCATCTTCGGCCACACATTATCAAGTGCTTGCTGCTGACGAGTGGTTAACCGTCCCTGCCGACGTACAAAACTGCGGACACGGCGCAAAGCCCTGCCATTTTCATCATATTCCGGTGAAATTACGTTATTTATCATGGTACTGTCTATTGGTACTTTCTATCAGTTTTAAAGGCATTTGCTCAGGCGTCCGAGGTGTTATGTACCGCAGGATTGCCCAAAGAGAGCGCAATTATGCAAAGATGGCTGAGTTTATCAAGTTCGATGCCTGTAAGCACAACTTTAATGTTAAATTGTGTGGCGCTTCGAAACAAAGTTCGGGTTTACTCTGAGGTTACACTATGTTGCAATCCTGTTCACGAAACTATTATCAGATATAAAGACAATTATTCTAATGATGGAAGCAAAGCAATTTTCACAAGCAGTACTTGAATGGTATCACCATTATGGTCGCAAAACCCTGCCGTGGCAGTTAGAAAAAACATCCTATCACGTCTGGCTTTCAGAAGTGATGCTGCAACAAACACAGGTCGCGACAGTGATACCTTATTTCCAGAAATTTATTTCACGTTTTCCTGATGTGGCATCATTGGCAGCAGCGCCATTGGATGAAGTTTTGCATTTATGGACTGGCCTGGGATACTACGCACGAGCCCGTAATTTGCACAAAGCGGCTCAACAAATTGTTGAACGGCATCATGGAAAATTCCCAACTACTTTTGATGACGTCGTTGCTCTACCCGGTGTTGGCCGCTCTACCGCAGGTGCCATCCTTTCACTTTCTCAAGGAAAACACTTTCCTATCCTTGATGGCAATGTTAAGCGCGTTCTGGCTCGCTGCTATGCCGTTGATGGTTGGCCGGGAAAAAAAGAGGTAGAAAATCAATTATGGGTTATCAGTACCCGCGTTACTCCCAAACAGGATGTTGAATATTTTAATCAGGCGATGATGGATTTGGGAGCGATGGTATGCACCCGCAGTAAACCCAAATGTGAAATTTGCCCTCTCAATACAGGTTGCATAGCTTATGCCAACCACAGCTGGGCAAACTATCCGGGGAAAAAACCGAAACAGAGTATCCCTGAAAAAACAGCTTACTTTTTATTGATGCAGAATGGCGATACAGTTTGGTTAGAACAACGCCCACTATCTGGCATCTGGGGCGGACTATTTGCATTCCCGCAATTTACTGATGCAACTTCACTGGAACTGTGGCTGAAAGAATCGGGTATTTCTCATAACAAGCCCGAACAGCTAACAGCATTTCGCCACACATTCAGTCACTTTCATCTGGATATCGTCCCTATTAAAATCGATATCTTATCTTTTGATTCCTGCATGGATGAAAGTAAAGGACTTTGGTATAACTTACGCCAGCCAGCAGCAATTGGATTGGCTGCGCCCGTTGAGTACCTTTTGCAGCAGTTGGGCTAAAATTTGTCTCACTATTTTTTGCTCCATTCCATTATTTTGAGGATTTAGAGGATCTAGCATGAGCAGAACGATTTTTTGTACTTTTTTGCAACGAGAAGCCGAAGGCCAAGATTTTCAGTTCTACCCTGGGGAACTGGGTAAACGTATTTTTAATGAAATTTCTAAAGAGGCGTGGCAACAATGGATGAGCAAACAAACCATGCTGATTAATGAAAAGAAATTAAATACTATGAAGCCAGAAGATCGAAAATTACTTGAACAAGAAATGGTGAAATTCCTGTTTGAAGGGAAAGATATTCAAATTGACGGTTACACTCCGCCAGAAAAATAATCTTTAGCATCTATATTTATTGGGTGAATTCAGGATTTAAAAATCACCCAATAAATGAGAATTTACCTTAATAACCTCTAACAACATATCAATACCCAACGGCATCGCAAAATGAAAAGACTGCTGGCACTATTTCTGCTCACCCCATTTCTAATTTCCTGCTCTAGTAAACAAGATTTTGAATACAAAGAAGAATATATAAAAGACACGAATGGCTTTGATATCTTAATGGGGCAATTCGCTCATGACATTGAAAATATCTGGGGATTACAAGAAGTTTTAATCGCAGGTCCTAAAGATTACGTAAAATATACAGATAAATATAAAACCCGCAGCCATATCAATTTTGAAGCGGGGACGATCACCATTGAAACAATATCTCCTATTGATCCTACTGAACATTTACGCCAGGCGATTGTAACAACATTGTTAATGGGTGATGATCCGGGTTCTGTCGATCTTTATTCTGATTCTAATGATATCGAAATTAGCAAAGAACCATTTCTGTATGGACAAGTTTTAGATAACACGGGTGAACCAATTCGCTGGGAATGGAGAGCAAACCATTTTGCCAATTACCTGCTCCAGAATAAATTGCAAAAACGCCAATCAGGTCTACATATAATTTGGTCTGTCACCATACAGTTAGTTCCTAACCATCTGGACAAACGAGCTCATAAATATCTGCCAATGATTCGCAAAGCGTCTATTAAATACGGTGTTGATGAATCACTAATCCTAGCCATTATGCAAACAGAATCCAGTTTTAACCCTTACGCTGTCAGCCACGCTGATGCTCTGGGATTAATGCAAGTCATCCAACATACTGCCGGAAAGGATGTATTCAAGCTACAGGGTAAATCTGGTCAACCAAGTCGCAATTATCTTTTTGACCCGGCAAATAACATTGATACGGGCACTGCTTATCTGGCGATATTGCAGAGTACCTATTTAGGTGAAATCCAAAATGCAACTTCTCGCCGCTATGCGGTTATCACAGCATACAACGGTGGTGCAGGCAGTGTATTAAGAGTATTCTCCAGTGATAAGAAGAAAGCTGCTCAGATAATTAACTCAATGGCTCCAGGCGATGTTTATGAGACACTGACAAATAAACACCCATCAGCTGAATCACGCCGTTATTTGATGAAAGTAAATAATGCACAGAAAAGCTATCGTCGATAATTAATCGCCACAAATAAAAGAGTGGAAAAGAGCTTATCTTTCCACTCTTTGTTTATATTTATAACTAATTGAGCAAATTGAAAGCACTTAAGTAAATTTATGCAGAAAGTCGTTGACGGATTGGAGCTAATACGGTTTAATGCGTCCCCGTTAGCCCGGATAGCTCAGTCGGTAGAGCAGGGGATTGAAAATCCCCGTGTCGGTGGTTCGATTCCGCCTCCGGGCACCACTTCAACTTCCAGTGAAGTCCAGCCCAGTCAAACAATTTCTCTCAAATCCAGCAAAATCAACACTCTTATCTATTTCTACGTCTAGTTTCGTCTGTTGCAATCAAGATGCAGCGAAGGGCATAATTCGGGGCACTTACCGTTCGATGACAGGAATGCCCTTAATAATGAAACTAAACGCACGACAAATCGAAACTGCAAAGCCCAAAGAAAAAACCTACAAACTTGCCGATGGTGGTGGCCTCTATTTAGAAGTCACTGCTCGCGGCTCAAAATACTGGCGTATGAAGTATTACCGCCCCACCGATAAGAAAGAAGACCGTCTGGCATTTGGTGTTTATCCCGCCGTATCATTAGCCGATGCCCGCGCTAAACGCGATGAAGCCAAAAAGTTGATGGCACAAGGCATTGATCCCAAAGCTGAGAAAAAAGGCACGGCTTTTCCAGCTAACGCTACACACACCTTTGAACATATCGCACGGGAATGGCACACCAGTAACAAACGCTGGAGCGACCGCCACCGCCAAACCGTGCTGCGCAGCCTTGAACAGTACATTTTCCCGCAGATTGGAAAACTCAACATTACCACGCTAAGAACCAGCCAGCTTTTAGCCCCCATCAAAATGATTGATGATGCAGGTAAACACAATATCGCCCAGCGATTGCAACAACGTGTTACCGCTATCATGCGCTATGCCGTCCAGAATGATATCCTCGAATCCAGTCCTGCCAGTGATATGGCTGGCGCACTTTCTACCGTAAAATCACGCCATCACCCTGCCCTGCCTCATGAAGATTTACCGGATTTCCTGAACCGATTGTCTGTTTATCGCGGGCGCCTGCTGACCAAAATCGCGGTAGAACTGGCACTGCTGACATTTGTCCGTTCCAGTGAACTGAGGTTTGCCCGCTGGCAGGAAATCGACCTTGAAAACGCCGTGTGGAAAATTCCCGCCACAAGGCAACCGATTAAAGGCGTTCGCTTTTCTGAACGCGGCATGAAAATGAAAACCGATCACATTGTCCCGTTGAGTCGTCAGGCTGTCCGACTTATCAACGCGTTACAGGCACTGAGTGGCAACAGCGAAGTCATGTTCCCCAGCGATCATAATTCCGCGAAAGTTATGAGTGAAAACACGGTTAATAAGGCATTACGGGCGATGGGCTACGACACCCAGACCGAAGTCTGCGGACACGGCTTCCGCACAATGGCACGCGGGGCAATGGGGGAATCCGGCCTGTGGAGCGATGACGCCATTGAGCGCCAGCTCAGCCATATCGAACGCAACAACGTTAGGGCGGCGTATATTCACACCTCCAAACATCTGGATGAACGGAGGCTGATGGTGCAGTGGTGGGCGGATTATCTGGATGCGAACCGGGAAAAGTCAATCACACCCTATGATTTCGCCAAACCACTGCGCGACAGAAAAAACCGCTAGTACAATTTGCAACCCATTAATTCTCATCGGGAGAAAAACAATTAACGCTGTTCATTAAGTCTTGCTTTTTGGAATAATCCGCCTGTCATCAAACAACGTCCACGATGAGCGCTCAGGGACTCGGTAACAGGAGAATTAACATGACAATGACAGCATTGAAAGTAAGCCTGATCCGCCTGCCGGAAGTGCAACGCAGAACAGGTTACAGCAAGGCGTGGATCTACAAACTGATTAGCGACGGAGCATTCCCAAAACAGGTCAAAATCGGTCCACGTTCCGTAGCCTTTATTGAATCGGAAATTGATAACTGGATTGCCCAGCGTATTGCTGAATCACGAGCGGCATGACACAGAAAAGCATATGACATAAGAAACGTAACAGAAAACACAACGCCCCGCAGTGCGACCAACACTGCGAGGCGTCTAACCAATAACCATTCGTAAGGTAAAAATGATGGCTGATACACAGCATACCCAAACTCGCCCTGAATTTACAGTTCAAAAAACAACTGGCAACCAAAAACCCCTTGATCTGATCCAGACCGTAAAAACCTCTGCCATGTATTTCTGGGCAAATCTGCTGCCTGCGTGTGGTATTGATATCCCCGCAAAGGGTAAACATGGTGCTTGCCCTATTTGCGGTGGTACTGACCGTTTCCACTTTATTGACGATCATCATCATGGCAACTGGCATTGCCGTCAGTGTGACGCCCCAAACTATGGCGATGGGCTGGATTTAGTGGCAAAAACTAAAGGAATTTCCATCATTGAAGCAGCTAAAGTGGTTGCAGATGCGCTAGCACTACCTTTGCCCGAACCCAAGCCCGCCAAAGAAACCTATTATCCAACACCACCGATTGCCGAAAAAGTGGCGGCACTGATGGCGCAAACTGTCGCCGGGCAATCGCCCTATCTGACTGCAAAGGGTCTGCAACATCTTGATCAGCGGCTACTGTTTGATAATTCGACAGTGCTGGTACTGACAACACTGGATAAAAAAGTCACCGGCGCTCAAATCATCAAACCCAATGGCGAGAAAAAATTCTTCCCCGGTAGCCAGAAAAAAGGGGCGTTTATTCCCTTGACAGCGCTGGAAGAGCATCTGGAGACGGTAATTATTACCGAAGGTTACGCCACAGCACTCACGGTTAGCCAGCTCTATAAAGGTACTGTTCTGGCGGCGCTGGATGAGGGCAATTTATCTTCTGTTGCCAAAGCCATCCGGGAACGCTGGCCGGACACCACAATCATTATTGCCGCAGATAATGACTGGCACCGCCCCGACGAGCTGGATAAACACGGTAAACCCAAAGTGAATGTCGGCAAGCTCTCAGCAGAAAAAGCGGCGCTGGCGGTGAATGGTTGGGTTACGTTACCACCGACAGAACATAAAGCCGATTGGGACGATTATCGCCAGCAATATGGCATTGTGGCAGCAAAGCAGGCATTTTGTGAGGGCTTATTTCAGGTAAGGGAACCGATGAACAGTGACGCAATAGAAATCTGTCGTTATGGCAATGTTGAAAGCATTTACCCTAATCGTAAAACAAAATTACCGTTATCAATCGGCTCAGAAGGCTTTGATGCCCAGCTAGACTACGTGGTTAAAGGTATTATTCCAGCACATTCCTTATGCAGCATTTACGGAGCTAGCGGGTCATATAAAAGTTTTCTGGCAGGCGCATGGGGTTGTCATATTGCCACGGGTAAGCTATGGGCAGGGAAACAGGTTGCTCAGGGTTCTGTACTGTACGTTGTCGGCGAAGGCGGGATTGGTGTGCCCCGGCGCATCAAAGCATGGGAAATCGTTAATGGTCAGACGGTTAAAAATATGTATCTGATCAATACGCCAGTCTTTCCGGCTTCGCCTGCCGAAGTGCATGAACTGGTGATTGCCGCCCAACAAGTTGAGTCTGAAACAGGTGAACCGGTACGCCTGATTATTCTGGATACTCTCGCTCGCTGTTTTGGCGGCGCTGATGAAAATGATTCAAAAGATATGGGCGCGTTTGTCCGGGGCTGTGATGAACTGAAAGCTAAAACAGGGGCAAGCATTCTCGTGGTTCACCATTCCGGCAAGGATGAAAGCAAAGGCGCAAGAGGTTCCAGTGCCTTTCGTGCGGCGCTGGATGTTGAATATCGGATCAACCGGGAAGGGAAAAAGGGCAGTGCGCTGGTTATCACCTGCACCAAAATGAAAGATGCCGAAGAACCGGAAACCAAAGCTTATGACATGCGCGTAGTTGAACTTTTTACCGATAAAGACGGTGAGGATATTACCTCACTGGTTCTGGTTGACAAGCCACGTGATCCGGTTGAGGAGGAAGAAATTGAACATATCCCCAATAAAACAGATAACCACACGGCATTATGGCAATGTATCCGGTCGCGCACAGCCCTGAAAGAACCTTGTTCTGTTGCCCTTATACGTGATGATTTAAAATCTATGGGCGTGAATGTGAAGAATTTCAGCCGCTGGTTGACCAAGTTAGAACATGATGGACTCATTACCCGCAGCGGGCAGGAACTCAGCATTGTTAACCAGAATAATGAAGATTAAAAAGTGAGTCATAAAGTGAGGAGCGGTGAGGAGAGGGATTTTACTGCTCACCGTTTTCCTCACTTTTTTCTCATATATACAAGAAAAGTGAGGAGCACAAAACACATTGATTTTTAAGGATAAAAAATTATCGATTGCTCACCTGTTTTCACAGTGAGGAAAATAAAAAGTGAGGAGAAAAATGAGGAGCGGGTGAGGAAATATTTTTTCTGGCAGGTATTTTTCTAGCTCTCCGTGCTGCCGGGTTAATGTATTAGCCCGGTAGCACGGAGAAGACAAGCGCAGCGCGTCAGTTGAAGCCGAACTTAGGGCTGGCTGGGCCATCAGTCTGTCTTCTCTGGCAGATGATGATACAAAGGGGATTACTGAAATAAAAATAATCCTTTATTCAACACGCCGGGGAACAGGCTAATGCACCTTGTTCCATTCAGAAAAACAGACATCAATATCGTTCAATCTTCCACTTACTTAAAATAAATTTAATTTATATTTTTAAATTTTAACTCCTTATCAAGGATATATACATTTATGTTTTTATTGAATTTTATTTAATTTCAGGCGAATACACCAAATAATAGCATTAATGAGTTTATTAAGAGTTAATTAATTATCATTTAGTCATAGTAGGCAGTTAAACCTACTGAATATTTTAATTCTCATTCTATATACATAAATTTTATTGAATACATCTGTACTGCTAATTGATAATGCCCAATCTGCAACCACTGCATGACGTAATATTTTTAGTTTGCAAGATAGTCACATACGCAATACGGAAAAAAGAATAAATGAGCACTGAGTCGCCGAATTTTTCCCCGGAACTGGATACCGGACTGATTTGTCTGGCCATGTTGGCCAGGTTTCACAACATAGCCATCTCAATCGAACAACTTTCACATGAATTCTCTGCCGCTAATCAAGGTGTGACCCAGCAGGAGCTGCTGCTGGCTGCACGGAAATCGGGGCTGAAAGCCAAGGCTGTGCGCACCACACCTGCCAGACTTGAACACACACCATTACCTGCTATTGCTATTGACCGGGAGGGGAAGTTTTTCATTTTAGCCAAAGTCGATCAGGAACAAGCGTTGATTCAGGATCCGCGTTCAGCTCGCGCTGAAGTTATCAGCTTCGAGGGACTTGAGCAACGTTGGACTGGGCAACTGATACTCGTGCGCTCTGGAAATAGTGTATCTGGTGAATCTTCACGTTTTGATTTCACCTGGTTTATCCCGGCTATCGTCAAATACCGCAAGTTGCTGGGCGAAGTTTTGTTGGGATCTTTTGCCTTGCAGTTGTTTGCCTTGGTGACACCGTTGTTCTTTCAGGTGGTCATGGACAAAGTGCTGGTACACCACGGCCTGACGACATTGGATGTTGTCGCGGCAGGGCTGTTAGGCATTATGCTGTTTGAGTCGGCCTTGAGTGGTCTGCGTAGCTATGTGTTTGCGCATACGACCAGCCGGATTGATGTAGAGTTGGGGTCAGGTCTGTTTCGGCATTTAATCAATTTACCACTGGCGTACTTTCAAGCCAGGCGCGTCGGTGACTCTGTTGCACGTGTACGCGAACTGGAAAACATTCGTAGTTTCCTCACCGGCAATGCCATTACGCTGATGATTGATGTCTTTTTTTCCTTAGTCTTTATTTTGGTCATGCTCTTTTACAGTGGCTGGCTGACCCTCATTGTGTTGGTGTCCTTGCCGCTCTATGCCCTGGTTTCGGCTTTAATAACCCCGCTTTTGCGTAAGCGGTTACAGGACAGCTTCACACGCAACGCTGAAAATCAGGCATTTCTTGTTGAAACAGTAAACGGCATTGATACCCTGAAATCAATGTCGGTTGAACCGCAAATCATCCGTAAATGGGATAACCAGATGGCGGCTTATGTGGCAGCGGGTTTCAAAACCCAGACTTTATCGACGCTCGCTAACGAAAGTGTTTCGCTTATCGGCAAACTTGTCACGGTTGCTACCCTCTGGCTGGGTGCCCGCCTTGTGATAGAAGGGCAACTATCGGTGGGAGAACTGATCGCATTTAATATGCTGGCTGGCCGTGTCAGCGGTCCTATTATGCGTCTGGCTCAGCTATGGACCAGCTTCCAGCAAACCGGCGTCTCGGTGCAGCGTCTGGGAGACATCCTCAATTCCCATACTGAATTGTCTCAGTCTACACGCAGTACAGTACCGCCGCTTAAAGGGCAGGTTACATTCGAACAGGTGCATTTTCGCTATCGTCCCGATGGCTCTGAGGTGCTGAGTGGCGTCAACCTGAGCATGGGTGCCGGAGAAATTATTGGTGTGGTTGGCCGTTCAGGCTCAGGCAAAAGTACCCTGACTCGCCTGTTGCAGCGGCTCTATGTACCGGAGCGCGGGCGGGTACTGGTCGATGGCATGGATTTGGCATTGGCTGATGTTTCCTCGTTGCGCCGGCAGATTGGCGTCGTGTTGCAGGACAATATGCTATTTAACCGCAGCATTCGTGAAAATATTGCCTTGAGCGACCCGGGGACGCCACTCGAAGTGGTTATGCATGCTGCAAAAATGGCAGGAGCCCATGAGTTCATCCTTGAGCTGCCGGAAGGTTACGACACGATAGTGGGTGAACACGGTGCGTCACTTTCGGGCGGTCAACGGCAACGGGTGGCTATTGCCCGCGCTTTGATCGGTGATCCCCGTATTTTGATTTTCGACGAAGCGACCAGTGCATTGGATTACGAATCTGAACGGGTGGTTCAGCAGAACATGCAGAGCATTTGCAAAGGACGTACGGTCATTATTATCGCCCATCGATTGTCAGCAGTGCGCAACGCTCATCGTATCATTGTGATGGAGCGCGGGCAGATCGTTGAACAGGGTGCCCATGCTGAGTTACTGGCGCGTCAGGATGGTCACTATTCACGACTGTACCAAATGCAGCAAGGCTGAAGGCTTCGTCGATGATACTGGCTAATAACGTTACCAGAAGCAGACGTGATCAAGACAAATACACCCCGACTCAAGGAAAATAATTTCGTATGAGTGCCACTCTTTCTTTATTGCAGCGCTATCGCAGCATATGGCGTCAGGCCTGGCGCCAGCGTAAAAACATGGATACGCCGCCGCGTCTTCCTCATGAATTACAGTTTTTACCAACGGCGTTGGAGTTGCAGGAAACGCCGGTTCACCCAGCACCAAGGATTTTCATCTGGAGCATCATGGGCTTCGCTTTATTGGCAGTGCTCTGGGCCTGCATCGGTAAAATCGAGGTGGTAGCGGTCGCACCGGGCAAGGTCGTTCCCAATGGCAAAACCAAGCTGATTCAACCCAGCGAAACGGCGGTAGTCAGAGCGATCCATGTCAATGACGGTCAGGCGGTGAAAGTGGGTGAGTTGTTGATCGAACTCGACCCGACGGCGGCGAATGCTGATGTCAGCCGGATCCAGAGCGAGTTACTGGCCGTCCGTATCGATAGTGCACGTAGCACAGCCATGCTTGATGCGATCAATCAACAACAGCCGCCGGCGTCGCTGGCAGGAACGATTTCCAACGCCAACCCAGATCAGGTGCTCAGTGCCCAGAGTTGGCTTCAAGGGCAATATCAGGAATACCGTAGCAATCTGGAGTTGGTGGATGCAGAGATCCGTCAACGCAGCGCCGAAATCCAGTCTGCCCAGGCCCAGGTAACCAGCCTGCAAAAAACGTTGCCGATCGCTACGCGATTGGCCGAGGACTACCAACGGTTATTGACGAAACAGTATGTGTCGCGACATGCGTATCTGGAAAAAGAGCAAGCCCGGCTGGATCTGCAACGTCAGTTAAGCGTGCAGCAGGCCAGTGTCTTGCAGAACACCGCTGCCCAAGAAGAGGCACGGCGTCGGCGTGAAGCGGTTGTTGCGCAAAATCGCCGCGCCATGCTCGACTTACAGCAGGAAGCCAACCAGAAAGCGGCGATCCTGAATCAGGAACTGGCAAAAGCCCTCCATCAGGAAAACCTGACCAGCCTCAAGGCACCGGTGGCCGGCACCGTTCAACAACTGGCTATCCATACCGTCGGTGGTGTGGTGACACCGGCTCAGCCGCTAATGGTCATCGTCCCCGCAAACCAACCGATAGAAGTGGAAGCCATGCTGGAAAACAAGGATGTGGGGTTCGTACATATTGGTCAATCGGTCACCGTTAAAGTGGAAACCTTTAATTTCACCAAGTACGGCACCGTTGACGGTGAAGTGCTGAGCGTGTCGAACGATGCCATTGAAGATGAAAAGCGTGGGCTTATTTATAGCACCCGTATTCGTCTGAAGTCGGATCACTTGCTGGTCAATGGACAGCGAGTTGCGTTGTCTCCGGGCATGTCGATCACGGCAGAAATAAAAACCGATCAGCGTCGGGTGATTGATTACTTCTTAAGCCCGCTGCGACAGCATATTGATGAAAGTTTGAGGGAGCGATAAAAACCGAAGGCGCATGAGGTGCTTTATGTCGGACTCAGCGCGTTATTTTTACCGTTTTCCTGAGGAGGGATAAGTGATTATTGAGACTTTTTGTCATCTTACTCTATTGGGAGCAACAAAATGAAGGTATTACCTCGGCACTGGGGCTATCTCCTTATCTTTTTAGTTTGTGGCTGGTTAATCCTCTTTTTTTTAGGCTTTACCGGACTGGTGCGTTGTAACGGGTTCGTCTCGGGGTTAAGCGGTTGCCATCAGTATGCAGAAGCAATACACAAACCCATTGATGTCACCAAGGCCGGTCAATCAGTGACTTTTGATTTTGAAATTCCTCAGGAGGGGGGGTATCAGTTTGCTTTGCTGTTTGATAAAGGGAATGACTATGACGAAATGTTAAGACGACTTCGATTATTTGGGAGTAAATTTTACGGAAGTATTGATGATGACGGCGTAATAACTCCAGTTTCACTCCATCTCGTTAAAGATGAAAAGATTTTTTTTGACGAGAAAATAAATGCAGGAGGAAATGATGGAGGGCTGGGTTTCTATTATGAAGAAAAATCTGTAAATGCGGCCATACGGAATATTAAGTCATTTTCATTACCCCCAGGACATTACTTTGCGGTTATTACTACTCTGGAAAATGTCCCTGCATTTGATGGCATTGAGAGTTTTGTACTGTTCACTTATTACGATCCGAAGATTTGATTTATGCAGGAAAAAAACAAAGAGAAATAACAACTAGAGGAAATAATAAGTATGGAAAAGAAATACTCTGTAACCTATAAAGTTGCTCCGAGGGGGGCTGAGTATGTTTATCAGGAAAATAAGGGAAAGAACAAAGCGGGAGATGTACATCCTTCATCCGCCGGTCATATGTGGTATGTGATAAATGACGGGAACGGAAATGAACAAAGTTACGGTTTTGAGTCAGAGCTTGGTGAACCGTGGGGCAAAGGGCGGGTCACGCGGCATGATAATGTCGCCTATAAACAAACGGTGTATGAAGTTTCCGTCGCGTTGACTGAGACTCAGGGCAAGAGGTTAATCGACTTTTCAGAAAATCCGGATAAAGTTGGGGGATTCAGGAAAGCAGAATACCATGTTGTGACCAACAGTTGCGTCGATTTCGTGTTTTTTTCATTAACATCTATTGGATACAATACGCATGGCATGCAAGGAAATCTGGTTCCCGTGAATAACATTATTCCTTTGAATAATATGTTAAAATTTAATGGGGCTGAAATCATTAGTAACCATCTGGTTCGTGATGGTCAATATTATGAGTATCATGACGCAAGAGATGTCACGAAAACGTTATGGTTGACCCCAGATGAGGGTAAGCGTGTTCCGGGACCGTCCACCAACTTGATTAATATTGATATCAATTCCTCTCCACAGCCCCAAAAACATATTCTGGGAGAAAACCAAGCTCGGCAAGATGTTGCCAACGGTTATATCCAAAATGCGGCGACACACAAAATATCTGTCATCGGGGATATTCTCAATAAAACAGACTTCACTTCAACCCAGATGGCTGGTCTTGCCACCGGAGGCATTCGTCCTGGTGAAATGCAGCTTGACCCCAATGTTCGGCCTAATACCTATCTGTCTGATTTCTATAAACCTTTTTACCAACCTGGTGATACCAGCAGGCTGAACTTCGACCTGCGTAACGCCGCCACGTTGAACGGTCTATCAGCGATGACAACGTTCAACACATATGTTGACCCGCTGCTATTGGATCTGAGCGGTAATGGCGTACACATGACTGATATCCGTGACGGCGTATTGTTCGACATGGATAACAGCGGAACACTCAAGCGTACCGGCTGGATAGGTAGTAACACCGGAATACTGGTGATTGATGATGGGAGTGGGCAAATAAAAAATGCCAGTCAAATGTTCTCCGAATACTACAGTGGCAAAACCGGAATTAATGGTGCCGCTGGCGAGAAGAAATTCAAGGATGGTTTCGGAGCTTTAGCCAGTGAAGATGCCAATAAAGATGGAATGATTGATGAGCACGATCCGATCTGGAGCCAATTACGGGTTTGGATTGATGGTTCACATGATGCGAAAGTCGATGCGGGCGAGCTAAAGACACTGGCTGAACTGGGTATTACTCAGATTAACGTTCGCTCCTCAGATAAAGCCGAAGTACGTGATGGGAATAAAGTTGTAGCTAGTGGGTCTTTTACTATCAATGGGGAAACCCGTGAAATGCTGGCGGTTGATTTCCTCGGTGATCCCGTCAGCAATATCCTCAGTACCCAAGGATCTGGCTTGCACTTGACTTCGAGCCACAACAATATCACAACCACAGCTTACGCCAGCCAGAGTGAAACCAGTGAAACTCTGAATACAGAGCAACTGGGTGTGAGCAATCTGTATGGTGGCAGCAGTAATGATACCCTGATTGCAGCAAAAACCGGCAGCTGGTTGGTTGGGGGAGAAGGAAGCAATACTTATATTGGCGGTGCTGGTGATGACGTTTTTGTTATCAGCGCTTCTGACGATACGAAAAACATTCATGGCAATGGGGGATATGATACAGCGCTCATTGTTGGCAACAAAGGCGTCGAGCTGAACATGGCTGAGGCTGGTTTAACTGTTGCCCAGGGTGGCGGGGGCAGTGATGTCATCAGAAGTGGTGGTGCCAACGGTGTCTTTATTAAAGGCGGCTCCGGTGATTCTGTTCTGGTCGGCGGAATGGGTAACGACGTTTTGGTCGGCGGCAGCGGCCATAACACCATCATTGGTGGCAGTGGCAAGTCGGTTATCTATGCGGGACCCCAGGGCGACATAATCTACGCCTCCAAAGGAGGCAGCATCATTCATGCCGGTGGCGGAGACGATACGATTTTTGGCGGTGTAAGTGACGACGTTATCGAAGTGGGCCACGGTAATGCCACAATTGATGGCGATGGGGGGGTTAACATCGTTACCCTGCACGGCAACCACGGCGACTACCAAATCACCCGTACCGACAACGGATATATCGTGACCGACAAGGTCGCCGGGCGTGATGGCACAGTGACGCTGAAAAATATCCAAAAACTTAATTTCGCAGATATTTCGGCGGTGGATTTACAAATCCCCAATGCGATGCCTGTTGAGGATGTCCTCACCCACGACAAGGACGGCAAAGCCTTTTCTCGTACCCAGCCTCATCTGATTTCCGCAGAGAGCCTGCTGGCCAATGATCAACACCTCAACAGCCAGGGTGCCCTGCGCATTGCCAATGTCGGGGATGCGATAGGCGGTACGGTCAGTCTCACCGCCCAGGGCGATGTCTTGTTTACGCCGGATGCCGATTACACTGGCGTAATTAGCTTCAAATATGGTGTAACTGATGCAGCCGGTAATCCTTCAGCCTCGGTAGTAGATCTGAGCAGCGGGGAAACCGCACCAATGCGTGCCGTTGCTACCTTACTGACGCCGGAAGTCCCGCTCGATCCACTGGCTGCCCAGCAATGGTATCTGAGCGATGCCAACATCTTACCGGTTTGGAAAGACTATACCGGCAAAGGCGTGCGTATCGGTCAGTTCGAACCGGGCGGCAAGTTCGCCACCGGGCCAGAAATCTTTGATATCGCTCATCCCGATCTTGCCGCGAATGTTGACAAAGCCTGGCTGCAAACTCAACAGGCCAATGGCACCTTGCCAAACGTGGTTTCCAATCATGCGACGATGGTGGCGGGTGTAATGGTTGCCACGAAGAATGATATTGGTGGCGTAGGGGTTGCCCATGACGCTACATTGGGTGGCTATTATCTGGCTAATGATGGAGCCGACCTTGCGGGACTGGGGCATATGGTCAGTTTTGACATTGCTAACAATAGCTGGGGATTCACTAACGATTTCGCGCTCAGTAATTTTCAGGATGGTTCCGTCAATACCGCTGCATCGCTGAGCCTGAATGCCCAGTACGCAGCGGCTAATGGCCGTGGCGGATTGGGTACCGTCATCGTGGCGGCGGGTGGTAACAATCGAGAAGCCGGCGGCAATGCCCAAGGGTCACTGACCAGTAACAACCGTTTTTCTGTACAAGTTGGTGCGATTAACGCACAAGGTGACTTATCAACCTTGCAGATTGGTTCTTCACCCTTCTCGAATCCGGGTGCCAGTCTGCTGGTTTCAGCGCCAGGCAGCAATGTGGTATCAACCAGCCATATGCTGAAAACTGACCGTGGCTCGACCTTCGGCAATGACTACACCAGTATGCAAGGCACCAGCTTTGCCGCACCGATCGTCTCTGGCATTGTTGCACTGATGCTTGAGGCTAACCCTAACCTGGGCTATCGTGACGTGCAGCAGATCCTTGCGCTATCTGCTCGCAAGGTCAATGACCCATCCACCGAATGGAGCGACAATAGCGCCCATCACTGGAACGGCGGCGGCATGCACACCAGTAATGATTATGGATTTGGCGCCGTCGATGCACGAGCCGCTGTTCGCCTGGCCGAGTCCTGGATGACGCAAAGCATGGCAGCCAACGAGTATGTTTATAGCGCATCCAGCGGTGCGCTTGGCAAAACCCTGGCTGCGGGTGAAACACTGACATCCTCCATTGCAATGAATGCCGGTCTGAATATCGAACATATCGAAATTGATTTTGACGCCGAAGTGGGTCGTCTTGGCGATTTGACGCTCAAACTGATCTCTCCTGATGGCACTCAAAGTATATTACTCAATCGTCAGGGCAAGGTTCCAGATGGCCTGCCGGGCGCGAGTGCGGATGATATGGGTAGCAGCCAGTCGGGAACGTTCAAGTACAGCTTTATGTCGACCCATGATTTTGGTGAAAACTCAGCGGGTAACTGGACACTACAAGTCACCAGTGCAAATGCGGGCCTGCCAGCCACACTCAATGCCTGGTCACTCCGTTTGTACGGCAGCAAGAGTACACCGGATAATACTTACTTTTACACCGACGAATATATCCAGTCGGTGGTCGGGCAAGCCAACCGTGCGGTACTGGATGATGCAGTTAATGGCGTGGCGGGTGGGCGTAATACCCTCAATGCGGCGGCGGTTTCACGCGATACCTCGGTCAACTTGCAAACCGGTGTTGCCAGCATTGGCGGTGCCGCGTTAACTATCAAGGATCCGTCAGGCATTCATAACATTGTCACCGGTGATGGCAACGATACGCTGGTTGCAGGTAATACTGATGCCTTGCTAGATGGCGGGCGTGGAAACAACACGCTAATTGGCGGTGCGGGTAAGGACTTCTTTGTAGTTCACCGCCGTGAAGCTGGCAGCGATATTATCAGTAATTTCGAGGCCGCCCGTGGCGAAATCATCGATCTGGTCGGATTTCGTGGAAAAACCTTTGCTGACTTGCTAATAACTCAACAGGGGGATGATGTTAAGGTTGATCTGGGTAATAACCAGAATATTACCCTGAAAAATCAGCAAATCACTGGAATTAGTGCTGAGAATTTCAAATTCCAAGATTCCTTTATCGCGCCAATGACCTACACCAGTAGTGACACCTCAACGCACCAACCACAAGAAGGCCTGGGAACAGTTATCCTTAATGGCGGAGGCAATAGAGTCTTGTTCAGTACTGATGCTCAGGGTCAGATGAAATTTAGCCTGGATGGGACTATTTATAGCCATGATAGTGCAACATCAGACGTTTTCGTTGTAGCAGCCCAACCAGGTGCTAGCAATTACAGAAACGCATTACGTGGATTCCGCCACGGTATCGATAAGATCGATCTGCGTCAAGTTGGCGTCACTGACTTTAGTCAACTTTCTATCACTAAAAGCAATCGTGGTACGATCAATGGGTTGTCACAAATTCATGGTGTTAACGTCACGTTTAATGGGGCAAACGGCGCTGACTCAAAAGTGGAACTGCTTTATCTCGATACTCTGGATGTTTCACAGCTCGATGCAGCCGATTTCATTTTTGCGGAACATGCACCAGACTTGGTACCCACGGTCAAACCAGTCGTGCCGCAATCTCCTGATACATCAACTATTACAGTGCCGGATTCATTGACGCCGAGCATACCTTCTATTGATATTGATCAGAAGCCAATTACAATTCCTGATTGGAAACCGATTACTATTCCACCTATTGACTGGGAATCAATTATGATTCCTCTTGTTGAACGTAAACCGATTACTATTCCGAAAATTGATCCAGTAGTAGAGCCTACACCAATCATCACTGACCCCAATGCCATTACGGTCAAAAAGACATTCGCCGAGGTTACGTTGGGAGATGAAAGTAAAACGATCATTGTAGAAGCCCACGGTAACAAAGTTGTCGCCGGAAATGGTGACAATAAGGTTAATGTAACGGGAAGTAGTTCCGATATCACTCTAGGTAATGGTAACAATACCGTTATTGGTGATGTTAAAAAGCTAATCGTCGGAAATGGCGATAACAATATCGAATCCAGCAGTACTATGCCGACGATCAAAGTAGGTGATGGTAACAACACCATTACTGGCAATGTCGATAAACTCGCTGCTGGACATGGTGATAATAAGATCAATGTGACAGGGCATAGAGCTGATATCACGCTAGGTGATGGTAATAACATTATTACTGGTAATGTCGACGAACTAGTAGCCGGGGGTGGTGATAATAAAATCAATGTAACAGGACGAGATGCCGATATCACGTTAGGTGATGGTAATAACATCATTACCGGCAATGTTGATAAACTAGTCGCCGGGGGTGGTGATAATAAAATCAATCCAACAGGACGAGATGCCGATATCACGCTAGGTGATGGTAATAACATCATTACCGGCAATGTTAATAAACTAATAGCCGGTAATGGCGATAACAATATCGAGTCCAGTAGTACTATGGCTAAAATAGAAGTAGGAAGTGGTAATAACCATATCGTTGCTAACGGTACTATGTCGAAGGTAAAAGTTGGTGATGGTAATAACAATATTTTGACCAGTGGTACTATGTCGACTGTAGAAGTCGGACATGGATCCAATAAGTTAGAATTTAACGGTGATATGGGCAATTTGGTGTTAGGAAAGGATATTAGTCTTGATAATCTGAGATTCCAGCATGCTGGGCAAGATTTACAGATTTCGGTCATTGGTAGCAAACAGGAAGTAACACTGCATAATTGGTATGCCAGTTCTCCTGAACGACCAGCAAGCATTATGGTCGGTGATGGCCACCGCTTGATGGATAGTGAGGTTGAACACCTTGTTCAGGCCATGGCTGCATTTGCACCATCAGCTCCTGCAACCACAATGTTCAGCGATGTTGAGCAACAACGGCTGCAACCTGTACTGGCTGCCAACTGGCATTAAATGTAATGGGTAATAGCGCCCGCGATAATCATCGCGGGCATCTTACTGGCTGGTAAAAATTGTGTTGTTCTACCTTAAACAAACATTTGACTCGCTTTAATCTAATAGATAATGTATGAAGCTGTAACTAAAACGATCCTATCGCCTGCGAGGATCAGCATTAAGCGGCGAATGAAAACTCCTGTAGCCTGCAAGGGAGAGCAAGCATTGCGGTACATCTGCCCACCTTTGGAAGCAGATATTGTCAGACATAAACCCCTTGTCTGGTGATGAAGGTTTCTTAAACTAAAAATACACCCAAAAGGTGTTCTTATCTTGTCTCCGAAGTGTGTTGGACGTTGGTTCATGCACTGACTTTTCGTATCAGTACCAGATCACATTTTCATTTATCTTCAATGGATAATAGGATGACTTTCGCGCATCCTGTTCATACTTCTTACTATCCCAGCTTGAATTATTCAGCGGATAAGTTTCCACACGCAAATGATTAACTCATAACTACCGTTTGACTCCGAACCTTGCGGCGTTTGTCTATGCTGCGGGCATTTCAACGCTTACACAACTTTTGCTGACTGTTCACAGAATTCAAGGCGTCACTTTTTGCGGATTTATCGCTGAAAGTGACGCCGCAGCCAAAGAAGATCACAATCCTGACAGGCTCACGCCTGCTTCACCATTCAGTGAATCTGACACTGCATTTTATAGATTGAAAAAGGAGAACTTGACGATATCGAGGCTGGCTTTTAGCCGGTGGGGATGACCTGTTCATACAGGCGGCAGTACCGCGTACTCAACCGATACCCCGCAATACCTCAACTTGCGTTCACTCTGGCGCACAGATATCCGTCAAGGGCAAAGCAGGCATTCCTGTTTTGCCCGCATTGTCGCGCGCCAGAGTTCGCATGTTGTCAGGTATCAATAAGGGGAAGCCAATGAGCCAATTGATTAAGGAATTAAAATTTTTTGCCCGGAAGGCGGGCGGCAGCCACAAAACCTGTCATGACCGTATTCGGATTGCGGGGCGTTTGGGCGCGTTGTTATTGAACCTGAATATCCAGGTTAAAAGTCTCAGCCATTTGAAAGCCAGGCATGTAGAGCATTACGTTGATGCCCGTTTATCTCAGGGGATTGCCAAGCGAACGGTACAAAATGAAATGTCCGCACTGCGTAATATTTTTCGCATGGCAGGCCGGGAAAAACTGGAAACTTCGCCAAGATTGAGCAATCAGGCATTAGGATTAAGTGGAACCAGCCGTGCCGGAACGAAACAGGCGATCCCTGATGCTACATTTCAGATTGTTTATCAGAAGGCGCTTGGACGTGATGCCGGATTTGCCGTCACACTGAAACTTGCCCGATTGCTGGGGCTACGTTCTCAGGAAGCGGTGCAATGTAGCGCTTCATTGAAAAGTTGGCGGAAACAATTAGATCAACCAGAACCAAAACTGTATGTTGTTTTCGGTACAAAAGGCGGTCGGCCAAGGCAAACCCGCGTACTGGATGTTGCAGCGGTGAAAGAAGCTGTCGAACAGGCCATTGTTATTGCAGAGCAACGAGGTGGCAGGTTGATTGATAAATCAGACCTCAAGCAAGCCATGAACTACTGGCGGACACAGACCACAAGGATTGGTTTAACAGGCTGTTATTCTCCCCATAGTTTGCGTTATGCGTGGGCACAGGGTGCATTGGCTTTTTACCAACAGAATGGTTTTAGCCGTCAGGAAGCAAGGGCACTGGTATCAATGGATTTGGGACATGGTGACGGCCGCGGGCGTTATGTTGAACGGGTTTATAGCCGTTAAACTTAGTTGTTCGGTTATTGAGTTAGATAAAACAATCAGTTAAAGTATTCCTGCCATTGGCAAATACCAATGGTCAGGGATTTGCAACCCTGCGAAAATACCCCACTGGTAGGAAATTTCTACCAGTGTGTTTGCTATCGCCCTTTCAATGGCGGTTTAGACAGGGGAGGCTTCGGCCTCGCCGGTTGGGTATTTTCCGGTATTGCAAACCCTGTCTGGATCGCCACCATCAATATTAATTAATGGAAGGGGTAGCAGGAATGAATAATAACAATGTTCAAAATGACTGGCATCAAGCCGATATCATCGCAGCATTGCGTAAACGGGGTACAACCTTAGCGGCGCTCTCCCGTGAGACGGGACTCAGTTCATCAACATTGGCAAACGCACTCAGCGGGCAGTGGCCTAAAGGCGAGTGGATTATCGCGAATTATCTCGGCATCCATCCCTCAGAGATCTGGCCCAGCCGCTATTTTGATAAACGTGGTCAACTGATTGAGCGTAAGATTCGCAGTAAACCATAGGAATAACCCGTTTTAATTTGTGATCGATGTTGTAAAAATGATAATTTTTTATCTCAAGCCCTGAGCGTAAAATGGCAACCAGATTTGACCATTTTTAACCCTCATGGCTTTTTTGCTTTAAGATGATGAAAAAGAACGCAATAAGTAAGATAAATAATTAAAATCAGTCAGATAGGAAAGAAAAAGCAAGGAAAAAAACTTAGGGGCATTAAAAGGGGCATAAACTGAATGAAAGGTAATAAAATTTAACTATTCAACAAGTTATAATGTTTTTCGATTCCGCCTCCGGCACCAAGATTTTAAAGCTAATTTGTTGAATACTATCAGGTAATTAACAAATAAGTTAAAATTTAGGGCTGTTAATTCAATGTTAAACAATTGATCGCCTAATTTGCACACTCAATGTTTAAGAAAGCCGTAAATAATGAATACAGGGTGCCTGCATTTGCAAGCACTCTTTTTTCATTTAAAATAATGATTTCAGTAATTGATTCTGATGTCAAGTAAGGGAAAAACTTTACGGGATGCCGGATCGGTATTAGGGCGTGTTGACGTTTTGTGAGGGGAATTTGAACAGCATGATAATCTGGTATCATTGTCTTCGCGAAAAAACTATTACCCCAGCCCATCATGCCAAGAACCATATTATCAAAATCTTTATGGAACAAGCTAGCTGTATTGATGCAACAAAGTGGTTGTATTTACCATAAAGAAGAGCACTACCTGACTTTTGAAGGGATCCTTTATCGAATGAGAACGGGATGTCCGTGGCGGGATTTACCCGATGAATTTGGAAAATGGAATACCCTCTTTAAGCGTTTTAATGAATGGTCAAAGAAAGGTATTTTTGATTTATTATTCAAATTATTATCTGAAAATACGGATACCGAGTGGTTATTCATTGATGGCAGTATTGTCCGTGCTCATCAACATAGCTCAGGCGCGGCTTCAACAGAAGATGAAGCCATCGGTAAGAGTCGAGGCGGGCGTTCTACTAAAATTCACTTAGCCGTAGATAGTTACGGCTTGCCCGTCCATTTTGAGCTGTCAGGCGGTCAAACGCATGACATTGTGCATGCGGAAAGTTTGGTCGTACATTCACCTTCATCGGATTTTGTGATAGCTGACAAAGGCTACGACAGCGGCGCTTTCAGAAGTTTTGTTGAAAAACAAGGGGCTAAAACGGTCATACCTTATCGAAAAAATAACCGAAAATCGGATAAGCAAATTGATAATGCTTTATACCGTTATCGGCATTTGGTCGAAAATGCGTTTGCACGGATAAAACATTTTCGAGCAATTGCAACAAGATACGATAAATTAGCTCGAAATTACGCCAGCACGTTGGCACTGGCGTTTGTCATTATATGGCTACCGATGTGGGTTGAGTAAATCATAAACAATAAACGTCAACACGCCCTAGCCATTTTTCATACCATCGATATTGATGCAGGGCCGTTCACTAAGACCTCCACCTCCTAATCCTGTCTGAGGCCTGCCCTGTCTTTTTTTCCCTGATATCCTTACACCGAAATATCCAGATATATCGCCAGTTCATTCTCCAGCGTTTTACCCGCGATTTCCATATCGATATCAATATATTCCAGGGTGGTTGCCAGACTACGATGACCCAGCAAACACCTGACCAGCTGCAAATTACGATCCGGTGCTTTCATCAGC
>NZ_NKHP01000026.1:55364-58566 GCF_014467235.1 Xenorhabdus indica | reverse complement strand
GCTCTTTAACAATCTGGAACAAGCTGAAAAATTGAAACATTCAGTGACACGGCTTTCTGAGTGAAAGCGGTCATTGAAGAGTCTCTCAACAACCCCAGTCCGAAGACCCCTTCGGGTTGTGAGGTTAAGCGACTAAGCGTACACGGTGGATGCCTAGGCAGTCAGAGGCGATGAAGGACGTGCTAATCTGCGATAAGCGCCGGTAAGGTGATATGAACCGTTATAGCCGGCGATGTCCGAATGGGGAAACCCAGTGCAATCCGTTGCACTATCGTTTGATGAATTCATAGTCAAACGAGGCGAACCGGGGGAACTGAAACATCTCAGTACCCCGAGGAAAAGAAATCAACCGAGATTCCCCCAGTAGCGGCGAGCGAACGGGGAGGAGCCCAGAACCAGCAACAGCTTGTGTGTCAGTGGAAGCGTCTGGAAAGGCGCACAGTAAAGGGTGACAGTCCCGTACACGAAGATGCATAAGGTGGGAGTTCGATGAGTAGGGCGGGACACGTGGTATCCTGTCTGAACATGGGGGGACCATCCTCCAAGGCTAAATACTCCTGACTGACCGATAGTGAACCAGTACCGTGAGGGAAAGGCGAAAAGAACCCCGGCGAGGGGAGTGAAAGAGAACCTGAAACCGTGTACGTACAAGCAGTGGGAGCACCCTTTGGGGTGTGACTGCGTACCTTTTGTATAATGGGTCAGCGACTTATATTCTGTAGCAAGGTTAACCGTATAGGGGAGCCGCAGGGAAACCGAGTCTTAACGGGGCGTTAAGTTGCAGGGTATAGACCCGAAACCCGGTGATCTAGCCATGGGCAGGTTGAAGGTTGGGTAACACTAACTGGAGGACCGAACCGACTAATGTTGAAAAATTAGCGGATGACTTGTGGCTGGGGGTGAAAGGCCAATCAAACCGGGAGATAGCTGGTTCTCCCCGAAAGCTATTTAGGTAGCGCCTCGTGAACTCATCTTCGGGGGTAGAGCACTGTTTCGGCTAGGGGGTCATCCCGACTTACCAACCCGATGCAAACTGCGAATACCGAAGAATGTTATCACGGGAGACACACGGCGGGTGCTAACGTCCGTCGTGAAGAGGGAAACAACCCAGACCGCCAGCTAAGGTCCCCAAGTTCTGGTTAAGTGGGAAACGAAGTGGGAAGGCTCAGACAGCCAGGATGTTGGCTTAGAAGCAGCCATCATTTAAAGAAAGCGTAATAGCTCACTGGTCGAGTCGGCCTGCGCGGAAGATGTAACGGGGCTAAACCAGGCACCGAAGCTGCGGCAGCGACACGAATGTGTTGCTGGGTAGGGGAGCGTTCTGTAAGCCGTTGAAGGTGAACTGTGAGGTTGGCTGGAGGTATCAGAAGTGCGAATGCTGACATAAGTAACGATAATGCGGGTGAAAAACCCGCACGCCGGAAGACCAAGGGTTCCTGTCCAACGTTAATCGGGGCAGGGTGAGTCGACCCCTAAGGCGAGGCTGAAAAGCGTAGTCGATGGGCAACAGGTTAATATTCCTGTACTTGGTGTTACTGCGAAGGGGGGACGGAGAAGGCTATGTCATCCGGGCGACGGTCGTCCCGGTTTAAGCGTGTAGGTGGGGGTTCCTGGTAAATCCGGAGCCCTGATAACACTGAGGCGTGATGACGAGGCACTGCGGTGCTGAAGTGACAGATGCCCGGCTTCCAGGAAAAGCCTCTAAGCATCAGGTAACATGAAATCGTACCCCAAACCGACACAGGTGGTCAGGTAGAGAATACTCAGGCGCTTGAGAGAACTCGGGTGAAGGAACTAGGCAAAATGGTGCCGTAACTTCGGGAGAAGGCACGCTGGCGTCAGGTGAAGAAACTTGCTTTCGGAGCCGAGGCCAGTCGCAGAGACCAGCTGGCTGCAACTGTTTAATAAAAACACAGCACTGTGCAAACACGAAAGTGGACGTATACGGTGTGACGCCTGCCCGGTGCTGGAAGGTTAATTGATGGGGTTATCCTTAGGGAGAAGCTCTTGATCGAAGCCCCAGTAAACGGCGGCCGTAACTATAACGGTCCTAAGGTAGCGAAATTCCTTGTCGGGTAAGTTCCGACCTGCACGAATGGCGTAATGATGGCCAGGCTGTCTCCACCCGAGACTCAGTGAAATTGAACTCGCTGTGAAGATGCAGTGTACCCGCGGCAAGACGGAAAGACCCCGTGAACCTTTACTATAGCTTGACACTGAACCTTGAGCCTTGATGTGTAGGATAGGTGGGAGGCCTGGAAGTGTGGACGCCAGTCTGCATGGAGCCATCCTTGAAATACCACCCTTGAATGTTTGATGTTCTAACGTAAGCCCGTTATCCGGGTTGCGGACAGTGTCTGGTGGGTAGTTTGACTGGGGCGGTCTCCTCCCAAAGCGTAACGGAGGAGCACGAAGGTCAGCTAATCACGGTCGGACATCGTGAGGTTAGTGCAAAGGCATAAGCTGGCTTGACTGCGAGCGTGACGGCGCGAGCAGGTACGAAAGTAGGTCTTAGTGATCCGGTGGTTCTGCATGGAAGGGCCATCGCTCAACGGATAAAAGGTACTCCGGGGATAACAGGCTGATACCGCCCAAGAGTTCATATCGACGGCGGTGTTTGGCACCTCGATGTCGGCTCATCACATCCTGGGGCTGAAGTAGGTCCCAAGGGTATGGCTGTTCGCCATTTAAAGTGGTACGCGAGCTGGGTTTAGAACGTCGTGAGACAGTTCGGTCCCTATCTGCCGTGGGCGCTGGAAGATTGAAAGGGGCTGCTCCTAGTACGAGAGGACCGGAGTGGACGCACCACTGGTGTTCGGGTTGTCATGCCAATGGCACTGCCCGGTAGCTAAGTGCGGAAGAGATAACCGCTGAAAGCATCTAAGCGGGAAACTTGCCTTGAGATGAGTCTTCCCTTATCCCCAGAGGATACTGAAGGAGCGTTCGAGACGAGGACGTGGATAGGCTGGGTGTGTAAGCGTGGCGAGACGTTGAGCTAACCAGTACTAATGTACCGTGCGGCTTAACCTGACAACACCGAAGGGGTTTTGGGGGCGTTGGAGAGAAAGACGAAAAGTTTCAGAGACGGGAGTGGCCTGGGCCAGTCCGGCAGCTTGTTCGGGATTGAAAACAGGATTTGTCTGGCGGCAATAGCGCGGTGGTCCCACCTGACCCCATGCCGAACTCAGCAGTGAAACGCCGT
>NZ_NKHP01000026.1:0-55264 GCF_014467235.1 Xenorhabdus indica | reverse complement strand
GTCCGGCAGCTTGTTCGGGATTGAAAACAGGATTTGTCTGGCGGCAATAGCGCGGTGGTCCCACCTGACCCCATGCCGAACTCAGCAGTGAAACGCCGTCGCGCCGATGGTAGTGTGGGGTCTCCCCATGCGAGAGTAGGGCACTGCCAGACAGCCATTTGACAGAGAAGCCATCCTGAACCGGATGGCTTTTTTGCGTTTTCTCAGTGAAGTTGGGTCATATACCTTTCCTTATTCCCCATGAGTACCGTCGTGGCCTATTTTCCTTGTCGGTTCTGCCTTAATTGATGAATTAATCTGTTCATCGCTGATTTATTGACATTAATTGCTTTGGCTGCTTTGCTAATATCAGTTATTAAATTCAGAATTTGCTCTTCGACAGTGAATTAAGTTCTTTGTTGTCCAAGTTTGTCATCAGATTACATTAAACATCAGCTCTCCGTTTGGTTAACAAAATAGAACCTGCCCAAAAGGGCAGGATAAGTTCAGTATTTAATGCTAATGTGCGTTTCCTTGCTCAATACCAAGGCCTGTCTGTGAACGTAGAAATTGCTTACGGAACATTTCTCTTTCCAATTGACCTTGTTCTGATGTATCTGTGATGGAGAAAAGCCATGCACCGGCAAATGCTACAATCATGGAGAATAGAGCTGGATACTCATAAGGATAAATGGGTTTTTCATGACCAAGAATACTAACCCAGATTGTTGGGCCAAGGATCATTAATACGGCGGCTATCATTAATCCCAACCATCCACCAATCAAAGCTCCACGTGTTGTCAGCCTGCTCCAGTACATCGACAATAAAATAATTGGGAAATTACAACTTGCTGCAATGGAGAAAGCCAGACCGACCATAAAAGCAATATTTTGTTTTTCGAATAAAATACCTAATCCAATAGCGATAATTCCCAGGAAGACTACAGTAATTTTGGAAATTTTTAACTCATCCTGTTCATTGGCTTGTCCCCGTTTAATTACATTAGCATAGAGATCATGAGAAACGGCTGAGGCACCAGCTAATGTTAGCCCTGCTACAACAGCTAAAATCGTGGCGAAAGCGACAGCAGAAATAAAACCGAGGAAAAAATCACCGCCAACCGCACTTGCAAGATGGACTGCGGCCATATTAGTCCCACCAATTAATGTTCCGGTTGGATCTTTAAATGCAGCATTGGGGCTGACTAACAGTATTGCACCAAATCCAATGATAAAGGTTAGGATGTAGAAATAACCGATAAAGCCGGTGGCATAGAAAACACTTTTGCGGGCTTCTTTAGCATCATTAACGGTAAAAAATCGCATGATGATATGCGGTAAGCCAGCAGTACCAAACATTAACGCTAGCCCTAAAGAGAGTGCAGATACTGGGTCAGAAACTAATCCACCTGGGCTCATAATATCCTGCCCGTGTGAATGTACGGCAATAGCTTCTTTAAATAGGGTATTAAAATTGAAATTCACGGCTTTCATAACCATCAAAGCCATAAATGTTGCTCCAGCCAGCAATAAAATTGCTTTGATAATCTGAACCCACGTTGTTGCCAGCATGCCACCAAACAGTACATACAGAACCATTAGAATACCAACTAAAACAACAGCGATGTGGTAATTCAGTCCGAATAATAGTTCGATGAGTTTTCCAGCTCCAACCATTTGTGCAATCAGATATAACGCAACAACAACCAGAGATCCCATTGCAGACAAAGTACGGATAGGGCGCTGCTTTAATCGATAAGAAGCAACATCAGCAAATGTGTAACGTCCCAGATTTCTCAACCGTTCAGCGATCAGGAACAAAATAATTGGCCAGCCAACAAGGAAACCGATGGAATAAATCAGGCCATCATAACCGGAGGTATAAACCAATGCAGAAATCCCTAAAAAAGAGGCTGCTGACATATAGTCCCCAGCAATGGCCATACCATTTTGAAAACCCGTGATCCGCCCTCCGGCAGTATAGTAATCTGAACGAGAAATTGTTCGTTTTGATGCCCAATAAGTAATGTAAAGCGTGAACCCAACGAATAACAGAAACATGATAATGGCCTGAATATTCAAAGGTTGCTTTTCTACTTTACCTGAAAGGGCGTCTGCCTGGGCTAAAATAGGGTAGAAGGAAAAAAATAGCAGGATTGTTGAGAAGAGAAGCTTTTTCATTTTCCCACCTCTTTGAGAATAGTCGATGTCAAACGATCGAATTCACCATTCGCTCTGACAACATAAATCCCTGTTAATATGAAAGAAATAAAAATAATACCGATACCAACAGGAATACCACGTGTTACGCTGGAGCCTTCATAGAGAGGTGTGCCAAGCCATTCGGGGGCAAAGGCAATGAGAAAAATAAAACCAACATAAAGCATTAACATAATGATGGACAACAGCCCGGCAAAACGTCCGCGCTTCTCAACTAATTCCTTGAAGCGAGGGTTATTCTCAACCTCTTGATAAATATCGGCATTCATCAGAGTTTCTCCTTTTAAATGTTAAAGGATCACCTTAAGCCACATTAAGGACTATTAAATACGGAGCAGCCGCATTCGCAGGAATTCATGACTACTTATCACGTCCCTGGTAGTTCTGCACTTTTGATGGTATGTTACCAAGCCGCCCTACGGCGGCATGGATGTTTTTACTGCATATGCTAAGGCATAGCCATGGACTGCTTTTCTTCTAGTAATTTTTCAACAACGCCAGGATCAGCCAAAGTGGAAGTATCTCCTAAGTTACTAGTATCACCGGAAGCGATTTTGCGCAAAATCCGTCGCATAATCTTTCCTGAACGCGTTTTGGGTAGAGAATCTGTCCAGTGAAGAATATCAGGGGTTGCAATTGGGCCGATTTCTTTTCGTACCCAATTTTTGACATCGCTATACAGCTCAGGAGAAGGTTCTTCACCGTGAATTAATGTGACATAAGCGTAAATAGCTTGTCCTTTGATATGGTGAGGGATACCAACAACGGCTGCCTCCGCGATTTTAGGATGAGCTACCAGAGCCGATTCAATCTCAGCAGTACCCAATCGATGGCCTGAAATATTCAGCACATCATCAACGCGGCCAGTAATCCAGTAATAGCCGTCTTCATCACGTCTGGCACCATCGCCACTGAAATATGCCCCTTTGAAGGTAGAAAAATATGTTTGCTCAAAACGATCATGATCGCCAAATAGAGTCCTGGCTTGTCCCGGCCATGAATCGGTAATAACAAGATTCCCCTCGCATTCACCACTCAGAATGCCACCTGAGTTATCTACTAATGCGGGGCTAATGCCGAAGAATGGCAGAGTCGCTGATCCTGCTTTGAGAGCAGTTGCTCCAGGTAATGGTGTAATCATGAAACCACCCGTTTCCGTTTGCCACCATGTATCGACAATAGGGCATTTACCATTACCTATTTTTTTGTAATACCATTCCCAGGCTTCCGGGTTGATGGGTTCGCCTACAGATCCCATGATGCGCAATGATGTGCGTTTGGTTCCTTCAATAGCTTTGTCCCCTTCGGCCATTAATGCACGAATAGCCGTTGGCGCAGTATAGAGGATATTCACCTGGTGTTTATCAACAACCTGGCTGAGACGATTCACATCAGGATAGTTCGGTACACCTTCAAACATCACGGATGTTGCACCACAAGATAGCGGGCCATACAACAGATAGCTATGACCTGTTACCCAACCGATATCGGCTGTACACCAATAAACTTCACCAGGACGGTAATCAAACGTATATTTGAACGTCAAAGACGCGTAGACCAGATAACCACCAGTGGTATGCAGAACACCTTTGGGTTTACCTGTGGAGCCGGAAGTATAAAGAATAAATAGCGGATCTTCTGCATTCATCTCTTCGGCCGGACAGTCTGTATTCATCCCATCAGTTAATTCATGCCACCATAAATCACGTTCGGTTTGCCAGCTTGTTGCATTATCTGTCCGTTTAAAAACAACAACATTGGTAACACTTGTCACGGTTGGATTGCTCAGTGCTTCATCAACATTTTTTTTCAGTGGAACAGTTCGTCCGGCTCGTATGCCTTCATTAGCAGTAATAATTAATTTGGCATTTGAATCGATAACCCGACCAGAAATTGCATCAGGAGAAAAACCACCGAAAATCACCGAGTGAATTGCGCCAATCCGGGCACAGGCCAGCATAGCAACGGCAGCTTCCGGCACCATTGGCATATAGATAGCAACGACATCACCTTTTTTAATCCCAATTTTTTTCAATGCATTAGCGAATTGACAGACATCGTGATATAGCTCTTGATACGTAACATGTCTGGATTCAGCGGGATTATCTCCTTCCCAGATAATGGCAGTCTGATCACCACGTTCTTGTAAATGGCGGTCAAGGCAGTTAGCACTTAGATTCAGTGTTCCATCTTCAAACCAACGGATACTGATGTGTCCGGGGTCAAAAGAACTGTTTTTAACCTTGGTATAAGGTCTTATCCAATCCAGTATCTTACCTTTCTCACCCCAGAACCCTTCAGGATCTTGTAGTGACCATTGGTAGTCTTGCATATATTGTTGCTTGTTTATCAGGGCTGTTTCTGCGATGTCAGCAGGAATAGGATGCTTGATTATTTGAGTCATATTTTTATCTCCTTGCAATTGTTAATACTATGTCAAAACAAGGTTAACTAAAGTGTAAGAAGAAATTTTGTTTCTTTTTTGGGCGGAAGATCACGCAATTGGAAAGAATGAATTTCATGAGATGAGCATTTAGTGCGGCGTATTTGTGAAAATTAATTGTCATTAATAATTTCATTATTTAAACAAATACACTAACTGATGGATTTTATTTAGTTATTTCGTCTAATAAACGAAATAAAAGAGAAATTAAAAAGAAACCATAGTTATAATATGGAATTGATAATCGTTTTCATTATCGTTTAATTCACTATAATAATCTGGCAGTTCACAAGGTGTGAGCCTCATACCCAATAAATAAAAGGTGTGTATATTTTAAAAACAACTGGAGATATGACATGAGCCATTCATTACCTTCTCTACCATATCCTTATGACGCGCTAGAGCCGCATTTCGATAAACAAACGATGATGATTCATCACACCAAACACCATCAAACCTACGTTACAAATACCAATACTGCATTAGAAGCCTGTCCAGAACTAGCCTGTCTGGAGATTGATGAACTCGTTCAGCGGCTTGATGAAGTTCCTGAGGATAAACGTACTTTCATGCGTAATAATGCAGGAGGTCATTTAAACCATAGTCTGTTCTGGAAGGGTTTGAAATTAGGGACAACTTTATCTGGTGCATTAAAAGCAGCAATAGAAAGGGATTTCGGTAGCGTTGATGCTTTCAAAGAAAAATTTGAACAAGCAGCCGCAACCCGTTTTGGCTCTGGGTGGGCCTGGTTAGTCTTAAAAGAAGATGGCAAACTTGACGTTGTTTCTACTGCAAATCAGGATAGCCCATTGATGGGTGAAGAGATTTCTGGTACTTCTGGTTATCCTATTTTGGGATTGGATGTGTGGGAACATGCTTATTATCTGAAGTATCAAAACCGTCGCCCCGACTATATTAAGGCATTTTGGCATGTCGTAAATTGGGAAGAAGCGGCAAAACGTTACGAAGAAAAAATGGAATAAGTTCTAAAAATCCCTCTCTTAATAATGCTGATCACTGTGGGGTCAGCATTTTTATTGCTCATAATATTCGTTATCATTTGACATCTTTTCTGCTTTAAAAGGGCAAAAAGATGAAGCTTGGCGCGTTTATTTGGTCAGGATAATATTTATATTAGCCTATTGAGGAGAAATAGAAATGTATTACCCACAGGTATATAGAGGTAAAATAACATCTTCCGAAAAGTGGGGTTTCAGTGCAATCAACAAACTGCTGGTGAATGGACGCTTACAGCTAACCTCTCTTGGTCTGGAAGGAGATGAACAGGCAGAGACTCGTTTTCATGGCGGTCCTGATCGCGCGCTTTGTCATTATCCTATGGAACATTACCTCTTTTGGAAAAGGCAATTTCCTGAATTAGTGGAATTATTTGTATCTCCCTTATTTGGTGAAAACATATCAACGGAAGGTATGACAGAAGAGAATGTTTATATTGGGGATATTTTCCAGTGGGGAGAAGCAATTATTCAGGTGACACAACCCCGTTCTCCTTGCTACAAACTTAATCTTATTACTGGAATTGCGAATTTTGCAGCCATGATGCAAGATAAAGGGTATTGTGGTTGGTTATATCGGGTCATCTCTTCAGGTTTTGTCAGTGCTGTTGAACCACTAAAATTACTCAGTCGAAATAGTGATGTTTCTGTTAAGGATGCTATTTCTATTGCTTTCCATAGCCCATTTGATGGAGAACAATACCAACGTTTAATGGGGGCAGCAGGGTTATCTGCTAGCTGGAGTCTGACGATGCAAAAGCGGATATTGCATGGAAAAATAGAGGACTTCAATCGTCGTTTATTTGGAAATAATTAAGAAAATCGTCAAACAATATATTGTCAGAGCACAGTTGACGATAACCAGATTCTTGTTATCGTCATACTTATTTTTTAAATGTGATAAATATCACAAAAATGTGTATTTACACTATTAAAATAGATTAGCCATACGAATTTCTGATTCTGTAAAAAATATAAATTCAATCAAAATTAAAACATTAATAATAATGAAGAGATGATTTGTGAATATACCAAATAAAATCCACTATTTCTGGACTGGTAAAAATATACCAGAAAAGTTTATGAGAAATATTATTGAAATGAAAACGCACAACCAGGGTTTTGAAGTGCATTTATGGGTTATTAATAAATCATTAATGACAAGAACATTTAATAATATAATAGAAAACATTGATAGTAAATTTGGTGTAATTAATGTAGGTGAGTTATTTGGATGTGAGTTTGATAAGATTGGAGGAAAAGAGAAAATACAAAAATTAAATTATAAATTTAATACTTTTTTTATTAGAGATATAGATGAAGCTTTTGACACTGTACATAAAAAACTTATACATTTGCATAAAAATATTATATTTTTGAAGTCTATGTTTTATAGGAATATCAATGGATACTATCATAATTATGGAATGTCAAGTGATATTGCGCGTTCGGTTATTTTATATTTAGAAGGAGGTATTTACCTGGATGTTGATGTTGAATTGGAGGAGGCAAGTATTAAAAATATTTCTCAAGAGGCTAAATTTAGAAATGTTGATGCACCATTAGGCGTTGCTTTTGGTGATGTTAGAGGAAAATCCTGGAAGGTCAATTCTTTTGGTGGTACTGCAATTCTTGCTGCTAATATTGGCTCAAAAGAAATTGAGAGTATTTTAATTTCTATGAGTGAAAGATTTTCATCCAACATGCTTAAGAGAGATGATAAATATAAAAATCCCACTAGTATTAGAAAGTTAAAATATTTTAGAGAGTGTAGAAATCCATGTAATGAGGCTAATGAAGAAGAAAGAAATGATACTTGGGCGACTTCACGAGTATTATGTGATTTTCGTTTTGAAGTAGGTATGAATACAGGACCTGATACTTATAAAAATCATTTATATACAATTGATCGAGAAAGAAGAGATAAAAGGCCTTCTAAACATTTTAGATTTGAGAAAGAAAACGAAAATATTTTTAAACGTGTAGATGCAAGTGCAAAATGGAGACGTGAAAGGAAAGATCGTGTTATTCTGCATGATGATACAGAATTTCCTTCTGCATCTAATGTAACAAATAATGATATTATGCTTCGATTCAAAAAATTAAAATGGTAACTAAAACATTAACTACATCAACAGACAAAAAACAAAGGAGATATATTGATCTCCTTTGGCAATAAATAATAAAAATACCCGTCGTCTTTCAAGTTTCAGATTTGTTAGCTGTATCTTGAAATCCATTGGGTATAACATGATTACGGATGAGCAATAAACCCAACCGCCTCATAGACCTTATCCAGAGTCGCCTGAGCACGAGCTTGTGCTTTAGCTGCGCCTTCTGCCATTATTTGGTTAAGTAGAACCTCATCATTACGGAAATGATGGAAACGTTCTTGTAAACCTGCCAGCATTTCACATACTGCATCTGCTACTGCACCTTTCAGATGACCGTACATTTTTCCTTCAAATTCGGCTTCCAGTTCAGGAATTGTTTTACCTGTGACGCCAGAAAGTATATCCAACAAATTGGAAACACCAGGCTTATTTTCCAGATCATAACGTACACGAGGTGGTTCTTCGGAATCAGTAACTGCACGTTTGATTTTCTTAGCAACCGATTTTGGATCTTCCAGCAGAGCAATCACGTTATTACGGTTATCATCTGATTTTGACATTTTCTTATTTGGATCTTGCAATGACATCACGCGTGCACCGTCTTTCGGAATGAATGGTTCTGGTACAGTGAAAATGTCGCCGTATAAGGCATTAAAGCGCAGTGCTAAATCACGGGTCAGTTCAAGATGCTGTTTCTGGTCAATGCCAACAGGGATCTGATTGGCTTGGTAAAGTAAAATATCAGAAGCCATCAGGACAGGATATTCAAATAAACCAGCATTAATGTTTTCTGGATAACGGGCTGATTTATCCTTAAATTGAGTCATGCGGCTGAGTTCGCCGAAATAGGTGTAACAGTTTAATACCCAAGCCAGTTGAGTATGTTGTGGAACATGTGACTGAACGAAAATAGTGCTTTTCTTTGGATCAATGCCACAAGCAAGGTAAAGTGCCAGCGTATCCAGTGTGCGTTTTTTCAGTTCTTCGGGATCTTGGCGTACGGTAATAGAATGTTGATTAACGATACAGTAGATGCAATCATATTCATCCTGCATTTTAACCCACTGACGTAACGCCCCCATGTAGTTACCGATGGTCAATTCACCGGAGGGTTGTGCGCCGCTGAATACAATGGGTTTTTGTGCGTTTGATTTCATTGCAGTGGGTTCATTCATTTTATTACGCTTCCTGTAAGTTCAAAATTGATAGTCCAATTGTTGGGATTAAATCCGAGAAATTGTCTAATACATAATTCGGACGACTTAATGCTATAGATTCCCCATAGTTATATCCATAGGTCAAGCCAACACAAGGACAACCTGCTGCCTGTGCAGCCAAAATATCATTACGTGAATCACCAACGAAAAGCAATTCTTCCTTATGTAGACCAAACATGCCCATTGTCAGATACAGTGGTGCCGGATGCGGTTTTTTCTGTTTAACATCGTCACCACCTAGTACCAGTGAAAAATATTCACTGATACCTAATGATTCCAGCAATGGTGCAATAAAAGGTGTTGGCTTGTTAGTGACAATCGCCATCGGCAGGTTATGTTTTGCCAGCTCTGCCAACGTTTCTTTGACATGAGGAAAGAGTGTGCTGCCTGTTGTGACGGTGGTTTTATAGAATTTATCAAACAGTTCGCGGATTTCATGATGCAGTTCTGGGGTAAATTCCACCGTCGCCCATTTCAATGCGCGTTCAACCATGATATCTGCGCCATTACCCACCCAAACCGCAACGCGTTCTTTGCCTGCTGTGGGCAATCCTTTGGCAGTCAGTGCCTGATCTAGAGCATCGGCCAGGCCACCGGCACTGTCGGTCAGTGTTCCATCCAGATCAAATGCAATGGCCCGAATGTTTTTAACTACATTTTTTCCCATCATGTTGTCTGCCATTATGCTACTGTTGATAATTCACGGCGCATCTCATCAATAACCGTTTTATAGTCAGGTTGACTGAAAATAGCGGAGCCTGCGACGAACATATCCGCCCCGGCCTGAGCTGCTGCGGCAATATTGTTGGCTTTGATACCACCATCAATTTCAAGGCGAATATTGTATCCACTTTCATCAATAAGTTTGCGTACCTGACGCAGTTTGTTCAGGGTTTCTGGAATGAAAGATTGACCGCCGAAACCAGGGTTAACTGACATCAACAAAATGACATCCAGTTTATCCATAACATAATCAAGGTAGCTGAGAGATGTTGCCGGATTGAAAACCAAACCCGCTTTACAACCATGATCTTTAATCAGTTGCAGCGTTCGGTGAACATGCTCGCTCGCTTCTGGATGGAAAGTGATATAGGTTGCACCTGCTTTGGCAAAATCGGGGATAATGCGATCAACAGGTTTTACCATCAGGTGAACATCAATCGGAGCGGTAATACCATAATTGCGCAGAGCCTGACAGACCATCGGGCCAATTGTCAGGTTCGGAACGTAATGGTTATCCATAACGTCAAAGTGCACAACATCAGCACCTGCTGCCAATACCTTTGCGGTATCTTCACCCAGACGGGCAAAATCTGCGGATAGAATGGATGGGGCAATCAGAAAATCTTTCTTCATTATTCTCTTCTCCAATTCATTGTTTATCCCCGTTATTTCAGGGGCAGGAAACCTCAATCACTTCTGGCAGTATAACGCCAAAAGCTCATCAACTTTACTGCGGGCAAGAATATTTCTACTTATTGTCCGGCGGGCTTTAACAATGTAAAGGGAAGCTTGATGATACCATTCCCGTGTCATCGGCGTGTCATGATTGGATATAAGTACGGGGATATCCTGTTGCGACGAGAGATTATAGGCGAGCCGCGCCAGATTTTCCTGATCCAGGAGGTTAAAACTATTTGTATGGTAGGCTGTAAAATTTGCCGTTGCTGAAAGAGGCGCATAAGGTGGATCGCAATAAACGACTGAGCCTTTTGGCGCTTTAGTTAGTGCGATTCCGTAATGCTGGCAGATAAAAGAGGCCTTTTGGGATTTTTCGGCAAACCAGTACAACTCATCTTCCGGAAAATACGGTTTTTTATAGCGCCCGAAAGGAACGTTAAACTCGCCCCGTGAGTTATAGCGGCAAAGGCCATTATAACAGTGGCGATTAAGGTACAGAAACAACACACTGCGATAGAATGGGTCTTTACTGTTGTTGAACTCTTCTCTCAGGTGATAGAAGATTTCAGACGTGTTGAACTCTGGTGAAAATAAGGGACGGACATGACCAATAAATTCATCCGCACTGGATTTTACTGTGTTGTACAGGTTGATTAGATCACTGTTGATATCTGATAAGATGTAAGAATCATAATCGGTATTCAGGAATACCGAACCTGCGCCAACAAATGGCTCAATTAAGCGCTCGCCCTCTGGCAGATAACGTTTAATGTCATCCACCAAAGGGTATTTTCCACCGGCCCATTTTAAGAAAGCGCGTTTTTTTTTCATGCCGCCAAATAAAGTATTCAATAATTTCAGAGCCGCAGATTGTACTCTGTTTAGGACAGCATATCAGCGCCTAATAAAAATAGTTTTATTTTTTCAGATCTTGATGAACCTGTTGTAGTTTTCTCACCCAGGGTTTTTGAGTCTGAATGTCTGTAGGGAGTAAAGAAATTGCCTTTTTGGCCTCAGAAGCGGAGTTGTAGCTACCGTAGATCAAAATAAACCATGTTTTATCATTACGTTTGGTTTCATAAACCTTGTAATTAACAAGGTTATTCTTTTTCGCAAAAGCGATCAAGGTATCAGAGCGACTCGCGCTACTCAATTGAAGTGTAAACCGATTTGCAGGTACTTTCAGTAAGTCATCAATGATGGCAGGTTTAGCTGTTTCCTTGTGCTGCTTGTCTGTTTTTTCTATTTTGGGAGGTGCAACCTTTTCAGTTTTTTTCTGTTCTTCCGGCGGGATTACCGTTTGTTTTACCGGGTTATTTTGTGATGATGACAGATTTTTTTGTGCCGTATTTTTTTGCACAGTATCGTTAATGTTGCTCTGTTGTTGATTTAAAGCATCAGAAATATCGCCAGGTAACTCTATGCGTTGGTTGTAGCCACCCGTTCCGGTTGTTGCAGGAGCGGGATCTTGACTAGGTGTACTGCTGATTGGTGGCATACCGATTTCGCGCGGATTATTTGTTGGCGATGTCGATGTGGCAGGTTCAGATGGATTTCCCTGCATACTATTTTGCGCATTAGTCGCTTGCGTGTTAGTAGAAGATGATGGAGAGCCTGGCAGATCGATATTTTTCTCGACTGAATTCTGTGATTGCTGTTTTTCATGCTCGGTTGGGGATTTCAGGGCAGAACTGATAGCGATAATCAGTAGTAAAAGCACCAGTATACCGACCCCAATCATCATTTGTTGACGCGATACTGCCAGTTTTGGGCGTTGGTTTTGAGTTCGTGATCGCGGAGGGCGGCGATCAGAAGCATCAGGTTTAAATTCGTTTTTTGTTTCTTGCTTATTTTCTGATTTTAATTCGTCCATATGCCCTCCCAGTCGAGATAATACTGCCAATTACTATTCTATAGGTTTGGTCTATAGGTTTGGCAGCCTGACCTAACTAAAACCGGTAATAAAACTGATAGTGTATTATACCCTTTATCTTTCAAGTTGCCTCTTTGTTGGCGGCAACTTGAAAGCTATCAGGTGTATCTATCAATGTAGCTATTTTATAGCAAACAGCTAGAAAATGATGGATCACTCTCTGCAACGTCGAATGGCATCTAATATGACGTTTGTACTGATATCAGAACGAAGTTCTGCTTCCCCTATAACCTTAGGCAAAGTCAGACGAAGTTTACCCGCTGATACTTTTTTATCACGCATCATATGAGGTAAATAATCTTCAGGGGACATGATTGCCGGGCCGTGAACAGGGAGTTTTGCTCTTTCCAGCAAGTTGATAATACGTTGTGTATCCTGACTGGAAAATGTTCCAACAAGTTCAGACGCTCGTGCAGCCATTACCATACCCGCAGCGACTGCTTGACCATGCAGCCAGACACCATAACCCATTTCCGCTTCAATGGCATGTCCGAAAGTATGGCCGAGATTTAATAAAGACCGCATTCCACTGCGTTCATATTCATCTGCTGCGACGACAAATGCCTTCAGTTCACAGCAACGACGAATACAGTAAGCCATTGCCTGATGATCAAGAGCGATTAATTTCTCAATATTGTCTTCAAGCCAGCTAAAAAACTCACCATCCAGAATCACGCCATATTTGATCACTTCCGCTAAACCGGCATACAACTCTTGGGCTGGCAGGGTATTTAAACAATTGAGATCAATAACAACGGAGGCAGGTTGGTAAAAAGCCCCAATCATGTTTTTACCAAGGGGATGGTTGACCCCTGTTTTTCCGCCAACGGAAGAGTCAACCTGAGAAAGTAGAGTGGTGGGTATCTGAATGAAACGAATGCCGCGTTGATAGCTGGCGGCAGCAAACCCCGTCATATCACCGATGACACCACCACCGAGAGCGATAAGCGTTGTGTCACGAGCGTGATTATTTTCCAGTAAGGCAGAAAATATATCATTGAGCACAAGAAGTGATTTGTATTGTTCACCGTCAGGCAAGATAACTTCATTTACCTGAAGACCCATACTCTGCAATGTGGATTTCACCTGTTCAAGATACAGGGGTGCCAGTGTTTCATTGGTCACTATCATGACCTGCTGACCAGATTGCAGGGGCTTGAATGCTTCACTGCTGGAAAACAGCCCTTGGGCGATGGTAATCGGATAGCTTCTTTCACCTAACGTAACAATCACTTGTTCCATATCAGCTTTCGCCTTATCGTGTGCTGCGGAGCGAGTCCGCAAAGATCAATTTTTTTCCAATAGCTCAATAATTTGGTTAGCTACAACTTTGGCACTTTGCTCATCTGTACGTATAGTCAGGTCAGCAATTTCCTCATAAAGAGGATTGCGCTCATCAGCCAGATTTTCTAAAACTTCACGTGCTGGTGCATCAACTTGAAGTAAAGGGCGTTTTTTGTCGCGCTGGGTACGAGCTAACTGTTTTTCTATGGTTGTTTCTAAATAGACGACCACACCACGGGCAGACAGACGATTGCGGGTTTCTTTTGATTTAACTGAACCACCCCCAGTTGCCAATACAATGCCTTGTTTCTCAGTCAGTTCGTTAATTATTTTTTCTTCGCGTTCACGGAAGCCTTCTTCGCCTTCCACATCGAATACCCAGCCCACGTCAGCTCCGGTACGTCGCTCAATTTCTTGATCAGAGTCGTAAAACTCCATATTGAGTTGCTGAGCTAACTGACGACCAATAGTGCTTTTGCCGGCACCCATAGGCCCAACCAGAAAGATATTGCGTTTCTCTGCCATGTTTTTGGTATTACTAAGATATTTGTTAATGATAACCCGCCCCGCCAATCAGATTAGCCGCGGGACCTAAACTGAAACCTCATGAGTGAGAATGTGAGATCAGATAGAAAAATTATCTCAATACATCAGCCTATATTGCAACTATATAAATTTGCACGAACCTGTGAAGTAAGGTTCATGCTTTTTCGGCTGATTATGATCCTACCTGTGTATATTCCGATAGGCTCTTACTGGTGATGAGAGACCTGCTCACTCAATTAGGTAAACCTTGTATGCTAAATTACTCTCAGCGTCAAATCCATAAACAGGTCAGACCAAGAAAAATAACCAGCAATATGGTAGAAAAAGCACAGAGACCTTTATCAACCAACTGATAAATATGTATATATTTTAAATTGATCAAATATTGTCCAGTTGAGGTGTAATAAAAATTACGAGCTCCCTTCGACTATGCCGTTCTCCTTGCTGGCTAAATAATGATCCCAACAGAGGAATGTCTGATAAGTAAGGAACTTTTTGTGTACTGGCGCCTTTTTTCTGTTGGAAAATTCCACCCAGAATGAGGGTTTCGCCGTTTCTGACGGTAACTTGTGTCATAATTTCCTGTTTATCGATAGCCAGATTTTCATTCCCTCCCTGATTAATAGGAAGGCCGGGCGCATTCTGGCTGATTTTCAACATTAACCGGATTTTTCCTTGCCTTAAAATGTGTGGAGTTACTTCCATGCCTAATACTGCCTCCTTGAATTGAATAGTTGTTTTGTTTTTATTCTGAACGAGATAAGGGATATCAGAACCCTGTTTGATACTGGCGGGTTGTTGATGTGAAGCGGTCAGACGTGGGCTGGCGATGATATCCAGTTGATTTTCCTGCTCCAGGGCGCTGAGTTCCATTTCTAACAGATTTGCATGGATGCGGGCAGTGTTCAGTACTAATCGGTGGCTTTGATTTCCTGCGGGTTGATGCAGGTTCAAGCGGTTGAGGCCGAGTGAGCGATTTTGTGGATCGGCTGCGATACCCCAGTGAATACCTAGCTCATGTAATGCTTCTCTGCTGCTCGTGACAATATGGGCTGTGATTTGCACTTGTTGTTGTGGTGTATCCACTTCTTTCAGCCAGTTTTTGATGCGAGTGATAGCATCAAACTTATCTTCTAATATCAAACTATTCGTTAAATTATCATGTTCCACTTTTCCCCATTTTGTCAGTAAGGCAGGCGTGTTTTTTTGTAATTGTTCTGTTATTTGTCCGGCATCGGCGTATTGCAGAGGAATAACCTGATATTCTATTTCTTGTTCTTCTTGATCTGTCGGGAAGAACTGAACTTCTTCATCTAGGTTATTTTTTGGCGGCTGAAAAGGATCTCTCACTGTCATTGAATAAGTTGTTTCTTCCGGTTCTATTTCTTCGGCGAAACAGGAAAAAGTCAGGAGCAGGAAGGCCAGTAAAGCGAAAGCACGACAATTCATCATTTTTCCTCATAGCCAATATCTTTCAGCACCATACGGACAGTCAGACTATTATCGGCAGGTGTGATCGTGAGATGTTTTATCAGCAAGATAGGTTGTAATTGCTGAATCTCATTGATGAAACGGAGTAATTGTTCATAGGTCAGTGACAGTATGATATGCCATAAAACCTGATCCCCTTCTTTGATGCTTTTCCATTCCATGAGTTGACTCCCGGAATTGACCAAAGGCTGGTGGAGTCGTTTAAGTACGGTAGTTTTTAGCGGCGATGAGATATGGCCGTTCTGGCCGAGTTTGACTGTTATTTGTTGGATCTGCTGGTGGAGCTCAGTCAGGTTAGGTAATGCGGAAAATTGGTTTTGAGATAAGGCGAGATCATTTTTTTGTTCTGTCAGTTTAACTTGAAGAGAATGAATGACATCTTCACTCTTTTGCCAAACAAAAAAATAGAAGCCCAATATAAGAGGAATGATCACCAATTGCTGCAATAAAAATAACTGCCATATGGGGCGAAATAACCACACAAGATAATTATTTCTCATTTCTGTCTCCCATCAACCAGTCTGCATCAATGGTGAATACCTTAAGATAATCCTCAGATGTGGTGGTCATTTTTTTCAACTGGACATTGATAAGTGAAGTATTACCTGTCAGGTTATCCAATAAATTGGAGACATCTTCATAACTTTGGCTGTTGGCTGCAAAAACTAATTGCCCGGTGTCATCACTGAAAGCAGTAAGCCAGCTTTTCTCCGGTAATAAATGAGGAAGTTGGCGAAATAGTTGTAAATATCGTTGATTCTGTTCCATGAATATCTGTTTTTTCCTGACTTGTTGGGTCAACTGATGGTGATGATGAACCGCTTGTTCTGTTTCATTGATAATTTGTTTTATTTGCTCAAGTTGCTGGCTATTTTGGGCAAATCGAACGTGATATTGTTCGATTTTCTGCTGCTGTTGTATTGAGATAAATATGAAAAAAGCCCCCCATAGAATCAATTGCAGGCCAAGAAATAATCCCCATTTCCAGTATTGGCGTTTAAGTTTTGCCTGACGCCAGGGCAAGAAATTAACCTGATACATCATTGGTCATCCGGTCTGAGAGCCAGCCCGGCAGCTATAACGAAAGCATCTGTTTGTGTCGGCAGTGGAGGCTGATAATGGCGAAATGCTGCCAGCATATGCCAGACGTCAACGGGTTCTTTGGGTACGGTTTGCTGTTTTTCTTTATTGATATCAGTAGATTGTTCGTCACTGTAGTAAATGGTGTGATTTTTACTCTCTGTTGTAATGGGTAACTGGTTAATAACTTGTGCCAGAAATGGATGAGACTGGGTTGAGATCAATCCATAATTAAAAGGGAGATTAGCTGGAGCGACCCACAGCCAGTCAGTTATCCGTTTATGGATCAACCAGCTGTCATTGGGAATACCGGCAGATTCTGCTGCATAACGTAATGCACAGGGCGCAATATCAATGGCATCAGGGAATAAACCAATTTCTGCGAGCAGTTCAATCCAGAAGTTGAGATCTTTTTGTCGGGTTGCACTGATGCAGATTTGCTGACCATGAACCCGATAATCCAGGGCAAGATCAGTGACAGGAAATTGTTTTTCAGCGTTGGCGTGAACAAACCATCCGAGTTCAGGCTCCTGTAATGAGATGTGGTGAGGCAAAGCAATCTGTTTCTGTAGGGTTTGCTGAACAGGCAGGGCCAGTCTTAATTTAATCTTGTTAGGTAATATTTGACGCCATTGCATTAGAATATGCTGTAATTTTTCAGGGTGCTGTAACCATCCTCCTGAGACAGTGCCGTGTGGTGTGTCTTTTAATAATGGTATTTCATTAAATAACGGTAATTTATTAAATAAAGAGTATTGCCAGCAATGACGGAGTTGCCAGCCATTGCGGCGTTTAATAGCCGCGATTGCCCGAATGTAATGTTCATGGATATCCAATCCGATATACCATCTTGATGGGTACATGTCGTGATCTCCTTATCAGTGATGAGTGACAAGTTGTTATTAAATGAAAGGACATATTCATTGTGTTGTATAGCCTTTATACTACGTACTAATCGTTTATAAATTGCCTCATTAACATGGCGTGAGAAATTTCAGGTGAAGTTCATAAAGTATTTTTTGATCCTTGTCGTTGTTTGCATTTTATTGGGAACCGTCTCGATTTTGGGTTTGTACAAATATATCGAACCACAGTTGCCAGATGTCGCGACTTTAAAGGATGTCCGATTACAGACACCAATGCAGGTATTCAGTGCTGATGGCGAACTTATTGCACAATATGGTGAAAAACGTCGTTTGCCGCTGACCTTGTCCGAAATACCGCCTTTAATGGTGAAAGCCTTTATTGCCACGGAAGATAGCCGTTTTTATGAACACCATGGTGTTGATCCGATAGGTATTATCCGTGCGGTCTCAGTTGTGATGACTTCTGGTCATGCTTCTCAGGGGGCAAGTACTATTACTCAGCAACTTGCGAGGAACTTTTTCCTCAGTCCGGAAAAGACTTTGATACGTAAGGCTAAAGAAGCGTTTCTGGCGATTAAAATTGAGCAATTGTTAACCAAAGATGAAATTCTTGAGCTATATCTCAACAAAATCTACCTTGGTTATCGTGCTTATGGTGTCGGTGCCGCAGCACATGTCTATTTTGGCAAAAACGTTAATGAATTGACTTTGGGTGAAATGGCGATGATTGCCGGATTGCCGAAAGCGCCTTCTACCTTTAACCCACTCTATTCTCATGAGCGGGCGCTTAATCGCCGCAATGTGGTATTGGGGCGTATGCTGGAGGAGGGATACATCACTCAACAACAATATTATCAGGCAAGAAGTGAGAAATTAATTGCCCGTTACCACACTCCGCAAATTGTTTTCTCTGCGCCTTACCTGACTGAAATGGTAAGGCAGGAAATGATTAACCGTTATGGTGAAAATGCCTATACGGATGGCTATAAGGTCTATACCACGATTACACGTAAACCCCAACTGGCGGCTGTTGATGCTGTTCGTACCAATGTGATTGATTATGATGTCCGTCATGGTTATCGCGGTGCTCAGGAAGTGTTATGGAAAGCTGGTCAACCAGCATGGAGCCAGTCTCAGATCATCGATAAACTGAAAACTTTGCAGAAATATGATCCTTTGTTACCTGCTGTTGTGACGAAATCCGATGCAACTCAGGCAGAAGCCATATTGACGGATGGCAGTAAAGTTGAACTGACTATGGCGGGAGTTCACTGGGCGCGTCGATTTAAGACAGACAATCTGCAAGGGCCTCCACCGCAAAGTGTTAATGAAGTCATTCGAACCGGTGAACAGATTTGGGTCAGGAAAGTCAATGACATCTGGTGGCTGGCTCAATTACCGGAAGTTAATGCTGCGCTGGTTTCCATCAACCCGATGAATGGTGCGATAGAAGCATTGGTCGGTGGATTTAATTTTGAATTGAGTAAATTTAACCGCGTAACTCAATCGTTGCGTCAGGTTGGCTCCAATATCAAACCGTTCCTGTATACCGCTGCGATGGATAAAGGTCTGACACTGGCATCGTTGCTTAACGATGCACCTATCAGCCGTTGGGATGCAGGCGCGGGTACTGACTGGCGTCCCAAAAACTCTCCACCAACCTATGATGGTCCGATTCGTCTGCGTCAGGGATTGGGGCAATCCAAGAACGTGGTGATGGTGCGCGCTATGCGTGCAATGGGTGTTGATTATGCTGCTGATTACCTGAAACGCTTTGGTTTGCCGGGTGAAAATGTTGTCCGCACAGAGTCGTTGGCATTGGGGTCTCCTTCTTTCACACCAATGCAATTAGTGCGTGGTTATGCAGTGATGGCAAATGGTGGTTATCTGGTCGATCCTTATTTCATTAACAAAATTGAGAATGATGAAGGAAAAGTCCTGTTTGAAGCGAAGCCGAAGATTGCTTGTCCGCAGTGTACCGATATTCCTGTAATCTATGGTGATACCACCCGTTCCATTGAATTATCTGAAGATTCGATTGAAAACGTAGCCCACTCCAATCTTTCTGCCGAGCCAGCTTTACCTCAGCCGGATCTGGAAAGTGTCGCGCCTAATGTGCATACCGATGATCAGCAGTATGCTCCGCATGTTATCAGCACACCGTTGGCGTTTCTGATCCATGACGCTCTGAAAACCAATATCTTTGGTGAGCCGGGTTGGATGGGAACAGGCTGGCGTGCTGCTCGTGATTTGAAGCGCCGTGATATTGGCGGCAAAACCGGGACAACCAACAGCTCGAAAGATGCATGGTTCTCAGGTTATGGGCCAGATAGGGTTGCGACAGTCTGGATTGGTTTCGATGAGCACAGTAAAAGTCTGGGACGGACACCTGCTCTGAAAGGGGAAGGTGGAGCGAAAACGGCGCAGCCAATTTGGGATGATTTCATGAAAATGGCATTGGAAGGGGTGGCGGAAAAAGAGATGGAACCGCCAGAAGGTATTGTGTCTGTCACAATTGATCGGGCGACAGGCAAGCTCTCCAATGGTGGGGCAAATACCCGTAAGGAATATTTTATTGAAGGTACGCAGCCGACAGAATATACCGTACCAGAGGCGGGAACGACAGTGATAGAGAATGGCGAAAGCCATGAGCTGTTCTGATTGTTTTTAAATACCAGCACTTAGGTAGTAAATAAAGTTAAAGATTTTTCTAATGTATATTGGGTAATGGTGTTTAATTAATTTTATATAGTCATAAGAAATGGGCATTAAAGATCATGATCTTTAATGCCCTTTCATCATCTTGCTACATACCTGCTGTAAGCGTAGTCCTAGCGTTTTTCATTCAGATATCGTTGTGCAAAAAATAAGGCGCTGATGTTTCTGGCTTCGTTAAAATCGGGATGTTCCAATAGTGACATCATATCTGTTATTGGCCAGCAAACCTGCACCAGAGGTTCCGGTTCATCTCCTTCCAGATTTTCGGGATAGAGATCTTGCGCAATGACAATGTTCATTTTGCTGGAAAAATAAGAGGGAGCCATCGTCAGTTTTGTCAGTAGTTCAAGCTTTTTTGCTCCTAATCCTACTTCTTCCTTTAATTCACGGTTGGCGGCTTCAAGGATACTTTCCCCCGCATCAATCGCTCCCTTAGGAAAACCTAACTCATATTGCTCAATACCAACGGCGTACTCACGTATCAGAAGTAACTCATCACCAATCACCGGAATGATGAGGACTGCTTCATGATTAGCCGGCTTCATGCGCTCATAAATACGTCTGGCACCATTACTGAATTCAAGATCAACGGACTGGATGTTGAATAGACGAGAATGGGCAATATCACTTATATTCAATATCTTAGGCTTTTTCAGATCAATCATGCTTGCCCCTGGCGGTTATTGCGCATTAGTCAATTGAAAAATAATCCATCCAATCAGCTCATGGCGCTTGGGAAATACAATTTTTGTAGTGACATTGGATGTGAATCCAAACTCTGCTTTAATATGGCCGATTATGCCAGTAAATGATAGCGATTATCGCTTGTATGTATTTTTGTTACTATCTTACTCTTGCACAAAAAAACTTCTTTTTACGAGCGGGTGTGAGAAAATTTATATAACATTTTGTAAATAAAATTAAAAATAGGAAGCGAGAATAGGAATAACCTGATTCTGAGTAATTCTTTAGATTGTTATTTTGTCAGCCTCTGTATTGCTTTATGGGCGTGGAGAAAAAATGAGCTCACTAGTCATTATATTGGCTATTTTTATCGTTAGCCTGACTATAATGGCTTCCTTTCTGACTTTCAGATGGAGGCGTTCTGATAACGCGCGTTACTTGTCATTGATGGCTAAAGCAGCTAGCCGCAAGCTAAGTGCGGATGAATCTCAAGCTATTGAGTCTTATCTGAAAAATATCCTGCCCAAAATGAAATCAGACAGGAGCTATATGTCCGGCTGTCCGGCGTTGCCGGTCAGAAATGATACGGTTTATACCATTAGCCATACCATAACCCGTTTTTCCGCTGCTTCAGAAGAAGCGCAGCATTGGCGCTATTATGTTGATGAAACGGAAATACATTTTCCTGCAATGCTTGAGCCGTTTGTTAATCAGCGGAATACGGTAGACATTGTTCAAACTTCTTCGATACCGCTCGTTATTACAGTGAATGGTCATTGTCTGACAGATTATCAGCAGAATCTGAATACCCCAAATTTTAAGAAAACGGAACACGCTTCAATTCAGAAGAACGGTAATTCGAATGCCAATTTGCTGTATGTGCGAAAGGAAACGCCGGAAGAGTATCGTCTGCGCCACTCAACAGGTATCCAGGAAGGCGTTCTGATGTGCATGGGGCTTTCCTTATGGTTTCTGGCTCTTTTTGTGCCTATACCTTTATTGCCGTGGCTAATGTTGATTTCTATTCTGCTTATACTTGCCAGTTTTTGGCCACTTTTCAGGTGGCCATCTTCACGTAATTTGTTGAATATAAATTGCTTTAGCGGGATATTGAAACGCTGGGGTGTTTTCAGTGAGTTTGAGCCGGAACACAAAAAAAATATCTCATTGGGCGGAATTGACCTGATTTATCCCGCTCACTGGGAGCCATACCTTGCTCATGAGCTTGATCAAAATACTGATGTGGATATGTATTCCAGTTGCCATGTTGTACGACAGGGGCGTTATCTCTCGTTGCATGAGGAGGAAAAACACTATCCCTACCAACGTTATCGAAAGAACCAGATGTTGGTGGTATTTTCTGTTTTAGCTATGTTATTACTGTATTTTTATCAACCCGCCAGTTTATCTATGCGGTTGAGTTTTGCATGGCTGCACGGCAGTAATACCAAGGTTATTACCAGCGTCAATGAACTGCTAAATATGCCACTTCGGGAAGGGGATGTACTGAGAGTTAAAGGCACAGGAATGTGTTACATGCCACCTATGCTGGATACTTTTCCTGGTCAGAATGGACTCTCTTTTGCTCCATTTAACTGTTTTGGTGTCTATTGGAATAATGGCAGCGCATTACCCAGACCGGAATCAGAAATTATTAATAAAGCATCAGCATTGCTCACAACAGTTAATGAGCAACTACGCCCAATGGAAAATAGCCGGAAATCTAATTCCAATCTGAATGAAGTGATTGCTAAGTCGGGAATGATACTACTCGATAATTTTTCTCAAATCATTTTGAATACTCAGGCACTTTGTCAGAAGGACATGGATTGCAACCGTCTAAAAAATGCTCTGATTAATCTGGGTAATGGCAAAGATTGGGATGATCTTTTGTATCGGGCAGAAAAAGGAAAATTGAATGGAACCAAAGTATTATTACGCTCTGTGAGTGCTGATGCATTGGGAAAACTTGTTGATGCCACCACTTCCTCATTTATTTACCGGGAAATTGATAAAGTGAGTATTCTCATAAACAGCCCTCCGCCGGGAGGTGTTTTGCTGATTAGTGATGAAGACCGCCCACTGGTTGAATATCCGCTTGCGCCGATCATTTTTTATGAGTACACCGCTTTGCAACAATGGGGAGAATTGCTACGGCTGGCGAATATATTGACACATATACCATTTGAAACCGAAGGTATTGTGACGGGGTTATCTGAAGATGCAAACGGTACTCGTCATATCATGTTACATAGTGAACCTGATTCTATTACGTTGATTCGTTATCTGGGAAGTTGCCTCTTTTTGGCAGTAATTATGGCGACATTAATTGTTAATAGCATATTGGTTATTAAGAAAAAACAAAAAAACAGTCAGCGTCTTGTGCGGATCAGACAGTACTATGACAATTGTTTCAATCTGAAACAACCGCCGATGAATTAGTGATAATCACGCGGGCTATGTTACCCTAAATTTGTCTTTAGCCAGCAAGCTTTAATCAGAGAGAACAGAGAGAAACAACCATGCCTAATTCAGACAATGATCACGCTGTTCGCCTTGATAAGTGGCTGTGGGCTGCCCGTTTTTACAAGACCCGTTCCATCGCGCGTGAAATGATTGATGGAGGAAAAGTCCATTATAATGGGCAGCGGAGTAAGCCGAGTAAACTGGTTGAGTTGAACGCAGCAATTAAATTGCGTCAGGGCAATGATGAGAAAACAGTGACAGTTTTGGCATTGAGCGGACAAAGGCGCAGTGCCACAGAAGCTCAACAGCTTTATCAGGAAACAGAAGAAAGCATCATTAATCGGGAAAAGATGGCTTTGGCTCGTAAAATGAATGCATTGACGATGCCACATCCTGATCGCCGTCCAGACAAGAAAGAACGGCGTACCCTGATTAAATTCAAGAACACAAAATTTAATGAGTCGGAATAACCGTCTCAGTGAAATGAGAGAGATTTATGATTAAGCATGACCAATTACACCGCTTTTTATTTGAAAGCCATTCTGTCAGGGGGGAACTTGTTTCTGTAAGCGAGACTTACCAGCGAATGCTGGAGAATCACCATTTTCCCCAACCTGTACAGCAATTGTTGGGTGAGTTGTTGGTCGCCACCAGTCTGTTGACTGCCACATTGAAATTCAACGGGGATATCACAGTACAAATTCAAGGTGATGGGCCTGTTAAGCTGGCGGTCATTAATGGAAATAACCGCCAGCAAATGCGTGGTACTGCGCGCATTGATGGTGATGTCAATGCTGCAAGTCGTCTGCGTGATATGGTTGGTAATGGTTATATGGTCATTACCATTACACCAACAGAAGGTGAACGTTATCAAGGTGTAGTCGCATTGGAAGGAGAGACACTGGCTGAATGTTTGGATGCTTACTTCAAACAGTCAGAACAATTGCCGACTCGTTTGTTTATCCGAACTGGCATGCAGGATAACAAAATGGCGGCTGGGGGCATGTTATTGCAAATCCTGCCGGGTGCACAGGCAGGCAGTGATGACATGCTTGACCATCTGGTTCAACTGACTGCGACCATCAAAGGCGAAGAGTTGTTTACGCTGGATGTGAAAGAAATTCTGCATCGTCTTTACCATGAAGAAGATGTCACTCTGTATGAACCTCAGCAGGTTGAGTTCCGTTGCACCTGCTCTCACCAACGTTGTGCTGATACTCTGGTAACATTACCGGAAGCGGATCTGCAAGATATTCTTCATCAAGATGGAAAAATTGACATGGAATGTGAATTCTGTGGTATGCACTATATTTTTGATGAGAAAGCTCTTAACGAAATTAAAATAGCGAAGAAAGAACAGTTACATTAACTCTATTTATGATTTATTTTTAGAGGGCGTATAAATACGCCCTTTTTATTATTTAAAAATTTTTATTTCGTGTTCTATGTCTCATATAAACCTAAAAAAATAATATAATTTCAATTTTTTGATAACAATCGCTGTTAATTAGTCATAATTATTTATTATTTCTGGCAGAGATAGAGATTAAATCTAACTGATCAGGAGCAATAAATAAATGAGCGTTACAGGCATTACTGTGCAGGAACTTATGGTTTATGGTATTCGTGATGTAAGCGAAGTTATTTATAACCCAAGTTATGAATTGTTATTCTCTGAAGAAACGAAATCTTCTTTACAAGGATATGAGAAAGGCACATTGACCAATCTTGGTGCTGTCGCAGTAGATACCGGGATCTTCACAGGGCGTTCTCCTAAAGACAAATATATTGTGCGCGATGAGGTGACTCGCGACACGGTATGGTGGGCAGATCAGGGAAAAGGTAAGAACGATAATAAACCGCTCAGCCAGGAAACTTGGTCTCATCTTAAAGGATTAGTCACTCAGCAGCTTTCAGGCAAACGTTTATTTGTGGTTGATGCTTTCTGTGGGGCTAATGCGGATACTCGTCTGAAAGTACGTTTCATCACAGAAGTAGCGTGGCAGGCGCATTTTGTCAAAAACATGTTTATTCGCCCATCTGATGAAGAGCTCTTTGATTTTGCCCCTGATTTTATTGTGATGAACGGTGCGAAATGTACCAACCCACAATGGAAAGAGCAGGGACTGAATTCTGAAAACTTTGTTGCTTTTAACCTGACAGAACGGATGCAGCTGATCGGCGGTACTTGGTACGGTGGTGAAATGAAAAAAGGGATGTTCTCAATGATGAACTACCTGTTGCCACTGAAAGGTATTGCTTCCATGCACTGTTCTGCCAATGTGGGTGAAGATGGTGATGTTGCTGTTTTCTTCGGTCTTTCTGGTACGGGAAAAACCACGCTTTCTACTGATCCGAAACGTAAATTGATCGGTGATGATGAACATGGCTGGGATGACGACGGCGTGTTTAACTTTGAAGGTGGTTGCTATGCAAAAACCATCAACCTTTCGAAAGAAGCTGAGCCCGATATTTATCACGCTATTCGCCGTGATGCTCTACTGGAAAACGTCACTGTACTGGCAGATGGCACTGTTGATTTCAATGATGGTTCAAAAACAGAAAACACTCGCGTTTCTTATCCTATCTACCATATCGAAAATATTGTTAAACCTGTCTCAAAAGCAGGTCATGCAACTAAAGTCATTTTCCTGACTGCTGATGCTTTCGGGGTACTGCCTCCTGTGTCCTGCCTGACGCCAGAACAGACTCAATATCATTTCCTGTCTGGTTTTACAGCAAAATTGGCAGGAACAGAGCGTGGTGTAACAGAACCAACGCCAACTTTCTCTGCATGTTTTGGGGCGGCATTCCTGTCATTACACCCGACTCAGTATGCAGAAGTGCTGGTCAAGCGTATGCAGGCATCCGGGGCGAAAGCCTATTTAGTTAATACGGGTTGGAATGGCACTGGCAAACGAATCTCTATCAAAGATACCCGAGCGATTATTGACGCTATCTTAAATGGCAATATTGAAGATGCGGATACCATTGAATTGCCGATTTTTGATTTGGCTGTACCAACAACATTATCGGGCGTCGATACGGGTATCCTCGATCCACGCAACACGTATGCAGATAAATCTGAGTGGGATGCGAAAGCCAAAGATTTGGCACAGCGTTTCATTGATAACTTCGACAAATATACAGATACCGCTGCTGGTGTAGCATTGGTAAACGCAGGGCCTAAGCTGTAAGAGACTCAGATTAGCTGGATTAAACAAGGTGGGACTGCGGTCTCACCTCAGATTAGGATATAACTAAACGAAATAATACCGTTAAAAAATGCTAGTGGAAGCCGTTATGCGATACGAATGCAAAAACAAGCATGAAAAAGATAAAATCGATTTCAAAGCTGTCCGTCAGGGTAAGATTCAGATGATTCAAAAGTTTATTGCCGCTAAATAAAAAAGAGGCGGAGAATAAAGACAAAATCGTATTTAAGCCTCTTTAAAATCAATAGCCAGTTTAGTAAGACTCAGACTACTGATAAACCCCGTTGAAAGAATAACGGGGTTTTTTATATACAAAAAAAAGCCAGCATGAAGTTGCTGGCTATAAAAGTAAACACTGGAAGCAATGTGAGCAATGTCGTACTTTCACATGACCCTGAAGGTGGTGCACTGAAAGTAATAATAATGATAATCGTTCTCAATATCGTTTGTAAAGCGTTTTTTTAATCAAATTTCGTTTTTCAATTTTAATAAGGAAAATACATGCTACCCAAGTTACCACAAAGTATTGAGTGCTTTATCGGCAATGCTGCCTTAATCCCTGATGAAATCGGTGAATCCCCAAGCAGTGTCTATAGTTTTATTCAGGGTAACGATTGCTTTTTTCTCAAGTATTCTCCCATCGTTTATGCAAATACGACTTATAGTGTCATGCGGGAGGCTTCAGTGCTGCATTGGCTTAATGGTCGCCTGAATGTGCAGGAAGTTGTGTGTGTTGCAGAGAATTCAGAAGGGGAGTTTATGATCACACGTTGTATACCCGGAGAGCCGTTGTACACGCGGATAAATGCTCATCAACCTGTTCTGGAACTGTTTCGTGAAGCTGTTCGTCAGATACAGGCTGTATCCATAATCAATTGTCCATTTGACTCCGGGGTTAATTTTCGTCTTCAGGAACTGGAGTATTTGCTGAATAACAATTTGTGTGCTGAAGAATATGACCTTGGGCAATGGCCGGGAATAGCGACTCCACAAGATTTACTGGCACGTCTTCATGCTACGTTACCGAGTGAAGAAAAGGTATTTTCCCATGGAGATCTTTGTGACTGTAATATCTTCGTTGATGCACATGACGAATTGTACTTCCTTGATCTTGGCCGAGGCGGAATGGCAGATCGCTGGCTGGATATTGCATTTATTCATCGCAACTTACGTGAAGAGGTTTCGATAAGTACAGCTAGCGAATTTCTGGATACGCTTGGCGGTCTTGATAACTCAGCCAAGCGCGTGTTCTTCGAGCAATTAGATGAACTATTCTAACCTGGTATGCACTCACTTAGCTGATGCAGGAATGAGTGCTCCGTAGTTTTCTCCAATTCCATTTGGTAGAGGTTTTGTGTACTGATGTCAGAAAATTGATACGATGTTGATTGATAACCCCGTAACCAGAGCAGAAACCACCCTGTATGTACATCAGGGCATAGCCCGGCGAAGCGAAATCCACCTTTTTTTAACTGTGGATATAACCTCAATGCCTCTTCACACGCAGGAAGTCTTAAATAGATTAACTGGTTGGCAGGGTAATCTATGATTTCCGATAAGAAGTCAGAATCAACCTCATACAATGTGATCTCCAAACGTCGTCCACTGATTTTAGAACTAATGAGCTTGGAGTTAACTAGATTAGAATTAAAAAGAGAGTACTCTCCTTGTTGTTCATCGGGTGATGATTCGCCAACGTATTGTCCTATCTGGTCGGCCCAGTCTCGCAAGGGATGTGGCCAGTTCAGTTTAGGCAATGGAAATGCTTTAAGAGGCAAAATACCTTGTACAATACTTTCAGGCTCTGCTAACCCGAATGGCGAATCGACATAGTCCAGCATCAGTGCTGTCGAGCAAAAGCCGAGGTTTTGTGCTAAATACTGGCTTTTCAGGTGCGAACAGACTTGTTTTATCGTCAACAAACTATACTGCTGTTCTTTCGCATAGTGGCACAAATAGCGCCCCAAAGATTTAGCAATACCTCTGCCTTGAAATCCCGGATACACAGCAACCAACGCTAATTCAGCCTGATTTTGCTGCACAACATCTTTAATAAGCGACGCGTGACCAATCAGATGTCCTTGATAAAAAGCCAAGGCTGAATACCATCTTCCTGTAGTTTGATAGTCATCTATCAATCTGGGCAGATAGACATCAGGATAAACGTATGAATCACCGTAAACTTCACGGAATAATTTGCTGATATGTTTTCCGTCACCTGATTGATAGCTGCGGATCTGGATAGCAGAAGGAAAAATAGTCATAGATTTCAACCTTCAATTATAACTACGCAGATCCACAACTCGCTGCAATTTACCTGAACGCGGGTGGGTATACATTGCATCAATATTCGTTTGAACGATCTCCAGCATATTTTGGTGGAAGTGAGCAGTGTTCAGTTCGGGGCATGCTGAGAGTATGTTATGGTGGATTTTTTTAGTATCGATTGGTTGCGGGCTGGCTACTAACAATTTGATTTTGTCTTTTGACGCCTCTTGAGACAGTACCAACTGCCAGGCAATTAACTCTGTTTGTGATGATAACTGGGTAGCTAAGTCGTCAGGAAATAGTGAAAGATCACCAATCCTGATCCGATAACCTTGGTTTGCGCGTCCGTGTAGCGCAAACTTACGACATGCCTGTTCTGACTCACACCAGCAAGCCAAATCACCCGTAGGATAGCGGATCACCGGCATCAGTTTTCTTTGTAAGTTAGTGATAACTAACATGCCACGGCGTCCTGGCTCCGTGATGGGTTCATGGGTAATCTCATCAATAATTTCTATAATGGTATCTTCGTCGAAAACCCTGTGCTCTCCCGGCTCACATTTTGGGTCAGCAAAGCCGATTAAGCCGCCGTCAACACTGGCACAACCAACTGAGCCAAAACGTGCCTGAGGGAAAACCTGACGCATTGCCGTTATCTGTCCTTCGAACAGGCTTTCTCCGCCATACAGAATGGTTTCTACCGTCGGTAATGTCTGGTCATTGTCTTTCAGATACTGTGCAAAGCGAATGAGCTGAACGGGCACTCCCGCCAGCACGTTGATATTGTGATGCTGAATGTTATGTGCCAGCAGTCCATCGTCAACCTTGCAAGTGAAAGGAAATTCCACGACAGGGAATGATGAGTTAGACAGAGCACCATGAATGAATAGCAAACTGGTGTAAAGGTCGCCGGCAAAAAATAGGTTGGCTACCCGATCACCCGGCGTCAATTGGCGGGTAATTGCTTTCCCAAATGAATGAATGAATGCTTTCCACTCTTGTTGACTGAAAACTGATAGTCGACCATCACTGGTTGAACCCCCCGTTTTAAACACATGTCCGTTTTCTAATGGAGCAGTAAGTACTGGCCAAGTCTGTAAATTATCTGAATGGGCCCAGTAACTACCGGGCGTGACCAGTGGCAAATCTTGCAGCGTCCAATTATCCGGGACGGATTCGTAAAGAGTCCGGTAATAAACAGAATGCTCACGTACATGATTAAACAGATCAATTAATATCGTGCTTTTCATTATATTCATATTCGTTTCACCTAATCAGAATTTACGCAAGTCAATGAACAATGGGGCTTTTCCACTATTGGTATTCCGACGAAATTCTGTTGCCGGGGAAAATATAACTTCCAGATTCAGCATCCCTCCTTCAACCACTTCCTTTATTTTTACATTCTCTTTCAGACCTAATAAGTGCTCGCGAACTGCGACAACATCAGGGTTCTCAATGAAGAGCTGAATACCGTTGATCCCTTCATCGTTATGATCGATGAGCCATTGCACCGGGGCCTCCAGTTGTTCAGATAATTCAGTCAGATTGATAAAAATACTGCCGACCCGTAACAGGGAACCATGACGTCCAACAAGCCGGAAACGCGGTGTCAACTGACCACAAGCACAAGGTTCAGCGATCCAGTATCCGAGATCGCCCAAATCGTAGCGCTGAACAGATTGTGCCTCGCGGTGCCGGGAAGTGAATATCAGACGACCCGTTTCCCCCTCAGTTACTGGGTTATCATTATGAATATTAAGTATTTCTAACCACTGGTTATCAGCCATTAAATGGAAAATGCCGTCTTCACTGGCTGCACATCCATGGCCTAATGGACCTGCATCTACTGACCCGTAGACTGCGGAACGTATCAGGGTAATACCGAACTCATTCAGGAAAGTCTTCTGGTTGACATTCAGGGGTTCTCCACCTAAAAACAGTTTGCGTACGCCACCGTATTCACGCAGTTTGTTGGTTTCACTCAGGAACAATCGGTGTATCGTACTTGGCATGCCGACCAGAGTATTAATGCGTTGCTGCACAATTAAACCAGCTATTTCACTGAAATCATCGTTAGTTGGGCCACCCATCGGATATTGAGTTACTCCTAGCTTATCCAGAATGGTGAAGAAGCTCATCATTCCACCGTACAGTTTTCCTCCATACAACAGGTTCATGACCCGATCTGTAGCAGGTTCAAGGCCACAGGAGAACAGCCCATCGGCTGCTGATTGCATTTGTTTGTGATAATCAGAGTAACTATAAGCGGCCAGCTTAGGTGCTCCACTACTGCCGCCACTGCGGAAAAACAGGCGGCCTTTTTCATTTGGCGTTAATGCCTGAAAATCTGCCTTATTTATGACAGGCAGGTTATCCAGACCGGGCGGGCGAGATGGTGGAATATCAAGGTGAGCGGAACCAGCCAAGATATCCGCAGGCAGGCTGACAGAAACCCGTTTGGCGAGGCGTGCCAGTGCATAAACGCCATCATGCGGCTCACCGCTATAACCGCCGTGCATCTGACCCACAGGGGCAATACGGTTAACTCCCGCAGCAAACAGGGTATGGCTCATTTCTGCAATATGTTCCTGACGGGCAACCAGAGCACAACTCTGAAGATGGTTACGCCAGGGATGCAGAATGGAACATAGCTGCTGACGAGGTGCCGGACGTAACTGCAATGTGCGGAACAGAGGAGACGCTGCCAGTTCCTGCTCGTGCCGCCAGATTACCCGCCATTCATCAGCTTGCCAGAGCTTGCCACGTACTTGGGTGAATGCGAAATCAAGGCGCTGAAAAGCTACCTGAGTTGTAATTTCAGCCGATTCCTGAACGTCAGTCTGTAATACCGGATATAATCCAGAACGACGTTCAAGAGCTGCTGCCATACGTTGTCCGATATCTTGCAACACTTCCGGATCATCACTATCGACCAGCAAACATTGTGGACTGGAACAGGCTTGTTGGTCATAACAACAAATATCATCTGCCAGTGCATCTAATTGGGCATTATTCACGGCATCAGGGCTCAGCCAGGCAAAACTGATGCGATGTCCCCAATCAATCCAGCGGCAACCTGCCGGCAATTGGGTACGAATGGCTGATAGTGCAGAATCTCCCCCCCAAGCGGAAACAGCGTCGGCCTGGCTCAGCAGTTCTCCCAATTGTGTAACAGGTAATGACAAAACCGCAATCCGGTCTGCCAGATTGCCGGAAATATCGTGAGCCAGAAATGCATCCAGAAGCTGTGTACTAAATCCGTTATCACTGCTGCTTGGCCGTAACCAGTTGATATTGCCGACTAACAAACTTTCCAGCACTGCCATAAAAGGAAGAAGTTGTGCATTGGAAGGTGTGATATGGACGACTAACCCCAGAGGTTTCCAGGCTTCGTAGTGATTCTGGTTATAATCGAATCTGCGCAGGGAAAAAGCATCCTGCCCCAGCTCTCGCTCCAATTTAGTTTGTAAGGCTTCACGTTGACAGAAGTCGATAAGTGCCTCACGCGTTTTAGCATCAAAAAGGAAATGATCATCGGTCTTGGCAAGATGATTGGCGAAGCGTTGGGCGCACTCAAGTACCTGTTCGGCACTATGAGGTTGTGCGAGCAATTCTGGTAAACGTGCCCGTAATTTTGCGATTTTTTGTTTTGCTAACTGTCCCTGTTCAACAGCAAGCTGATCATTAATTGTTTCAATGGAAGACATTTCAGGAACCCCTAATCAATTCAGAAGCGGCAATCGCACAACTACGACTTTTGCTCGTACCTGCACGGCCAAGCAGTTCAAACCAATCTGTATTCAGTTCACAACCACAACTATCACCGGGATGCAGTACAGCCAGATCACTCATGACAATGCTGTGAGCCGGGCTGGATGTGATGTAAGGTGAGATGAAATGTAGAAAACCGGGATCACCATAAGGTTGCCGTGATATGTTGGCTGTATGGCGTATATAAACCCGCGAATAGACTGGAACGTGAAAACGATGGTGAGAACATTCCATGTAAGGCACAGGATGTTCAACTGAACCGTAACCATCACGACAACGTATATCAGGAATACCCAGTTGTTCTACCAGGCGTTGATACAACTCCAGTTTAGGAATTGCTTTGTCAGCATGGGTCTTCCAGCCACCGCCGAGGGAGACTAGCGAATCTGGATGTAATTTCAGAGCGGATAATCCCATCTCTTCCATTCTTTGCAGGGTAAACCACAGGAAAGCAGGAAAGCCAAAAATACGCACGGGAAGCCCTTCTTCGGCGAATTCCTGAAGAGTTCTGATTGTCCCGAAAGGATCGAATTCATTGCTCTTACCGTTATGACGCAAAGCATAATAAGCCCGGTTTACAGGTGCATACTTACACAGAAACTGGTCGGTATAAGCTGTTCCTAACGTAATGGAGCCAGCAGGTTCATAGCTGAGCAACAGGTAGTTACACGGTTGATCGGGGGTATTCCAATCATAATAATTGAAAATGTGATCCACCATATCCTGAGCCGCTGTGATACTCCTGTTATCGTAGTGCATACGGCTTTTTTGCCCGGTTGTACCTGATGATGTCAATTCCAGCGCATCCTTTGTGCTATTGCTGACTATTAGGTTACGTTTAAAATAATTGGCAAATAGTGGTGGCAGGCTTGACCAGTCTTCCAGCGCCATGACAGCCTGTTTATCCAAGCCATTGTTTGCCAGCCACTGTTCATAACCCGGAGTATGTTCACAGTGGTATAACGTTAATTCACGCATAGCATCATTAAATAATGCATCATACTCGGCACAAACATGATAAGGGTGTGCTAAGGCACATAGTGCTTTAACATGGGTTAAATTTTGCATATTTAAGACTCATTCTTTTTGAACAAAACAATCTTGGGATTCACTTCCCAGTAAAAATTAATAATTTTTAATAGGTTTATTTCATTATCGAATATCAATAAATTATTCGATTTAATAATTAATCCCTGAGCCTTGTTTGCAGAATGATGTTATGTTGGAAGGTGCTGACAGCTGTTAAAATTATTCTAAAAACTATGTTAACTGGATATTTGACTAGGAAAATGTACAATTGCTAGTTTTATAGTTTGCTGTTAGTCCTAAGTTGTCGCGCATTATTCCAAACTGGAATATAATAATCAATCGATTTTTCTAATGTTTTTCGTGTATTGAAGGATAATATTATATCTTTATTTAATATGCCTATTTCATTAATTATTTTTTTGTCTCATCTAAGAACTTAAATGAAATAATATGTTCTTTTTCTGGGTAAATATTAATTTAAATTTTGGTATTTATTCATAACCTAAATTAGCTATTAATATCCCCTTAATAATTATTTTTTACTCCAGTAGTTACCATTTTCTGGCATCATAAACGTGGTATTAATATATTTGGCAATAACTAAACATCGTCATAAAATACATAGGAATTCTCCTTGATGTACTATTTATTTGGTATATTCATCGTCTTGCAAATTACAGTCAACAAAGACGAAATTTGAAAGACGACGGGTAAACCCAGTTAACTTTCTACGACCAGTCTTGTCAGGGCAACTTAGGTGTAAGAAGACATGGCTACAAATAGAGAGTTTCGTGATATGCTGCAACAGCAATTCATACTGAACAGTCCGTTAAATTAGCACTAAAAGATAACAATGAATATCCCATTACTGAAACAACCTCGAATCACACAGAGTGATGTATTTTGAACGCGGATACATCACCATAGGCAGCGTTCTATGGTAACAATCAATTTCTAAGATGAGATTTACCATGCAAAAAAAACATTGGTCAACATATCAACTTCTTCATGATGTTATAAAAAATCCGAATATACACATTAAAGGTACTCATAGCTATTACAGCGATTGTTGGGACAGTGGTTTTGAAGAATCTGTTGTCCGTTATTTGCAAGGCGATGAAGGTAGCCGACATTGGGTTTCCAAATGGGATATAGACAAGTTATACATTGGTGACTATGTGTGTATTGGTGCCGAAGTGGTTATTTTAATGGGAGGAAACCATACACATCGCTCTGACTGGTTTTGCCTTTATCCTTTTTTAGAATTTATCGATGAAGCCTATATTGGCAAAGGTGATACCTATATTCATGATGGCGTGTGGATAGGAATGCGGGCAATGATCATGCCAGGAGTCACAATTGGTGAAGGCGCTATCATTGCAGCAAATAGCGTTGTCACTTGTGATATTCCACCCTATAGCATTGTGGGAGGGAACCCTGCTAAACATATTAGATATCGTTTTGCTGAAGATGTTATTAATGAGCTTCTTGCTATGAACGTTTATGATTGGTCACCAGCCAAATTTGACGCTATGAAGCGCTTTTTATGTGCTTCAGATATTAATGCATTGAAAAAGGCGGTTACGTTATATGATACGTTGAACGCGTGACCTCAAATAATCGTATTATCTGGTTTAGACAGTTGCCAATTGGCAACTGTCTTTATATTTTATAAGCTTTTACTGGAGTGAAACTTTATTGTCTCTGTACACATGATTAAAGCCTGCGCACAAGCCCATGCAGAACTCCATGCCCATTGGAAGTTATACCCGCCAAGCCAGCCGGTAACATCGACAACTTCACCAATAAAATACAATCCGTTGACTTTATGGGATTCCATTGTTTTCGATGACAGCTCATTGGTATCCACACCGCCAAGAGTAACTTCTGCTGTACGATATCCTTCTGTGCCATTTGGTTGTACTTGCCAACATTGCAGGGTAGCGATCAGCTCTTTTTTCTGTGTCAGGTTAAGTTGTTTCAGAGAGCGTTCCGGTAGTTGATCAAGAGACTGCAAACATTCCACCAGACGTTTGGGTAGTAATTTGGCAAGAGTATTTTTCAAACTTTGATTAGGATGGGATTCTCGCTCCTTATCAAGAAAGGTGTCCAAGTTTGTATCAGGAAGTAAGTTAATACTCACGTACTCACCGGGCTGCCAATAACTGGAGATCTGTAAAATCGCGGGGCCGGAAAGTCCGCGATGGGTAAACAGGATATTTTCTCTGAATACGGTGCCATCTTTTGCGGTGACAACCGAAGGAACCGCAACACCGGAAAGGGTTTGCAGTTGTTCCAGCAATGGCTTATGCAAGGTAAAAGGCACTAATGCTGCACGGGTAGGCAGGATATTAAGACCGAATTGTTCTGCGATGCGATAACCTAAAGGGGACGCTCCCAATCCGGGCATGGACAGTCCACCTGATGCCACAACAAGTGAGTGTGTACCTACTTTTTTCCCCGATGCGATAACCTCAAATCCCTGTAAATGTTTCTCGATTTGTGTCACTTCGCTGCGTAGCCGAATTGTCACCTGACCTGCTTCACACTCTTGCAAAAGCAGATCGACAATTTGTTGGGCTGAATCATCACAAAAAAGCTGTCCCAATGTTTTTTCGTGATAAGCAATCTTATGACGTTGAACCAAGTCAATAAAATCCCACTGTGTATAGCGAGCAAGTGCTGACTTACAAAAATGGGGATTGGCAGAAAGATAGGCAGCAGGTTCAGTATATATATTGGTGAAGTTACAGCGCCCGCCTCCGGACATCAAAATTTTGCGGCCTGCTTTTTTACCGTTATCCAGTACCAGAACGTTCAATCCTGCCTGTCCTGCTTGTGCGGCACAAAACAAGCCTGCCGCGCCAGCACCAATAATTACTACATCAAATTTTTCCATTCGTTTGTTGTCTCTATTTTACTGAATTATCTTGCTGAATGACTTTCTTGCCAGATCACTTGGCAGGAAATAAACTTCATTGTGGAGAGACTATCTGCAAAATGCAGAGAAAAATCAGCATTTGTTTGAACTTTTATCGTGACAAGTCATTTTTCATCAAAAAAATATCAAAGCATAGAAAGTATATAATATATTGATATTTATTATAAAAATGATTAATTCGCTGTCGGTTTCTTGTCATTAAATCAAAAAAAGGTCATATTTCTCTTTTCCCGCCAGCGTTTGTCACTGATAATGCGCCGCGTTCATGTCCTACTAACTGGCTTAACGTTTATGCTACATCTGTTTACTGGCCTGGATTTTTATACCGGCCTTATGTTAGTACTTGCTCTGTTGTTTGTGCTTTTCTATGAAGCCATCAATGGGTTTCATGATACCGCAAATGCAGTAGCAACTGTTATTTATACCCGCGCTATGCGTTCGCAATTTGCCGTTGTCATGGCAGGGGTTTTTAACTTTTTTGGTGTCCTCCTGGGTGGATTAAGTGTCGCTTACGCGATTGTGCATCTATTACCTACAGATCTTCTGTTGAATGTCAGCTCAAGCCATGGCTTGGCGATGGTTTTCTCCATGTTGCTGGCAGCAATTATCTGGAATCTGGGCACATGGTATTTCGGCATTCCTGCATCCAGCTCTCACACGTTGATTGGTTCCATTATCGGTATTGGCCTGACCAATGCGATAGTGACCAGCTCTTCTGTTGTTGAGGCGCTTAATATTCCGAAGATGATACAGATTTTCATGTCATTGATTCTGTCTCCTTTGGTTGGTTTGGTGATTGCAGGAGCGATGGTCTTTTTACTGCGCCGTTACTGGAGCGGGACTAAAAAGCGTCGTCGTATTCACATGACCCCGGCTGAACGTGAAAAACAGGATGGTAAACGTAAACCACCATTCTGGACACGGACTGCACTGATCCTTTCTGCTGTTGGTGTGAGTTTTTCTCATGGCGCAAATGATGGGCAGAAGGGTATCGGTCTGATCATGCTGGTCTTGATTGGTGTCGCGCCTGCTGGCTTTGTTGTCAATATGAACTCAACCAGCTATGACATTGCCCGCACCCATGATGCAGTTGTTCATTTACACCAGTATTATGAACAACATGCTCCTGCGCTTTCTCATGCGATTGAACTGACACCGGCTGTATCTGCGGTTGAAGACCAACTGGACATGACTTTCCACTGTGATAGCTCACGTGCGTTGGTGGTGCTGAATAACGCGGAAACGATGTTGGGAAGCATCCAGAACTTCAATCAGTTGACCCCAGATCAACGTAACAATATGCGTCGTATGCTGATGTGTATTGCTGATACTGCGGGAGCAGTAGCTAAACTGCCTGAAACCAGTATGGAAGATGCACGTTTCCTGCATAAGTTGCGTAAAGATCTGCTGAATACCGTTGAATATGCGCCAATGTGGATCATTATCGCTGTGGCTCTTGCCCTGTCTCTGGGGACAATGGTTGGCTGGAAACGGGTTGCTGTCACTATTGGTGAGAAAATCGGTAAAAAAGGCATGACATATGCCCAGGGAGTTTCAGCTCAGGTTACAGCAGCGGTGTCGATTGGGGTTGCCAGTTATACGGGAATGCCGGTATCGACAACGCAAGTTCTCTCTTCTGCGGTAGCAGGTACGATGCTGGTTGATGGGGGGGGTGTTCAAAGTAAGACTATCAAAAATATCATGCTGGCGTGGGTACTGACATTGCCTATTTCAATTGCTCTGTCAGGCTGTCTGTACTGGATTGCTCTGCAACTGATCTAATCGTTTTTAGGAAAAAGGGTTGAGTCACATTCAGTGGCTCAACCCTTTTTATTGCACTTTTCACATTCGTTTTCCTTTGCCATTGCTATCAAACTATCACTATCAGACAATGACGATCAGACACAGTAAAACAATCCCACATAACACACTCGTCAATATAAATTGTTTCCGCAGCCTTTCGCAGAAAAAGATAACATCAGTACTGTGATGGTTGAGATAGCTTTGCGAATTGATGTAGTGTACCAACCGAATATGTTTATCAAACTGACCATTAGCAGTAAAAAAGCCATTACCATCAATAGATTGGTATAGCATCGGATCTGCCTGGCGCAAAATAGATAATAATACGCGGAGCGAAGAGATGTAGCGTAATATATTGATAATACAGATAAAGCAAATTGCCCAAAAGAATGCAACCATACTGAACATATTTCCCCCTCCTTAGAGCGGCAATGAAATACCAGATTAAAAATTCATCTCAAAAGGTAGCAATATGAATAATCACTGTATTAAATTTTAGGAGGAAATAGAGTATTAGAAAAGTCAAACGACAGTGAAAAATGGATCCAGAACAGGGAATGTAATGCTGATAAGGTATTTAATATTACCGTAGTGTTGTAATAATATGTCTGTATTTTCAAATGGTTAAAAAAATAAAGTAACAAGTTGTGATCACAACAACACTCAAAAGAGACCTCAAGCAGTTATAGTATAAGCATAGAATCATGGCGTTTAATGCCGCCAATCCATTTGATGGAAGGAGTTCACTTATATGGCTTACAAACATATCCTTGTTGCAGTTGATCTATCTCCAGAAAGCAGGATTTTGGTGGATAAAGCGGTTTCATTGGCAAAACCATACAATGCCAAAGTCTCCTTGATCCATGTTGATGTCAACTACTCTGATCTTTATACCGGTCTAATTGACGTGAATCTTGGTGATATGCAAGAGCGTATTGCTGATGAAACTCGTAATTCTCTGAAAGAATTGTCTGCCAATTCAAGCTATGAAATTCAGGAAACGCTAAGTGGCAGCGGTGATTTAGGGCAAGTCCTTGTTGATGCTATCAAGCAATATGATATGGATTTAGTTGTGTGCGGTCATCATCAGGATTTTTGGAGCAAGCTAATGTCTTCCGCACGTCAGCTTATTAATACAGTTCATATTGATATGCTGATTGTTCCATTACGTGATGAAGATTAATCTTCGGTTAAAATTGGATTCTGTGAAATCGTCTGCTTGTGCAGGCGATTTTTTTGGCTTAAGAAAAGATGATGACTCTTTTAATGCCACTTTTTTGGAAATTGTCTGAATTATTTTTAACAAAACTTATAAAAATAGTTATTGAAATTCAATCATGAAACAGTGGTATATTCAGAAAGCAAACCGTAGTTACCTCACATTTTCGACAAAAAATAAAAAGGAAAATGGCAGGGGGAGCATCACATCTGAATGATATAAAGGAAGCTATAAATGAATGTTTCATCATCTTTAGTCTCATTTCTCGAATCAATACAGTGTCACAATCCACATCAACCAGAATATTTACAAGCGGTAAGAGAAGTGATGTCATCACTTTGGCCTTTTCTTGAAAGAAATCCGCAATATCGTGAGCAAGGTTTGCTGGAGCGTCTGGTTGAACCGGAAAGAGTCATTCAATTCCGCGTTAGCTGGGTTGATGATCAGGGAAGAGTTCAGGTAAATCGCGCATGGCGAGTACAGTTTAACTCTGCCATTGGGCCATTTAAAGGGGGGATGCGTTTTCATCCTTCCGTGAATCTCTCAATCCTTAAGTTTTTGGGTTTTGAGCAAACGTTGAAAAACGCGCTGACAACGTTGCCAATGGGAGGTGGAAAAGGAGGCTCTGATTTCGATCCGAAAGGAAAAAGTCAGGGTGAAATCATGCGGTTTTGTCAGGCATTGATGACAGAATTGTACCGCCATCTAGGGCCTGATACCGATGTACCTGCCGGTGATATTGGTGTTGGTGGCCGGGAGGTTGCCTTTATGGCGGGGATGATGAAGAAATTATCCAACAATACCGCTTGCGTTTTCACTGGTAAGGAACTTTCTTTTGGTGGCAGTTTAATCCGCCCTGAAGCAACAGGTTATGGCCTGGTTTATTTCACTCATGCCATGCTTAAACGTCATGGTATGGAGCTGGATGGGATGCGGGTGTCCGTTTCTGGAGCGGGAAATGTTGCTCAATATACTATTGAAAAATGTATGGAGCAGGGCGCTAAAGTGGTTACGGTATCTGATTCTGGCGGTACTGTGTTGGATGAGGAAGGTTTCACTCCAGAGAAGCTGGCTCATCTCGAAGAGATTAAAAATAAGCGTTATGGTCGTGTCGAAGATTATGCCAAAGAGCGTGGTTTGACTTTCCTTAAAGGGCAAAATCCGTGGTCGGTGCCTGTCGATATAGCTCTGCCTTGCGCTACCCAGAATGAACTGGATCTGGAAGATGCGAAATTACTGATTAAGAATGGTGTAAAAGCGGTTGCAGAAGGGGCAAATATGCCAGCAACTATTGCAGCGACGGATGTTTTCCTTGAGGCGGGCGTTTTGTTTGCACCGGGTAAAGCGGCCAATGCGGGAGGCGTAGCGACTTCTGGTCTGGAAATGGCGCAGAATGCAGCGCGTCTCAGTTGGAAAGCAGAGAAAGTGGACATCCGCTTACACCACATTATGCTCGATATTCATCAGGCCTGTGTAGAATATGGTGGAGAAAGCAAGCAAACCAACTACGTACAGGGAGCGAATATAGCTGGCTTTGTTAAAGTCGCTGATGCAATGCTGGCGCAGGGGGTATTGTAATCCAGTGAGCTTATCAGTGAACAATAGGTGATTTTTTGATGAATAAACCCCATGTTGCCATGGGGCTTAGAATCAAAAATACAATCAGAACAAAACAGTGCTGGAGATGTCAAATCTCGTAAAGGCTTTGTTTTTTAGATTATATATCCTATCCGCGACGGCAATCGTTTCTGGCCGATGGGCTACAAAAATGCGGGTAATAGACATTTGCTTTAAGGCTTCGTTTATCTTTCGTTCGTTAAAAACGTCTAGGTCGCTGGTAGCCTCATCAAGTAAGAGGATGCGCGGGCGTTTATAAAGCGCTCTTGCAAGAGATACGCGTTGTTTTTGTCCTCCTGAAAGAATACTTCCCATATCACCTATCATTGTTTCGTATTGCATCGGCATCGCCATAATCTCGTCGTGTATTGCTGCTGCTTTAGCACATTGATACATCCATTCAAGATCGGGTTGAGGGTCAAAGGAGGAAATATTATCCATCAAGGAAGCAGCAAAAAGTTTATCATCCTGCATTACAAATGCGGTGTGTCGACGATATTCGTCAATACCAATCTGCCGTAAGCTAGTACCATCAACTAATACATCCCCTGACTGAGGAATAGCTAAACCAGCTATTATTCTGAGAAGAGTTGATTTACCACAACCTGACGGGCCTATGATCGCTACGTTCTCGCCGGCATTAATCTCCATGTCGATGCCTTTAAAAATGAAGGGATCAGCTTCTCCGTAACGATAGGTGAGATTGTTAAGTGTTATCCGACCTGTTACGTTATTAAGAGATATCCGGTTTTTCGGATACCAGGCGCTTTCTGTTTTTGATGTTGCTATGTCTGTGAGACGATCCGAGTGTATTGATATAAGACGAAAGTTAAAGAGTGAATTTACCACCTTGATAAAACGGGTAAGGAACATATCAGAATAGAGCATAAAGGCAAATAGAATGCCTGTTGTTATTGCACTTTGCTCCATGAGATGACCACCAAAGAACAAAATTGTCGCCGATGAGAGTCCTGTAAGAAACCCGGATAAGGTTTGGTTTATGAGATCTATCTTAAATAAATGAGTCCGGGCATTAGCGGTATCAATCACCTTATTAATCCATGCAATACGACGATTTTCTGACAGAGCAAATACCTTGACACATGATACGTTTCGCACTGTCTCAAGGAAATGAGATGACTGCCGCGCCTCATTGGTAATTGCTTCAACTCTTGCACTCTTATATGTGTCATAGAATGCAAGTTTTACCCCAAGATAAATAGCAGCAATGAGCAGTGAAATCATGGCCAAGAGTGGGCTGTAACAGAACATCAGAGTAGCCAGCGTTAGCAGGATGAGTACATCAAGTAAAGACGTCAGCATTTCAGCAGTGAAAGCCTCCTTGATCTCATTGAGTGATGTCAGCCGGGAGACTATATCTCCCACATGACGTTTTTCAAAGAATGATAATGGCAGGCTGAGTAATCGGTTAAAAAAACCTATGCTCCACTGTATTCCCAGTGAGTAACGCATTGCCATTAGCGTCCAGGCCCGGATGATACTGAGGGCAGAGCGAAGGATAAGCAGAAAAATAACGCCAATAACAATCAGGTTTAACATCTCAAGGTCGCTGGAGCGTAACACTACATCAATAATAAATTGAGAACTTAGGGGGATTGAAAGAGCTAATCCTTCAATAAAGAGCGACAGCAGAATGATTTTTAACAGCGTGCTTCTAAGCCCGGACACCCCCCGGAACATATCTGTGATTGTGATGCTCTCACCCGTTTTCTCCTTTTTAAAATCAGACTGTGGCCATACTTCCAGAACTATCCCCGTGAATTTATTTGATAATTCTTTCAGAGAGATCACTCTTTTCCCTAAAGCAGGATCATGGATAACAGCATTTTTTATTGTGATTTTTTTTAATACCACAAAATGGTTAAAGGACCAGTGCAGGATGCATGGAAGCTTGACACTTCTGAGTTCTTCAAGCTCAAGGCGCATAGCTCTGGCATTCATATTTATTTTTCCTGCTACCGTGATGAGTTGCCTTAATGACATACCATTGCTCGATACGTCGAAAATCTTCCTCATACTGTAGACATCAGTCTCCCGGTTGTGCCAAGTCGCAATCATGGCTAGGCATGCTAATCCACATTCTGTGGTTTCTGTTTGCATGATTACAGGAAGTTTTTTGCCGAAAGACTCAAAAAAACCATTAATTTTGTGCTGCATTTTTTTATTGCATACTGTCGTTTGCTCGTTCATATACCCTCTTAACTGGCATAAAGAGCCACTCGTAAATTTTTCTAGCCCTTACATATATCTCTGTTTCTACTTTCATGCCCGGCAGAAGAAATATGCTTTTTTGCCTCGCTGTCATAACTGGTCGTACTATTATCCGAAAAAGCTCTTTACCTTTATTTTCATCGTTTGCCTGAGCGGATGGGGAAATATTTACTGGTGCTTCTGATATTGTTTCTATGATACCTGCAATCTTTCCATGCCATTGATATGGATATGCAGCCACTCGCATCTTTACCCGCTGCCCGTTAGCAATATCACCGAGAGAATCAGACGGAGAAAGCAGCTCAATTTTTGGCATTGCATTCCGGGGAATGAGTACAGCGATTTGTTGTCCTGCCTTTACCCTCTCACCTTTATGGACGGTTACGCTGGTTATCATTCCATCAAGTGGTGCAGTAATTAAATATTCTCTTTTTCTTTCTATCATCAGGATCTGTTGCTCTATGCCGGCAATTTCAGTTGCGATTGATTTCTTCGCGGAGTCTAATTCTCTGTCGATAGCAGATATTTTCTTTTTCAAATCCAGTAACTCTCCTTGCAGGGTAATTATCTTTACCCTTGCAGATGAGAGATTCACAGTAGCGGAATAATAATCTTTCTTCCTGTCTATAAATTCAGTGTCAAGTGCAAGACCTTTTTTCCTCAATTGTGCATATAAGCTAGATTTTTTTTCTAACCATTTCTTCTGCTCCTCCGATGTTTTTATAAGAATATTTAGGTTTTCTATTTCTTGTTCTTTATTTTTTATTTTTTCAATGAGATAAATTTTATTTTCATCAGCTTCTCTGGTAGTCATATTAAGTTTTTTCAAAAGTACATTCTGTTGGTTTCTCAAACGTACCTCTATTTCAAAGTTGGTAGCACCAAGATGCGTTTCAATTTCATCACTCACAGAAAAAATGACTTCACCTTGCTTAATTAATTTTTTTTCTAAGGCTGCTGATTGAATAACTACACCATCGTTTTGCGCAATTAATGACACAGCGGGGGGATCATAAACTACAATGCCTGTGACATTGACTCTTTCGCTGTAAGAACCAAATGTAATTATTGATATAATGAAAACGAAAGTCAGCATACCTGTCAGAAGACAAATGGAGAGACTTGATGGAATGTTCAGATAAGATGTACCAAGCCATCCTTCTCGCTTATGTTGCAGAGCTTCGATACGATAGATTGAATTTTCATTCTTTTCGGTGCTCATCGGAAAGAAAAACCTTCTTATTTTTAAAATCGATGATTATTTTTTTGTTTCTAAGGAAGCTGTTTCCTATAAGGCCGTCAACTTTTCCCATATGTTGAAAATGCCCGTCAACAATGACAGCGCCAAAATGTTCTGGTTTCCCGGTTATTGATTTAATTGTAAGCGTTGTGGCTTCACATCCTTTGTTATCCATTTCTGGATGAGCCGTTAAACAGCTTATCGGTCTATAGGACTTAAGCCTCTCACGCCATATCATAGATACGGTAGCGCCTGTATCCAGGATCATGTGATATTTATGACCTGACTGCTCGGCATCAAAGACCATTCCATCAGCGGACATTTGGAAAGTAAGTTCTGTAAAACCTTTTGGCGTTTTTCGATTACCAGTAAGACTATCCGCTATAATTAATGAATTAGAGATATAGTCCAGTGTTATTTGTTTGTCTTTAAAAGCACCGAGACCCACAACAGGAGTATCTGGCAATTTTCCTTTGTGATAAACCAATAGTCCCCATTGCTTAAATGGAGTTACAATCACATTTTTAAATTTCATATTATTTAAATCCAGAGAATTAACCAGATACTTTATATTTTCCTGAACTTTTCCGGTTAAATCGGTACTGTGATAAGTGTTTTCTTTTTTGAGTCCTTTTATTTTATTTATCTGATCTTCATAAAGGTAAAAATCCATAGAAGAGCCTGTATCAACCATTGCATATACTGGCTGACCGTCAATCATAAATGTTGTATAAGGAACAGAATATTTATCAAAGTTCAGTTTTAGTATTACAGGTTTTTCTATATTAGCAGGAGAATTCTCTGAAAAAGTAGCGATAATAAAAAATGAAAGTATTGCTAACCAATAATTAAATTTGATCATTGTTGGAGTTCACTATTCTTATTTTTGGATATTTTCTATTATTGTCTCTTCACTGATACCGGCCGCAATCAAGTGTGATGCAGCGCGACTGAGAAAAAGCCGCATGGATGGACAGAACACGGTTTTATTATGGAAACGATTTGTCTGAGAAAAACGATTTACCAGTCGGCCACCATGGCAGACTTTACTCCATATACAGCCGCAACAAGCGTCAGGTAACTCGTCGCTCAGCGAAAGATATTCTCTGACATTAGATGATTCGAGTACGCTTGCGAGAGTTAACTTGCTGACATGACCAATGGAGTTGAATATCTTATCCGAAGTTGAGCGTAAGGTATCATCGATGCGAAGCAGGCCGTCGGAAGTTACCGTGAAAGCATAAGCAGATTCAACATTAGCGCTGATGCCAAGAACACGGCTAAACTGATTATTGAGCATCGTACCGAGGTATGTGTTAAAGATCCTGACAAAAATATTTGGCTGGCCGTCAGCAAACCAGGCATCAAGCGCCTCATTAAGGAATCGGCCAATGCCCTCCGCGTCAATACCATCAGTATGCTGATCATCGGGTATGAGGAAATCAAAACGCTGACATTTAAGTTCCTTTGAGAAGTGGTGATAAATTTCCTCTCCATTCGCTTTAGCATTAGCCACAGAAAGAATTCCTGGTTCTACCGGGATGCGCCCTTGTGCCCAGGCATTCTGGAGCATGCGTAAGCCCTTAACTGTTCCCTCGTAAGTACTTTTTCCTTTTTGGTCCAGCCGGTGTCGGTCATTGATGTGTTTTGGGCCATCTATAGATATGCTTGCGTGCACTTGGTGTTTCTCAAAAAGCGCAATCCATTCATCATCAATCAGAATGCCATTAGTCTGTAACGCCAAAACTAGCCGAGAACTGCCATAGTTTCCCTCGCGGAGAATCTCGCACATTCGGTTGAAACGTTCTTTTTTCATCATCAGTGGCTCACCACCGTGAAAATCTACCTGGATCACTTCAATCTCGTTTTCTATTACAGAGCGTTCAAAGAATCCTCTCAGCGCAGCTACATTATCAAGAGATATGATTGGAGTACTATCGGCAGCCAGCGTGTTCCCCATGTTGAATACATAGCAGTAAGTACAATTGATATTGCATCGTTCACTGATTTTTAGAATTATTTCAATATGCTTAATCTTCTCATTTTTTACTATTGCCATTGTCACACCCTCCATGAAGAAAAAAGGAGGGAGAAACTGCTCCCTCCCATTGCACTTATGCTCATTACAATGCCTTGCTCCAGTTTGCAAAGGCATTCACCCAACCACCTGAAACTGTATCTAGCAGATTGTCAACGAGCTCTTTGCTCTGTGTTTTATTTTTGTCTGAATTGGTTACCTGGGCTTTGTTTTCTGCGATTTCACGTTGTAATTTGCTCATGATATCTCCTTGTTTTTTTGAATTAGATGCCACGCTGAAACTCGCGATGGCCTTTGGAGTATAGAGATAATTACCTATACAAACTATAAACAAATTGACAGCAATTTACATACAGTTGAGTTACAAGCAGGTGGTTTATAATCTAATGAGAAGCGATTGGTGGTAATACAGTAAAGTGACTTAATACATTGTAATTAAAATCAATTTTACCCAATCTTAATTGTTAGAATATGGCTGAGTTTGATGTTTTTGCCGTTATTATCACACGTTTCAACGGAAAGGCAGCCATTAGCTTTTCTGCTGTGGCTGCGTCTTTTTTCTTAGTCAGAACAACTAATTAGGTTATATGATCAACAAGGATAAATATCAAAACGGTGATTTTTGGTGGTAATCGCTGCGGATGCTTTAACCCCTGCTAATGGCTCTGCATAATCTGGTCGTTTCACCACAACACGGCGTTTTGCCAGTGCACGGGCTGGTGCTAATAGTGCATCGGCATCTTCATCTGCACCTACCAGCGACTGGAATACGCGCATCTCTTTTTTTACCAGTGCGCTTTTTTGTCGGTGTGGATACATTGGATCAAGATAAACCACATCAGGCTGTGGAGAGATATCCGTCAATGCGGTAATGCTTGAGGTGTGGATCAGTGTCATGCGCTCTTTCAGCCAGCCACCAATTTCTTCATCCTGATATCCACGTTGTAGCCCGTCCTCTAATAAAGCCGCGACGACAGGATGGCGTTCCAGCATTCTGACATGGCAGCCGATTGCCGCCAGCACAAAAGCATCACGCCCTAGCCCTGCCGTTGCATCAACCACTGTGGGTAAATAGTCTTTCTTGATACCAACGGCTTTGGCAACAGCTTCACCACGCCCGCCACCGAAGCGGCGACGATGCGCCATCGTACCAGCAACGAAATCGACATAAATCCCGCCTAGCTTGGGTTCGTCGCGCTTGCGCAGTTCCAGCCGTTCTGGAGTCAATACCAAAGCCATAGTGGAATCTTCATCGTGTATCAGACCCCAACGTTCAGCTAACTGAGATAAGGCGCTGTTATCAGCGCCTTGTTCGCAGATTAAACAAATCTTCACGCGAATTTCCACACAAGTTATCCAGTGATACCGACGCTTTTCAGCATTGCATCCAGTTTGGGTTCGCGACCACGAAAGCGAACAAACAGCGTCATTGGGTCTTCTGAACCGCCACGGGACAGGATATTGTCAAGGAACGACTGACCGGTTGTACGATTGAAAATCCCTTCTTCAGAGAAACGGGAGTAAGCATCTGCTGCGAGCACATCAGCCCAGAGATAGCTGTAATAACCTGCTGCATAACCACCATTGAATATATGGCTGAAAGAGTTAGGAAAACGGTTCCACTCTGGTGACGGAACGACAGCGACCTGTTTCTTCACAGATTGTAAGGTTGGCAGGATTTGCGCCCCTTTTGCCGGATCATATTCAGAGTACAGACGGAAATCAAACAGACCAAACTCCAACTGACGCAGGAGAAACATTGCGGCCTGATAGTTTTTCGCTGCCAGCATGTTATCCAGCATCTCTTGTGGCAGAGGTTCTTTAGTCTCATAGTGACCGGAGATAAATGCCAGTGCTTCCGGCTCCCAACACCAGTTTTCCATAAACTGGCTTGGTTGCTCAACCGCATCCCACGGCACACCATTGATACCGGAAACATCCAGTGTTTCAATTTCGGTCAGCATATGGTGCAAGCCATGACCAAACTCATGGAACAGTGTTATCACTTCATCGTGAGTAAACAGAGCAGGTTTATCACCAATTGGTTTATTGAAATTACAGGTCAGGTAAGCAACAGGTTTCTGTATTTCACCGGCAGCGTGGCGCATCCTGCCAGCGCAGTCGTCCATCCATGCGCCGCCACGCTTATGCTCACGGGCGTAGAGATCCAGATAGAAACTGCCACGCAATGTCTGCTTTTCATCATACAGTTCAAAGAAGCGAACATCAGGGTGCCAGGTTTCGACATCGTGTCGCTCTTTAGCTGTGATGCCATAAATACGATGGACAACTTCAAACAATCCTTCAATTACCTGTTGTTCAGGGAAATAAGGACGCAGTTGTTCATCATCAATGGAGAAATGATGTTGTTTCTGTTTTTCGCTGTAGTACGTCAGATCCCATGCTTCCAGCTTATCAACACCAAAATGTGAACGGGCAAAGGCGGTCAGCTCTTCCAGTTCCTTTTTGCCTTGACCATGAGCACGATGAGCCAGATCATTTAGGAAATCCAGCACCTGCTGAGGTGTTTTAGCCATTTTGGTGGCAAGGGAGTGTTCGGCGTAGTTTTTGAAACCTAGCAATTGAGCGAGTTCATGACGTAATGCCAACATTTCCGCCATAATGGCATTATTGTCCCATTTTCCGGCATCAGGCCCTTGATCAGATGCGCGGGTAGTGTAGGCATAATACATTTCCTGACGCAGTTCGCGGTTATCAGCATAAGTCATGACAGGAAGATAGCTTGGCATATTCAGCGTCAACAGCCAGCCTTCCTGATCTTTGGCTTCTGCGGCGGCTTTGGCTGCTGTTTTGGCACTTTCAGGTAAACCAGCCAGATCATTTTCATCGGTAATGAGCTTCGTCCAGCCCATGGTGGCATCCAGCACATTATTGCCGAATTGGGAACCGAGCTCTGATAGACGGGCGGTGATTTCACCGTAGCGTTTTTGTTTCTCTTCTGGCAAGCCAATGCCTGTTAACTCAAAATCACGCAGCGTATCTGCAATAGATTTGCGCTGGGCCTGGGACAGAGATTCAAAAGAATGGCTTTCTTTGAGCGACTTATAAGCCTGATATAGTCCTTTATGTTGCCCAAGCCAAGTACTGAATTCGGAAAGTAGGGGCAGGCTTTGCTCATAGGCTTCGCGAAGCTCTGGGCTATTTTTGACGGCGTTCAGATGTCCGACAGGTGACCACATACGGGAAAGCTTGTCTGATGCTTCAGAAAGTGGTTGGCACAGGTTATCCCAGGTGAAAATTGAGTTCTCGGTTAAAATCTTCTCAACTACTTGACGGTAGTTCGCCAGCGTTTCTTTTACAGCAGGAACCACATGTTTAGGTTCAATCTCAGCGAACTTAGGCAATACTGAAGATATCAGTAACGGATTAATCATAATGAGAGCCTTTTTTGTCTGTGGGTATAAGCTGTGATCAGCTTGATATCCCATTATGGGTTATTGACGATAGATGGGGATAAGATAGCGTGAGTTCAATGCTGATATTGTATTGTGATGTGTGGCGATATGCGAATCATTAGGTTCTTTTTATGCCGGTGGGCAGTGATAATGAAATAAGGCCCTGTTATCAGCGCCTTATTCATGCAGTTTAACAAATTAACACAAATGATTATTCCGTGATGCCAAGTCTTTTCAGCAGTGCATCCAGTGATGGTTTACGGCCACGGAAGCGAATAAACAGCGTCATTGGATCCATCGAACCACCAAGAGTCAAATAATCATCAAGGAACGATTGACCGGTTGTGCGGTTGAAAATGCCCTCCTCAGAGAAGCGGGAGTAAGCGTCCGCCGCCAGCACATCTGCCCACATGTAGCTGTAGTAGCCTGCTGCATAGCCACCGCTAAAAATATGGCTGAACGAGTGCGGGAAGCGATCATCATCTTGTGTTGGAACCACAGAAACATGCTCTTCCACTGATTGAAGTATTGGCAGAATTTGTGCGCCTTTTGCCGGGTCATATTCAACGTGCAGGCGGAAATCAAACAGACCAAACTTCAACTGACGCAGTACGGACATAGCAGACTGAAAATTCTTCGCTGCTAGCATATTATCCAGCATTTCTTTCGGCAGAGGCTCTTTGGTTTCATAATGACCAGAGATAAATGCCAATGCCTCTGGCTCCCAACACCAGTTCTCCATAAACTGACTTGGACATTCCACAGCATCCCACGGTACACCGTTAGTGCCGGCAACATCCAGGGTTTCAACCAGGGTTAACATGGAGTGCAAACCGTGTCCGAATTCATGGAACAGCGTTTTCACTTCAGAGTGTGTGAACAGAGCGGGTTTATCACCTACAGGTCCATTGAAGTTGCAGTTAATAAAAACGACAGGTTTCTGCAACTCACCGGAAGCAAGGCGCATTCTGTCAACATAGCTGCTCTTCCATGCTCCGCCTCTTTTATTTTCGCGGGCATAGAGATCCAGATAACAGCTACCGCGTAATGTCTGCTTTTCATCATACAGGTCAAAGAAGCGGACATCAGGATGCCAGGTTTCTACATCATGGCGCTCTTTCGCGGTAATACCATAAATGCGGCGGACAACTTCAAACAGCCCATTGAGTGCGCGTTGTTCAGGGAAATAAGCACGTAGCTGTTCTTCATCAAAAGAGAAATCATGCTGTTTCTGTTTTTCGCTGTAGTACTTCACATCCCAGCCTTCCAGATCATCAATCCAATAGTGAGAGAAGGCAAAATCACAAAGTTCTTCCATCTCCCTTTCACCCTGACGATGGGCGCGGTTGACCAGATCGTTTAAGAAATCCAGAACTTCTTGTGGTGTCTTCGCCATTTTGGTAGCGAGAGAGTTTTCGGCATAGTTTTTAAAGCCTAATAGCAGAGCGCGTTCATGACGCAGAGCGAGAATTTCCTCCATAATCGAGGTATTGTCCCATTTGCAGGCATTTGGCCCTAGCTCAGAAGCACGAGTTATATAGGCAGTATATATTTCTTCACGCAGGTCACGGTCATCAGCATAGCTTATGACAGAATTATAAATGGGGGGATCCAGTGTCAGTAACCAGCCATCCAACCCTTTCGCTTTGGCGGCGGCTTTGGCCGCATTTTGGGCGCTTTCAGGTAAACCCGACAGATCGCATTCGTCAGTGATGAGCTTAGTCCACCCCATGGTGGCATCCAATACATTATTGCCAAACTGGGAACTCAGTTCAGATAAACGGGCTGTGATCTCACCGTAGCGTTTTTGTTTCTCTTCCGGCAAGGCAACACCGGACAATGTAAAATCAAGCAGCGTATCTTCAATGGCTTTGCGCTGCGATTGGGGTAGCTCCCTGAATGCCGGATTTTCTTTCAGTGATTTATACGCCTGATATAATCCTTTGTGTTGTCCCATCCAAGTATCGAACTCGGCAACCATGCGGAGGCACTGCTCATAAGCTACCCGGAATTCCGGGCTATTCTTGACGGCATTGAGGTGTTTGACTGGAGACCAGACACGTCCAAATTGATTTTTCGCTTCGGAGATTGGTTGGCACAAATTATCCCAGGTAAATGGGGAATTTTCGGTCAGTACTTTCTCAATCACCTGACGATAGTTGGCTAACCTTTCCTTTACAGCTGGTACAACATGTTCTGCTTTAATAGAAGCAAATTTGGGTAGTCCAGAAGATTCTAGTAATGGATTAGTCATAATTAGCGCCTTATTAGTATATTTGGGTATACCGATATCCCAAAGGGTTGGTGTTGAAAGACGGGAATAAGATAGCGTGAGTTCACTGCAAATACCGCCATTTTATGTGAACAATTACTCTCTTTTTATATCAGTGATCTGTGAAATGACGCGATAACATCAGTGATAGGTTCAATGTCAAATAATCCGTCATTCCGCACCTAATTCAGGAATAAACCGCTTTATATTGTGAGCCCAATAAACTCAACAGCTCATGGTGGTAAGATTATATTCCTGTCACCATTTTATGTTCTTGAGAAATTCAAAGGTGCTGATCCCTTCAAAAGCCAGAAATACCCACCGCGCGGCGGGCGCTTTATGAATTATTTAAAACGATCTCTTACAACGTTTTTGAAACATACCAACTGTTGAACTGTTGTCTTCATTTGGTAAAACCGTTTAAAAAGATGTCGTAACGTTAGTTGTAATACGGTCTGGAAGTTTTACGCCTGGCGGCGTCACTTGGTAATCGCTATGCTTTTACTCAAGTGACGCCGCTCATCTTTTCGCTCCCAATACCGTGACTCGAAGATAACGAAGATGCCAAATGTTTCAAATGGCATACCGTTATATCGACGCTGGTAAAGGTCGCGAAGCTCTCGACGTATTTACAAAAGACGCATTACATCAACCAACACGTTTGAAAGGGTTCATCTACTTTGATGAACTTTAGTTGAATGTTTCTTAATCGCTTTAGTGATCCCCGTTTTCAAAGAATAAACGGGTTTACCCAGAGTATTTACTGTCTGCCTTTTCAGGTCTGGCAGATGGTGTAGTCACCCAAAGGCGTTCCTCTCAGATTGCCAGAACATTGATTGGCTACCATAAGGTAGCGTTACAACGATAAAAATCTTACACTGGCAATTAATGGTCGTCAGTGCTTTAAAATCACCCCACAAAAAATGTCTTCTAAAGAATAAAAGCGTTTTTATATAAACTTAGAAATTATTTCTAATGGATATACTCGAGTATTTGACTACACTGTTATTACATAACATATCGGCACCGACTACCATATATATTTACTACCAATAACATTAATTTCACTTGAAGAACAAAAAATTACATATAAACTAAAAAATCGAAGTGCCAAACCATAAATTAAACTATTAAATGTATTTCATAATAATTTTTTCCTCACTTAAATCTCACGGTTGTTATATTTATTAACAACAAAAAATGGATATTTACCCTTTAAAAAATTATTTAAATCTAATTTTCAGGTGACAAAGGCAATGTTATAAATCCGAATCTTTATCCTTAAAATATAAACATTGCTCTTTACACATAGTTTACTATTAAAGTTTAAAAATTGGTTTATTAATGATGATCTTCTTTATATCAAACAAAAAATTACATTTTTGCAAGATAATCATCTTAAAAAACAAGATAAAGAAGTATATTATTACAAAGACCTGAATTCAAGATCCTCTATGATCTTCACCAGTAACCACTTTAATACAATCATTAATATCAAATTTTAGTTGGAATAATCGACGATATGGTAAATATATTCTACAGTAATAATGAATCTAGTAGGCTCTACTTAATTATTTAAATGAAAATCAGGTTATTTAGGGATTCCTCTTATGAAGATATACAGACATTCAGTATTCCCAATAACTCTTAGAGTGGCTTTATTTTTCTTTCCTGGAATAAGCGTTGATGCAATCGCGGATTCATCATCATGCGGTTCGTCGAATACAAATACCACTATCTCTCAAAATGAGACAACCTCTTGTAATCTCTCATCAGGCGAAAATCTTACTATCAAGAAGGACGTATCAATTGATGTTCCTCAAGGGAATGACGTCAACGATATCTACGATCTGAAATACAGTGCGGTCAATATCGGTACTAACCATATTCTGGAAAAAAAAATTTCCGTTACTAGCATTGAAAATAATGGTTTTTTGCAGGGAACCAGTGGGGTCACGGTAACTGCCAATGGTTCTGTTGGGCGGTTGCTTAATAATGGAACCATAAGTGGAGTGAGCGGTGCCGTATGGGTTTCTGGTCGAATAAATACGCTGGATAATTATGGCTCAATCACAGCTAATAATAATCCTAATTCATTTAATGCAATAATGATCAAAGAAGCGATTGGCTCCAATAATGGTCCATATGGATACGTAGATACCCTCCTAAATCGCGGATCGATTGATGGGATAACTGTTATATCTTCAACACTTAAGACTCTTGATAATAGTGGCATATTGACATCTCTGAAGGATAATATCAGCTCTAATCTCGCAACATTTGTTATTGATGCTGGCAGTAATGTCGATACTTTTAATAATGATGGAACAGTGACTGGCCCCAAGCATGGTGTTCTGGTTCAAAATGGAGGACGGCTCGGAAACCTCAATAATCGCTCTGGAAGTAAAGGGATCACAGTTGAGCAGGACGCAATTCAGGTCGCCGGGCAAGGCGAGGCTCTACTGGATGGTTCCAGCATGAGGCCGTCCAGGATAAAACAGATTACCAATGCTTCCTTGCTATATGGAAAGCGAAATGGAATTTCTATCGACGCTAAAGGCGTTGTTGATACCATCACGAATGCGTCTGGAGGCGTGATACGCGGAGATAAGTTTTCTATTAATAATAAAGGCACCATTACTCATGGTATTTCTAATTCAGGCACTATTAATGGCGATGTGGAACTTGGCAACGCCAGTCTTTATATGTCTGGCCCAAATGCAACCCTGAAGGGCAATGTGT
>NZ_NKHP01000025.1 GCF_014467235.1 Xenorhabdus indica | reverse complement strand
TACCGAACCAGCTCGACAAGATTATTACCGCCTCAGAGAAATGATGGCAGAGAACGAACGACAGACTAAGTACTTGCAGGATTACATTAAAACTGAATGTTATAAGGTGACAAAATGAAAGAAAAAATAACAGTCATTCATGGTGCTATTGCTGATGTCGATAACACACCAAAAAACCATGTCAGCGTTTTAGGTAAAGAAACCGATATTCACGCTGCTAATACTATTATGGAAACCGTCAAGCACGCGGTTACCGAGGTGGTTAAACATAAGGTTATAGCAAGAGTCAGTCGAGAAGATGTCATATCGGCGGCAGAAACCACCGCCGAGGCTATTATAAAAGGTATGACCTTTATGATTCGCGGCCCAAAGTAGCCCAAGTATCTAGCATTTTTTGAGATTCACTCTCTTCCAGATAGGTTGAATAAGCCTTTTCGATCTCAAGCATTTTTACTAAATATTCATCCGCTGATAGTTCCTCTTTATTTCTGCGTAGGTATTCAACAGCAAGTGCACGAGCATCATAACTTACTGACATTAGTTAACTCCTTATTTTGGCTGTGGAATAACCAATTTATCAGTTTTCCTTGACTGTGGAAAGCAGGAAGCCACCTCGCCTGATGTGGTTAAAAGCAGGCCTTTTATTCTTATATCCATTCCCTGAGTGGTTACAGGAATAACCCATGCTGCCACCCGTTCCTACCGCGTACCCAGCGCACACGGGCTGGTGGCATTTTTATTTGCGTCGGGTTATCGCCGTCTGCCGGTATGAGCTATGACATGTCACCTTAACATCGAGCGTACAGACAGAATCAAAAATAACCCATGCCACCGTGTGCTACTACGGGTCATTATCAGCAACATCCGCTGTAGGCAGACGAAGAGATGTGACAGCCGGAGAGACGGCTTACATTGCCATCATGGTTCATTGAGTCGTGATTGCTATGTAGTCAAAGTCCGATAATGGAATATTGGACGACAAGTGACATTCTGAATGTTTTTTCAGCATTTTATATAACCACCGTGCAAAAATTGTCGGGGTTATATCAACCAGCGCAGTTGATTATGCTAAATGAGGTGGTTTTGTTTCCATCGCCTAGCCCTCTTATCGAGGGCTATTCCATGTTAATGAGTGAAGAGATACCCGTCTGCAAATGAATCACTTAGTTGGACCGGGAAACGAGTCTACGTATTTGATAGTAAAGTCCGGGAATGAGTTTACGAACTGGATTTTATAATCTGGTGATGCAGTCACCATTCGCCATTTGCCCGGAGAGTTTGCGGAACTTGTGACGACTTTAACTTTCAGATCAGGTGATGAGTTAACAATCTTGACCTTATAGTCTGCCCCCGAATTAACGACTTTAATGTTCCCATAAATTTTAGAAACATCGACCTTAGCTTTAGCATAAGCGCCAAACGGAAGTAGTGACATGGCGACCAATAGGGCGGCTAATTTTTTCATGTGAACTCCTTTTATTAGTGAATTCATGATAGGTGAGTCAAATATTGTAACCCTAATGATACACATATTAATGAATTTTATAATAGGGAAATAAAATGGCTAACCTCAACGATCTTACTAACCAACTGGCAAAGATACGAAAGCAAATCCCCTTTGCAGCAGCTCAGGCGCTTACCGAGGTCGCACGCAAGATAGAGAAAGCCCAGAAAGTTGCTTTTGAGCGTAAGTTGGAAAACCCGACGCCCTTCACGGTTAAAGCGGTCAGAAGTAAAGGCGCACGCAAGAACGATCTAACGGCGAAAGTGTTTGTATTACCAACGGCTGCCAGCTACCTGGAACCGTTTGAGATAGGTGGCATGCATAAGCTGAATGGCGCTGCTTTGCTCAACCCCAAGAACATCAAGCTAAACAAATACGGTAACTTACCTCGTAATAAGCTGAATCAGTTGAAAGGGAAAGATGACATCTTCATTGGTGAAGTCTCAACGCGATACGGGAATGACGTTAATGGTGTATGGCAACGCAAGAAAGCCAAGAAGGTAAAGAAAGGTAAACGCCGATTGAAACGATCACCTAATGGCACACGCAGACCGAGAGTGAAACAAAGACCGCCAAAACTGCTTATTCGGTTCGGTGATGCGTTACCCGTTGAACCTGTGCTTGGCTATCAGGAGCGTGCACAACAAATGGCTCAGGCTTTAATGCCATCGGCTATTAATAGAGCATTGAGTGAAGCAATGCGAACAGCGAAGTAAATAAGACAGGAGAAAGGTGAGATCTTATGAAATGCGAATTACTTTCAGATGTGATAATGCCTACAAAAAGTGAAGTTGAAAATATTATTAATAAAGTACATGAGAAATTTGAGAAATTAGAACTTATTCCAGATCCCATCATGGCTGCATTGATGGCCCAGGACTTACATAAACAGATTAGTGCTGCCATTCAATGCAGTGTAACAGTGATGAGTGCGGAAGAGATTGATCGTCTGATTGCCATGAACAGAAAGGAGCTAATACAGACAAATATTCTTGGGTCCTTCCTAAAGTCTTTATAAATCAAGGGCATTGCGCGCCGCGGTTTTTCACTAGCTATGAGTTTTTGAAATTTGGGTAACAGGTAACACCGAGGTAACAGATGAACCAGTCAGAATTTGCCAAATTACATGGGGTCAGCCGCAAGACTGTCACGACGTGGAAAGCCCGTGGCCGGCTGGTTATGGACGGTGACGACATTGATGTTGAAGCATCAAATGCCAATATCGAACGTTACCGGAAAACTGTTACCCGGAATGAAAAAAAGTCCAAAGGTAACAAGCAAGGTAACAGCCAGGGTAACAAAGTGGGTAACATATCAGGTAACACACCTAAACCCGATTCCCCGGCAAAAATCGTTGAGCGTATTCTCACGGAACGCGGCGCAACCATGTCACTGGATGAAGCCCGGACTATGAAGGAAAACTATCTGGCGCTGCTGACCCAACATGAATATGACCTGAAATCAGGACAAGTATTGCCGTGGCGGGATATGGTGAACAAGGTCGGTGAAGAATACTCAAGGATGCGAACGCGCCTGATTGCTATAGCCCCTGAGCACGGCCCCCGGCTGAGAGCATTGGCAACCACATCAACGGATGCTGAATTTGTGGCTGCGTTGCAGGAAATCATCTATGAGGCAATGGAGGAATTAAGCCTTGATCACAGTGAACAGGGGGGATAATGCATGGCATCAATTCACCCGTGCACTGGTTCATAAACGCACAGATACCAGACCTCCAGAACCTTTATCGTTAAGTGAGTGGGCGAACAAATACGCTGTTTTATCCAAAGAGAACAGCGCTCAAACGGGCAAATTCCGTTCGTTCAAATACCAGGACGGCATCATGGATGCGATTACTGACCCACGAGTGACGCAAGTGTCGGTCATGAAGTCTGCCCGTGTGGGCTATACCAAAATACTGGATCATGTGATTGGCTATTACCTGTCGCATGACCCGGCTCCGATATTAGTTGTACAGCCCCGCGTGGAAGATGCGGAAGACTACAGTAAAACCGAAATCGCCCCGATGTTGCGCGACACCCCGGAATTAAAAGCGATTGCGGGTGAAGCGAAAGCCAAAGATTCAAACCAGACTATTCTGAAAAAGACCTTTTCCAACGGGGCGAACCTGACACTGGTCGGGGCAAACTCGCCAGGCGGATTCCGTCGTATCACCTGCCGCATCATCCTGTTTGATGAAGTGGACGGCTACCCTTCGGGCGGTGCAGGGGCGGAAGGTGATCAGATAGCATTGGGTATCAAACGCTCTGAGACGTTCTGGAACCGTAAGATTGTGCTGGGGTCAACCCCCACTGTTAAAGAAACCAGCCGGATAGAAAAAGCCTTTAAGGACAGTGACCAGCGTTACTACTACGTGCCCTGTCCGCATTGTAATGAGTATCAGGTGCTGGAATGGGGCGGGCCTGAGACCCCTTATGGCATCAAGTGGGAAAAAGACGAACACAACAACGGGTTGCCCGAAACCGCCTATTACGTCTGCCGGCATCATGGTTGTGTGATTCAGGACAGCGATAAGCCCGGCATGATTAAGCGGGGTGAATGGCGGGCCAGTCAGCCGTTCCGGGGTCATGCGGGCTTTCATATCTGGGCAGGCTATAGCCTGTTTCCCAATGCCGCATGGAAAAATCTGGTGGCGGAATGGTTACGGGTGAAAGATGACCCCCTGATGCGCCAGACCTTTATTAACCTTGTCCTCGGTGAACCTTATGAAGATCGGGGGGAAAAAGCCCTCAGTGAACGTAAGCTGCTGGAACGTTGCGAAGTCTGGGCGGCGGAAGTCCCGGATGGTGTGGCGTTGCTCACTGCCGGCATTGATACTCAGGACGGCCGTTTTGAGATTGAAGTGGTTGGCTGGGGACGTAATGAAGAAAGCTGGTCGATTGCTCATGATGTCATTGAAGGCGATTTAGAAACGGATGAGCCATGGCGTCGTCTGGATGCTTACTTAAAGCAGATCTGGCGGCGTGCCGATGGTTACGGATTTACCATTATGGCGGCCTGCATGGATTCCGGCGGTCACCATACCCAGCGGGTGTATGATTTTGCCCGCGAACGGCTAGGCAGGCGGATTTGGGCGATTAAAGGGGAGTCGGCACGGGGCGGTGCGCGCTCACCAATTTGGCCGACTAAACGCCCAACGCCCCGCAGTAAATCCAGTTTCAAACCGATTATTATTGGCGTCAATGCGGCCAAAGATGCAATCCGTGCCCGGCTGCATATTGAGCCGCCCGACGCGGGCGAACCGGCTCCGGCGTATATGCATTTCCCGGTTGACCGTGAGTTAAATTATTTTAGTCAGTTACTGGCTGAACGCTCGGTGATTAAGATTTCAGGCGGTCAGCGTTACCGTATCTGGGAGCAGATCCCCGGTCGTGCCAACGAGGCGCTGGATTGCCGGGTCTACAGCTACGCGGCGTTATGTGGTCTGTTGTATCTGGGTCTGAAACTCAATTTGCTGGCGAATGCGATTGAAGCCAACCCCGGCAGGCTGCAACCTCCGCCCGAAGAGCCGGAAACTAAAATCAACCTGCAATACCCCGGTGTGGTGATTCAGGAACCGGATAAACCGCAGACACGCAAACCCATCTCACAACTGTTGCCCTAGGAAAAAATTATGCTTAATCGCAATACCAGCTTGCTGGCAGGCATGAGCCGCGAGCAGCTTTTGGCTGCGTTGGAAACTGCGCAAGCCGCTTACATTGATTTAGCCACCGGTAGCAAAGGCGTGTCGTTTTCCTATTCTCAGGGCGACGGCACGCGGTCAGTGTCCTACCAACAGACGGATTTAGGGCACTTACTGGCGCTGATCCAGATGATACAGGGGCAGTTAGGTATCAGTACACGCCGCCCTGCGAGGTTTAGATTCTGATGACAGTTCAAATATTGGGGCCGGATGGCAAACCGTTAGCACCTTCCCGCCCGCGTTATTCGATGCTGACGGGCGGCAGCCGGGTTCCCTATGATGCGGCAGATTCGTTCAGTGATCAGCTGGCGAACTGGCAACCGGCATTAGGGTCACCGGATAATGAAATCAATATTTACCGCGACCGCATTGTGTCACGGGTACGTGATCTGGCCCGTAATGATGGCTGGGCCGCAGGGTCTATCACCCGCGTATTAGATAACGCTATCGGGGCTAGCTTTCGTCCCATCCTGAAACCCGATTACCGGATGCTGGCGTTACTGACGGGGAATAACGCCTTTGATGTGACATGGGCCGCAGAGTACCGCAAAGTCATTGAAGCCCACTGGCGTTCATGGGCCGATGATCCGGGGCGTTACTGTGATGTGGAACGCAAACAAACTGTCTCGCAGATGATGCGGCTGGCTTTCCGTCACAAGTTAATCGACGGCGATGCTTTAGCGGTGCTGCAATACCGGACTGACCGGTTAGGTAAAGGCCGCGGACGTTATGCAACCACCGTCCAGATAGTGGATCCTGACCGCCTCAGTAATCCACAGGAACGTGCCGATTTAGAGTATGTTCGCGGCGGCGTCGAGATAGACAGCGATGGCGCCCCCATTGCTTACCATATCCGGGAAGCGCATATCGGCGACTGGTACAGCGGCAAAAAAACCATGACGTGGGAACGCATTCCCCGTGAAACCGCGTGGGGCCGTCCGCATGTGGTACACGATTATGACTATGATCGGGGGGCACAACACCGGGGTAATGGCATGTTAACCCCGATTGTTCAGCGCCTGAAAATGCTGATTAAATACGATCAGAGTGAACTGGAGTCCGCTATCTTAAATTCCATCTTTGCCGCCTATATCGAATCACCGTATGACCCGGCGATGGTGGAGGCGGCATTGGGGGATACCGGCATGAGTGATGATCCGAATCTGGGTTATTACCAAAGCGGCCGGGTGGAATTTCATCATGAACGCCGGTTATCCCTGCAAAATGGGGCGCGTATGCCAATTTTGTATCCGGGTGAGAAAATCAACACGGTGAATGCCGCGCGGCCACACAGCAATTTTGAGATATTCGAAAGTGCCGTGCTGCGCAATATTTCTTCGGCAACCGGATTATCACCCCAGCAGGTCACACAGGACTGGTCAGATGTGAACTACAGCTCTGCCCGTGCAGCGATGCTGGAGGCATGGAAGACGCTGACTCGGCGGCGGGATGATTTTTCAGTGGGATTCGCCCAGCCGATATTAAGTGCCTTTGTCGAGGAACTTCACGAGACCGAAGAATTGCCCTTACCCAAAGATGCCCCGGATTTTCTGGACGCACGGGCTGCGTATTGCCGTGCCCGCTGGATTGGTCCGGGGCGGGGATGGGTGGATCCTGTGGCTGAAAAAGAAGGGGCGATTATGGGGCTGGAAGCTGGACTGTCCACACTGGAAATCGAAATTGCGGAAAACGCAGGCGGAGACTGGGAAGAATTTATGGATCAGCAGGCGCACGAAATAGAGGCGCGTCAGGCGCGCGGATTACCGTTGCCGAGCTGGGTGCAATCCCGTCTGACTGCCGATGGTAAAAAGGAGGTATCCCCATGAATTTACCGCATCTGGCGCAACGGTTGTTTAATGTACCGCTGGCGATACACCCGCGCAAAGCCGAGGTAGTGATGGCAGCGCTGACTGACCGCTTTGGTATTACGCAGGTTCAGGCGGGCATGTATTGGGATGACGATGACAGTTTCACCCGTGAGGGTAAATCTGACAACGGCTATGACGTCTTAGAGGGCATTGCTGTTATTCCGGTGCAGGGTACATTGGTACAAAAACTGGGCACACTACGGCCTTACAGTGGCATGACGGGTTATGACGGCATTCGTCAGGCGTTTCTGACGGCACTCAATGACCCGGAAGTGAAAGGAATTTGCCTTGATATCGATTCCCCCGGCGGTGAAGTGGCCGGTTGCTTTGATTTGGCAGACCTGATTTATCAGTCACGGGGAGAGAAACCCATTCACGCTATTCTGAGTGAGTATGCCTATTCTGCCGCGTATGCGATTGCCAGTGCAGCCGACAAAATCACTGTGCCGCGCACGGGTGGCGTCGGTTCGATCGGGGTGATTGTGATTCACTGTGACTGGTCGCAGCGCATTAAAGAAGACGGCCTGAAAGTGACCATCATCACTTACGGGGAGCGCAAGGCAGAAGGTAATCCTTATGTACCGATGAGCAAGGAGGCGAAATCCGCTATCCAACATGATGTTGATGAAATGGGGCGTCTTTTTGTCCGCACTGTTTCCCGTAACCGCGGACTCTCGGAAGAGAACATCCGCAATACACAAGCTGCCTGTTATCTGGCAGATGAGGGCGTACAGATTGGGTTAGCGGATGAAGTCGCTTCCCCGGATGTCGCATTTCAAACACTAATGAAAAAATCTGGAGTGATTTAACGATGTATAAATTTGCCCATTTGTTAGGAATCAAAGCGCGCGCCTCTGATGAGCATGAGGAAGACGAAAAAGCCGGTAAAGCAAAAGGCCGTCACGCCGAGGAAGAGGAGCGTGACGAAAACGCGGAAGACGATGAAAATCGTGAAGACGCCGAAGAGCAGGACGGCAAAAAGGAAGGTAAAAAAGCGAAAAAAGCCAAGAAGGCGAAGTCAGAAGGCGATGATGACGATCCGGATGCGGAAGAGGATAAAGATGATGCTGACGCCGATGAGAACGAGGACGTCAAAAAAGGCCGCCGCGCCGAACGCAAACGTTGTGCCAACATCTTTGGCAGCAAATATGCGGCGGGCCGTCCTGATATGGCGGCACATTTAGCCTTTAACACCAGCTTGTCCGTGCGTGAAGCCATTAACACGTTGTCAGTCATGGGATTAGTCACCCCGTCACCGGCAAAATCCAGGTTGTCATTGGATGAACGGATGCGTAACGAAAAACAGGTGCGGTTAGGCCCGGACGCTCAGGCTCCGGCAGCGGGCAGCGCCGAGGCTGCGATCGCTGCGGCGACCGCGTTGTATAACCGAGTAAAAGGTAAGCAATAATGGAGAATATAGGTCCTAACCCTTTCGCCCCCGGCATGACGTCGAGCATGTTTATTCCTGATCAGCTCATTGCCGGCCAGTTACAGGTAGTCACCGATACCGTGACGATGGCTAAATTCGGTGTATTGAAGCGCGGCACCGTACTTGGCATGAACAAATCCGGGGAATATGTGTTGAGCGTGAAAACCGCGACCGATGGCAGCGAGAAACCCGCCGCTATTCTGGTGGATACGGTAGATACCACCGTCAGCAGCCAGACCGCAGGTGTGTACCTGATGGGGGAATTTAATGCGCACCGGATTATCTTTGATAAGAGCTGGACATTAGCCGAACTCAAAACTGCCCTGCGATCTTTCAGTATTTTCCTGAAAGACAGCACGCCGGGCTTTTAAACCCCCCTCCTTTTTCTGACTGCACCTGATGCCGTTATCTGGCAGGGCTGCGCTCGTTTTCATTTTCAGGCTGGCGATGATGTCGCTGGCCTTACTGTAGAGAAACTGCATGAATATTTACGATACTAACGTACTGGTTGGTTTAGTACCTAATCTGATCACCAGTCAAAACTGGTTACTGGACCGCTTCTTTCCCAACGTTATCACCGAAGACAAAGAGGAAGTATCCATTGACGTAGATATCGGCAAGCGCCGTATGTCACCGTTTGTCTCGCCGTTGGTGGCTGGAAAACTGGTCGAAAGCCGTACCTACCAGACCAACAGCTTTAAGCCCGCTTATATCAAGGACAAGCGCGCCCCCGACTTATTTAAACCGGTTCGCCGTCAGATTGGGGAACGTATCGGTGGGGAACTCAGCGCCGGTGAGCGTGAAATGGTAAACCTGCAATTTGAAATGGCTGACCAGGTCGACATGATTAACCGCCGTCAGGAATGGATGGCGGCCAATGCGATGGTTTTTGGTAAAATCACCGTTGCAGGGACAGGCTTCCCAACAGCGGTAATTGATTTTGGCCGTTCTTCGGAACTCACGGTTACCCTGAGCGGCAGTGACAAATGGCCGCTGAAGGTGGATGCGGGAAAAACCAACACTAAACCCGCCGAAGATATCGAAGAGTGGGGGTTACGTATCCTCAGGATCACCGGTTCTGCCCCCACGGATATCGTTTTCACCAACAAATCCTGGCAGGCCTTTTGTAAGGACACATCGATTGAGAAAGGCGCAATAATTTATCCGGCCCTCAATCCTGCTGACAGGCAGGTTGATATTGCCCCCCGTGTGGCTACGGGTGCTGTTTACAAAGGGCGTTGGGGGAATTACGACCTGTGGCTGTATAACGACTGGTTTATTGATGATCTGGATAACGTTGAAAAACCCATGATACCGGATGGCGCCGTGTTGATGTCGGGCGCAGATTTGATGGGAACACGTGCCTTTGGGGCGATTAAAGATCCGGCATTCAATTATGGTCCGATGGCGTATGCCCCGAAATCCTGGTTGCAGGAAGATCCGGCACAGCGTTATTTACTGATGCAGTCTGCGCCGCTGGTGATTCCAAGCCGGGTGAACGCGGCATTGTGCGCAATGGTGGTGTGATATGGCAAAGAAAACACAGCAGGAACCGGGCGGATTACCGCCCGAATTGCAGGTCGAAACAGACGCTCAAAAATTGCAGACGCGCACTGAACCCCAACAATATTCCGGTGATGAAAATGAGAAAACAACAGGCGAAAACACGCCCGAATTTGTCGTTGCTAAAGGTCACACTGTCCGGCATAACGGGACTGATTACCCGGAAAATACCGTGATTGAAGTTTTCGGTGATGATGCCAGCCGCCTGATTCAGCTGGGCGTTATCATGAGACTGGATGACCTGAGAGCGCAACTTTTGTCCAGCAATCCCGTGACCGTTCAGGGCGGGATTAATATTCAGCGGGGGACGCATGCCGATTGACTGGGATAAGCACTTACTGGCCCCGCTGCATAAACAATTTGCTGAGCGGGTGAACTGGCGGCCTAAGCATGGCGAGTCTTACGACATTATGGGCGTGTTTGATCGCGCCTATACCCAACAGGTGGGATCCCTTGACGGGGACAGCGACATCAATACCACTAAACCCCTGTTGGGAGTCCGTGATGCCGTATTCAACGCGCCCCCCAAACAGGGTGACAGGGTGTTTGTGTACCGCGTCAATACCGAATTCATTGTAAGCGATGTACAGCCGGACAGTCACGGCGGTACGCACTTACAACTCAATAAGGTGAAATAATGAACGCATCAACCGTGCGTCACCTGGTGGTTCAGGCGTTGACAGGAAAGACAGATGCGCAATCCCGTGTCTATTCCCCGCGCGACTGGTCAACACGGAGTGATGATTATCCGTGCATACTGGTACAAACCCCGTTTGATCATAAAAAGTCACATGGCCGTAATGCGCCGCAGTTTGACACCATAACAACGGTCAGAGTCACCGGGCGCCTGGAGGCATTTGACAGTGAGTCGGGAAACGGCGCGGAGCAGGCCGAACTGGCACTGGAGGCTTTGCGGGAACAAATCGAACGCGCTGTAATAAACAGTTATGCACTCACGAAGGAAATACAGCAATTTGCGGAAATCCGGTCACAGATTGATATTGACGCCAGTGGGGAAGGGCATTTGGCTCAGCTTCTGATGGATATTGACATTGAATACTATCAGGGCCCGGAGGACTTTTACCCGATTGAAGCCAACCCGCTGGAGGGCATTGACGTCACTATTGCGATGCCGGAACACACCCCCGAACCTCATATCCGCATTAATCTGGAGTAATCACTATGTTTGTCAAACCCGTTGCCGGGCGCAGTGTGCGCGATCCGGCTAAAGGCACGCATTTGCCTGAAGGTTGTACAGAAGTCCCCGACACGCTGTTTTGGCATCGTCGTGTAAGAGACGGTGACGTTGAACTCTGTCAGCCCGTAACTGAAACCAAACTCGCCAAAAAAGGTGCGCAGGAGACTGAATAATGGCTATCCCTTTTTCCCGTATTCCCAATAATCTCAGAACGCCGCTGTTTTTTGTGGAATTCGATAACTCAATGGCAAACAGTGCCACAGCAACCCAACGCTCGCTGATCCTCGGTCAGATGCTGGATAAGGCCATTGCGTCCCCCGATATTCCGGTGCGCATTTCTTCCGCCGAACAGGCGGCTTCCCAGTTTGGTCATGGTTCCCTGCTGCATGGCATGACCGCCGCGTATCTGGCGAATGATCCTGCGGCGGAACTGTGGGCGTTACCCCTGAAAGACAGCGATAACCTGCTGACCGCCAAAGGGATAGTAGAAATAGTATCCCTGCCGACCCGCGCCGGGGTGATTTCCCTGTATATCGCCGGGCAGCGTGTGCAGGTGACCGTGATGGCGACCGATAAATTGACGCAGATTGCGGCGTCACTGGCGGCGGCCATTAACCGCAGAATTACCCTGCCTGTCACGGCAATGGCAACGGATCACACAGTGACATTGACCGCAAAAAACAAAGGTGCTCACGGCAATGGTATTGATATCAGCCTTAACTACCGGGGGCAAGCCGGTGGTGAAGAAACCCCGGCAGGCATGGAGTTACGTATCACTCAAATGACAGGCGGCGCAGGTGCACCGGAATTAAAAAGCAGTCTCGCCAACCTCAGTGACCGGGCCTTTGATTTTATCGTCAACCCGTACACCGATACGGTTTCACTGGATGAACTCAAGGCCTTTTTGTCCGATACCGGCGGACGCTGGTCATGGGAGCAGCAATTGTACGGTCACGTGTTCAGTGTGGTCAGTGGTGTGTATGGCGAACTGGCGGATATGGGCGAGCGCCGAAACAATCAACACGAAACCCTGTTAGGGGTCACGAAATCCCCGACCCCCGACTACGTTTGGGCCGCGGCCATCACCGGTGCGGCTGCACCGAGTCTGAGAAATGATCCGGGCAGACCATTACAAACCTTACCGGTAGCGGGTGTGTTATCCCCGGCGGCTGAGAATCAGCTCGACCTGATTGATCGCAATAACCTGTTGCACAGTGGAATTTCCACCTTCACAGTGGCGGATGACGGCACGGTACAGATAGAGAACCTGATCAGCACCTACCAGAAAAACCCGTACGGTGATAATGACGACAGCTACCTTCAGATAGAAACACTGTTTTTGCTGATGTACGTCTCGCGTTATATCCGTACGCAAATCACCTCAAAACTGGGGCGGATGAAACTGGCGAAAGACGGGACCCGCTTTGCGCCCGGCTCGGCCATTGTGACCCCCAATATTGTGCGGGCAGAACTGATCGCCCAATACAAGACACTGGAATTTAACGGTTACGTACAGGATGCCAAGGCGTTTGCCGCCGGCTTAAAGGTCGAGGTTAACGCCCATAACCCTAACCGGCTGGATGTCCTCTGGACCGGCACGCTGATCAACCAGTTGCGTGTCTTCGCGCTTCTGAATCAATTCCGTCTGCAACCGACGTCATAAGGAAACCTCATGGGAAACACAACGAGAAGGCTGGCGGGGACAGCCTATGTCACGGTGGATGGTGTCAGTATTATGGTGGTGGGGGACTTTACCTACAGCCCCTCATCTGTCACCCGCGAGACCTTAACCGGGATGGATTACGTGCACGGGTACAAAGAAAAACCCAGTCCGTGCTTTATTTCCTGCCGGGTGCGTGACAGCGGCGGGACGACCGTCGCGGATTTTAACAACCAGACCAACGTGACCATTGTGGCCGAACTGGCGAACGGCAAGACCATTATTGGTGAAGGCATGTGGACCGTAAACACGCAGGAAGTGCGCAGCGAAGATGCGGAGTTCGAAGTTCGTTGGGAAGGCATTTCAGTGACAGAAAACTAAGGAGTTAACGTGGAAAAGACCAAAATAGTCCAGTTGAGCAAACCGATTGAAAGCAACGGCGGCAAAGAAGTTTACGAAGAAATTCATTTGCGCGAACCTGCCCTGATTGAGGTTGAGCAATTTTATGAGGCGCAAAGTAAAAACAGTCACAGCATTTTACCCGCTATGAGATTACTGATTGCCTTAGTGTCGGGAATCCCTGAAACGGTATTGAAAAAAATGGCGATCAGTGATTTCAATATCTGCCGGGAGTTTTTGACCAGTTTTTTGGTCTATGCCCCCTCCAACAGTGGCAGCAACTAGCCGCAGATATCACCTATTTTTATCGTTGGGGGCCACAAGATGCGTGGCTCCTGAGTCGGTCGCGGCTAAATTGGTGGGGTGAACAGGCAGAACGGATCAATCAAGCGAGGTCGGGTAATGGGTAATGCCTTTGATTTTGAATTACATGCGGATGACAACGCTACAAAAGCGCTGGCAGAGATTGAAGCCAGAATTAAGCAACTGAACCCGTTGCTGGATTCGACACGTGAAGCCTTGCGGTTCGGGGGCAGTGAGACGCTGGAAAATACCGGGTCATTAAGCAACCGGTTGAGGGACATGTCACGCCATGCACAGGATAACGTGCAAAATATCGGCGACATGATCCCCCCGCTAAAAATGTTCGGTGAGCTGTCAGGGAAATATCTGGACAAGGGCTTAAAACTGGGGGGTATCGGTGCCATCGGTTACGGTATCACCAAAATGGGGCAAAAGCTGAACGAACAAAGTAAGGAAGCCTATGATCTGGATGTCATGGCAAAAAATAACAATATGACCGTCGAAGAGTTTTCCCGGTTGTCGGGTGCGATGGTGATATTAGGCACGGATGCAGACAAAGCAAAAGAGTCTGTTGATGGGCTGTATAAAATCTTTAACGATCCACTACAGGCAAGGAACAATGCAACATTAGCGCAGCTTAATAGCATGGGTGTGTCCATTGTTCGCAAGGAAGACGGCACCGCTGATGTCATAAGAACAATGGAGAATCTGGCTGACGTTTTTCCCACTTATTCCCCAGCCTTACAAAGAACTATCAAAGAAACATTAGGTTTCGATGATCATACGTTAGCGTTATTACGCGAGGGTGCAAAATTCAAGCAGTTATTAACCCAGTCAGACGCGCTAGGCTTGACTGTTCCTAATGAGTTAAACCAGAAGTTAACTAATTTAAATGGCACGATAAATAAGCTGAATGCCTCATGGGAAGGGTTTAAGCAACGTGCCGGTCATTCAGTCACGGATTTTGCCCTATCTGATGATTCGATTAACGATGGTCTTGACGGTATTAGTCAGGTATTTGAGCACAATGACCGATTCGCCTACATGAAAGCATTGGGTGTGACACGGGGCAAGGAAGCAGAGCAATTGCGATGGGCGAGCAAAACACCTGAATTTTATAATTCACTGAGTTGGGATGAAAAAACAGCGATTGATTTTGGTATCATGACCGACAGTGTCAGGGAGAAGTATCAGAAATGGCCTCATAAAAAGCCAGAGCATGTCGGGGAGAAAGTACCCGATATTCCCGCTGTGGAAGCGCCTATTTACCCCAATCCGGTAAAAGGAAGGATACCGAGAGGCATTCGCAACAACAATCCCGGAAATTTAACGGCTGCACCAAATAACGTAGGTAAAGATTATGGCAATAATCACGTTTATGTGAAATTTGACACAGCGCATGATGGTTTATCGGCTATGGCACGCCAATTAATGCTGGATGCAGAGAGAGGTCTAAATAACATTACGTCGCTATTGTATAAATACGCCCCCCCAAGAGCTGGTAATAACACGCCTGCTTATATTGATTCAGTTTCTAAACAGATTGGCTACGGACCTCACCAGCCTATAAATATGCATGATCCGAAAGAGTTAAAAAAAGTAATGGGTGCGATGATTGTGGTTGAAAATAAGTCAAACCCATACAGTGATGAGCAGATGAACGCAGGGATTAATGACGCTATTCATGATGATCGATGGAGGGGGATGAGAAATCCTCAAATACTTAGAGAGCAGCGTCTGCAATACGGTTCTGGTGAACAAGAACAGCTATACCCATCACTCTACGGACAGAAAAAAGAGACCGAGTCTGAGATGGATATCGTGCAGAGTATGGCAAAGGCATTCCAAGAAGCTATCGCTGGCAAACCGTTCCAGTTCGAAGTCATTCTGGTCAATGAGAAAACCGGAGAACGGCAAAAACTCCAGTCGAATTCTGCCGGAAAAGTCACAACTTCTATGCGCTATCCTTGAAATAGCTTATAATTTACCCATTAATATTGTCTATTATGTTATGAATGAATCATAAAAAACTGGACAGGAAACAATGGATGAAATGAATTTAATCTGGTCTGCTCTTGCAGTATTTGTTGTCTCGCTAATTATCGCCAAGTCATCAAAACCAACATGGTATAGATCAATCGCAACGGTGGTAGCTTCATTGTTTGGTGGTATTGGTCTTTTAATGTTGGTTATTTTTGCGTTCTTTTTCTTTGGTTCAGAGTCTACTTGTGAAGTTAAAACTGATGGCTTTTATGAAAGCAAAGGAGCACTTTGTTATGGCAAAAAAGAAATCAAAAATCTAACAAACAAAGATGGTGATAACGTGGTAGCTATCACTAAGTCTGTTATTTTGGATAAGGATAAAGCCCTTGTTTATCCAAAAGACAAGGAGAGTCACATTATTTATACAGAGGATAACCAATTAAAGGTAGCTCCATATGATACCTATAAGCTTGCCCAAAAATTATATGAAGAGCACGAAAAACCTGTTACGCAAAATGTAGATTATGAATGTCGTGGCAGCGCATCGAAGCGGTATTTTAATGTACTGACAGCACCTATAAAGCCAAACAATGATGGAAATTATGCCATTTGCTACAAAGGTGTTGATTATACTCAAACTTTAGCTGAGCAATCAGGCAAAAAAGGATTGGCAGGTGATGGACTTCAAATTACTTCCGTATGGAAACTAAAAGACTACGAAATGATGTATGTTGCTCTATACAATGACAATACTGGTGCTGCGGTTATAGAAATGGTTGCCATAGACAATGATGGGAAAATACGAGGCTCTTCAAGACTAATAGATAAAGATAGAGATATTCCAAACGCAGATCCTGATGGCTCCTTTAGTATTTTTGGTACAGCGAAGTTAAAAAACAGATTTAATCGAATATATTTTAATCTTCGAAATGCGACAAATATAACAGCGTACCAATTCGATGCGCCACCTACCATAATTGCACCAAGAGCAGAAGTTAAATTATTTACTCATGGCTCTGGATTCTGGGTCGGTGACTCCGGGAATGTATCTGTGAGTAAGTCCTATGTATCGCCAAAAACAGGGCGTTATGAGGTAAATGTATTGTTGAACAAGGATGGCAAAGAAATTTGCAAACTGGATGATAGCAAAAATTACCTTCTTTCCGATCAGCAGTGCATAAAATAGTCCCTTGGGCTTTTTTGTTGTTCATTAGTTGATTTTTACAACCGTTCCGTAAAACATCATTCCCTTTTCTGGTGGCTATTTTTTACCCATTAAAGTTGATAATAGGCATTCATTGAACTACAATTGAATTACATTGTAATTCATTGAGGAGTTTTATCATGGCTGCAAACCAGTTAATTCAGGCTCGTATCGACGGTGAGATTAAGGAAGAAGCTACTGCTGTTTTGGCAGCAATGGGCCTGACTGTATCCGATGCTGTTCGTATGATGTTAACGCGGGTAGCAAGAGAGAAAGCGTTGCCGTTTGAACCTTTGATACCGAATGAGACAACAATAGCGGCAATGAAAGAGTCTCGCAAAGGTGGCGGCAAGTCATTTTCCACAGTTAAAGATTTGATGGCTGATCTCAATGCGGACGACTGACTACACAAGCCAGTTTAGGAGAGACTACAAAAGAGAGAAGAAAGGTCGTTATCGGGAAATTCTTGATGATGCACTGACTACAGTAATTGAATTATTGTCCTCCGATAGCTTGCTGGAACCGAAATATTGCGATCATGCCCTTTCAGGGGAGTGGAAAGATTTTCGGGACTGTCACATTAGACCTGATTTGATACTAATTTATCAGAAGCCCAATGCTGATATATTACGTCTTGTCCGTCTTGGTTCTCACTCAGAGCTTGGTTTGTAATATTTTAATCAATCATAAATAACCCGCTTCGTGCGGGTTTTTCACTTCTAACACCGCCTGATGCGGTTTTTTTGTATCCAAAAAGAGGTTATGACATGGCCTTGATAAAAGATGCCCTTTCTTCTTTGTTGGGCGGCGGCAATGATGCGTCATGGAAATGGGCGGAACATTTGCACCCGGCTTCTTTTCGCGGGGTGCCGTTTGCTGTGGTGTCCGGGGAAAGTGTTTTTGGACGCCGTCAGGCCGTGCATGAATACCCGTACCGTGATACTGCCTGGCTGGAAGATTTAGGCCGGGCAACCCGGAGGATAACGATCCGGGGGTTTATCATTCAGAATAGTGCCGTTTATGATGCCCCGGATGTTATCACACAGCGTAAGAATCTGGTTGCGGCCTGTGAAACCGGAACAACGGGGACATTGGTTCACCCGACACTGGGTGAACTGACCGTCAGTGTGACAGAAAGCGGTCTGCGTATGACTGAAAGCATGGAATCGGGCCGGGTGTTTGAGTTCACGTTAACGGTGATTGAATCGGGCCTGAAAGTCTTTGCGGTCACCAACAGTACCAAGTCCGCTACTGAGGTGAAGAAAAACTGGCTGAAAACCTACACCACCACACTGGCGAAATATATCTCAATGGTGAGAGGGGAAATCCGCTCAGTGGTGCAGGGGATGCGGATCATCAAGCAGACCGCCAATCAATGGGTGGGTATGGTGAATCGCTCGGTGGATGAAGTGACCAACCTCAGCGACATGTTGAAGACCACTTTCGGCAGTGAGCGTTACGGCCGTTATCAGCGCGGGACCATTGGCGGTACGGTATCAGGAGCAACGGGGCTTCGGTCACGGGATGACGGAAGCCGTGATGAGGCTGAGACAGTGAAGAAAACCACTGCCGAAGTGGTGATGGGTCGTAAAGCCATTGCCCGCAGCCTTGAAGCCCTGAGCACTGCCCCGACCGTGGAAATGTTTACTGAGTCAGCCGGCAGTGTGGTGATGTCGATTATCCAGTCAGCCGGCAGTACCGATGAAAAAGTGGCTATCTTTGAACATCTGGCTGCCTTTCAGAATGCCCGCTACCAGCAAGGCACGGTTGACCGGTATGTCACAGAAATGACCGTTCTGTTGTTGGTCGTGTTGTCGGCGGGCGCAATGGCTCAGGTCGCCAGTGAATTTACCCCGGCAAACAATCAGGAAGCCCATGATTTACAGAACAGGGTGTGTCATGCACTGGATACCGCATTAGTGATGGCCGGTGATTTAAGCATGGATGACATTTATCAGTCCCTGATGTCATTGCGGGATGAGTTTATGACCAGTTCAGCATTGAAAGGCGCAGAAGCTGGACGGTTGGCTCAGTTCAGTCTGCCCGCTGTGTTGCCAGCCCTGACGGTGGCTAACCGGATTTATCAGGATGCCGGACGCAGCAATGAACTGATACAGGCGACTAATCCCCGTCATCCGGCTTTTATGCCTACCCGATTTAAGGCGCTGAGACAATGAAAAAAAACGATGAACTGTCATTGGTAATTGGCGGTAAGGCCATTTATGGTTGGGACAGCGTTCGTGTCACACGAGGCATTGAACGGTTGCCGTCTGATTTTGAACTGATGCTGATGGACTATTATCCCGGCAGCGATGAGAAACAACTGGTAGAAGCGGGTCAGCCCTGCCAGATATTACTGGGAAGTGATCCGGTGATGACGGGATATATAGACATCTGGAATTCGTCGATTAACAAAAGCACTCACCAGATACGGGTGACCGGACGCGGTAAATGTCAGGATTTGGTTGATTGTTCGGCAAAATGGCCGCAGAACGTAATTACTTCGGCGACGGCATTACAAATTGCTCAAAAACTGGCGCAATGGTACGGCATTGAAGTGAAATCGGATGTGACTGATATGGAAGCCGTGCCGCAATTCACCCTGAACTGGGGGGAATCTTCACAGGAAATCATTGACCGCATCACCCGCTGGTCTGCCCTGCTGTATTACGACACCCCGGACGGTCATTTATTTCTGACCCGTGTCAGTGACAAAGTGGCTGCCAGTGGTGTAGCACAGGGAAAAAATATTGAGATGGCCGATTACCAGTCCTCCATGAATGAACGGTTCTCTGAGTACATCGGTCTGTCTATGAATGTCAGCGGGTTAACTGAACTGTCGGCAGGAAAAGGTTATGAAGTGGTAACAATTGCCACAGCAAAAGACCCGGAGGCGGAAAAGATGCGCTATCGCAATTACGTCACCATTATCGAAAGTACCTTGCATACATGGGGAAAACAACAAGATGCGATTAACTGGGAAATGAACCGCCGTTATGGACGTTCTAAGGTGCTAAAAGTCTTGGTTGATAGCTGGCGGGATGTCAGCGGGACATTATGGACACCCAATACCCTGATCCCGATCCATTTACCGGTGTTCGGGCTGGAGTCCGAACAATGGCTGTTATCGGAAGTGTCTTATGTTCGTAATAAAGATGACGGCACACGGGCAGAGCTGACCTTGATGCCACCGGCAGCGTTTACTGTGCAACCGTATGAATTTTACGATGCCATCATAGAACTGCGTAACGGAGGTTATTCACGTGATGGAAGCCGCTAAAAATTTATATCGCCGCGCCATGATGATGCTCGGTTTAGGCCGGGTAACTACCTGTAATGATAAGGGGGTTATCCAGCAAGTACAGTATCAAACTGCAATGGAAGTCCGGGACAATACCCACCGGATCGCTGAGTTTGGTTTTTCATCCGGGTTACCTGCTGATACCGATGTCGTACTGGCGTTCTTAGGCGGTGACCGCTCTAACGCGGTGGTGATTGGCAGCAATCATCAACAATACCGGCACAAAGGGTTAAGCCCCGGTGAAGTGGTGGTGTATAACCAATGGGGGCTGCATATCTTACTGACAGCATCGGGGATCACCATTGAAGCGAAAGAGCAACCGGTGACTGTCAATAATGCGTCGAAAGTCACCGTCAATGCGTCCACCGAAGTGTTATTGAATACCCCGGTACTAAAAGTGACCGGCGATGTCATTGATAACTGCAACAGTAACACTACGACCATGAAACAGTTGCGCGATACCTATAACCGTCATACGCATCCAGTGCCGGGTGTGAAATCCGGCGATGCAACAGTCACCAGTCAGATAACCGGGGAAACCGTCAAATGAGTGATATTACTTCCTGGTGGGATGTCAAAAATATTCATGCTGACTGGTTGGTAGGGCACGGGGATTTGGTAACCGGTAATGACCTGCAAACTGCCATCATTATCAGCTTATTTACGGATCGTCAGGCGCGTCCTGATGATGATATAGAGGGTGCAGATCGTCGCGGCTGGTGGGGTGATAGCGGGGCTGACTATCAAATAGGTTCCCGGTTGTGGTTGTTGCATCGGCAGAAACTCACTACCCCTGTCGCATTGGCGGCTGAGGATTATGCCCGTGAGGCGCTGCAATGGATGCTGGACGATGGCGTGGTCGCGGCGATTGATATTCGCACACAAATTGTCTGGCCTAATCGATTGAACATGATAATCCGTTATCAGCGTCCGGGGCGGGATAACGAGGATTTACGCTTTTTCTGGGTCTGGGAGCGAGAAAATGCCCTTTAAACGAAAAACACTCACTGAACTTCGGGCGCAGAACCGCAGTTATTTACAGTCAGAATTACAGGAAACGGGTCCGTTATTACGCTTTTCCAATATGGGTGTGCTGGCTGATATGGACGCAGGTATGGCGCATCTGCATTACGGCTACCTTGATTATATCGCCAGACAGACTACCCCGTTTACGGCTACGGATGAATGGCTGTCTGGGTGGGCTGCGTTAAAGAAGATTTTTCGCAAACCGGCAACAGCGGCTCACTGTGAACAATATCAGTTTACAGGGATGGCAGGGGCTATCATCCCTGCCGGGACAAGACTTAACCGGGGGGATGGCTATCAGTACCAGACCCTGACTGAGACTCGTATTAATGCCAATGGACAGGGAACCGTTAGCCTGATTGCGTTATTACCGGAAAGTACAGAGGATGATTCGGGTGGCGGTGCGGCAGGAAATGCGCCATCGGGTACGGTACTAACGCTGGATCAGAGTCTGGCAGGGGTCGATGTTGAAGGCACAGCGATTGCACCTATAACAGGCGGGGCAGATATTGAGAAAGAAGCGGATTTTCGCTCTCGTATGTTACTCGCCTATCAGGGTACACCACAGGGTGGTTCCAGTGACGATTATAAACAGTGGGCGCTATCCGTACCGGGCATCACCCGTGTCTGGGTCAGACCAAGAGCGGCCGGAGCCGGAACGGTTGGCGTCTATATTATGTGTGATAACAATGCACAGGGCGGTTTTCCCATCGGGACAGACGGCGTTTCATCCCATGAACCGTATGCTGTGCATGCCACTGGAGATCAACTGAGGGTGGCTGACGCTCTTTATGCCTTACAACCGGTCACGGCCTTAGTCTGGGTGTTATCGCCGATAAAATACCGGATTGATTTTACCCTCCACGGCCTGTCTCATGTCAGCACCGATGTGACGGCGCGTATTAATGAGGCGATTGATAACGTACTGTTTGAAAACGGTAATCCGGATGGTTCCGGGCGCATATTCATATCCGAACTGCAATATGCCATTGCGGGCATACCGGGCACAACAGGATTTGTGATCACATCACCGGCAGAGAATATTGCCTTGCCAGTTGGTCACTTACCCGTACGGGGCGAGGTGAAATATACATGAAACAGTACAGCGAAGTGAATTATACCATGGCATTAAATAGTCTGTTACCTGCCGGGATGGCATGGACGCGGCACCCGAAATCGGCTATCAGTAAGGTCATTCGGGCGCTTGCCCGTAGCTATCATCGCAGTGATCAGGATGCGCATTTATTACTGGAAGGCAGCTTCCCGGCAACCGCGACGATCATGTTACCGGAGTGGGAAAAATCGTTAGGGCTGCCGGATGACTGCGCGATTGGGGAAATTGACAGTATCTCATTGCGGCAAAAATCCGTGGTCTCAAAGTTATTACGTACAGGGGGTCAGTCCAGGTCCTATTTTATCGGACTGGCGGCAGAACTGGGATTCCACATTACTATAACTGAATTCCGGCAGGCCAGAGCAGGCATGTCTGCGTGCGGGGACGCATTGAATGGTGGTGACTGGCCGTTTGTCTGGCGAATTAATGCCCCGGCAACCACAATAAACTACGCTGTAGCAGGCGGCAGTTATTGCGGTGATCCGTTGCGTTCGTGGGGCAATAAAAAACTCGAATGCCAGTTTCAGCGAATAAGCCCGTCTCACACAATTCTTCAGTTCGGCTACAGACAGTAACCCTCATAAATTTCAATGTCATTTTTATCACTTTTACTCAGTGAGGATCAATCATGCAAAAAATCGGTGATATTACGAACACCGCGGACAGTAACGGTGAATTCACCAATGGGAATGTGGCAGCGGGTATTCCGCCGACGAAATTAGAAGCGCCGTGGTTTACCACCGTGCAGCGGGAAATGATTAATGTATTACTGAAAGCCGGAATGAATCCAGACAAGACCAATGACGCCCAGTTATCTGAGGCAATAAAAAAGATGGTCTCTGATTCTCAGGTGGCGCTGACTGACAGCTTCGGTCAATCCAGTACATTAGCGGCCAGTCAGAAATTAGCCACCCATGCCAACGACAACGCCAACCGCCGCCTCGACAAAGCGCAGAACGGGGCGGATATTCCGGATAAGGGGGCGTTTGTGGACAATCTGGGCTTACGGGACACGGTCAATCAGGCGCAAAATGCTTACCCCAAAACAGGCGGCGTCATCAATGGAAATGTTGATGTGACAGGCAATGTGTCAGGAAACGGTATTTATGAAGCGGGTGGAGTCCGGGTTTATAGTCCGAATAATCCACCGACCGAGGCGTTGTTAGAAACAAATGGATGGTATCGGGACACCGTGAACGGGGTCATTATTCAGTGGGGCAATGGAATATACAGTGATGGTCAATTAGTTAAATTTCCCCGCCCCTTTTCCCCGATCAGTGTGTTCGGTGACGATAAGTGCGAACCCTAATGATACACCTCACGTGGAAATAGCCCTCAGCTATCCCGTCTCACTCAATGAGTTTATAGTGGGGAGTATTGTTTCCGTAGGAGACCGATTTCTGACGAATGTTTCCTTGCATTGTTCGTGGATGGCGATTGGCTATTGAGGTGAAAGAGGTACGTTTATAGTGCAAAAAATAACGCATTCTACCCCATTGATTGGCAGCAATTGTATATTGATGCGGGAACGTGGCCGGATGACGGGGTTGAGGTCAGTGATAAGATTTATCGCAAATTCATGGCGCCACCTGCGGGGAAAAGGTGCATAGCGGGTGATGACGGATTACCTGTATGGGGAGATATTCCCCCGCCGACACCGGAGGAACGACAGCAACAGGCCGAATCAAAGAAGCGTTATCGCATGTCACAGGCGGCAAATACCATTGCCCCGTTACAGGACGCCGTTGACCTCGACATGGCCACGAAGGAAGAGAAAGCGGCTCTTGTCGTCTGGAAAAAATACCGCGTCCTGCTCAACCGGGTAGACTGTTCCACTGCCCCCGATATCGCATGGCCCGAACCGCCGAAGTGAGGGGGTGGGCACAAAGGGACATTGGCGTTAATTATGAGTTAATTCAATGTTAATTGTGGGTAACTGAAACTCTTACTTGCCGTGGGGAAGTGTTGGAGGTATTGACTCACTGACAATGAATTTAGGCCACGGAGGGCTGAAAATTGAAACAGGTTGATACATTTTAATCATCAACGAAACAAAAGAAGTACAGTTTACTGTGTTGAACACTAGGTTCAAACGGTCTAGTATTACCGCAAGGAATATTTGTCTATTTGATAGCTGTGTTTTGATATCCCTACTGGAGATGAAAAAATGAGATTACGTTGCATGGCTTATAGACAGGGCGATATATATGTTGCTGCCTGCCTAGATTTGTCACTGGCAGCGCAGGCTGACTCGATTGATGATGCGATCAGCAAACTTGAATCTCAGGTTGATGATTATCTAGAAGAGATTGATTCCGAGCCTGAATATGCTAAGCAGCTTCTAAATCGGAAAGCACCTCTATCAATGCGGTTAAGATATCGGCTGTATCGTTCTGTTTTCTTTGTTTTGAAAGTCATAGGTCTTTTACGTCAACATACTGATTCATTTAGATTGTTTGACGAACAACGCAAGCCAGCCTGATAAGAGGTATGGCGCGACATGATTCTTTATAGACTAACCCCGCTCAAATATAAAGAAGTTGTAGCAGCCTTGGCGGCTTTAGGTTTTGAAATGAAACCAAAGAAAGGAACTTCCCACGAACAGTGGATCAAAAAAGAATATGGGTATAAATGGGTGGTTACGGTTGATAAGCACCATGCGCCATTTTCACGAGATCTAATAAAATCAATGGCCAAGCAAGCTGGCATGGACCATAAAACATTTCATTCTCTGTGTAAAGGAACTCTTAGTTGTAAAGAGATTCTTTCTGCTGGCTTATCAAGAGACTGATAAATTAACCCTAAACCTGCGCGGGGCAGGTTTTCCATTCAAGCACCATTCCCCACCTCCCCGATCCCCTTAATTTCCGCTCCTTTGATAAAATCATGTTAAATCAATAAATTAAAAACTATTCTTACGTAACTAATTGATTTAATTGATTTCCTTTCCTGTGCCGGAAATAAGTAAAATCAACGACTTAGATAAAGGTGGGATTTCCCGCCTTTTGGAATCCTTCCGTTTCAAACGGAGCGATTAGATACCGTTCACTGCCGTCATTTGAAATCGCAGCAGTGCACTTGTTAACTTTATTCTGGGGAAATTAACTACAGGAATTCCTTTGGCTTAAGGAGTCCTGTTGTCGAGGTCATTAGCTCAGTGACCTCGAAGAATACCGCAGTCCTCAATTTGGGGGGCTCCCCGATTATTTCGGGGTGGTTTAACCCATTGATATTTAATCAAGCTGCAAATATGCAGTCTGGTCGTAATTTAGACACCGATAATATTGAGATGTCCCAAACGGTCAAAGTGACGGCCTCGGAAAAATCAATGACTTAATCAACCGTTGCGGAAATCCCTACGGTTGATTTATGGTACTGGGCAAAAGCAATAAATCTACGTATTTTCAATAGGTTACTTGGACACAGGTGCTGGATAATGACAGCAAAGCCCGAATTTGGGCTTAGATCAGGCTTAACTAACGAGGTCATATTCCGCAGGTCAAAAAAAAGCCCCGTGATGGGGCTTATTCTTGGGTAGAGTGACAATTATCAAATTTTCTCTTTAATACCCGCCTGTCGTAGAATTGCATTGGCGGTATGTCTGGAAACTATAGTGTATGGCACGCTGAATGCTTTGTTGGTTATATCGCTACGCCATATTTCATGACTACCTTTGCCTTGCCTGACAAAGTAACAGCCATGTGCCAGTAAAATAACTTTGAGTTGTGGATATAAACCCGATCCCATTAGAGTACCACCCTTGAATCAGATGATTGCTCTTGGACAAACTTAAGGCGAATGACCTCAGACTGGTCGCCCAGACCGTTAATCTCATAAAGCTCAGGTGCTATTTCCCAAACTTTCTCTATCAATTCATCATAAGTTTTGGCTTCTGTAACCAATCCAAGCTCATCACACTCAGCAATCCACATGTCATCATGGATAACATTGACAACAAAAGACTCAAGTCTTGTGATAACTACGCCCATGCTGTAATCCCTCCGCGTTCTGAGTTAATGATTATCTTATTCCAATCTTAGCACTCGTTGATTATAAAATCACCGATCTCTGTAAAAAGAGTGACTTGATTTGTGTGTTTATTAACCAAGTCAATGTTATTGACTTGGTTCTTAAATGCTCGAAAATCATCACCTTTAAGGGTGAATACATGAACACCCTCAATAAAACGACTGCGATGGTTAGCAATATTGGAGCGAACGTTTGTCGCCTCTGTGCCATACCCAGCCGCCAATGTTTCCGTGGTAACAACGCGGACGCCTTGCCATTCGATTACTGGGAGTTCATTTGAGTCGATAGTTACTAATTCGTTTTTCTTACTCATGTCTCGTCTCTCAGTGTGCAGTTGATGATGCCGGTTCGGCGGTAAAGAATTTAGATCCGTCGATAAATATGCTGTCGATAAGATCACGTATCCATTATAGTTTATTGGGTAGATAGGTGTTCTAAGGTTATTCATTGAGACAACATCAAATCCAAGATTAAATATTTATTTATCAAAAACATAAAAATTATTTGCGATAAAAAAGATAAAATTGAGACAACATAAAATAGGCTTGGTTGTCTCAATTTTTAGATATTAATCATTATAAAACAATATATTAAGTCGGTTGAGACAACCGAGGCAACTGAGACAACACCGTTTGCTTAACTTATATAAAGAGAAAAGAAATTATGAAAATGAGTTTAGTGTTCTTGGCACAAAAATGTACGCTGTGACTGACGACGAATTTCGTCGGTAGTGATAAGAATTTCAGTGTGGCGGCGGTCGAGTAAGAACTCAGATACGTACCCGCGATTGTCGATAACTGCTATTACACCTTTAACCAAGTTAACTTGTTGATTTTTATTATGATCGAAATTCCGATCATCTTTTTTGATGTAGTAAAGCTGCTCCAACATGTTCCAAATATCAACATGGATATGTGATATCGTTTTATTTGTCAGTTCCGCTATCTCACGGCTGCTCATCATTGCCCACTTAACAACATCAATTAGGGTACTCAGTTCTCAGACGAGCTTTTTTGGAATTTTCCAAATAAGTCTCGTAGTCCTCATGCTTAGTAAAGTGAGAGGCCTTCCAAATCGGTGACTTCTTAATCTAAGGAATCCCTACAGTTAATTTCACACTTCCGTTTCAAACGGAAGCGTGCTGAATTAAAGGTGAGATATCCCATCTTGGGTATTGTGATTTCCTCTATACCTTTATCTATATACATGCGGGATTTTCCCGTATGTAACTCAGAAACTGAATATGTATTACGTTCTCAGTGATTTAACTAACTGATTATTATCATGATTGAAAAAAACAATCATCTATAGACGGTGGAATATGGCACGAAGAAAGCAGAAGAACGCACCCGCTACCATCGCCACGGTCACAGGTAAGATCACCGTAGCCCCGAAGCGCATCAAGTGACAGACAGGTAAAGTAATGGCCGTCGCTAATATGCAGGTACAAAGCGAGAAGCGCAGTGATTATCCGTTACGTGTCGTGGGCTTTGATGAAGTAGCACTATCGGTCATGCTATTGCGCAAAGGTCAGGAGATCACGGTTACGGGGAAAGCTTCTTACTGGCAGGGCTATCAGTTGGCGATCTCTTCTATCGTTCCATAGGTGACGACGAATTTCGTCGCAACCTCTTAACAAGGTTGGTACTTTAAACGTACTGACCTCGTTTTATTGAGTGTGGGGATACCAGATCACGGGCCAAAAACATATCAGCTATACAATGAAGCTGGTGAGATGCCTTAGCATAATGTAAGTTGTATAGAAATTTGTATAGATTTAAAAATATAAAAAATATTATTATTTAAAATAAATTAATTAATAATCAAGTTCTATTCATGCATGGGAAATCAACTTCTCTCATGATCTATGAGAATCAATTAATTCCACTAAAATCAATATATTCACTGCTTGCCTCATCTCTTGAAGTCTCGCGGCATCTTCCTAAATCTCTACAATTTTTCAAAAGATGTTTTTCCTTATATAGGCGGCAAACCTATTGCCGAAATAACACCAATGGAACTTATGGCTGTTTTATCAAGACTGAATGATCGGGGGAGCAACCGAAAAGCTCAGAAAAGTACGTCAACGCTGTGGGGAGGTATGGCGATATGCAGTAGTAACAGGGGGAGCCGAATATAATTCCGCACCTGAATTTGTGATGCATTGCAGTGATTATTGGCTAAGACCAAACCACCGGAAATTTCGTTCCATTTCCTTTAACTCCTCTTCTTGTGGCTTGATTATCCAGTAACGACCAGTAGTAACAAATTCCATTACATCAATATGATGTATTGGAGCTTTAACAGGCAAACTCGTTAAATAAGCCAAAGCTCTAGCAAAGCCTGTTTTCCCGGTATAACACGCAACCAACCGGATACTCCGTATGCAATATATCGAGATTAGCGGCTTTATGCTTTCTGCAAGATCACTTGGTGATAAAGAATGAGCTTGAGGTAGCCTTTCCCTACAAGGAAAGCCAGTCACCTCGGTGCCAGATAAAGGGCGATCCACAGAATGCCCTTGAAAAAGGGCTTTGTTTGGATCCCCGTGCCCAAAGATATTGAGTCTAGGGCCTGGTTGCCGTTTTGGTATATCTAAAAAGTAATGGTATTGCCCATCATGACTGATCACAAGTTTAACACTACCCTTTACTGCTTCCTGTAAGGATAGCCTGTAAATGTCTTTGAAATAATGTCGATACCAGCCCATACATCCTATCCTCACCAAGGAGATAATTATTGTGATACTGATACACCCAAAGATAAGGAATAGCCAGTTTAATTAGGTGATATTTTCTGATGTATTCAAATATTGAGTTGTAAATGCTAAGTTGACAACTGATAGAAAACAAAAAGTCCCGCTAGTGCAAAGCCTTTTTAATTCGAAAAGCAACGTGACATAGTTATCATTTTTATTTAGTTAATTCAGAGAGTACAGCCGTAGCAAGGCTAGTATTCACAAATAGAATATCAACACATTTACCGATCACAACCTCAACACCTTTCTCTTTAACTAATTGTAAAATTTCTTTTTTTTCAGCATTCGGAAGATTTGCTCTGTTGATTATCGTTTCAATCTTTTCAAGGGTGTTTTTATGGATCTTTATGGTAATTTCATCATCAATTGTATCCATATTGACGTATTCAACGCCGGCAGCAGTAAGAGCCATTGCATCAGGGTTAAAACCATAGCTACCATCATCAAAATGAATAGCATCATGATTAACTAAGCCAATTTTTATTAGATAGTTTATATCGTCAGCTAATTGATCCCATCCAAAAGCCTCTCCAAGGAATTGAAGTTTTTCCTTACTGATAGGCTGCATTAAATGATTCTGGTCATTCATTGCGCGAATGATCATATGTTGTCTCTCTTTCAACATAGTCATTAGGTTTTCCTCATTTCGTACTGGAAGTAGCTAAAATTATAGCCAACCTTCTAGCATTGAGGAATTAAAAGCAAAAACATGTTCATATGTCTTTACAAATAACACATAGGCAAAATATTGTTTGAACGATTTTTTACATAATACATTGAACTATTAAAGAAATGTTCTATTCTTAAAAGCAGTATCTGCCATTTGAAAAAAATTTTTCTTTTATCATTCAACATGAAAATAGCTATATTACGCAGAAATGGGTTTGGCGATCTTATCTGTACCCAGCCATTAATAAAATCTTTACAGAAAAAATACCCCAATGCAGAGATTAGTCTGTTTATAGAACAAGGTAATGATGAACTTACTAAGTATATATGCCCTGATATAAGCATCAATGTCCTTCCTCAAGGAAACAAATATCTTTCTATAGTAAAAACCGCACTAAAATTCCGCAAGAAGAATTTCGATATTGCTATCTCCGCCAAACCAAGTCCAATGAAACTCAATAATTTATTTTTATGGTTATTGGGAGCAAAAAAGCGCTATGCTGTTGTTACAGATCAAAAATGGCATTCTAAATTAGTTAACTATCCAGTCAATCAAGAAATCATAAAAGGTTACCATCAGGCTTTAAAGATATTACGTACATTTTCACCCAATGTGCAATCTTTATCATTTGATTTATTCCCTGAAATAACGTTGCATAATACATCAACTTCGATTTTCTCAGAAGAACCATTAATTTTATTTTCTGTCTCCAACAATAGAAAACATAGCTTAATTAATAATGAAAAACTTAATTTAATTGCTGGTAAAATTTCAGAAAAATATCCTACTGCAAGATTTATTATTTCAGCATTTCCCAATGATATGTATTTAGCTGAAGATTTAACTTCACGTATAGGTGATAATAGTCAGATTGTTATGTGTAATTCTTTAAACTCTTTTCTGGCATTATTAAATAATATGACCTTGATTGTAGTTGGCGATGGAGGTATTTGCCATTTATCAGCGGCATTAAAGAAAAAAATTGTTGCTCTTTATGGTGTTACCAAGCCTGAAAATTGGTCACCACTTGCATCAGAAGATATGTGTATTACCTTGTACGATCCAGAGAATGTCAATAATATTGCTCTAGCTAAAATTACTGATGCTATTTTTTCTTTACTTGAAAAATAAATTTCTCTTGATATCCCCTATTCTCTAAAAAAATAATCTATTCTCAAAGAGGCAATCTTTCCATATGCCCTATGAATTTCAAAGTACAACCAACAAAGCTATAGCTTTAAAGACTCAGGATATATAAAAATGAACTCTTGAGATCAGAGCTATTTTACCTAAGTGAATATCTTAAAAATTAGATAGAGACATCTGGTATGAGTCAAGTGTTAAATTCTCAATCTTTGAATAATCCTTGCATTAGCTGCGGCGCTTGTTGTGCATATTTTCGTGTTTCGTTTTATTGGGCAGAAACAGAAGATGGAGGAGGGTCCGTTCCCATCTCTGCCACTGAAAAACTGAACAACTTTATGTGCTGTATGAAAGGCACGAATGAGTTATATCCTCGCTGTATAAAATTACAAGGGGAAATTGGCTACTCAGTTTCCTGTTCCATTTATGATAAAAGACCTTCTCCTTGTAAGGAATTTTCTCACGCATGGGAAACGGGTGATTACAATGAAGCCTGTGATCGCGCCAGAGCTGCTTATGGCCTTCCCCCTCTGCCAGAGCCAAAAACCTGATGACTTTCGCCGTCGTAAGCTATATTCGTTATTTCCATCACAGACACTTTACGTTTGTATACTTATTGTTAACAAATGTGAAAATCCATTACCGCAGAATATGTTATCACTGTACAGCTTATGAACTTCCCTTCATGAAATTATCAGGATGAAAAATAATGTCTGCTTATGTTCCTACTGAATATATCCCACAAACTTGTGAATCCTTACCACATTATCTTGCGAAAAATTTACCAACAACAATCTCACTCGGCGGATTGCCTGAAACATGGCAAATAAAGGAAGTGGGTGATGGGAATCTCAACTTAGTTTTCATTGTTTCTGGCGCTAAAAAAACGGTTGTTGTCAAACAAGCCTTACCTTATATGCGGGCAGCAGGAGAATCATGGCAACTTTCTCTTGATCGTACCTATTTTGAATATCATAACCTGCTAGAAATCAATAAATTTGTCAGCCAGTATGTCCCCGAGGTGTATTTTTACGATGAAGAAATGTCTTTATTTGTGATGGAGTATTTAGATCAGCATATTATCTTGCGTAAGCAGTTGATCGCTGGTCAGAGACTCCCTTATCTTGCAGAAGATATTGGAATTTTTCTTGCTGATACTCTATTCCATACCTCTGATATCGGAATGGACAGTAAAGAAAAAAAAGAGCTGGTAAGCCGTTTTGCCAATAATCACGAACTTTGTAAGATCACCGAAGATCTGATTTTTACAGAGCCATATTTTAATGCCGAAAGAAACAACTGGACTTCTCCACAACTTGATAGTGACGTCCACGCTGTTTGGCAGGATCAGGCAATGATCCAAACTGTGATGCAGTATAAATACAAATTCATGACTGAAGCCCAAGCCTTACTACACGGTGATCTCCACTCTGGCTCCATTATGGTAACGCCGGATTCCACAAAAGTAATAGACCCAGAATTCAGTTTCATGGGACCAATGGCATTTGATATCGGCAACTATATCGGTAATCTGTTTATAGCTTATTTTGCCCAACCTGCTTTACGAGACAATAAAAAGCAATGTACTGATTATCAGTCGTGGCTTCTAACACAGATTGAAACAACATGGGCAATATTTGTACGTCGTTTTCGTCAACTATGGAATGAAAAGAGTGTCGGAGAAGCCTATCCTATCAAAATTTACCAGCAGGGAGCTTTCAGTTCACTATTTCTTAAAGCAGCACAAGATAATTTTTTCTCCAATTTATTTGAAGAAATTCTGGTCTATGCCGGGCTTGAAATTAATCGCCGTATTATTGGCTTTGCCTGTGTCGCTGATTTCAAACAGATTGAAGATCCAACACTACGCGCCACTTGTGAAAAACACGCCTTGAAACTGGCACACGAGTTAATTGTCAACAAGCATAAACACCAAGATTTTTCACTAATTAAACGTTATATCATATAGGCTTAAGAGATTTAGATGAAAATTAATGGCATTCATTATCGATCTGTTTGGCTTGCTGGCGACGGATATACCGTCGAAATTTTCGATCAGACCAAACTACCTTTTGAGTTACAAATCATTCAATTAAGCTCTATGCAGGATGCTGCAACAGCGATTAAAGATATGTGGGTACGTGGCGCCCCTTTAATTGGTGCTGTTGCCGCTTATGGTATGGCACTGGCAATGCATCAGGACAGCAGCAATGAGAACTTGCGGTTGGCTTATGACACGCTAGTCAAGGCCCGACCAACTGCTATTAATTTAAAATGGGCTTTGGATCGTTCATATCAAGTACTGGAAAATACATTTCCTCTACAGCGTAAAGGGACTGCTTATCGTATTGCCAACGAAATTGCTGATGAAGATGTCGAACTATGCCGTAAGATTGGTGAAAATGGCCTAAAAATCATACAAGGGATCGCTGCGAATAAACCAGCAGGTGAAGTCGTAAATATATTGACTCACTGCAACGCGGGATGGCTGGCAACAGTGGATTGGGGTACTGCATTATCACCCATTTATATGGCACATGATGTAGGTATTAAAGTTCATGTTTGGGTTGATGAAACTCGTCCTCGCAATCAGGGGGGATTGACGGCTTTTGAATTAGGTTCACACGGTGTTCCACATACTTTAATCGCTGATAATGCAGGAGGCCACTTGATGCAACATGGGAAAGTGGATCTTTGTATTGTTGGTACAGACAGGACAACCGCTAGAGGGGATGTTTGCAATAAGATTGGTACTTATCTTAAAGCTCTGGCAGCCAAAGCAAATCAAGTGCCATTTTATGTTGCTTTACCATCACCGACACTGGATTTTACGGTTTGGGATGGCGTAAAAGAGATCCCTATTGAACAACGTTCAGGTGAAGAGCAATCACATGTCTATGGACTCACTTCGCAAGGAAAACGCAATTGGGTCAATACCGTTCCGCAAGGAACACTTTGTAGAAATTATGCTTTTGATGTCACACCAGCAGAATTAGTTACCGGATTAATTACAGAACGCGGGATCTGTGATGCTAGTGCGGCAGGATTGCGCATGCTTTTCCCCGATTTATACCAACAGTATTCGTAATGGCTATTTTTTATGGTAAATAGAGAACATATCTGCCAGTCAATCATTGAAACTTGTCTTAAAATGAATGCACTGGATTTAAATCAAGGAACATCAGGAAATATCAGTACTCGCTATCAGGATGGTTTTCTGATCACTCCCAGTGGTGTCCCTTATGAGCAATTGACCCCAGATCAGATTGTCTATATCAAGCATGACGGGGAAGCTGAACCGGATAAAGTACCATCAAGTGAATGGTATTTTCATCTCTCCTGCTATCAGGCACGCCCTGAGTTGAATGCCGTTGTGCACAACCATGCTGTCAATGCAACGGCAGTTTCCATACTCAATCATTCCATCCCTGCTATTCATTATATGGTGGCGGTGACAGGGGCAGACCATGTTCCCTGTATTCCCTATTCAACCTTTGGGACTCCTGAACTGGCAAAGAGCGTCAAAGAAGGAATTAAGCACAGTAAAGCACTGTTAATGCAACATCACGGCATGCTCGCGATGGAAGCCAATCTGGAAAAAGCGCTATGGCTGGCGAATGAAGTGGAAATACTGGCGAAACTTTATTTAAAAATTCTGCCTGTTGTTGGAAATAATATTGGAAATGTTACAAAAAATATTCCGATACTTCCTTCCGAAGAGATGCAACAAATTTTGACAAAATTTAAAAGTTACGGATTAAAAACTCAGTAACAAAGTGAAAAAGCAGCATTTTCTGATCTTATTGAGGGACTATGTTGTTTTTACAAAACCTAATTAAAAACCAAACATGGATTTTGTTTGTATATCACTCAATAACTGGATTATAAGGAACTGGATGAAGTGGTGGGCGATACCAGATTCGAACTGATGACCCCCTCCTTGTAAGGGAGATGCTCTACCAACTGAGCTAATCGCCCACTTCAATATCGTGGACACCTAAATGGTGGGTCGTGCAGGATTCGAACCTGCGACCAATTGATTAAAAGTCAACTGCTCTACCGACTGAGCTAACGACCCAATTAGGTAATTCTGATTTTGACATCTAAATGGTGGGTCGTGCAGGATTCGAACCTGCGACCAATTGATTAAAAGTCAACTGCTCTACCGACTGAGCTAACGACCCAATTAGATAATTTTGATTTTGATATTTAAAATGGTGGGTCGTGCAGGATTCGAACCTGCGACCAATTGATTAAAAGTCAACTGCTCTACCGACTGAGCTAACGACCCATCGTAAATATCACTGTGATACTGCGGAACAATCTAATGAAGTGGTGGGCGATACCAGATTCGAACTGATGACCCCCTCCTTGTAAGGGAGATGCTCTACCAACTGAGCTAATCGCCCACTTCATGATGACTATTACTGCATGATGACTATTACTGAAAAGTTACTGTAACGACATCAATATCACCGACTTATGATTGGTGGGCGATACCAGATTCGAACTGATGACCCCCTCCTTGTAAGGGAGATGCTCTACCAACTGAGCTAATCGCCCAATCATAAAATCATTTTCATCACTACGGTTGCCATTTTCTCTAGCTTACCACTACGAGATAATGGTGGGCGATATCGGACTCGAACCAATGGCCCCCTCCTTGTAAGGGAGATGCTCTACCAACTGAGCTAATCGCCCCGTCGTGATGGAGTCGCATTATAGGGATAGTTCGAGGTGAGTCAACGGTTTTTATTACTAAAACTTCCGTTCGTCGCAAAATTACACAGAATGAAACAATTATAGTCACATTAAGTTATCATTTAGACAATGTATCTTACCTTTTCCCAATAACCTATCATTAACGCCATTGAGGAATTGAAGTCCAGTGATAAAATACCCCCACTATTGTTATTTAAATTGTTACTTCAATCATCCAAAACGTTCTCTGAAAAGTGAAATGTAATTAAGGCAATTCCCGATGAGTAAAATAAAAACCCGTTTTGCGCCAAGTCCTACTGGCTATCTTCACGTTGGCGGCGCACGTACTGCCCTTTATTCCTGGCTATACAGCCGTCATAACAAAGGTGAATTTGTTCTGCGCATTGAAGACACTGATCTGGAACGTTCAACTCAGGAAGCCATTGATGCGATTATGGACGGAATGAACTGGTTAAATCTGAATTGGGATGAAGGCCCTTATTATCAGACCAAACGTTTCGACCGTTATAATCAAGTTATTGATGAAATGCTGGAACAAGGTACAGCATATCGCTGCTATTGTTCTAAAGAGCGCTTGGAACAATTACGTGAAACTCAGATGGCAAATAGCGAAAAACCACGTTATGACGGTCGTTGTCGTGATAGTGAATGCCAACATAGCCATGATGAGCCACATGTTGTACGTTTCCGCAACCCACAAGAAGGCTCTGTTATTTTTAATGACAGCATCCGTGGCCCGATTGAATTCAGTAACCAAGAGTTAGACGATTTGATTATTCGCCGTACTGATGGCTCACCAACTTATAACTTCTGTGTTGTCATTGATGACTGGGATATGGAAATCACTCACGTTATTCGTGGTGAAGATCACATCAATAACACACCGCGTCAAATTAATATTCTGAAAGCGCTTGGCGCACCAGTACCAGAATATGCTCATGTTTCTATGATCCTCGGTGACGATGGTAAAAAATTGTCCAAACGTCATGGTGCCGTCAGCGTGATGCAATATCGTGATGATGGCTATCTGCCGGAAGCACTTTTGAACTATCTGGTTCGTTTAGGATGGTCACATGGTGATCAAGAAATTTTCAGCGTTGAAGAAATGACAGAGTTGTTCAGCCTTGACGCTATCAGCAAATCAGCCAGCGCCTTCAACACTGAAAAGCTGCAATGGTTGAACCATCATTACATTAATACCCTGCCTGCGGAAAAAGTTGCTGTTTATTTAGCGTGGCATATTGAACAACAAGGTATTGATACACATACTGGCCCGGAACTGGTTGAACTGATTAAACTGTTGGGTGAACGCTGCAAAACATTGAAAGAAATGGCCAGTGCTTGTCGTTATTTCTATGAAGAGTTTACTGAGTTCGATGCAGATGCTGCGAAAAAACATCTGCGACCAGTGGCTCGTCAGCCATTAGAAGTTGTCCGTGAAAAACTAGCTGCTATTACCGAATGGACACCAGAGAATATCCACCATGCAATTCAGTCAACCGCTGACGAATTGGAAATCGGTATGGGTAAAGTGGGTATGCCACTACGTGTTGCAGTTACTGGCGCTGGTCAATCTCCGAGTGTTGACGTCACTATTCACGCTATTAATCAGGCACGTTCACTCTCTCGTATTGATAAGGCTCTGGTTTATATTGCCCAGCGTGAAGCACAATAATCAGCATTAAAAAATCGGCCAAAATAAGTTATAGAGGCACACAATTTATTGTAGTGCCTTTATTTTTTATTCTTCCAACCAGGCATTGATGGCTTTTTCAACGTTTACACCGTAAATATTAATGAATCCGTTGACAGAGTTCTTCGGGTTTCATATGATGCGCTCCGTTCCACAGGATTTTGATTTGGGGCTATAGCTCAGCTGGGAGAGCGCTTGCATGGCATGCAAGAGGTCAGCGGTTCGATCCCGCTTAGCTCCACCAAATATTTATTCTGAACCACAATTGTGGGGCTATAGCTCAGCCGGGAGAGCGCTTGCATGGCATGCAAGAGGTCAGCGGTTCGATCCCGCTTAGCTCCACCAAGATTCTGGATCCCTGAAAGCGCAAGTTTTCAGGGATTTTTCTTATGGCTACACGATAATATAGTGAAAACAACCTATCTCTTAAAGCATCAAATCATCGTAATACTTTTTATTTTCAAACTGAAAGTTCCATCCGAATAATTTGAGTCTACATCAACTTTGTTATAAAGCCCGTCGTCACAGTTGTTTCCTTTGGATAATGAAAAATAGTTATCACCAGACAAGATAGTCACTGAAGTTTAGTTATTACTCTCAATAACAAAATTTTTTCAGAGAGATGGACTATAATAAAATTTGCTTCAGGTATATTCTTTTACGGCTAACCGTTTTTTTTCAATGGCCTTACCAATGAATCCAACCCTTCAATTTTAATTGCAAGGGTCATTTCCATTAATGTCCCCAATTTTCCTTGTGGAAATCCCTCTTTACGGGCAAACCAAAGTAAATACTCTTCAGGAAGATCGATTAACTTCCGTCCTTTGTATTTACCAAATGGCATGACAGTGTTGGCGATCTCCAGCAAATTTTCTTTATTCATTATATCGACCTCTTGAGCCATTTTCATTTTGGCTTTTATATAAAGATAAAATGGCATCTGCCCAGATACCATTTTTTCTAAAACTCAAATTGCTAAGAAAATTAAATACTCATTACCAGTCCGGTAATTGCAGCCGACAGAAAACTTACCAAAGTTGAACCAAACAGCAGTTTCAGTCCAAAACGTGCGACAGTATTCCCCTGTTTTTCATTCAAACCTTTAATAGCACCAGCTACAATTCCTATGGATGAGAAGTTGGCAAAGGAAACCAGAAATACGGATAAGATACCTTTTGAACGCTCACTCAATTGCCCTGCAATTTCCTGTAAACTCTGCATTGCAACAAATTCATTAGAAACCAGTTTAGTCGCCATGATACTACCTACTTTCAGTGCTTCATCACTGGGGATGCCAATGATCCAGGCAAATGGATAGAAAACATATCCCAGACATTCCTGAAAAGAAATACCAAATGCCATATCAAAAACAGCATTGATACCCGCAATCAAGGCAATAAAGCCGATCAGCATGGCCGCTACAATCAAAGCGACTTTAAAACCAGCCAGAATGTACTCGCCCAGCATTTCAAAGAAACTTTGTCCTTCATGCAGATTGTTCATATGGATATCCCCTTCACTTTCAACAGAGTAAGGGTTGATAAGAGACAAAACGATAAAGGTACTGAACATGTTAAGTATCAAGGCTGCTACCACATATTTTGCATCCAGCATTGTCATGTAAGCACCTACGATAGACATGGATACTGTAGACATCGCGGTTGCCGCCATTGTGTACATCCGACGTTCAGACATTTTGTTCAATACATCTTTATAAGCGATAAAATTCTCTGATTGCCCCAGAATCAATGAGCTAACCGCATTGAACGATTCCAGTTTTCCCATACCATTAACTTTGGACAACACAGTACCAATTGCACGAATGATAATTGGCAGAATTTTTATATGTTGCAGGATACCGATCAAAGCAGAGATAAAGATGATAGGACAAAGTACATTTAGGAAGAAAAATGCCAGATTTGCTTCGATCATACCACCAAAAACAAAACTAGTACCTTTCGCAGCATAAGACAGCAGGTGGACAAACAAACTGTCAAACCCTTTGACGATCCCTAATCCAGCATTAGAATTAAGGAAAAACCACGCCAGAACAAGTTCAATAGCAATTAACTGAATAATATACCGAATTCGAATATCTTTCCGGTTATTACTCGCAAAAATCGCCAAGCCGCCAATGACCGCTAAAGCGAGAACAAAATGAAAAATATGAGACATAAAAGAACTCCAAACATGACGAGATGCAAATTTAAAATCGCATTTTTGCAACATACGATAATAAATAGTGATAACTATCACATTAATTGACTATAGAGCGGCAACAAAATCCTATTTAGCAAACTTGATCACACTTTAAGCCGGAACGTGGCTACTAAATATGCAAAAATATCTTATTTAAAAGGCACTATTAAGGTTTATGATCAAAAACCCCAATTCACTCTTTCCTGAATATTTTCTTTTCACCCAATGAATTTCAAGTTGCGTCGCGGCGGCAAGAAAACGAATTTGTCCAGCCGAAAGCTGGCTTCCGGTGAGAGGAAGGAGCCTCTCATTAATCCCCGGTAGCATAGAAAACTATGTGACCGGGGGGGGGGGGTAGTTGTAAAAAAGTAGTTGTAAAAAATAGAGTAGCGCAGCCAACAAAGATGAAAGGTATGTTTATTATTATTCATCTAAAAGACGAAGCATTTCTTCTTCGTCAATCACAGTTATGCCTAATTCTGTTGCTTTGACTAATTTAGATCCTGCGGCCTCACCCGCAATCACCAAATCTGTTTTCTTGGAAACACTGCCCGTGACTTTTGCACCCAACGCAACTAATTTATCTTTTGCCTCATCCCGGGATAAACGGCTTAATGAGCCAGTCAAAACTACGGTCTTACCCGTAAATGGGCTATTGATTTCTTCTGGTTGCGGTACTTCCGCTGTTTCCCAACAAATACCAATATTATTGACGAGATCATCAATTACTGCCTGGTTATGTGGTTCATTAAAGAAATTAACTACATGGCTGGCAACCACACCACCTACATCTTGTACAGCAATTAATGCTTCCGTATCCGCTGCACGCAATTTTTCCAATGTGCCAAAATGTGCAACTAAATTAACCGCGGTTGCTTCTCCAACTTCACGAATGCCTAAAGAATAGATGAAACGGGCAAATGTGGTTTTCTTGGATTTTTCCAGAGCATTAACTACATTTTGAGCCGATTTTGGCCCCATTCGTTCAAGGCCGGTTAGTTTCCCCGCGGTTAAACGGAAAAGATCGGCTGGTGTTTTGACATATTCCTTATCAACCAATTGTTCAATAATTTTCTCTCCCATCCCATCCACATCCATCGCACGACGGGAAACAAAGTGTCTCAGCGCTTCTTTACGTTGTGCCCCACAAAATAAACCACCTGTGCAACGCGCTACAGCCTCGCCTTCAATACGTTCGATATCAGAACCACAAACAGGACAATGCTGTGGGAAAGCTATTTCCTGGCTTTCTGTTGGTCTTTGTTCCTTCACCACACCAACAACTTGCGGAATAACATCACCTGCCCGGCGAATAATGACAGTATCTCCTATACGCAGCCCCAGACGTTCAATTTCATCTGCATTGTGTAATGTAGCGTTACTGACCGTTACACCTGCAATCTGTACTGGCTCCAGACGTGCAACTGGTGTAATCGCACCTGTACGCCCTACCTGAAATTCGACATCACGTACAACAGTTATCTGTTCTTGTGCAGGAAACTTAAATGCGGTTGCCCAACGCGGAGCTCTGGCCACAAATCCCAATGTTTCCTGCAACTCAAGGGAATCGACTTTAACAACAACACCATCAATGTCGAAACCCAGAATCGGGCGCTGTTGTTCTACCTCGTGGTAAAAATCCAATACTTGTTGGGTTCCCTGACATAATTTCACTTTGTCGCTAACTGGCAGCCCCCATTGTTTGAATTGCATCAGCCGCTCGTAGTGGCTTACTGGCAATTCTCCACCTTCAATCACACCAATACCATAGCAATAAAAAGTCAGTGGACGCTTGGCTGTAATACGTGGGTCGAGCTGGCGCAGTGATCCTGCGGCTGCATTACGAGGGTTAGCAAACACTTTATTACCTGTACGGCGCGCTTCTTCATTGAGTTTTTCAAAACCTACTTGTTTCATAAAGACTTCACCACGAATCTCAACACGAGCAGGAATGTTGTCTCCTTTCAAACGCAGAGGAATCGCGCGAATTGTACGAATGTTGGCGGTAATATTTTCTCCTGTCGTACCATCTCCACGAGTCGCAGCCTGCACTAATTCGCCATTTTCATACAACAGGCTGACAGCCAGACCATCGAGTTTAAGTTCACAACAGAATACCAATTCCCGATTGTCTTTCAGACGATCACGAACACGTTTATCAAACGCCAGATAACTTTCTTCGTCGAATACATTATCCAGAGATAACATCGGAATTTCGTGACGAACTTGCTCAAATGCGGTTAATGGCGCGGCCCCGACCCGTTGGGTAGGAGAATCTGCTGTAACTAGTTCTGGATGCTGTTCTTCCAATGATTTCAACTCACGCATTAAGCGATCATATTCCACATCAGGGATCTCTGGCGCATCCATAACATGATACAAATACTCATGATGGCGCAATGTTGTTCTTAGTTCGTTGATTGTTTGAATAATATTTTTCATGACTTCTCACCAGAGATGAAAAAACCCCCGACTAGGCGGGGGCTTAATACTAAAAAGAGGATTTATTCTTGGACACTGAGCGTATCACGAATACGTGCCTTATAAGTTTCGATCATTTGCGGTGTAAGCATTTTACGCTCAGCATCTAACACCACACCACCCACATCAGAAGCAATACGCTGTGCTGCCTGCAACATCAATTTGAAATTCTGATTAGAATCGCCATATGAAGGTACGAGCATAAACATTGAGATCCCCGGAGTGCTGAAATCTACCATACGTTCTGGATCAAATGACCCCGGCTTAACCATATTAGCCAAACTGAACAGTACCGCACCACTACCCGATGGGTTTAAGTGACGATGGAAGATATTCATATCACCAAACCGGAAACCTGATTGCAAAATGCTCTGAAGCAATACTTCGCCATTTAGTTCCTGACCATGATGAGCAGCTACATGTAATACCAACACAGTCTCTTTTTTAGTTTGCTCAGTTTTAACTTTCGTTGCATTTTCCAACTTCGACTGCTCTTGAACAGCTTCCGTTTCCGCACCTTCTGCACCATTTTTCTCAACAGATTCAAACAGGCCAAGTTGTGATTCTTTCTGACTTTCGTCAATCGCTTTCACCTTTGCCACAGATGTTTCAGGTTGCTGCTTTGAAAGTAAAGGATCAACTCCATCATCAGATATGACTTCTGATAAATCAGGTGCATCGCGCTCAATAATCGGCTCTTCACGATGTTCATGACGAGACTTAACTGGCTCTTGAACACGTGATTTTGACGAATTATTAAACAGCTCATCGCCATCATTATCCTCTAACCCTTCCCGACGCTCCTGTTTATGAGGTTTCACTGGGCGATCACGAAAGAGTGACGAACGCTCTTTACGGCTGGTCCACAACCCATGTAATAGCAAAGCTATTATGGCTATCGCACCAACAACGATTAATATCAGACGCAAATCCTGCATCATTGCTATCTCTGTTGTTTAAATTAATTGCCACCACGGCGGAATATTCTTTAGATAAGAGTATTTGTCAAATAGCACAAGTGCAAGCCTCTACAGACTTTTCTTATCATAAAGAGAGGTATCTCCTGTTTTTTCGAGTGTTTTTCACACACAAAACTACTGGTCAGTGGAAAATCCTGCCTATATCATACCGTCTCAATCCTCTAAGAGAGAATAAGAAAATATGACGAATTCGAAAAAATTGCCAAAACATTTAGGCGGATTTCATTATATTGTACAAGGTTGGCATTTAATAACCCGCCCTGGCATCAAGAGATTCGTTTTATTGCCTCTACTGGCTAATATCTTACTATTCGGCAGCGCTTTCTGGTGGTTATACCAAAGGCTGGAGGGCTGGATACAATGGGTGCTCAATAAAATACCAGATTGGATGCAATGGCTCAGTTATTTGTTGTGGCCACTGGCTGTTATTTCTGTGCTACTGATTTTTACCTACTTTTTCAGTATATTGGCGAATTTTATCGCTTCTCCGTTTAATGGATTATTAGCAGAAAAATTAGAATCTCAGTTGACGGGTATTTCTGCGCCAGACACGGGTGTTTTTGACCTAATAAAAGATACGCCCCGTATTCTGCAACGTGAAATAGTCAAAATTCTCTACTACATTCCTCGCGCTATCGCCCTTTTATTGTTGTACTTTATTCCGGGGATCGGACAGACTGTGGCTCCGGTTATCTGGTTTATTTTCAGTGCATGGATGCTGGCTATCCAATACTGTGATTACCCGTTTGATAACCATAAAGTCAGCTTTGCCAATATGCGTAATACCCTACGTCAAGACAAAATTGACAATCTCCAGTTTGGGGCCGCAGTCAGTGTATTAACCATGATCCCGATCATTAATCTGTTTATTATGCCTGTTGCCGTTTGTGGTGCTACCGCTATGTGGGTTGACCGTTATCACGCACAACATGTTATGAATAACCATTCTTCTCATCAATAATTTATTAATATAAAAATAAACTGGAATAACGAAATAGAATGAAAATACAGGGGAGTAATACAATAAATTGCTAAATATTCTTTTATATAATAAGAATAGATTTAAACCTTATTTCCATTAATAAGATGTTCGCGTATGGTTAATTAATCAGAAGTTAAGAGTATCTTAGGGGCAATCGGACAATGAGCAAAATTTATGAAGATAATTCGTTAACCATCGGTCACACTCCACTTGTACGCTTAAAAAATTTCGGGAATGGCCGCATTCTGGCAAAAGTAGAGTCTCGTAACCCAAGTTTCAGTGTGAAATGCCGCATCGGCGCCAACATGATTTGGGATGCAGAGAAGCGTGGCATTCTGACAAAAGGCAAAGAGCTTATCGAACCAACCAGTGGTAATACAGGTATTGCACTTGCCTATGTCGCAGCAGCCCGCGGCTATAAGCTGACATTAACGATGCCGGAAACCATGAGCTTAGAACGTCGTAAGCTGCTAAGAGCATTGGGGGCTAACTTAGTGTTGACCGAAGGGGCTAAAGGCATGAAAGGGGCTATCGATAAAGCGAATGAGATCCATGACAATGCGCCGGAGCGTTATGTTCTGCTGCAACAGTTCAGTAACCCGGCAAACCCTGAAATTCACGAAAAAACCACCGGGCCAGAAATTTGGGAAGATACCGATGGTGATGTCGATGTTTTCGTCGCTGGCGTAGGTACAGGAGGCACGATTACAGGAGTTGCCCGTTATCTGAAAAATACGCAGGGCAAACAGGTAACTATTGTTGCCGTAGAGCCGGAAGATTCGCCTGTGATCAGCCAAAAACTTGCTGGCGAAGAACTTAAACCAGGCCCACACAAAATTCAGGGGATCGGTGCAGGTTTTATCCCTGATAACCTGGATTTAACATTAGTTGACCGTGTGTTTAAAATCAGCAATGAGGAAGCAATTAAAGTTGCACGCGAACTCACTGAAAAAGAAGGAATTCTTTCTGGTATATCTTCAGGTGCTGCCGTTGCCGCTGCCATCAAATTATCTCAAGAAGATGAATACAAGGATAAAAATATTATTGTCATCCTACCTTCTTCTGCTGAGCGTTACCTGAGCACAGCACTATTTGCTGATTTGGTCACTGACTAATTTATCACCTCATTATTTTTTCAATTTTATTGATAAAAAAGCACCACGAGGGTGCTTTTTTGTGCATCAGATCAAAGTTTAAAACTTTCCTAGATGATTTATTCAAGTAGCTTTAGTATTTAACCAGTAATTATTTTGATGCACGAAATTAATCGCAGACAACCACAAAGAATTCTGTTCGGTTCAACTCATATTCGGTTGGCGTGTGTTAACATTCAATCAACAATTGAATGGCATCAAGTTTGTTAATTTTTTGATAATGATTTAATACACTTTAACCCAATAAATTTCGAGTTGTATCAAGGTCGTAAATGAATGCGACCAACAACAAAGAAACAACTTGAAAGAAAAAGGTATATATCATTATCGGTTTAACGGTTGTACAAGTCAGAAATAATCCGGCTAAACTCGCTTTAGCATTCTCTTGGCTTATCAACAAAAATTTAAGTTATTGAGGAAATACTATGTTCCAGCAAGAAGTTACTATTACTGCACCAAATGGCCTTCACACCCGCCCTGCTGCACAGTTCGTCAAAGAAGCAAAAGGTTTTTCTTCCGATATCACTCTTACTTCCGGCGGCAAATCAGCCAGTGCGAAAAGTCTGTTTAAGTTGCAAACTCTGGGACTGACTCAAGGAACTGTTGTAACAATCTCTGCTGAAGGTGAAGATGAACAACAAGCTGTTGAACATTTAGTTAAGCTGATGGGTGAATTGGAATAATCATCTGCTTGTAAAGCCAGTCTATTTCATATCATTCCAGTTCTATCCCCAGAAAAATAAAATCTGGGGATATTTAGAGCCTGCCCTCTAAAGGCGCAATGAAGAAATATAATCACCCGCAGTTAAGGTCATATAATATGATTTCAGGCATCTTAGTATCACCAGGTATTGCTTTCGGTAAAGCATTATTACTGAAAGAAGATCCCATTATTATCAATCACAAAAAAATCATTCCTGAACAAGTCGAACAAGAGATCTCACGCTTTAAACAAGGGCGCGACAAAGCCTCTGCTCAATTAGAAGTCATTAGAAATACAGCAGAAAAAAATTTGGGGGCAGAAAAAGCTGAAATCTTCGAAGGCCACATTATGTTGCTGGAAGATGAAGAACTGGAACAGGAAATCATTACCCTGATCAAGAAAAATCTGACTACAGCAGATGCCGCTGTTTATTCAGTGATCGAAGATCAGGCCAAAGCACTGGAAGAGCTGGATGATGAATATTTGAAAGAGCGTGCTGCCGATGTTCGTGATATCGGTAAACGCCTGCTGAAAAATATTCTGGATATGCCGATTATTGACTTAGGCTCGATCACAGAAGAAGTTATTCTGGTTGCCAATGATTTAACACCTTCAGAAACCGCACAACTTAATCTGGATAAAGTGCTAGGTTTTATTACTGACTTAGGTGGGCGCACATCTCATACCTCAATCATGGCACGCTCGTTGGAATTACCCGCAATTGTAGGAACAACTAACGCTACGACCCAAATAAAAAATGGTAATTACCTTATCTTAGATGCTGTCAATAATCACATCTACGTAGATCCATCTGACACCGAAATTGAACAACTAAAAAAAACCAAAAGTGAATATCTGTCAGAAAAAGCAGAGCTGGCAAAACTGAAAGATCTGCCTGCTATCACGCTGGATGGTCATCAAGTCGAAGTTTGCGCCAATATTGGTACAGTTCGCGATACTAAAGGAGCAGAGCGCAACGGTGCAGAAGGTGTAGGTTTATACCGCACTGAATTCTTGTTTATGGATCGAGATTCTCTGCCGACGGAAGAAGAGCAGTTTGAAGCCTATAAAGCAGTCGCAGAAACCGTTGGTAATCAGGCGGTTATTATCCGCACTATGGATATCGGTGGTGATAAAGATCTGCCTTACATGAATTTGCCCAAAGAAGAGAACCCATTCCTTGGCTGGCGTGCAATCCGAATTTGCCTTGATCGTAAAGAAATCTTACATTCTCAATTGCGTGCTATCCTGCGAGCTTCTGCGTTTGGTAAACTCCGCATCATGTTCCCTATGATTATTTCCGTTGAAGAAATCCGGGAGCTGAAAGCAGAACTGATATTGCTCAAAGATCGGTTACGCAATGAAAATAAGGCGTTTGATGAATCGATTGAAGTCGGCATCATGGTAGAAACGCCTGCTGCTGCAACCATTGCTAAACATCTTGCAAAAGAAGTTGACTTTTTTAGTATTGGGACAAACGATCTAACTCAGTATACTCTTGCGGTAGACCGTGGTAATGAACTGATCTCTCATCTTTATAACCCAATGTCACCAGCAGTGTTGAGTCTTATCAAACAGGTTATTGACGCCTCACACGCAGAAGGTAAATGGACGGGCATGTGTGGTGAGCTGGCTGGAGATGAACGCGCTACACTATTGCTCTTAGGCATGGGATTGGATGAATTCAGTATGAGTGCAATATCAATTCCACGTATTAAGAAAATCATCCGTAATGCAAATTACGATGATGCAAAAGCACTGGCAGAGCAAGCGTTGGCTCAGCCAACTGCACAGGAATTGATGGAGTTGGTTGACACGTTCATCAGAGAAAAAACGCTCTGCTAAGTATGTTAACCAAAATAGCACGTTAGCCAGAACACGGTCCCATTAAAACAATTAGGAGAAGATTTATGGGTCTGCTTGATAAACTGAAATCTTTGGTTTCAGATGATAAAAAAAATAGCGGCAGTATTGAAATTATCGCCCCGTTATCAGGTGAGATAGTTAATATCGAAGATGTTCCAGATGTTGTTTTTGCTGAAAAAATTGTAGGTGATGGTATCGCCATTAAACCTACAGGCAATAAGATTGTCTCTCCTGTTGATGGCACCATTGGTAAAATCTTCGAAACTAATCACGCTTTTTCTATCGAATCCGATAGTGGGATAGAACTGTTCGTTCATTTCGGTATTGATACCGTTGAACTGAAAGGCGAGGGTTTTAAACGTATTGCCGAAGAAGGTCAACGTGTGCAAAAAGGTGATCTGGTTTTAGAATTTGATTTGGCATTTCTGGAGGAAAGAGCTAAATCAACCTTAACTCCTGTTGTTATTTCTAATATGGATGAAATCAAAGAGTTATCTAAAGTGAATGGCTCTGTGATTGTCGGTGAATCTGTCATCATGCGCATCAAAAAGTAACAATGCCATTGATGAGTTATATGTGAATCGCCTCTGTTTTATCGGGTTAAGCAATAACGATATCTGATAAAACAGGGCGATTTCCGTTTGCTTCAAAATCTCCAACCACTAATCCACAATGCTGACGCAATATATTGAATAGCGACAGTGGTTGCCATGAATAACATCATTTCTGGTTTAATGGTTTTTCCAATACTGCGGTATTTGTTGCACAATCTGCTAGTTGTTCAGTACAGGCCGCCTCCAATACTGCACCTAGTGCTGTCAAAGTCAGCAATTTCTTGATTTCTAGTTTAACGCCTCTTTTCGCTAATAATGCGACAAGGCGAATTGCTTTGATCGAATCTCCGCCTTGTGCAAGAAATGAAGCCGTCAGATCCACAGACTGAGGCCAAATTGGCCTGAGAAATTCCTCATTCAGCCATAAAGGCAGATTATAATTTTTGGCCTGTTGCTGCGTTTTTTTATCGGCTGCCTGCTTATCAGTTAAGGCACAATGTGTAACATCAATAAATGACCTGCGGTAAGTTTCAGCAGCGGAGGTAAGCAACGCTATATCAACCTTACCGTTACTGTTTATTGGCCAGGGTTGCACAGTACAATACAGATTCGGCAACCAGGATTCAGTTATTTTTTCTTTTAATTTATTTTGGAATTGCTGACTTTCATGCGGAATTGGTTGGTTACTGCACAAGGCAATCGTTTCATAACCCGTTATGCCTTCGGTTTCATCAATGACTAATTTCAATGCCTTCAACTGCCGATTATGATCCTTTGATTGACCAAGCTGTACCAGCACATCTTCCACGGCTTTTTCAATTTCCACCGGATGGATACGATGACCACGTACTTTAAATTCATCATCAATACGTCCGAGACAATGGAATATACCCTGTTCATCCTGCAACCCTAAATCCCCTGTACGATACCAACGGCATTGTTTATCCGCACTGAACACAAATTTTGCTTCTGTCTGGACACTATCGTTCAGATAGCCATCTGCCAGTACAGGCCCACTAATCCAGATTTCCCCATGAAAACCACGGGGCATAATTTGGCCCCAGCTATCCCTGATCGATATTTCTGCTTTACCCAATGCTGTACCAATCGGCGTAATAAGAGCAGACGTGTTTTTTTCTCCCTCAATACTTTTAGTGATATTGTTTTTCGAATAAATACCGTTTACTGAATAAATACAGCAACCAACTGTAGCCTCCGTTGGCCCGTATTCATTAATAATCTCACTGCCTGACGGCAAACAATCCAAAGCTTTGTTCACCAGTGAAGCTGGCAGGTTTTCACCGCCTACAATAAAAGTCAGCGAGTGTTGTCTGGTAGATCCGATGCCATGTTCGATCAACAAAGACAGATGGGATGGTGTGCATTTAACACCTGTCAGGGATTCATCAGCGAGCAGAGTACGTAACAATGCAGGATTATCACGAATATCTTGTTCATGAGGTTGGATAAATCCCCCTGACAAAATGGGCACTAAGATAGCGGTTTGCGTCAGGTCAAACCCAAAGGAAGTAAACAGAGGCGTGTTAAATGGAATTTCAGCAGCATATGCTGCTTTCGCTGCCAGCACATAGTTAGCCAATGCAACAGAAGAAATGGCAACGCCTTTCGGTTCTCCTGTTGAACCGGAGGTATATAGAATATAAGCTGGGTTACAAGATGTATGCTGAACTTCAGAATACGATGTCGAAGAATACAACGTCGAAGCAATCTGTTCCTGAACAATCCCTTTCTGAGTACTGTCTTCCTTATATAAAGAAACCCGCAACAAAGGTAAACTCAGTGTTTCAGCTAAGTTTTGCTCAGCTTCGGTGTAAATACACAAAGAAGCCCCGGAATTACGAATGATGGTTAATAATCTTTCTGTTGGAGTTGTCGTAGGGCAAACAGGCACAACCGTCACGTTTTTAATCAGACATGCCAGATAAGCCAGTACTGTTTCAGGGGTACGCCTGCCCAGAATGAGTACAGGTTTATTCTCAGTATACATATCATGCAATCGCATACTGAAACGGTGCATCCATTGTAATCCCTCATGGTAAGTAAACGCACTATTTTCCCCACTTAGCCTAAATAAAACGTTGTTTGTATGACATTCAAATGCTTTAAGTAAATGAACACCTATTGGTTCCGCCGAACATTTGTCAGAGGTATGATGCTCTTTCGGATGATGATCGGTATGTTCTTGTGCTATAACCTCAACCGCAATATCTACTGCATAATGAAGCACAGTTTGCAGAAAAGCATGGCATTGTTCGGATGACCATATTCTGCGGAAATCAGCTTCAATCGCTAAATAACCATCTGCAAAGCGGTCATGAAGATGGATGGAAGCAAACAGAGATTCGACGGCCTGGCGGTGTTCAATTATTGTTTCTGTATAACTGCTGGTTTTCTGAAATTTACCTGTTTGGTAGGAAACACCAAAAGCGGGAATAATCCGTTTCCAATCCGGTGAGGCTAATTCTCCCCAACGGGTCGCGGGCGCATAACGTGAATGGATAAGTGCTTTTTGCAAATGTTTTTGTAGGATCTGGTAGCAATCTGCTGCTGTCTGCCCATCCTGACGAAACACAGGCACCAGGATAGGAGCCACTCCCATTGAGATAGTCTGTTTCTCTTCCCTGCTCCAACGATTACCAATAGGTGCCTGTAATAACACACAATTGCTGTCTTCAATCACCATTTGCGTATAAGCAACCGCAGTGAAAAACAACCTGAAAATAGAACCACCACTGTTTTTAAATCGGAGTAATATTTCATTTTGCGATTGGGCCACAGTTGCTTTTATACGCATGGAGCGTGGCTCCAGCCCACGATAATCACCTATCGGATAACGGCGAGATATTTTTCGAACATCTATTGACGAAGTTTTTCCAAAAAGCCCCTGCCAATACGCGGCATCTCTTTCAATACGCCGGGAATGCTCATAATTTTGCTCTTCCTCAGCATTGGTGGAGAATAAAAAGGATTCAGTTTGTCCGATTATTGAATCCGGGTTTTCTTGTTCCAATTCATTGATCAGACAACTCTGCAACATAGCCACACCTATCCCATCCAGCGCAGCGTGATGGGCTTTCAAAAACCAACCTGATTGATCAGGCTGAAAACGTACAGCAAAGATCTTTACTGGTGTGAGTGATAAATCCTCTTCCATCAATAATTGGCGCTCTACCCAAGATTCAAACGCTTCCTTAGGATTGGGATATTTACTGAAATCGGCTTTCTCTACTTCTGCCTGGGGACTATCGTGCCGAATACCGAACCATTCCATTTCTGTTGCGTCGGTTGCTGTTTGTTGTCCATGCAATGCTTTATTAATAAATCCGATGCGAAAAACATCTTGCGTATTGCGGATGTGTTCAGCAGCACACGCAATCCGATGCAGTGAAATTTCTCCCCGTAAACGAGTAAGCCCGCCAAAATAAAATTGATACCCGGAGAGGTTATACATCTCCATTTTGAAAATAGCCTGTTGTGACCGGGCCAATCTAAAAATTGATCGATGATTCATGATGTGACCCCTCGTTTTGATTAAAAAAAAGAGTTCGCATATTTTGGGCGATCGCTTTCCGTTCAAGTGATACAAAACGATCAAACATTTGTTATCACCTTTCTGTCTAAGAAATTACAGACAGCTTCAATACTGGAAAAAATTGGCATTATCAAGATAATCAATTTCGACTTTAATTTTGAAAATATTAACGTTATCCCCCAGATCTTGCTTACCCGAAAATTTACAGCGATATTCAGATAATAACTTCTTACGTTCAGATACATTCATCACGACTTCCCTTTGTAAGCTTCACTTCATTAGTCTTTGGTTCGTAATATTTATCTGGATGATTTACGTAATGGGTTAATTTTCAGGTTAAATATAAAATTTATAGCTACCGCACGGGAATGTAATCACCCCCAATAATAAAAAACCAGAATATACATCTAATAAAGCAGACAGTTAAAAGCAGGTTAATAATAATGAACCTCTTTTTCCATAATATAAAATATTAATTAAATCATTATTAATAAGAAGGTAATAGTTGAACACTAAAAAATCTATTTAAACGTGTTTTTTGGCAACACAAAAATTAATAAGAGCAATTAATATCGTTATGCATCCAATCATTTTAAAGTACAATTAATCAGCATTATCGCATTAATAAAAACTCACTTACATTCTCACTCTTCTTGATAAGAGGTTATTGATGGGGCGTGGAAAATGTTCAACTGATTTAAAGCTGTAGCATGACCCACAAAACTACAGCTTGAGTATAAAAAAAGATAGATGAAGAAGATAAAGGATGAAAAGAGAGCTAACTAAATACCCCGGTAGACAAATACCTGTCTCCACGATCACAAATGATCGCAACAATAACTGCACCTGGATTTTCAGCCGCAATACGCAGTGCTCCAGAAACAGCACCTCCAGAGCTAACACCACAAAAAATCCCTTCTTTCTGGGCCAGTAATCGCATCATTGCTTCTGCTTCTTGTTGCGTAATATCTAAGATTTTATCCACCAGATATTTCTGATAAATACCCGGCATATAAGCAGGGGACCAACGGCGGATACCGGGAATATGACTGTTTTCTGTTGGCTGTAGCCCCGTCGTCTGTACCTTATTTGATTGAGATTTCAGATAGCGGCTCACACCTGTAATTGTGCCGGTTGTTCCCATACTGGAAACAAAATGGGTAATACGCCCCTGTGTTTGCTGCCAAATTTCCGGTCCTGTTGTCTTAAAATGCGCCAGTGTATTATCAGGATTATTAAACTGATCAAGAACTTTTCCTTCACCATTCAGTTCCATTTGTTGCGCCAAATCCCGTGCACCTTCCATTCCCAACGCTTGGCTGACCAGAATCAGTTCAGCGCCGTAAGCTTGCATAGACGCCTGACGTTCAAGGCTCATATTTTCAGGCATCAGCAACTTAAGCCGATAACCCTTTACCGCAGCAATCATCGCCAACGCAATGCCTGTGTTGCCGCTCGTTGCTTCAATAAGCACATCTCCCGGTGAGATTTCTCCCCGTAATTCCGCCTGCTGGATCATTGAGAGTGCTGCTCTGTCTTTTACAGAGCCAGCAGGATTGTTGCCTTCCAGTTTTACCCAAATCTCCGCATCTACTCCTTCAGTAATTCGTTGTAATTTAACCAACGGGGTATTACCGATAAATTTTTCTAAGCTTGCCACAGCACTACCTGAATCATATGAGAATAAACAACAGAATAATCGTATTCAGAAAACTGTCGCAAGCTCTTAAGCAAAAAAACCCCTGTATCCTTCAAGACAACAGGGGAAACCCAGGGTGTGCGAGTAATGAAAAAATCAGGCGGACTCAGCAAGTTTCAGTACCTTTAATGATGAATTACCTTCATACAAACGGGCATTCTTTCCACCAATAAAATATTGACTTCCTCTCGCCGGAATCAAAGAATTATCCGGCCAGACAACCGACAAACTCTCTTCCCCCCACCCTATAGGCTGAACAGATAACAGGGAAAAATGTCCTCGTGGACTCACTTCCACAATCTTAACCGGCAAAGGGCAAGATGACGTTTGTTGTGTACTTAGATGCATTTCCCACGGACGAAAGAAAACATCAACATTCCCTTGATGTAATGGCATCACCTCCAATGGGAAAATTTTTCCTCCAACCCATAACTGTGAGCCTTTGATCTCACCATGTAACTGATTCACTTCGCCCATAAATTCCAGTACAAAACGGCTTTCCGGTTCTTTCCATATTTGCGGTGGAGTGCCAACCTGCTCTATCGCACCTTGATTCATCACCACAACCCGATCCGCCACTTCCATTGCTTCTTCCTGATCATGAGTGACAAATACGCCGGTAAATTTTAATTCTTCATGCAGCTCACGTAACCAACGACGCAATTCCATCCGAACCTGAGCATCCAAAGCACCGAAAGGCTCATCTAATAAGAGAATTTGTGGCTCAACAGCCAATGCCCTAGCTAAAGCCACTCGCTGTTTTTGACCACCAGAAAGTTGTGATGGATAACGTTTTGCAAGATGAGATAACTGAACCATATCGAGTAAAGACATTACCTTACTGCGAAGTGTCTCGCCACTGGGACGCTGACGGCGGGGAAGAACCGTCAGACCAAAAGCAACATTATCAAATACGCTCATATGACGAAACAGGGCATAATGCTGAAAAACAAAACCCACCCGCCGATCTTTTGCATGTACCAGGCTGACATCCTGACCATGAAACTTCAACTGCCCTGCACTTTGCTGCTCAAGCCCTGCAATGATCCTCAACAATGTCGTCTTACCGGAGCCTGACGGGCCAAGCAGAGCAATCATTTCACCGGATTCAATATCCAGAGAAATATTATGCAGTATTTGAACCCGACCAAAAGATTTACTGATTTTGCTGATTTCAATACTCATATTCTGCCATTGACCTCCACTTATGACGCCCATTTACTGACGGCTTAAACGCCACTGCAAAGCACTTTTGACAATCAGCGTAATAATCGCCATTACTGCCAATAAAGCCGCCGCCACAAATGCACCAACCGTGTTGTAATCCTGATACAGCAGTTCAACCTGCAAAGGCAATGTGTAGGTTTCTCCTCTGATCGCACCCGATACCACAGACACAGCCCCGAATTCACCAATTGCTCGCGCATTAGTCAAAACAATGCCATACAGCAACGCCCAGCGAATATTCGGCAATGTCACACGCCAGAACATCTTCCAGCCAGAAGCCCCCAATAATATTGCGGCTTCATCTTCCTGATTACCCTGACTCAACATCACCGGCACCAATTCACGGACAACAAACGGGCACGTCACAAATACCGTAACCAATACCATACCCGTCCATGAAAACATTAACTGGATGTCATAAGTCCCAAGCCATTCACCCATCCAGCCATTAGAACCGTAAAACAGCAGATAAAGTAATCCCGCTACAACAGGGGAAACTGCAAACGGAATATCGATTAATGTCAGTAATAATTGCCTGCCGGGAAACTGGAACCGGGTTACCAGCCACGCTGTTACCACACCAAAAACCAGATTGATGGGTACTGTGATCAATGCAATCAATACGGTTAACCAGATGGCATGGAGCATATCGGGATCAATAAGATTCAGTGAGAGGATATCGAGCCCTTGTGAAAAAGCGGTCAGAAAAATCCACGCTATCGGAATTACCAATAACAAGGCAGAAACAATTATCCCCGTACTAATCAATACCCATTTACCCCAATTTATTGAGGAGCGCGGCATCAGTGTATATCCGAAAAATTCAGCCATTAATACCCTCCGATCCGTTTACCAAAGCGGCTTTGCAATAAATTGACGCTAAATAGCAACAGCAGTGATACTGCCAGGATCATTGAAGCAATCGCACTGGCTGCCGGATAATCAAATTCTTGCAATCGTACAAAGATCATCAGAGAAACCACCTCAGTTTGCCACGCGATGTTGCCTGCAATAAAAATGACCGCACCAAATTCCCCCAGACTTCGCGTGAAAGAAAGTACCGTGCCTGCTATCAATGCAGGTGAGAGTTCCGGCAAAATCACTTGCCTGAACGTCTGCCAGCGACTTGCTCCTAATGTCTGGGCTGCTTCCTCATATTCCGGGCCTAATTCCTCGAGTACGGGTTGAACGGTACGGACAACGAAAGGCAGACTAGTGAATGCCATTGCAACCGCAATACCCAACCAGGTATTCGCGACCTTAATATCAAAATTACCAAGCCAGGAGCCATACCATCCGGTTGCAGAAAATAGTGTTGCCAGCGTTAACCCCGCAACTGCGGTTGGTAAAGCAAAGGGTAAATCTATCAACCCATCAAGCAGATTGCGTCCGGGAAAACGATAGCGGGTCAGTATCCAGGCCATTAACATGCCAAAAACCATATTGAACAGACTGGCAATTGCAGCAGCCAACAAAGTGACCTGATAGGCTGCAACAACCTGAGGATTTGCAATCACCTGCCAATATTCTGCCCAACTCATGCTGGAAAGTTGTATGACCAGAGCGCTCAATGGCAATAACAGGATCAGACAGGTATAAAAGAGGCTACAGCCCAAACTCAACCCAAATCCGGGTAATACACGTTTACTGGATGAAACAAACATGGCTCATGCCCTTCCATCAATGATTGAGCCAGCATACTGTCCAAGTTGACATAGGTTTTCACCCGAATGCTCCTGCAATACGCCTATATCTGCATTGGCAATATAGGCGTTGAAATTCCCTATAAGGGATACAGTAAATAGTGATTCGGAAAACAATCTGCTCCATAGCTTTTTATTTACCACTGTCTTCATTCAACACCTTATCTGTCACACCATTTAACAACGATTGCTCCATACTGTATCCAGAATATTTATAACAGGATAGGTTACTGCCCTCTGTTTTATATACCGAATTTTTATGAGAAATGATGAAACGAGATAAGCTATAGAAAGCGCTCCTCTTTACAGCTCTCTTAGTTGCATAATGTTAAACAATCACTATCAGCAAAATTCTTCCCCACACTTTCTATTTTATATTTATCATTCAGCTTTCCAGATAATACGAGAGATTTTCCACGTTCTCAGTACATCATCTGAAGGCATTAACTCTTCTGGGCCATTCCATGATCCTGTAAATATATAACTGATATGCTGGCTTTGTGGTGCAACGCAAACAACTGCCGGTTGCATAGCTAAACTGCCGGAACGCTGACAAGCACCATAAGCTTTGTCATACAGTTCAGAAAAAGGTATTCCGATTTTTGTTCCCCAGACTGTTTTAATGTTTTCATCGAAGATATCAATATGATCTACCTTGCCATTATTCAAACCAGATAATTCAATTTTGACTTGATTACCTTCCATTCCCTGTACGATATTGACTAGTTTTCCATTCTGCATCTCCATGCCATTACGCAGGTGATACTTGCCTTCCAACCTCTGTTGAATCGCAGATAAATTCATATCTGTTTGCTGGTTGATCCCCCCTACACCTTGGTCAGATACCTCGAAGTGACTCGAAAACCAGTTTAAAGGTGATATGGAAGACCATGAAAATTCAGATGTTCCTGCACAAGCAGTCAATAATAATGAACCACTCATTAAGCCACTGATTGTCATAACTCTCTTTTTAAACAATAAACTAAATATAAAACTTCTTTTCATGACTTTTTTTTACCTTATTTTCTGGTCTGATTATTTAGCACAACTATATAAACATCATTGTGTAATTGTTTACAAACAGGTCGATATCATATCAAAACACAACTGGATTATAAAAAACATTGAAATCAATGGCAAAGATTCATGGTAGCCACAATGATTACGGTATTTGTAATTTTTTTAAATTCTACAACTATAACGGATGTTATGGTAATAGATACTATTGCAAAAACACCATGCTATCAGTTAGCTTCCCAGACTAATATCAACAAGGTACAGAAATATGTGAAAAACCCTTCCCATACAGTAATAAAAAATAAACAAATAGACTTACCCCACGTTTATTCCGCACAGAATTATTCCGTACAAAATTGTAGGGTACTCGAAAGTAAAAATGAATCACAGATTCACGATCACTATTATTTTTCAAAAGACAAAAATGGCGTTATTAATGTTAAAGTTATTACTGTAACTGGACATCGTTCTTTCTTAATGTCAAAAGATCTCTTTATTACAAAAAATAAATACCAGAGGAAATTTCATCACTTAATAAAAAAAGCGGCCAGAAAACTAATACATTTTTTAAAAAGAGATTCATTTAAATAAATTTGGTTCATGGCCGAATGAAATAACTTTTCTCAGCCACTTACCTTTAACATTTAATCAATAATTAAACGTTTATTAAAAACAGTGTGCTCTTGTCCCCAATAATCATATTCCATTTTTTCACACATACAAATTGTTGCATCATTTTCCTCTGTAACCATGATTAAAATACTGGGGCAACCTCTCGCCAATAATTTCTTTTCAAGGCGGGAAACTAAAGCATTGGCAATTCCTCTGCCTCTAAATTCAGGATGAACACCCAAATAATAAGCATGACCACGGTGCCCGTCATACCCTCCCATCACTGTTCCAACGACCTCTCCTGCCACTTCAGCAACCAGAAATAAATCAGCACCATGAGTTAATTTACGCTCAATATCGAGTTCTGGATCATCGCCAGAATTAATCAAATCACAACGCTCCCAAAGTGTGATAACGGCTTCAAAATCTTCTTGACGAAATAGCCTAATTTCCATAGTTAGCCAGCCTGTTTAATAAGCAATTGGTTCAATGACAATAATCACTACTTTCATTTTGGAATCAATATGAAAATGCGTTCATTGATACTAACAGATATACTGCCTATCGTCATAAACTAACCAGAATGAAAGCAGAAATGAATATACCTAATATATATTAGTTTAATGTTTCGATGTTTGTCTATGATTATTGTTTTTATTTTAAAATCAAATGATTAATTATTTACCTACCTGTATATTGTTCCAGTGCTTATTGACGTTTTACCTCTCTTGCAGCACACTATGTATAAACAATTATATAAATATCTTTAATGATCATGGCTGCCGAATTAAACAAGCTCAGTGATAAAAAACTTAAAACCCTACACGGAAAAGAAAGGAATAAAATTGAATTTTTTGCCGATGGCGCTGGATTGAGTGCAAAAGCATCTAAAGTTGGTGGTATTAGTTGGGTCTTTACCTACCGACTTGATGGTAAAAAGTTAAACCGTCTCACCATTGGGCGCTACCCTGATATGCCCCTCAAGCAAGCCCGTGAAACACGGGATAAATGCCGTAACTGGTTGGCATCCGGTAAAGATCCAAAGCTGCAATTTAATTTAACGATGCAGGAATCATTAAAACCAGTCACCGTAAAAGACGCCATTGAGTATTGGATTGAACACTATGGCAGAGACAATCGAGCCAATATTGATGCCCTCATTCGCCAATTAGAAAAGCATATTTATCTCTATATTGGTGAAATGGCATTATCTGACTGTGAAATAACATATTGGCTACAATGCTTTGATAAAATGAAAAAGGAAGCGCCGGTGGCTGCTGGTGGGATGCTTCAATTATGCAAACAAGCTCTAAAATTTTGCCGTGTAAGAAGATATGCAATTAGCCATGTATTGGATGATTTGACTATTTCTGATGTCGGAAAAAAACAAACTAAAGGCCAGCGTTATTTAGAAGATAATGAACTTGGTCAATTATGGGAATCTATAAGATCAGGAAGCTACCTGCCCTATTATAATAATTTATTGAAAATTTTGATTGTATTTGGTTGCCGAACGAGAGAGATCAGATTATCTAAATGTTCAGAATGGAATTTGAATTCTATGTTATGGATTGTCCCAAAAGAAAATAGCAAGACAGGTGAACGAATTATTCGCCCGATACCTGAGTGTATGAAATCATTCTTAGAAAACCTTGTTTATCAAAATAATAAAAATGATTACCTATTAGGAGAACTTAAAAGCACCGAAACAGTATCTGAGTATGGAACGAAGATATGGAGAAGATTAGGCCATGTAGATAAATGGTCTCTGCATGATTTAAGGCGCACTTTTTCCACAAAATTAAATGATATGAAAGTAGCTCCACATATCGTAGATCAACTTTTAGGCCATATCTTGCCGGGCGTCATGGCGATATACAACAAGAGCCAATACCTACCAGAAAAACGAGTTGCTTTAAACCAGTGGTGCGAGCGACTGGATCTATTAGCGGGTAATCATGATAACGTGGTTATATTAAAAGCAGCTCAATAATGGAAACTAATGAGCTTGATGATGAACATGATCATTGTGATATAAATAAGCTTTCAAAATAGTAGATCACTTGGAGGGAACTCAGTCCAATTTTTGCGATCTGATTAATCGCCAAATCAAAAAAATCCCAAAATGGACTGA
>NZ_NKHP01000024.1:15868-60794 GCF_014467235.1 Xenorhabdus indica | reverse complement strand
GAATTAACTGTCTCAGTCACTCTTCAAGACTTTAATCTTTCTGGCCTTTCGGCCTTGTCGATAATGTCCTGCGAGTGCCCACACAGATTGTCTGATTAACTTGTTAAAGAGCGTTGGCAGAAGTTATTTCTTTCTTCTTGCCTGAGGTGGTGTATCTTACGCCTTCCTCTCAGCCTGTCAAGCCTTTATTTTCGTGGCCTTCAGCTCTTGTCACGCTGATTCATTTGTGTATTCATCGTGACAACGGAGGCGCATTATAGGGACTTTTGTGATACTGGCAACAGTTATTTTAAAAAAATAACTCAATCGATCGCTTATTATTCAAAATAAGCTTTTTAGATATATTTTTGACCTTACAAAGATGAAAGAGAGGTGATTTTTTCACCTCTCTTTCATCTTTGTAAGATTTTTTTATATTGCTTAACGACATTACTGCTCAATAATTGTCTATAAAAATAATTATCTATAGAACATCACAAAGTGAATTGAGTAAAAAATGTTATTGTCTTGCAATAATATGGTCATTTTCCAAATCTAATGTGACCAATTTACCTGGCATCAATTTCCCTGAAAGGATCTGCTGAGCTAGCGGATTTTCAATCTCTTGCTGAATAGCCCGTTTTAATGGACGTGCCCCATATACTGGGTCAAAACCAGTGTCACTCAGTTTTTCCAAAGCTGATGGAGTCATTGTGATTTGATAGCCACGTTCTTCCAAACGTTTATATAGACGCTGTAATTGGATATTCGTAATAGATTTCAGATGTTCTTTTCCTAGTGGATGGAATACAACAACTTCATCAACTCGGTTAATGAACTCAGGCCTGAAATGGCGGCCAACTATCTCCATCACCATATCTTTCATTCCTACATAATCCAGTGCACCAAAATGCTCCTGAATCATGTCTGAACCTAAGTTAGAGGTCATAATTACAACGGTATTACGAAAATCTACTGTTCTTCCTTGACCATCAGTCAAACGACCATCATCCAAGACTTGTAGCAAAATATTGAAAACATCTGGATGAGCTTTTTCAATTTCATCTAATAAAATGACAGAATAAGGGCGACGGCGCACTGCTTCTGTCAGATACCCCCCTTCTTCATACCCAACATATCCGGGAGGAGCACCCACTAACCTTGAAACGGCATGTTTTTCCATAAATTCAGACATGTCAATACGTACCATTGCATCGTCACTATCAAACAGGAAATTAGCCAACGCCTTGCACAACTCAGTTTTACCAACCCCTGTTGGTCCTAAGAACATGAAAGAACCTATCGGGCGGTTTGGATCAGATAGACCAGCACGGCTACGGCGAATTGCGTTCGATACAGCATCAACAGCCTCATTTTGCCCAATTACACGTTTGTGTAATTCATGTTCCATACGCAATAATTTATCTTTTTCACTTTCCAACATTCTGGATACAGGGATTCCCGTCCAGCGAGCAAGAATTTCAGCAATTTCAGCATCAGTCACTTTATTACGCAGCAGTCTCATTGGATGACTTTCTGCTGTGGTCGCAGCAGTAAGAAGTTTTTCTAATTCGGGAATTTTTCCGTACTGAATTTCCGACATTTTTGCCAAGTCACCGCTACGGCGGGCTTTTTCTAACTCAATACGTGCATTTTCTAATTCAGCCTTGATGTTTTGAGTACCAGTAAGCTCGGCTTTTTCTGCTTTCCACTCTTCTTCCAGCTCAGAATATTCTCGTTCTTTTTCCACCAGCTCTTCATTCAACATATCCAAGCGCTTTTTACTGGCATCATCCGATTCTTTTTTTAAAGCCTGCTGCTCAAGTTTTAACTGAATAATTCGACGTTCCAGGCGATCTAATGCCTCTGGCTTAGAATCCATCTGCATACGCAGACTAGCTCCAGCTTCATCAATTAAGTCAATCGCTTTGTCAGGTAACATACGATCAGAAATATAACGATGAGATAATGTCGCCGCAGCAACAATTGCTGGATCAGTTATTTGAACATGGTGGTGCAACTCATAACGCTCTTTAAGGCCACGTAAAATAGCAATGGTGTCCTCAACAGTAGGCTCCGCAACATAAACTTTCTGGAAGCGGCGTTCTAAAGCTGCATCTTTCTCAATATACTGACGATATTCATCTAATGTTGTCGCACCAACACAGTGCAATTCACCTCGTGCCAGTGCGGGTTTCAGCATGTTGCCAGCGTCCATAGCACCATCAGCTTTACCTGCACCTACCATCGTATGTAATTCATCAATGAACAGAATGACCGAACCTTCCTGTTTAGCGAGATCATTCAAAACACCTTTCAAACGTTCTTCAAATTCGCCACGGTATTTAGCTCCCGCCAACAATGCTCCCATATCAAGAGACAGCACACGTTTGTTTTTCAGTCCTTCAGGAACTTCACCATTAACAATACGTTGTGCCAGCCCTTCAACAATAGCTGTTTTCCCAACCCCAGGTTCACCAATCAGTACAGGATTATTCTTGGTTCGACGTTGTAATACCTGAATTGTTCGACGAATCTCTTCGTCACGTCCTATCACGGGATCTAACTTACCTTGTTCAGCCCGTTCAGTTAGATCAATTGTGTATTTTTTCAGGGCCTGACGTTGATCTTCGGCACCTTGGTCATTGACTTTTTCACCACCACGCATCTTTTCTATGGCCTCAGTGATTTTATCTTTAGTTGCTCCCGCAGCTTTCAATATGTCACTTAATGTGCCGCGCTCTTCTAACGCTGCAAGAACAAAAAGTTCAGAAGAAATGAAATTATCACCTGCTTTTTGAGCAAGCTTGTCGCACAGATTTAAATAACGTCCTAATTCATTGGATATCTGCACATCACCGCCACTACCTTCCACTTTCGGAAATTTATCCAAAGCCAGGTTAATCCGATCATTCAAGTTACTCGTATCAATCCTTGCGGACATTAATAAAGGACGAACGGAACCTCCCTCCTGGTTAAGCAATGTGCTCATCAAATGGACAGGTTCAATGAATTGATTATCACGCCCTAATGCGAGAGATTGGGCGTCAGCGAGAGCAAGCTGGAATTTATTAGTAAGACGATCCAGACGCATAACACCTCCAATACTGGTCAGAATTTGCTACTGGAGATTAAATAAGGTCATTCCTTAAATATTCAAGGTATTCTGAAAAGTTAATTGGAGACTTTATGCTATGCACCAAAGATCGTCCTGCGAGATAGGTTATCTCAACCAGATTAAAGTTGCCATACGTCCGGTGATACCATCACGACGATAAGAAAAAAAGTTCTTCTCCTCGGAAACCGTACAAACAGTGCCTCCAAAAACTTCATTTATTCCAATAGACTGCAACTTTAATCTAGCCAGTAAATAGATATTTGCCAAAAATTTAACACCATAAGGTGTAAAGGCTTGTTCCAGATTTGGATCGGTTGCTATAAAGGCGTCCATTACCTCGCGCCCGACTTCGAATTTTTCAGGGCCAATAGCTGGCCCCATCCATACACAGATCACGTCAGGTTTTGCACTGAATTGAGCTACCGTATTTTCCAGCACGCCGGCACATAATCCACGCCAGCCTGCATGAGCTGCTGCAACCTCATCTCCATTACTGGAGCAAAAAAGTACAGGCAAACAATCCGCTGTCATTACAGCACAAACCTGCCCTGCTCTATTTGTGTAAACAGCATCAGCCCGATTATCTTCCACTAATTGATCATCCAATCTGATGACACGTGTTCCGTGTACCTGATTCAACCAGATAGGTTGCTGCGGTAGATGAGCATGTTCAACTAAGAGTTCTCTGTTCTTCTCTACACATTCAGGGTCATCCCCAACGTGGCCGCCTAAATTCAGTCCATCATAAGGAGGCAGGCTGATACCTCCCGTCCGGGTTGTACTACATGCACCAACGCTTTCAGGTTGTGCCCAGTCAGGAAAAATTAGTGGTGCCATTACCTACCAATCCATCTCGTCTTTGAAAGTTTCAGCATCTGCCTTCATTACATCAATAAGTCTAACCATGTCATCCGGTAACGCTGCGTGCCATTCCATTTCAATACCTGTTATCGGATGATAAAGACGTAACATAGTGGCATGCAATGCTTGGCGATCAAAGTTGCGCATCACTTCGCGAAATTCTTCAGAAGCCCCTTTCAGAGGACGAGGCCGACCACCATATAGCGGGTCACCAACCAGTGGATGTTTAATATGGGACATATGCACACGGATTTGGTGTGTTCTGCCTGTCTCCAGACGCAAACGCAAACGGGTATGCGCCCGGAAATGCTCCATGATTCGGTAGTGAGTCACTGCTGGTTTACCCATTGGATGAACAGCCATATGGGTCCGTTTTGTTGGGTGACGGGATATCGGTTCCTCCACTATTCCACCCGCAGTCATATGTCCCAAAGCGATAGCTTCGTATTCACGGGTAATTTCACGCAATTGCAGAGATTCCACCAAACGAGTCTGCGCTGGTACTGTTTTTGCGACAACCATCAGACCCGTAGTGTCTTTATCAAGACGATGCACAATGCCAGCACGGGGAACATCTGCAATTTCAGGATAACGATATAGCAGAGCATTCAATATTGTACCATCAGGATTTCCAGCACCAGGATGTACAACCAAGTCACGTGGTTTATTAATGACCAGAATATCGCCATCTTCATAGACAACATTCAGTTCAATATCTTGCGGCTCCCAACGACTATCCTCTTCAATAATAGTATCAATGGAAATTTCTTCGCCGCCCAATACTTTTTCTTTTGGCTTATTAATCAATTTGCCGTTAACCTGAACTTTGTCGTGCAAAATCCACTCTTTTATCCGTGATCTTGAATAATCAGGGAACAATTCAGCCAAAGCTTGATCTAAACGTTGACCAAGCTGGGATTCAGCGACTGTTGTATTAAGTCGTATTTGTTGTGCCATATATAATTTCTATATTTTACGTTGAGTTTTGACGGCGAGGCCGTTTCATTTAAAATAGTGTACTATTGTAACTCTATCTTTTGCCGGGAGCTTCACGGATAGTCCTTCGCGGATAGTCTCCCAGAAAACAATCAGAGGGTAATCAACACGTGATGATTCGCATGAAATATCTGGTGGCTTCGGCCACATTGAGTCTAGTTTTATCTGGATGCTCCAGCAACAAAGATGCTGTTCCTGATATCCCACCATCTCAAATTTATTCAAATGGGCAGGAAAAACTACAAAACGGTAACTATAAATTGGCTATTAAGCAATTGGAATCCCTTGATAACCGCTACCCTTTCGGGCCGTATTCTCAACAAGTTCAGCTTGACTTGATCTATTCTTATTATAAATCAGCAGAATTCCCTCTCGCGCTTGCATCTGCTGAACGTTTCATGCGTCTGAATCCAACCCATCCTAATATCGACTACGTACTGTATATGCGGGCTCTGGTATTACAAGCGATGGATGATAATCTCTTGCAAGATTTTTTGGGGATTGACCGTTCAGACCGTGATCCTGAAAATGCGCGGGCGGCTTTCCGCGATTTCAAACAGTTAGTGCGCTACTATCCTAACAGTCAATATGCTGCAGATGCTTATAAGCGTTTAATTTTCCTCAAAGAGCGTTTAGCTAAACATGAGCTTGCAGTTGTGCAATATTACACTAAACGTGGTGCTTATGTGGCAGTTGTCAATCGTGCAGAACAAATGTTACGTGATTATCCCGATACTCATTCAACCAGAGAATCTCTGCCTTACATGGAGAAAGCATATCAAGCATTAGGGCTTAAAACCGAAGCAGATAAAGTCGCAGCATTAATTGCAGCTAATCCGGTATAGAGTTTCAAAAAAGTATCAAATAACAAAAACAGCAGTTATCTGTATAGCTGCTGTTTTTCTAGCATCATTACCCAATGAAACCAATTTAAATTTTAGAATTGTTAACTGAGTTGATAATACCATAACTAATCGATAATGACGCATAACGCCGCTCTTAGCAACAAGTATTACCCATATCTTTATTGTGAATCACAGTTTCACCAATCCACTTCTAAATCTCCGAATAAAAGTGATTTAGATCATTCTTTTTCCGTAAAAGAGCGTTATGCTGAAACCATCGAAGACGGAGTAACATAAAGAGGTAACTATATGTTAGTAAACATTACCAGTAAACAAATGGAAATTACCCCCGCAATTCGTAGCCATGTAGAAGACCGTCTAAACAAGTTGAATAAATGGCAAGTTAATCTAATCAATCCACATATTGTACTTTCAAAAGAACCCCAAGGATTCCTGGTTGATGCCACAATCGGCACACCAAATGGTACATTAGTTGCCAGTGCCAAACATGAAGATATGTATGCAGCTATCAATGAGTTGCTGACAAAATTAGAACGCCAACTTAATAAAGTTCAGCATAAAGGAGAAGCTCGCCGAGCAGATCATAGTGTGAAAGAGTCCAATCTTAATTTAGAGATATAACTACCGTTTTTATTTTCTTAGCGCGCTCAATGAGCGCGTTTTTACTGACTTTACCCCCTTTCGATACCCCGTGGATTCCAAGATATAACGAATAAAACTGCAACTTAAAAAAACAACGGGTATGTTGACATACCTCGCCCAATAGGTTAATTAAAGAACACTATTCACTCTGCAAAAAATAAGATACATACAGACGATATGATTGCTACCTTGTTCTTCTCCTTTTTCTTTTTTGTCTTCCCATGAGGAGGTTTTTCGTTTAAAAATAAAAAGAAGACGAACAGAAAAACCTCCCTACCAATGGGAGGTTTTTTTATTTTATAGGCCACAACTTATATACCCAATAGACTTAAAACTGTAATTTGAAAGATAAAAATTATTTCTATAATAAAAATGTCAGGAATATACTATGGAACGAGATTTAATTAACCTTCGTCAAGAAATTAGCGATATTGATGCAGATTTACTGGATCTACTCGCAAAACGCCGACAATTGGCCAGCGACATTGCACAAACCAAACTTCTCGATCATCGCCCGATAAGAGATAAAAACCGGGAACGGGAACTATTGGATGTGTTAATTAATAAAGGTAAATCTCGAGGGTTAGACGGATTTTATATTACCCGCTTGTTCCAAATGATCATTGAAGATTCTGTATTAACACAACAAGCATTGTTACAACAGCATCTGAACCAAACACCTTATGATACCGCCAGGATTACCTTTCTTGGCCCCAGAGGCTCTTATTCTCACCTTGCCGCTCGCCAATTTTCAGCACGCCATTTCAATCAATTAATTGAATGTAGCTGCCACAAATTTGCAGATATCTTTTCATTAGTGGAACTTGGTCAAGCGGATTACGGTATTCTGCCCCTCGAAAATACCAGTACCGGAGCAATCAATGATGTTTATGATCTATTACAGTACACCCCATTGTCTTTGGTCGGGGAGATCACTCTACCTATCAACCACTGTTTACTGGTTGCCCAAGAAAGTGATACTTCGAAAATAAAGACGGTATACAGCCATTCCCAACCTTTCCAACAATGCAGCCAATACCTCAATCAATTTCCAGACTGGAATATTGTCTACTGTGAAAGTACAGCTGCTGCTATGCAGAAAGTAACCGAATTGAATTCCCCAGAAGTAGCAGCATTGGGAAGTGAAGCCGGGGGAGCGCTTTACGGTCTACAGGTTTTAGAAAATACTCTGGCAAACCAACAAAACAACAGCACTCGGTTTATTGTTGTCGCCCAAAAACCTATTGAAGTATCAGATCAGGTTCCCGCTAAGACAACTTTTATCATGTACACAAGACAACAGGCAGGTTCTCTGGTCGATGCACTCATTATCTTAAAAAAACACGATATTATTATGAGTAAATTGGAGTCACGCCCAATAAACGGTAAACCATGGGAAGAGATGTTTTATATTGATGTTCAGGCCAATTTGCGCTCTATGAAAATGCAACAAGCGCTTAAGGAACTATCTGAAATTACTCGCTTCTTGAAAGTATTGGGGAGTTATCCCTCAGAAAACGTGATCACAGTAGATCCATTCTAAGATAGAAAACCGGATGGCAACATCCGGTCTCCTTTCTCTATATTCAAGCTATTATACCCGGCTATCATTGGCTTGCTGTAAAAGCGTTCTACTTTCTTTCATAAATCGATTAGCCTCATCACCAAACCATTCACTCACCTGATTAAAACTCGTAATGAACGCTGTTTTGTCCTTATTCTCCAGTAATTCCAAGGCTTGTCCGAAGCTCTGGTGATAACGACGGATCACCTCAATATTTTCAGGACTGGACATAATAATATCCGCATATAACTGCGGATCTTGCGCAAATAACCGTCCAACCATGGCGAGTTCCAGCCGATAAATAGGTGAAGACAGTGATAATAATTGCTGTAAGTCGATATTTTCTTGTGCAAGATGTCGGCCATAAGAAAACGTCGTGAAGTGACGTAATGCCTGAATAAAACTCATATTTTTATCATGCTGTTCCGCACTGATTTTATGTAATCGTGCACCCCACACCGATATTTGTTCCAAAAACCATTGATATGATTCTGGCTGGCATCCATCACAGTAAACAACAACCTGTTTAGCAAAACTTCCCACATCAGGCCCAAACATCGGGTGTAATCCCAAAACTGGTCCTTTATGCACATCAAGCATAGCCTGAAGTGGTTTCTGCTTAATAGAAGCCAAATCTACTAAGATACATTGTTCTGGCAAAGGTGGTAATCGGTGGATAATCGCTTCAGTTAAATGGATTGGTACGCTGACGATGACCATACCAGCATCAGCTAATATATGTTCAGCCTGATCCCAATCATCTGCCTCAAGGATCCGAACTTCATAACCAGACAAGGTCAACAAACGATTAAATAACCTTCCCATCTTCCCAGAACCACCAACAATAACGATAGGCCCCATTTGAAGGTTGAGCTTTTTAAACCCCTTATCATTTTCACTAACATAGGATTCCCGCATAATACGGCGCAGAATATCTTCAATTAAGTCTGGAGAGATCCCCAATTTTTCTGCTTCTTGACGGCGAGAAGCCAACATGCTGGCCTCCCGTTCAGGTGCATAAATAGGCAAGCCAAGTTGACTCTTAATTTCCCCCACTTCCGCTACCAGAGCCATGCGCTTAGCCAGTAAGCTCAATAAAGCCTTATCTACCTCATCAATTTGCTCCCGCAATTGAGATAATTCTGCTGCCATATCAATTATCCTGCCTGTTGCATCATTATGTTACGTTTTGATAAGTGAGGTTTGATTTGCCGATGTAACTTTCTTAATAACTGTTCAGTCATTTGCCAACTGATACAAGCATCAGTTACTGAAACTCCATATCGCATTTCAGAACGAGGTAATTCTGAAGACTGATTCCCTTCATTAATATGGCTTTCCAACATAATACCAATAATGGATTGATTTCCGGCCATAATCTGTTCAGCAACAGAATCCACTACGACGCTTTGGCGGCGAAAATCTTTATTAGAATTCCCATGACTACAATCAATCATCAATGATGGCACCAAACCCGCCCCAATCATTTGATTTTCGCAGTCATACACATGTTCAGGGCTATAATTAGGTTCTACCCCACCACGCAAGATTACATGACCATTCGGATTCCCCTGAGTCTGTAGCAGACAAACTTGGCCTGACTGATTTATTCCCATAAAGCGATGTGGCATAGCAGCGGCTTTCATGGCATTAATGGCCGTATTTAAATTACCATCAGTGCCATTTTTAAAACCTACTGATACAGATAACCCTGAGGCCATCTCACGATGAGTCTGGGATTCTGTTGTTCTTGCTCCGATTGCTGACCAACTGAAAAGATCGCCCAAATATTGAGGATTATTAGGATCAAGAGCTTCATTTGCCAATGGCAATCCCATTTCTACTAAGTTCAGTAATAAATGGCGGGCGATATGTAATCCGGCATCCATATCAAATGATCCATCCATATAAGGATCACTAATTAAACCTTTCCAACCAACTGTGGTGCGGGGTTTTTCAAAATAGACGCGCATAACAATATACAGACAATCACTTAGTTCGGCAGAAAGTGATTTCAAGCGATGAGCATAATCAAGGGCAGCTTCTACATCATGAATGGAACACGGGCCGCATACTACCAACAAACGAGGATCATTGTGATGGATGATATTAGCAATAGTATTACGTGCGTTTGTAATGGCATGCAGATCGCTGCTACTCAATGGATATTTTTGCTTCAGCTCTTCTGGTGTAATAAGAATCTGTTCATCAAGAATATGAATGTTATTAAGCGCATCTTTTTGCATGATCATTTTTCATACCTGTTTTGTTTGTCTGTTTAACGTTGTTTTTGATGTTTGGCAAATAACATACCATGCTTCGTAAAGAATACAATCCGATTGTTTATATTTTTTTACGAAAACGTAAATAAATGTTTACACGATATTGTTTCAGTAATTAAATTTAATAAATATATTAATAATTTCAATAAATTTTAATTTTCACAATAAATATATTAGATATCATTAATGTTAACAACAAGATCATAAAATTTTACAATATCATTCACAATAGAAATATTTTATTTACTATTCATGATTTATTTATAATGAAGATAAATTACTTTAAAAATCATGTGATAAAAATAAGATCTTAATCCCATTTTTATATTTGTATTTTCATAATATTAATATGTATTTTTTTGTGTTGGATTGAAACTATAAAACAACACTTATAAAGAATAGCTGAATAACACTGCTTAAAGCGGCTGATTATCAGCTTTTATTTCTTACTCATTTATTAAGGACAGATATGATAACGCTGCAATTTGCCATAATAATTATATGCTTATTGATAGGTACGCGTTATGCGGGCATGGGATTGGGGCTGATCAGTGGTATTGGACTTTTTATACTGACATTTATTTTTGGATTGGAACCAGGTAAGCCACCAGTTGATGTGATGCTCACTATTCTTGCAGTTATCGGTTGTGCATCCGTGTTGCAAACTGCCGGCGGGCTAAACGTCATGATGCAATGTGCTGAACGTCTTCTACGCCGCCATCCGCAACATATTACTATCCTGGCTCCATTGACGACATGGATGTTAACGTTCCTCTGTGGTACTGGTCATGTGGTCTATACCATGTTCCCAATCATCGGTGATATTGCCTTAAAAAAAGGGATCCGCCCTGAACGTCCAATGGCTGTTGCTTCTGTTGCCTCTCAGATGGCAATCACAGCTTCTCCCGTTTCTGTTGCCGTTGTTTCTTTAGTGTCAATTATTGCTGCCAGTCATGGTATTGGGCGTACTTACGGAATCTTAGAAATTCTGGCAGTTTCAATTCCTGCATCACTGACAGGAGTAATACTTGCTGCATTATGGAGTTTGCGTCGTGGCAAAGATTTGGATAAGGATGAAGAATTCCAAGAAAAAATTAAAGATCCCAGACAACGTGAGTTTATCTATGGCAGTTCAGAAACCTTATTAGATCAAATATTTCCTAAACAAGCTTACAGAGCAACCTGGATCTTCTTCGCTGCAATTGCAGTAGTAGTATTGTTTGGTGCATTTACAGAATTACGCCCTTCTTTCGAAATCAAAGGAGAATTAAAACCGCTTTCCATGAATCTGGTTATCCAGATGATGATGTTAATTGCTGGCTCTATTATCTTAATGACATGTAAGGTCAAAACCAGTGAAATCGCCAATAGTGCCGTGTTTAAAGCAGGAATGGTTGCGATCTTCTCGGTCTTTGGCGTAGCATGGATGAGTGATACGTTTTTCCACACCCATTTAGGCGCACTGAAGCTGGTATTAGACGATGTCGTACAAGCAAGCCCCTGGACTTATGCGTTAGTATTGTTCCTGGTATCAAAGTTGGTTAACAGCCAAGCCGCAGCTTTAACTGCAATCGCGCCAATGGGATTACAACTTGGTGTTGATCCTAAACTTTTAATCGCATTCTTCCCGGCGGCCTACGGCTATTTTGTTTTACCCACCTACCCTAGTGATCTAGCATGTATTGGATTTGACCGCTCCGGGACAACAAGGATCGGAAAATTTATCATCAACCATAGTTTCCTTGTTCCGGGCTTGATTGGTGTCTGCAGTGCTTGTGCTGTGGGGTATATTTTAGTGAGTACTTTTATGTAATCGGCTCTGTATGCTCATAACATAAAAAAGTTCACAAAAATATCTCGCTGATTGCGGATTATTTATTTTTCTGCAAAAAACCGGATAAATAAAAAGGCCGGAAAAATTCCGGCCTTTAACGATAACTTTCGGATGTAGCAAAAGCGTATTATTTAGCGTTCAGACGCTCTTTAATACGAGCCGCCTTACCAGAACGCTCACGCAGGTAGTACAGTTTAGCTCTGCGAACAGCACCACGACGTTTAACGCTGATGCTGTCTACGACTGGGGAGTGAGTCTGGAATACACGCTCAACGCCTTCGCCGTTAGAAATCTTACGAACAGTGAATGCAGAATGCAGACCGCGGTTACGAATCGCGATAACCACGCCCTCGAATGTCTGCAGGCGCTTTTTAGAACCTTCAACGACCCATACCTTAACTTCCACGGTGTCACCCGAACGGAATGAAGGTACGTCTTGCTTCATCTGCTCTTGTTCAAGTTGTTTAATAATATTGCTCATAATAACTCTCTTACCCTAGGTAAACTGATATATCAAAGACATTCCTTCATAAGGATATGTCTGGATTAATTCGTTGCTTGATCCTGATATTCCCGTTGGAATTCAGCCAGCAACATCCTTTGCTCGTCAGTCAGAGCTAGGTTTTCTAGAAGTTCGGGCCTTCTTAACCAAGTGCGGCCAAGCGATTGTTTCATGCGCCAGCGATTAATTTCTGCATGGTTTCCTGATAGTAAAACAGGCGGAACTTCCATCCCATCCAACACTTCAGGGCGGGTATAATGCGGACAATCCAACAGCCCATCAGCAAACGAGTCTTCCTCTGCCGATGCCTGACGACCCAATACTCCAGGAATAAACCGAGATATAGAATCAATCATTGCCATAGCCGGGATTTCTCCCCCACTGAGAACGTAATCACCAATAGACCATTCTTCGTCAATTTCGGTTTGGATGACACGCTCATCAATACCTTCATAACGACCACAAACCAGAATTAATTTCTTGTTTGCCGCCAGTTCACAAACTCCCTGTTGATCAAGTTTGCGCCCTTGAGGTGATAGATAAATCACCTTTGCATCAATACCTGCCGCAGTTTTGGCTGCATGGATGGCTTCCCTTAATGGTTGCACCATCATCAGCATACCTGGACCACCGCCATAAGGGCGATCATCTACAGTACGATGCCTGTCGTAGGTAAAATCCCTTGGACTCCAGCAATCGACACTAAGCAGGCCATTTTTCACTGCCCGACCAGTTACCCCGTAATCGGTTATTGCGCGGAACATTTCAGGAAACAGGCTAATCACCCCAATCCACATACAGCGTCCCACTCCTAAACCGTTTTACCGGAGATTAAAAACCAGGATCCCAATCTACTTCAATAGTTTTAGTAGCTAGATCAACTTTCTTGATAACCTGCCCATCAAGAAACGGTACTAACCGCTCCTTGATACCGAATGCATCTTTCAGGTTTGCCTTTATTACCATGACATCGTTAGACCCTGTTTCCATCATATCTTGGACGGTTCCAAGGTTATAACCAGCCGTATTAATTACCTGACACCCCATAAGGTCTTTCCAATAATAATCACCGGCTTCTAGTTTTGGTAATTTAGATGAATCCACCACTAATTCGCAGTTAGTGAGTAAATTCGCAGCTTCCCGATCATCAACACCTTTGATTTTGATGATCATATCCTGATTGTGGTATTTCCACGTTTCCAGCTCAATGTGTTGCCATTGACCAGCTCTCTGGATAAACCACGGTTGATATTCAAAAATGTCTTCGGCTTGTTCGGTGGAAGAAAAAACTCTGAGCCAACCACGTATGCCATACGCTGACCCCAGTTTCCCCAACACGATTGGATCAACAGGGTGCTCCAGGCCAGATTGTTTGCTCATTGTTACCACCGCGACAGATTAAGCTGCTTTTTTAGCGTCTTTGATCAGTGCAGCAACACGATCAGACACAGATGCACCCAGACCAACCCAGTGTTCGATACGGTCCAGATCTAAACGCAAAGCTTCAGCTTTCCCTGATGCGATAGGGTTGAAGAAACCAACGCGCTCAATAAAGCGACCATCACGCGCATTGCGGCTGTCAGTCACTACTACTTGATAAAACGGACGCTTTTTTGCGCCGCCACGAGCTAAACGAATTGTTACCATAACATCCTCATTAGTTAGCAAAACAACCAGACTCCATCGAGGAATGGAGTCCGGCTGTCCATTAAAAAGCCCGAAAATTTTACTCACTTTGGCGCAAAAAGCAATCCAAAGAGCATTTTCTTTCGAAATTTTGTTGATTATCGCCCCATAAGCCCAGGTGGCAACATACCTTTCATGCCACGCATCATTTTCGCCAGGCCACCATTCTTCATCTTTTTCATCATGCGCTGCATTTCATCAAACTGTTTCAGTAAGCGGTTGACATCCTGCACCTGTGTACCTGACCCCATTGCGATACGACGTTTGCGTGAACCTTTGATAATTTCTGGTTTCTCACGCTCTTTGCGGGTCATTGAGTTAATGATGGCTTCCATTTTAACCAGAATTTTGTCATCCATTTGGGATTTAACAGCATCAGGGATCTGGGACATACCTGGCATTTTGCTCAACATGCTTGTCATGCCCCCCATATTGCGCATTTGTTTAAGCTGTTCGAGAAAATCATTTAAATCAAAACCATCCCCTTTCTTCAGTTTTGATGCCAGCTTTTCCGCTTGAGTGCGGTCAACCTTACTTTCAATCTCTTCAATCAGTGAAAGCATATCCCCCATTCCCAGGATCCTGGATGCGATACGATCAGGATGGAAAGGCTCCAAGGCATCAGTTTTTTCACCGACACCAAGGAATTTAATTGGCTTGCCTGTGATATGTCGAATAGAAAGAGCGGCACCACCACGAGCATCACCATCTACTTTGGTCAGAACAACCCCTGTTAGTGGCAGTGCTTCATTAAATGCTTTTGCTGTATTCGCAGCATCCTGCCCCGTCATTGCATCGACAACAAACAATGTTTCGATAGGATTAACCGCAGCGTGAACTTCTTTAATTTCATCCATCATGGCTTCATCGACATGCAGACGTCCTGCGGTATCGATCAAAAGCACATCGTAGAATCTCAACTTAGCGTGTTGGATTGCTTTGTTGACAATATCAACTGGTTTTTCTTGCGGATCTGATGGGAAAAAATCAATTCCAACAGTTTCAGATAATGTTTCAAGCTGTTTGATCGCTGCCGGACGGTATACGTCAGCAGAAACCACCAAGACTTTTTTCTTATTTTTTTCTTTTAGCAGCTTACCCAATTTTGCAACACTGGTTGTTTTACCAGCACCTTGCAAACCTGCCATAAGAACCACAGCGGGAGGTTGTACAGCAAGATTTAGCTCGCTGTTTACCTCTCCCATCGCCTTCACTAGTTCATTTTGAACAATTTTGACGAATTCTTGTCCAGGAGTTAGACTTTTATTAACTTCGTGCCCTACCGCGCTTTCTTTGACTCTTGAAATAAAATCACGCACTACAGGCAATGCAACATCTGCTTCAAGTAAAGCCATGCGAACTTCACGCAGCGTATCTTTAATATTATCTTCAGTCAGCCGTCCACGACCGCTGATATTGCGCAATGTGCGCGATAGTCTGTCAGTTAAATTATCAAACATTGTCTCAGCTCAGATATCTACAAGTGGGTCTACCTGTAAGGCAAATTTAGCGGATTATAACACGATGATGATGTAATCTCTGCAAAGAGATTCCCAAGTATAGCTAACAATGGTTGGAGGCTATCTCTGCTGACGGTATACTTGAATTTTGAGTTAACTTTAGCACTATTAACTCTAACACTTTTTCTAACACTATTGCGAAAACGAAAAACTTTATGCAGGTATTTTCAATCATTGCCTTACTTGCTTATCTCATTAGCCTGATGCTTATCGTACCGGGCTTATTACGGCAACAAAACAGCTATCAAAAACTGGCTCTATTTTTCGCAACTGTTGCACTGATCAACCATGCGATAGCCTTAAAGTATCAGGTTTTTCATGTCAGCAGTGGCCAAAACCTAACTCTATTGAATTTAGGCTCTATTGTCAGTTTACTCGTCTGCATTATTATGACTATTGTTGCCTTTCGTGGCCGTGCATGGTTTTTACTGCCCATTATTTACAGTTTTGCCATGATAAATTTGATTCTGGCCAGTATGGTGCCTGGAGAATTCATTACACATCTTGAGAAGAGTATCGGGCTATTTATACATATTGGGTTAGCATTACTTGGGTATGCCACTCTACTTATTGCCGCACTTTATGCATTACAGGTTGGTTGGCTGGATTATCGACTGAAAAAGAAAAAACTGACTTTTTCTTCTGGCATGCCTCCATTAATGGCCATTGAACGCAAAATGTTTCGCATTACCCAAATTGGCGTAATCTTACTAACATTGACGTTATGTACAGGCATCATGTATATGGATGATATTTTCAATAAAGAAAATATGCATAAATCGGTTTTGTCTATCATTGCATGGTTTATCTACGTCATCCTGCTCTGGGGACACTATCATGAAGGATGGCGCGGCAAACGTGTCATTTGGTTCAATCTGATTGGTGCATTTATCCTGACGCTTGCTTTTTTCGGCAATCGGTTATTACAGGAATTCTTGATTTATTAAGCAGTAAACAATCACTGTAGCCAGTTTATATAAACATTAGGAAGGAATTCTGCTTTGGAGCATGTCTCAACAGGCACATTAATTATTATTCTTGTCATCATGGTTATCATTTCTGCCTACTTTTCTGCCTCAGAAACTGGCATGATGACAATAAACCGTTATCGCTTACGTCATTTGGCAAAACAAGGTAGCAATTCCGCGCGGAGAGTCGAATCACTACTCAGCCATCCTGACAGGCTAATCAGCCTGATTCTGATCGGTAATAACCTTGTCAATATCTTGGCATCTTCATTGGCTACCATTGTTGGCATGCGCCTTTATGGTGACGCAGGGGTTGCGATTGCAACCGGTATACTGACCTTCGTGATTCTGGTTTTTGCTGAAGTTATGCCCAAGACTATCGCAGCGCTCTACCCGGAAAAAATTGCATTCCCAAGCAGCTTTCTGCTGCGACCTTTACAAAAGATCATGCTGCCTCTCGTTTGGGCATTTAACAAGATTACTTTGCTGTTTATGCGTTGTCTGGGGATCAAAGTTTCCGACATTCGCAATGATGCGGTTAGCAAAGATGAGCTTCGGACGATTGTGAATGAATCAAACACCCATCTCTCGCGCCGCAATCAGGATATGCTTATCTCAATACTGGATCTTGAAAAAGTCACCGTTGGCGACATCATGGTGCCCCGTAATGAGATTGTTGGAATTGATATTAACGGTGACTGGAAATCTGTTATACGGCAATTGACTCATTCACCACACGGCAGAATAGTGTTGTACCGGAATTCTCTGGATGATGCTATTGGTATGCTACGAGTACGTGAAGCCTATCGTCTGATGATGGAGAAAAAGGAATTCACGAAAAAGAACTTGATCAAAGCAGCAGATAAAATTTACTTCATTCCCGTTAGTACTCCATTGAATACCCAGTTAGTTAACTTCCAACGTAATAAAGAAAAAGCAGGCTTAATCGTTGATGAGTATGGCGATATCCAAGGATTAGTCACTGTAGAAGATATTTTGGAAGAAATTGTCGGAGAATTTACCACTTCTATGTCTCCTACTCTGGCAGAAGAAGTCTTACCACAAAGTGATGGCACTGTTTTAGTTGATGGCACCGCCAATATCCGTGAGTTAAACAAAGCATTTGGCTGGACATTACCCGCTGACGGGCCAAGAACAGTGAATGGTATGATCCTGGAAGAGTTGGGCGAGATCCCCGAATTGAATGTTCAGGTACAAATTAATGAGTACGATTTTGAAATTCTTTCTGTGAATGACAATGTTATTAAAAAGGTACGTGTAATTCCGATGAAACAGGAAAAAGAGAAAGTATTAAAATCCAGTAAAGAATAACTCAAAGTTGCAAATCTGGCCGTAAAACAAAATTTTTACGGCCAGTATCGTATGCAATATCAGTTATAATTCCTTGAAAAAATGCTTTTCAAAAAACATTACAACAAATTAGCACCGTTCTACTACACTTGTAATTCAACCAGTTTTTCTTCCGGCAAAGCCAGTTCATCATTTTGGTTAATACGAACATCTGCATCAAGAATGTGGCGAGCGATATCCTGTGCTTCTTGCAGAGAGTGCATCTGATACGTACCACATTGATAAATATTCAACTCAGGGATTTGCTTCTGATCCTGAACTTTCAATACATCAGCCATAGCGGCTTTCCAAGCTTCCGCTACTCTAAGTTCAACTGGTGCACCAATCAAGCTCATGTAAAAACCAGTACGGCATCCCATTGGAGAAATGTCGATAATTTCAACACCATCACCATTCAGATGGTTACGCATAAAACCGGCAAACAAATGTTCAAGTGTATGAATTCCCCTTTCCGGCATGACCTCTTTGTTAGGAATGCAAAAGCGTAAGTCAAATACCGTGATAGTATCACCATGGGGTGTTTTCATCGTCTTAGCAACTCTAACGGCTGGCGCAGACATCCGGGTATGGTCAACTGTAAAACTGTCCAATAAAGGCATGATCCTACCTCCTCAGGCATCAGATTTTTTGCAAAAATTTTTTCAAATAGATGAAACCTTTTTATTTACGGCTGGTCTTAAGATATGAAGACGCGCAAAATTGTTATCATCCTTATTTTTCTAAGAGACTTTATTTAGTTTCGGCCACCAAATGGTGGCCATTTTTCTTTTCTAAGACTCAGCATGTAATTTTAGATAATCTTCAAAACTTATGCTGTCTTGTTGCTCCAGATAATGTTGCCGTTCTACCGAAACTTTACGTTCCACAGAAAAACGCTCATCATTCAATATACTATACGGTTCATTGACCAGTTCCAGATAATACTTGTTTGCCAGTTCTAGACCAAAGCCAACAATCCCTTGAGTTTTCATTCGATCTAATACACGAGCTGAAAATGTTAATGATGGATCCTCAAACATACCAACCAACTCTCTACAGACTGACTGATATTGCGTTCCAGAGCAACTATCCAAAACCTCAGCGACACGCTCTAAATCTGCGAATAACTCTTGTCCAACTATCTTCAGTGGCTGCTGCTTCGCTCCACAGCCAATACCAATATCCAAGTTTGGTCTGCGTCCTTCCAGGATCACCTTATTCCAATTTTTACGACAACAGTCCAACTCTTCATCGCTCATTTCAGGTGAATCCGCGACAGCACACCATATCAAGAATAGATCGAGAAAACGGAGCTGTGTTTCATCAACACCAATCGCTGTGAACGGGTTTATGTCCAGAGAACGAACTTCTATATATTCTACACCACCACGAAGTAAAGCATCGGAAGGTGATTCCCCTTCTCCGGTTACCCGTTTAGGACGTATCGGTGCATATAGTTCATTTTCTATTTGAAGAACATTGGTATTGAGTTGTAGGTATTTACCCTCTTTTTTAAGCCCCAGATCTGCAAATTCTGCTGATGGCTTATGAATTGCGTTTTTCAAGCCCGCAACATACGTATGAAGATTGTTGAAAGTAATATTCAGATCACTCTGTGATTTGTTGGTATACCCCAAATCACTCATCCTCAAAGAAGTCGCATAAGGTAAGTAACTAGTTCCTTTTTCGGTCTGTTCAAAGGATAGCGCAGTATCTCTTCCACGTAAAAATGAAGAGCAAATCGCCGGGGATGCACCAAACAAATAAGGGATTACCCAACCAAATCGGTAATAATTACGGATCAGTTTAAAATATCCGTCCGAAATTTGTTCTTTTCCGCTTTCAGCATCTTTTACACCTAACCACGCCTGCCAGAAACTTATCGGCAATGAAAAATTATAGTGCACGCCAGAGATAGTTTGCATTAATGCACCATAACGATTTTTCAATCCCTCTCTATACAGGGTCTTAAAGCGCCCTATATTGGACTTGCCATATTGCGCCAGAGTGATGTCTTCTTCTTTATCAATGAAGCATGGCATACTCAAAGGCCAGGTTTTTTCATTTATCAGATTTTTCGCAGTATATCGATGTAAATCTTTAAGAAAATCAAGGGTTCTTTTTATATCACTATCAACAGGAGTAATAAACTCCAATAAAGATTCAGCAAAATCGGTTGTAATCCATTTATGTGTTAAGGAAGCACCAAGTGGTTCTGGATGCTTTGTCATAGCTAAATGACCATCTGGAGTAACACGCAAAGTTTCACGTTCAACACCGCGACAAATACCATCTAAAACGGTAGGGTTTGCCTCTAACCATGACAATGCTTTTGATACATCCGGGATCAATTTGACCTCCCGTGGAGTTTTAAGAAGATTATTACTGAGCGTTTACTTTATATCAAACAAGTCAAGTTGTCGCTGATTACATAGTCCTGATGATATGTTATTGAACGAATTATAATCGTCGAATGGTAAAGAAAATATAATGTATAGCAGAATAAAAATGAAAAACCCCTGTCTTAATAAGACAGGGGTTTACTCAAAATGGCGCATCCGGGAGGATTCGAACCTCCGACCGCTCGGTTCGTAGCCGAGTACTCTATCCAGCTGAGCTACGGATGCGTTGTCGGTTTTTTATGTTCTGTTCAGGCGCTATTGACTGCCTAACTTTTCAGAATTGAGATACCTAGTAAATCGCGGTGTTTAAAGTGGCGCATCCGGGAGGATTCGAACCTCCGACCGCTCGGTTCGTAGCCGAGTACTCTATCCAGCTGAGCTACGGATGCGTTGTCGGTTTTCTATGTTCTGTTCAGGCGCTATTGACTGCCTAATTTTTCAGAATTGAGATACCTAATAAATCGCGGTGTTTAAAGTGGCGCATCCGGGAGGATTCGAACCTCCGACCGCTCGGTTCGTAGCCGAGTACTCTATCCAGCTGAGCTACGGATGCGTTGTCGGTTTTCTATGTTCTGTTCAGGCGCTATTGACTGCCTAATTTTTCAGAATTGAGATACCTAATAAATCGCGGTGTTTAAAGTGGCGCATCCGGGAGGATTCGAACCTCCGACCGCTCGGTTCGTAGCCGAGTACTCTATCCAGCTGAGCTACGGATGCGTTGTAAAATGGCGGTGAGGGAGGGATTCGAACCCTCGATGCAGCTCTTAACCACATACTCCCTTAGCAGGGGAGCGCCTTCAGCCTCTCGGCCACCTCACCATACGCTTTAAAACTCTTGACTTAAGCTCTAGACTTGAAGTTCTCACCTCAAAACTTTTTGAATCTTTACTTCTGAGGCTTACTCAGAAGCTTTTCTTAAAGCTCGTCGTCGTTGCGATGGCGCACATATTACTTTCCCAGCCTGATAAGTCAAACAATTTTTCGCAACTTTTTTTTATTTGAATACTTTGCGCACATAATGATGAGATTAACATCTAAAAGTCTGTTTTATCGACAGTGAAATTCCCTGAGATGCGTAAAAATTGATGGAAAAAATTATTCACTTCTATGACATCATGAATGATGTCTTTTCAACAGATAGAAAATAAAAAAATGTGGGAAAATAGAATTAAGGTAACAAAAAAGGATAAACCATGTGGTTCATAAAGAAAGGGAGGAAGTAGAGTAGCGCCCAAGTTTAAAAAAGCATGGACGCCATTCTTGAATTAAAAAGTTGTAGGCTGAGACTTCTCTGCCTGAATCCGTTGATAAATTTCTTCACGGTGAACAGAAACTTCCTTGGGTGCATTCACACCAATTCGAACTTGGTTGCCTTTAACTCCCAGTACTGTAACTGTTACCTCATCGCCTATCATGAGCGTTTCACCAACTCGACGAGTCAGAATAAGCATTCTTTGCTCCTTGAAAATTTAAAAGAGTCGGGTCTCTAGGTTTCCCCGCTATTATCCATCAAACACCGTGAAAACGTAAAGCTATGATATCTACTTAAAGCATAAGCAGTTTTGAACACATTTCCTATATCTATAGGATAGCTAAAATATAAGTATGTGCCCAACGTTTCAACAATTTCACAACAAAAAACATTTGGCACCATAAAAATAGTTTCATGGTGCCACTACTATCACGGCGATATTAACTACAACCGCAATATTACCCACTCTTCTACACTAGCTAATGCGGAAGGAAGAGCTGCTACATCTGTCCCACCAGCCTGAGCCAGATCAGGACGTCCTCCTCCTTTACCTCCAACTTGTTGGGCAACAAAAGAGATTAAATCACCCGCTTTTATTCTAGCAGTCAAATCCTTTGTTATACCAACAATTAGGGAGACTTTATCACCAGTCACAGTAGAAAGCACAATAATTGCTGATCCTAATTGATTTTTCAGATCATCAACCATCGTTCTGAGCATTTTGGGTTCAACTTCACCCAACTGTGTCACCAGTAGACGAATACCTTGGATATCTTTCGCTTGGTTAGCCAAAGAAGAGCTTTCTTGAGCTGCCTGCTGAGATTTCAACTGTTGCAACTCCTTTTCCAATTGTTTCGTTCTATCCAGCGTCGTTTTCACCTTCTCACTCAGACTACTGATATCCCCCTTCACCAAATGAGCTATATCTTGCAATAATTCAGTTTGTTGATAAATAGAATTTAGTGCAGTTTGCCCTGTAACTGCTTCTATACGGCGGATCCCAGCGGCTGTGCCTGATTCACTGATAATACGGAACAACCCGATATCACCGGTACGACTTGCATGAGTTCCACCACACAACTCAGTAGAAAAATCGCCCATGCTCAATACACGTACTTGCTCATCATACTTTTCACCAAATAGTGCCATAGCACCTTTGGCTTTTGCTGTTTCCAAGTCCATTAATTCTGTAACAATTGGTAAATTTTTGCGAATTTCTCCATTTACCAGATTTTCTACTTGACGAATTTGTTCTGGCTTCATTGCTTCAAAATGGGAGAAGTCAAAACGCAGATACTTATCATTTACCAAAGAACCTTTCTGAGAAACATGCTCTCCCAGAATTTGACGCAATGCTGCATGTAATAAGTGAGTAGCAGAGTGGTTCAAACGAATTGTATCTCTGCGCACTGCATTAACTTTGGCATCAACTGTACCATTAACGCTCAGACTACCATTTGTCAATTTACCAATATGACCAATTGCCTGACCATATTTCTGGGTATCAACAACTTCAAATGTACTTTCACCGCAGAAGAGCTTGCCTGTATCCCCGACTTGTCCGCCAGATTCAGCATAGAAGGCCGTCTTATCAAGTATAACGATCGCTTCTTCACCAGCATGAAGTTGCTCAACTGGCTCTCCATGGCGATAAATAGCCGTTACAGCCGCTTTTTGAGAGTTATGTTCATAACCAGAAAAATCGCTGTGGCTATCAACTTTGATTACTTCATTGTAATCAGTACCAAAACCACTGGATTCACGAGCACGACGACGCTGACTATCCATTGCAATCTCAAAGCCCGCTTCATCAACCTTAATATTGCGTTCACGACAAACATCCGCAGTCAAATCAAGAGGGAAGCCATAGGTGTCATATAAGCGGAAAGCAGTTTCACCATCTAAGGTATCACCAGACAGTTGCGCCAGTTCTTCATCCAGTAATTGCAGGCCACGTTCCAAAGTACGGGCAAATTGCTCTTCTTCTGTTTTTAATACCTGCTCAACTAATGACTGTTGACGTTGCAGTTCTTCACCTGCTGCCCCCATAATTTTGATCAATGGAGCAACCAGCTTATAGAAGAATGTCTCTTTAGCTCCCAACATATTGCCATGACGAATAGCACGGCGAATGATACGACGAAGCACATAACCCCGATTCTCATTCGATGGAATAACACCATCGCAAATCAGGAATGAGCATGAACGGATATGGTCAGCAATAACACGTAGGGATTTATTAGTGAGATCAGTTGCACCCGTCACTTCTGCTACTGTAGCGATCAAATCACGGAACGCATCAATTTCATAGTTGGAATTCACATGCTGCAATACCGCAGCCAAACGCTCCAAGCCCATGCCGGTATCAACGGAAGGTTTTGGCAAAGATTCCATTGTACCGTCTGCATGACGGTTAAACTGCATGAAAACGATATTCCAGATTTCAATATATCTGTCACCGTCTTCTTCAGGACTACCTGGAGGCCCACCCCAAATATGTTCACCGTGATCGTAAAAAATTTCTGTACAAGGACCACAAGGGCCTGTATCCCCCATTTGCCAGAAGTTATCTGACGCATAAGGAGCACCTTTATTATCACCAATGCGAATAATTCTTTCTGCTGGAACACCGACTTCTTTGCTCCAGATATTGTAGGCTTCATCGTCTGTCTCATAGACAGTCACCCACAATTTCTCTTTTGGCAGATTGAACCACTCTGCTCCTGTCAGCAATTCCCAAGCGTATTTAATCGCATCTTGCTTGAAGTAATCACCAAAACTGAAATTACCCAACATTTCAAAGAAAGTGTGATGACGAGCGGTATAACCAACATTTTCTAAATCGTTGTGCTTGCCGCCAGCACGAACACAGCGCTGAGCCGTTGTTGCTCGAGTATAAGGCCTTTTATCCAACCCAAGAAAAACATCTTTGAATTGGTTCATTCCCGCGTTGGTGAACAACAATGTTGGATCATTGGTTGGCACCAACGAACTACTTGGTACTATTTGGTGCCCTTTAGTGTGAAAAAAGTCAAGAAACGCTTGACGGATCTCAGCGGTGCTTTTGCTCATAATTGTCCCGAAATCAAGCTGAAAAAACAGAATAATGGATGGTTGAGGTGGAATATCTCATCACCATTTCAACTCACGAACACATTAAAATAGGGTTAAGATAGAGTGTCTTCCATAAGAAGTAAAATCCCATATAAATCCATTCGCTTTTCAGCATTGTAATTCGTCTGGACATTTTCTGAAAGTCTGTTTGTCAGACCAGTTTCGATACAATCATTTCCAATCGTATTTATGCCTACATAAAAGCAAAAACCACACCCAAACCGGATGTGGTTTTTGACGGAAACAATTTGTGATGATCACAAAGTGAAAAGTGATTAAAATTCTTCGTTATTCACTTCTTCGACGTTGTCTTCATAATCAGTGACATAATCAGAAGCAGCGCTACTGAATCCACCTGCATTATTCAACAGCAATTCACGCAGTTTTTTATCCAGTTCAGATGCAACTTCTGGATGCTCTTTCAGGTAAATTGTGGCATTAGCTTTACCCTGACCAATTTTGTCGCCGTTATAGCTATACCATGCCCCCGCTTTTTCCACCATTTTGTGTTTAACACCCAGGTCGATAAGCTCACCATAAGTATTAATACCTTCACCATACAGGATTTGGAATTCAGCTTGTTTAAAAGGTGCAGCAACTTTGTTCTTAACGACCTTCACACGAGTTTCGCTGCCGACAACTTCATCGCTGTTTTTCACAGAGCCAGTACGACGGATGTCCAGACGAACAGATGCATAGAATTTGAGTGCGTTGCCACCGGTTGTGGTTTCTGGATTACCAAACATCACACCAATTTTCATACGAATCTGGTTAATAAAGATCAGCAATGTATTGGAGTTTTTCAGGTTTCCTGCCAGCTTACGCATAGCCTGGCTCATCATACGAGCCGCCAGCCCCATATGTGAATCACCGATTTCACCTTCGATTTCTGCTTTTGGTGTCAACGCAGCAACAGAATCAACCACAATAACATCAACGGCACCAGAACGTGACAAAGCATCACAAATTTCTAACGCTTGTTCACCAGTATCAGGCTGAGAACACAGTAAGTTATCAATATCCACACCCAATTTTTTGGCATAAACCGGATCAAGGGCATGTTCGGCATCAATAAAAGCACATGTTCTGCCTTCACGCTGAGCAGCAGCAATAACCTGAAGGGTTAGCGTTGTTTTACCAGACGATTCAGGCCCGTATATTTCAACAATACGCCCCATTGGCAAACCGCCCGCACCTAAAGCAATATCTAGTGACAGTGAACCAGTAGAAATGGTTTCAACATCCATTGAACGGTTTTCGCCCAGACGCATGATAGAACCTTTACCAAATTGTTTTTCAATTTGGCCCAGTGCCGCTGCTAGTGCTTTTTGTTTGTTTTCATCGTTAGCCATGTTTACTCCTTCGTAAGCAATGAAGTGAAGGGGCTGCCCCACTGCTGATAAACTGTTTCTGATACCATGTTTATATAATCAAAGTGCTGAAACCAATTATACTGTATAATCATACAGCATCAAGTTAATTTTTTATGATTTCTTCCAGCAATGTTTTTAAAGAAAAAATAACTGACTGAAGCCGTACAGAGTAACGATCACCAATAAAAAGCCGACGATATGATTTCATGTATATATTTTCACCATCACGAACAGCAAACCCAAAATAGACTGTACCTACTGGTTTTTCTTCGCTGCCACCGTCTGGCCCTGCTACGCCACTGACTGAAATAGCAAAATCTGCTTTAGCGACTTCCAACGCCCCTGAAGCCATTTCTTTAACAACCTGCTCACTGACTGCGCCAAACTGAGCCAGAGACACATGCGATACTCCCAGCATTTCATGCTTGGCATCATTACTGTAAGTTACAAAACCACGATTAAAATAGGCTGAACTACCAGCAATATCTGTGATCGTCTTAGCGATCCATCCTCCTGTGCAGGATTCTGCACAGGTTATGGATAATTGTTTCTGGCGTAACCTTTTCCCAAGTTCAATACTAAGCTGATTCAGGATTTTTTCATCCATAGTACGCCTTTAACTCTATAAGAAATTAATTTTTCTGAAACAGATCCCAAATCCACAACCCGCCGATTGCCAAAGAAAATAAGATACCAAACCCAACACCTATAGCAATGACGGACATTCCTGACATGATGGAAATTAAGTACAGTCCTAACATAATCAGCATTGCGCTGTTTTCACCAAGATTCTGTACCGCAACAGCTTTACCGGCTCCCATTTCATGCTTCCCATGTTCCTGCAACAATGCATTCAATGGCACGACGAAAAGACCACCAAACACACCAAGCGTAATCAGGATTAAGTATGAATGCCATATTGATTGTTGAATGGCAAAAATGATAACAATAACACCGATCAAAATTCCGGCAGGCATACAGCGACGCACAGTTTTCAATGTAATAAACCTTGCAGCCAAACCCGCTCCTACAATAATACCAATCGCAACAACTGCATTCATCAAGGTTGGCGTTGTATTACCTTCAATTCCCAGTACGATAGGTACCCATGCAACCAACAAAAAGCGAAGGGTAACACCAGCTCCCCAGAACAGGCTAGTTCCAACTAAAGAGAAACGGGTTTCGGGGTTTCGCCAAAGGGCAGAAGTAACAACAATAAAATCCACCAGCATTGCTTTAGGAGCCCAACCTTTCCCCTGGCGGGCTGCCGCCAAACGAGGAATATAGAAATTAGCTACCACAGCTGCACTATACATAAAAGCGCATAGCCCTAATGCAAGAAACAGATTGAAATCAGAGAGAAAGCCACCTGCTACAGAACCAATCAGAATCGCTGCAATTGTTGATGCTTCCATCATGCCATTAGCTTTAACCAAATGCGCACCATCAGTCAATTCGCCCAAGATTCCATATTTAGCAGGTGAATAAGCTGCTGCTCCAATTCCCACAAGGGTATATCCCAGAAAAGGGTTCATATCAATGCAGATACTGACAGCACCCAGTAATTTGATGCCATTGGAAAAGAGCATAACCCGGCCTTTCGAAAACCGATCAGCAATTTGCCCCACAAAGGGAGCGAGTACAATATAAGTCAGCACGAAAACAATTTGTAGGGCTGGCAAGCTCCATCCCGGATACGACTCAGCCTTCAATTGAGCTAATATAGCGAAGAATAGTGCATTATCAGCAAAAGCAGACAGAAACTGGGATAATAAAACTGCCTTCATTCCTCGATTTAACAATGGTTGTGTCTCCACAGTCCCATGCATTTCCTTACTCCTGCTCTGCCATTTCTCTTAATGTGACAAAATCAGGTTTGCCACTACTAAGTAAAGGTAATTGCTGCACATAGCGAATATCTCGTGGAACTGCCAGTTCAGGCATACCAATTTCGCGTGCAACAACTAACATCGCATTTCTGTTCAGTACTGTATCTGTCGTGAACAGCACCAGAGCTTCACCTTTACTGTAATCGCTTCTGGCCGTTGCTGCATGCAGAGCATCCGGTGAGATCCTTGACGCAATTTGCTCTACGGCTTCAAGAGAAATCATTTCACCTGCCAATTTAGCAAAACGCTTCACACGCCCTTTAATCGTACAAAAACCCTCTTCATCAATGGAGACAACATCACCTGTATCATACCAACCAAGCTGTAGATTCCCTTCAATATCTTCTGCTGCGGGTGGTTCAAGACGATCCGGAGTCTCAACCCGCAGATAACCTTTCATGATATTCGGGCCACGCAATTGCAGACGTCCACCCTCTTCAATGCCTGGCACAGGCAGTAAGCGCGCTTCCATACCCGGCAAAATCCGTCCAACTGTACCTACTTTGGCAACCATCGGAACATTAATTGCCACAACAGGAGCACATTCTGTCACGCCATAACCTTCCAGAATACGGATGCCAAATTTATCCTGCCAAACACGTTTGGTGTTTTCTGACAGTTTTTCTGCACCTGCAACGACATAGCGCAAGCGGGCAAAATCATAAGGGTGGGCAAAACGGGCATAATTACCCAAGAAAGTTGAGGTTCCGAACAGAACCGTACAGTTTTGGTCATAGACCACTTCAGGAATAACACGATAATGCAGTGGATTTGGGTAAAGGAATACACGGCTTCCCGTCATCAAAGGGGTAAATAACCCGACTGTCAGCCCAAAGGCATGAAACAGGGGCAAAGATGACATAAAACGATCCTGTGGAGTAAAGTCTGCAATCGTTTTAATTTGCTCAACATTAGCTAATAAACTGGCATGACTATGCACAACTCCTTTTGGTGCACCTTCAGAACCTGAAGTAAACAGGATCAGCGCCTCATCTTCTGGTTTCTGTGAAGGCAGAATAGCTTTGGTTGGGAAAATTAAGTGCCAGAATATCCAAAACTTATCGTCCCGTGTGATGGTATCTTTCAGATCTTCAAGATAGACCCAATTCGCTTCGGTTACCTGCTCAGGCAAATGGGTTAACTGCCTTTTTTCCAGAAATTGACGAGAAGTCACAATGGTTTTGATTGTCGCCGCTTGTATGGCATTTTTAACACCACTGCTCCCCGCCGTATAGTTTAACAAGGCCGGAACCCGTCCTCTCAGCGATGCACCGTATATAGCAGCCGCCATAACAGTAGCATTAGGCAGTAAAAATCCTATTCTTTCACCTTCCTGAGTAAAACGTTCTAAGATCCGACTGACTGCCAATATTTTTTTCAATAGTGTGTGATAACTATCTTCTTTCAGTGCATTATCTTCAATACAAGATTTAAAACGTCCAAAACGCTTTTGAGCTGTCAGATAAGCACTGAATAACGTCTCTTTCGGACGTGTCTGCATTCTCACATCCATCATGACAGCATGCAGTTTTTCTCCCGCCAAACGGCGACGTATTGACGAATCCGGGGCATCAGGCATCGGAAAATCTATGGCAGGTAAAATCTTGATGGTAATTTTAGGGAACCAATGAAGTTTCATAACACCTTTCAAACGCCCAAAAATACTTTGTTCTGCACCATCAATACGGATAGGCACGACTTTAGCATCTGACTTAGCTGCAATGAATGCTGCACCATCATAAACTTTCATCAAAGAGCCCGTTACCGTGATCCGGCCTTCAGGGAAAATGACGATAGGTCGCCCATTATCGATCTCTTTAACCAGTGTTCTGATTGCCATTGGATTCGTTGGATCCAAGGGCACAACATCCGCATAGGGTTTAATAAATTTGAGAAAGCTCCGTGTCGCAATATTAGAATAAATAGCAAATACAGGTTTCACTGGCAGAAAAAGCCCAATCAAAAGACCATCCAAAAAGGAAATATGATTGGGAGTAATAATACATTTGGGGTGTTTGAGATGCTTATCATCACCTTCTACTGTAACTCTAAAGAGCACACGCACAAGTAATCGCAGAAACTTTAAGAGCATATCCATATATCAATCCATATCTCAATATAATTAAATAAAATTAAAGTGAGTAATAAGTAGAGTGATACTATAAGAGGTATAAATGATCTGAGATATAGAATTTATTACTCATATAAAAAATAAACGTAAAAATAAAAAAATATATCAAATTATCTGTTTGTATTGACTCAAAATATAACTTTTTATATCAAGAACGGTATTTTCTATTGGCAGGGTAGCATCAACAATAAAATGTGCACATTCACGATATAATGGCTCTCTTTCTGCCAACACTCCGGTTATTTCTTCCGTTATGGATTTCCCAGTCAAACTAGGGCGCTGTGAATTTTCTGGATTATGAGACAACCGCTCTATCAGAACTTCTACCGGGGCTTGCAGATAAATCACAATGCCATTTTGCCGCATATACAGCCGATTCTCAGCTGCTAATATCATTCCCCCCCCTGTAGAAATGACCCGGTTTTTCTGGCTAACAGCTTTTAATGTTTGGCTTTCCAATTTCCTGAAGTAGTCCCAACCACGTTGCTCAACGAGGTCAGCAATAGTCATCCCACATGAAATCTGAATATTTTCATCGGTGTCAACAAATTTATACGCTAACACTTCAGCTAACAAATTACCTATTGTCGTCTTCCCTGCACCACGTGCACCTACGATAAATAGAGTTTGCTTCATTGTATTGTTTTTCCTGAAGGTCTGAGCCATTAAAGTTGAATACAAAATATAGTAACTAAATGTTTACACTTATGTAAAAATATATTTTTACCACGTTAAAAGCCACACTTAATGGTAAGTGTGGCCTGTTCTGAATTAAAAATTACTAAAACAGAATATTGCCATTAACGACGGGTAAGGTAATCTCCGTAACCGATCCATTTATAAGTCGTCAATGCATCCAGTCCCATTGGACCTCTGGAGTGTAGTTTCTGGGTACTGACAGCAACCTCTGCCCCTAAACCAAACTGACCGCCATCAGTAAAACGTGTACTGGCATTTACATATACAGCTGAAGAATCCACATGACGAATAAAATAGTCTGCATGCTGTAAAGACTCTGTCAAAATAGCATCCGAATGGGCTGTACCATAAGTACGGATATGTTCAATAGCTTTATCAATATCGTTGACAATTTCCACATTCATATCCAATGATAGCCATTCATCGCAATAGTCTTCTTCTGCCACTTCAACAACGTTTGCCGGGCCATCTTTCAGTAACGCCATAGCTGACGCCCCGGCATGCAGTGTTACCTTCTGCCCTTTCATTCTGATACTTAATGCTGGCAGAAAGTCTGCGGCTATCTTCTCATGCACCAAAAGAGTTTCCAAGGCATTACAGGCGCTTGGGCGTTGAACTTTTGCATTGGTGATAACTTCCAACGCTTTTTCGAAATTCACATGCTCATCAACAAACGTGTGACAAACGCCAATTCCTCCAGTGATAACTGGAATAGTGGACTGTTCTCGACAAAATTTATGCAACCCGGCACCACCTCTAGGGATCAGCATGTCAATATAGCGATCCATTTTCAATAATTCGGCAACTAGTTCACGATCAGGTTTATTAATCGCTTGAACCGCCGCGGCAGGTACACCACTTTGTTCTAATGCCTGTTGGATCACTTTTACCATTGCCTGATTGGTATGATGGGTTTCCTTACCACCACGTAGTATCACGGCATTCCCTGTTTTCAGGCATAATGATGCTACATCAATAGTGACATTGGGACGAGCTTCATAAATTACGCCAATTACACCAAGAGGAACACGGTGACGGCTCAGCTGCAACCCATTATCCAACAATTGTCCATCCATCACCTGCCCCACAGGATCAGCTAATCGACAAACCTGACGCACATCATTAGCAATCGCTTTCAACCGTTCAGGGGTCAGCAATAACCGATCAAGCAATGCCTCATTCATATCCTGTTGACGGGCTTGTTCCATATCTTGCTGATTAGCAGCAAGGATATCTTCTGTTTCCTGCTCAAGTAAATCAGCAATATGACTCAACACCTGATTTTTCTGACTGGTGCTCAATTGAGCCAGTTGCCATGATGCTGCTTTAGCTGCTTTTCCCATCTGCTCTAGCATGGTGGAATCCTTAACTTACGATCATATCATCACGGTGCACAGCAACTGCACCATATTCATAACCCAATATCTGGCAGATTTTCTGTGAATGGTGACCGGCAATCAGGCGTAAAGCGTCACTGTTGTAACGACATACACCATGGGCTAACTTCTTGCCGGATAAGCTACAGATGCGGACAACTTCACCACGGGAAAAGTCACCTGCAACACTTCTTATCCCTTTCGGCAATAAAGAGCTGCCTTTCTCAAGAATGGCAGATTCTGCACCATCATCGACAATGATTTCTCCCGCAGAAGGTGCACCGAAGATCCAGCGCTTACGATTTTCCATCGGACTGGCCAAGCCATGAAAACGTGTACCAACCGATTTGTCCTCAATCACATCAGCAACGACATTGGCTCTATTACCCGCAGCAATAATCACATCAATTCCGGCACGACCTGCAACACCTGCGGCCTGAAGTTTTGTTGCCATACCGCCAGTTCCAAGACCTGAAACGCTATCCCCGGCCATCATTTTGAGTTCATCGCTGATATCATGCACTTCATGAATAAGTTCCGCATTAGGATTATTACGAGGATCGGCAGTATATAGCCCTTCAATGTCTGTCAGAAGCAACAATTTATCCGCACTACCCAGAATTGCCGCCAAAGCAGAAAGGTTATCATTATCACCCACTTTGATCTCTGCTGTTGCAACTGCATCATTCTCATTAATGATAGGGATAATCTGATTATCAAGTAATGCATGAAGTGTATCCCTTGCATTCAGGAAACGTTCACGATCTTCCAGATCTGCTCGGGTTAACAACATTTGGCCGACATGAATACCATAAATGGAGAAAAGCTGCTCCCATAATTGGATCAATCGGCTTTGCCCTACAGCAGCAAGCAACTGTTTTGAAGCAATTGTTGCCGGTAGTTCTGGATAACCAAGATGTTCCCGACCTGCGGCAATGGCACCGGAAGTTACAATAATAATACGGTGACCTTTCTCATGTTGCTGCGCGCATTGCCGAACCAACTCCACCATATGGGCACGATTTAAACGACGGGAACCACCAGTCAGTACACTCGTCCCCAGTTTCACAACCAATGTTTGACTGTCATTCATCATATTCCTGCCATTACCATTCATTTGAAAAATAAATAAGACACAATAAATTTAAAAAACAGAGCTCAGTTTTAGCAGGAGAGAAGCGTCATGCCAACTGGCATAACGCAAAATTCAAAAAAAGTTGATTTATACCCTTAATTCATTAGGTTGCTTTCTTATTGATTCCATTTATTTATGATCCTGATACAACTTAAAATTTATCAGGTATAAAACAAATTCATGCCAAAATTTAGATCTGAGGAGTGACAGTGTTGTCAGATGGAATTAGCGTCAGTTTGAAGATATCAAGAGAATCGGACAGACGTTTGTGAAACGCCTGTAATGTTGATTCAAGATGCTTAAGATCAGCTTCTTTTTTGATACTCATTGGTTGCCACTCACCATGTTTATCAAATAGACCTATCTGATAGTTATAAACAAACCCTTTTTCCTGTAATTCCAATTCTAACCACCAGCCCCAAAACTCCCGTTTTTCTGGTGCTGCTTTTGCACTCACACAGACAGCCAGGCAATCAAAAAAGAAGTAATCATTTTGGCATCTTAGTTCGCGTAAATAGGGCCCTAATGCAGAAAAACTCTTTAACAACTTATTTCTGGAATAACTTGCGGGTACAGTCATACAAAGGTCTCCTTTATAAACAGAAGCACATTTGTATCAAATGATTAAAAAATTTCAACTATTAAATTTAAGTTTAGTCAACTTTATCTTTCAACCATACACTTGATTCGTGTAATGCCCGACTGAAACCACTGTAAACAGGCGTTGACGGAATTGCCAATAAAGAGCCATCCATTGATGATCTAGCAATAAGTTTTGAGTCTTCTCTTGGACTGAAAATATCATCCTTCCAATATACTGAAAACATTGGCACAGAACAGCGACGCCCCAGTAATCCTTGATTTTTCAAAGAATAACAGCTCAGTTCTAAACGCAGAGCAGCTTCATCAACATGGTAAACGCCCAGACGACTGGCAAGTACATCTTTGTACATTGACGGAATTTTCTGCTGTAACTTTTCATCATGCAATAGTTCATGAACAACCGGGCTGACCACAGCCACTCCCTTAATAAGATGAGGTTCCAGATACGCGAGACGAACAGCAATATTGGCACCAAAACGAAAACCAAAAATGCCCACTCTTGTATGATCAATCCACGGAACAGTTTTTAATTGTTGCAATACTTGTTGATGAAGAGCGCAGGTATCCTGTGTCAATGTAAACTTGGCTGAATAACCTACAGAAGGCATATCCACCGTCAGCATTGCAAAACCTAGCGGTGAGAAATGTTCCCGAAACAATCGCCAACAATCACTTTGCAAACTATCAAGACTGGCACAAACAAGTATTGTCGGACACGGTTCCTGAACATCTGGAGGAATATGCAGTAAACCAGTAACGGTTTTACCCTCTTCTAACTGAAATTTCAGTTTTTTCAACTGATAATCAGAGAAATGTGCTGCATTTTCATAAGCTTTATTAGCCAGGGCAACAGCCTGATCTGCCAATTCGTCACCACGCAGATGGGGATACGCAGCAATGCTGTATAACATTGAGGCTTTTAACCAACACTCACTGGCTTCAGAGCCCTGTTCAGCATGCTGTGCTTTCTGCTGCCAGAACATAGCCTGTTGTGACCATTCAAAGGCCCAATTCCCTTTACGATAGCCAATCACTGTGTCCAATAAATGGTCATGACTACGCTCAGCATTTGTCACCGCAATCCTGCTGAGAACATCTTGAATTTCCAGCGGATTAATCCCCCTCCAGATCCAAGCGAGCCAGTTAATCATGCGATACCAGCGTTCTTGGCGTTCTCCACTGAGCACTTTATCACTGGCATCAGTCACTTGTGGACAAACGTATTTTACCAATGTAGAAGTTTCCCGCTGTTTAACCTGAGGTTTAAACAGCGATTCTGAAAGGTTATGTTTAGTCATGGCAAAAGAAATTTATTACTGCTTATCACAAAAATACCCAATAGATTTCGAGTTGCATTGCAGTAGCAATAGAAAAATCCCCAGGCGCATAGGTAACTAAACTATATGACTGGGGTAGCTATGAAGAATAGCGCAACCAATTAAAGAGCAACTTGCAAGATGAGAGGTATAGTATAATTATTATTCACAGATAGGCGGGATAAACATTACGCCCATATCCCACGGCTGTTCAATCCATGTGTTTTGAGGAATATCAACCACATAATCATCCACTAACGGACGGCCTGCAGGTTTGGCAAAAATCGTCACAAAGTGCGCTTTGGGATACATCTCACGGATCGCCTGAGCAGTGCCTCCGGTATCAACCAAATCATCAACGATGATAAAGCCTTCTCCATCTCCTTCGGCTTTTTTCAATACCTTTAACTCACGCTGATTATCATGATCATAGCTGGAAATACAAACTGTATCCACATGACGGAGCCCCAGTTCACGAGCCAATAATGCTCCAGGTACAAGCCCGCCACGACTTACAGCAATAATACCTTTCCATTGCTCTGCGGGAAGTAAACGTTGTGCCAGTTTACGGGCATGTATTTGCAACATATCCCACGTTACGACATATTTTTCGCTCATAAAATTTGATCCTGGAAACTAAGAAAATCTCAGAAAAGAGTTTGTTGCGGAATAAAGGTTGCGCGAGATTATAGTGAGTTAGGCAAGCAAAAACCAGCAAAAACAAGGTACATCCTGATTGCGCATTATCCACAAGAAAATGGTATTCTCAGGCAAGAGCATAGACACTGGGCAGCTCAAGATGATACAAGCCCCCGATATGTCAAACATTATATACTTCCCATTTCATCAAGATGCAGTTACAGGAGATCTGACGTGTCCGAATTATCAACACTATCCCCTCAGCCATTATGGGATATTTTTGCTAAAATTTGCTCCATTCCACACCCATCCTATCATGAAGAAGAACTGGCCTCTCACATCATTGAATGGGCCAAAAACAGAAATTTCCATGTTGAGCGCGATGAAGTCGGTAATATCCTGATTAGAAAACCGGCCACAAAAGGCATGGAAAACCGCAAGGCGGTAGTACTTCAAGCTCATCTTGATATGGTTCCTCAAAAAAATAATGATACACAACACGATTTTACGAAAGATCCCATCCGTCCTTACATTGATGGTGACTGGATAACGGCTGAAGGTACAACATTAGGGGCAGATAATGGTATTGGTATGGCTTCCGCCTTGGCAGTACTGGCAGACGAATCTGTCAAACACGGCCCGCTGGAAGTTTTACTGACCATGACTGAAGAAGCAGGTATGGATGGTGCATTTGGCCTTCAACCTGACTGGTTGCAAGCTGATATTCTGATAAATACTGATTCAGAAGAAGAAGGCGAAATCTATATGGGTTGTGCAGGCGGTATTGATTTTGTCTCAACGATGACACTCTCCCGCGAGTCTCTGCCAGCAAACTATCAAACTCTGCAACTAACGCTGAAGGGCTTGAAAGGCGGTCATTCCGGTGGTGATATCCACTTAGGATTAGGTAACGCTAACAAATTACTGGCTCGTTTCCTCGCTACACATACAGAAGAACTTGGCCTGAGATTGATTCATTTTCAGGGAGGGACACTGCGCAATGCTATTCCTCGTGAAGGCTCTACTATCATTGCCGTGCCAACAGAGCAGCGCCAAAAGCTACATCAGTTAAAAGATGATTATTTGGAAACATTGAAAAATGAATATGCGGTTTCTGACACGAATTTGACTCTCTTATTGAACAAAATTGAAACTTCATCACCCGCATTGACAGAAGACTGCCAGTCTCGCTTTATCTCTATGCTAAACACTATGCCTAACGGTGTTATTCGTATGAGCGATGTCGCTAAAGGTGTTGTAGAAACATCCCTGAATGTAGGCGTTGTTAATATGGAAGCAGACAGAGTGGAAATTATCTGTCTGATCCGTTCATTAATTGAAAGTGGTAAAGCCTATGTTGCCGGGATGCTGAATTCTCTGGCAAAACTGTCCGGCGCAGAAACAACAGCAAGTGGTGGTTATCCTGGCTGGCAACCGGATGCCAATTCTCCAGTTATGCATTTAGTCCGCGAAACTTATCACCAATTGTTCGACAACATGCCGAATATTATGGTGATCCACGCAGGTTTGGAATGTGGATTGTTTAAAAAACCGTATCCAGATATGGATATGGTCTCCATTGGCCCAACCATTCGAGGTGCACATTCACCTGATGAAAGGGTTCACATTAAGAGTGTTGATCAGTATTGGCAATTGCTGACTGCCATTCTGAAATCAATTCCGGTGAAAGAGTAGTAATGCCTGCATTCCCCTGTTCACAGGCAGGGGAATATTCTTTCTTACATGCTTTCCCCCATAACAAGCAGCATTACCATTCTAACAATAACTGACGTTCCAGTTGTGGATTCTGTAATGTCACATGCAGACCAACTAACCGGACACCCCGGCCTTCTCTGCGAATTTCCCAAGCCTGTCTGGCGATCCGAAGCAGATCCTGTTTATCTAATAGAGGATGGACATGCTCCTGTGTCGTCAGTTGAAAATCATCAAATTTTAATTTAATGCCCTGACGAGCAATACGCAGATCAGGCTTAACCTTTCCCAACCGCTTTTCCAGTTCAGGGTAAAGTTGTTCAATTAATTCGGCACAATCACGCCAATCATGAATATCCTGCGCCAGTGTTTTTTCTACACCAACAGATTTACGTAAGTGCTCAGGCTTGATTAAGCGTTCATCAATACCATGACAACGCTGCCAAAGCGCTAAGCCAAATTTCCCTAATTTTTTTATTAACTCTAACTTGTCATAGCGTTGCACATCCACACAGGTTTCCAAACCTATCCCCGATAATCGATTAGCCGTTACTTTTCCCACGCCGGGAATTTTGTGCAATGGTAAAGATTTCACAAACTCTTCAACTTGTTCAGGAGCAATCACATACTGACCATTGGGTTTATTGATATCTGATGCAATTTTGGCCAGAAATTTAACGGGTGCAACACCTGCCGAAGCAGTTAGTTGCAACTCCTCAAAAATGACCTGACGAATCTCTTTAGCAATTAACGTAGCGGAGCCATAACAATATTGGCAATTCGTTACATCCAGATAAGCCTCATCCAGAGACAAAGGTTCAATCAATTCGGTATAACGGGAAAAAATCTGGCGGATATGTTGAGAAACTTCTTTATAGAACGCCATACGTCCTGAAATCACTTTCAATTGAGGACAAAGTTTTAAAGCCATTGAGGTAGACATAGCACTGTGTACGCCGAAACGGCGGGCAGGATAATTCGCTGTACTGATAACACCTCGCCTGTCAGCACTGCCACCAACAGCAATAGGAATATCGCGAAGTGATGGGTTATCCCGCATTTCAATAGCAGCAAAAAAGCAGTCCATATCAATATGAATAATCTTGCGCATCAGATCTCTCCACGACAAAGAAACTGTATAAATATACAGTCGAAAATCATAACACGCTACTTTTTTTAACCATTTTTATCATACAGGCAAATATCAACCTGCATTTCACTATTATTATCTGTCTAATAAAAGATTTATTTCAAATAACAGGTTAATCAAAATAATTTATTACTTACTTTAATCAGAACAAAAAACAGACTGTAATTTGGGATCATGATTCCAACTTATTGATAGTGATGAATGTTCAGATAATACCCAATAATTCGGTCATGCATTTCCATGGATACATAACCTGAAAATCAAGCGTCAGCAAGTCACCTGGTTCGAATCATGACCGACGTGAAACATTCACGGTGGCTGGAGATCATATTGTTATCAAATATCTGTCACAATTGCTTAGTTCAGATTAAATTATTATTGGGTAGTTTAATATTTAAAATATTTATTCCTTCTTATGCGAATTATTATAAGCAATCCAACTCTAACCATAATTTCAATCGCATGACACTCAATAATGAACTCCATAAGCATTTTTTTATTACTAATACCAATGACTTCGAACGCTCTTTTTAAGTGAGTCTGTACGGTACTGTTTTCTATAGATAATAACCTTGCAATATCTTTGATAGACGTATTTAACGTAGAAAGGGCAAGGCACTCTATTTGCCGATAAGACAATTGATGTCCTAATATTTGATTGATTAAATTATATACCTCAATATTTTTTATATCAAAAACTGGAGAATATGATGAATTTGTCAATTGTAAAATAATATTTTTTATATCAGTCTTTGTGTGATAATGGATAATTTTCCCATCAGTGAAAACAATTTTTGTTGTTCCCCGATAATTAACCTTTTTTCCGGTTGCAGAAATTGAATAAAACTCACCAAGATGTTCTCCTTCAATTTCCCAATCAATAATAATATCTCTATTGTGAGCGCTGATATTGTTCTCTCTGTATACTAAATAAGGAAAAGCCCTGTACCAAATTTTCAATAGTGTTATAAAAGAATCAATACCAACTGAAGTTCCAGTAGGACTTTCAATAATTGTATCATTATCCATCATTTTTATTGATTTATCTGTGGGATTTTTTAGAACCCAAACTTCGTGCATAAAATACTTGGCATTAGATATATTTTTTTCTCTTTGTTTAGTAGTCATAAAGTTATACCTGGCTGATTCGACAAACTAATAAGTGCTATTTTTCAAAAGAGCGGTTAGTTGCTATAACAGGCATCTTTTCTACCACAGGGAAATACACTATGTCCTATACACTATGTCCTATACACAACTGACTGAAACAGAAAGATACCATTTTCCCAGTTTAAAAAAAGCAGGTTGTTCACATCTTTTCATTTACGCGTCATTCAATCGAAATTCACACCTGCCATCAATCGGGAGATGAAGAGAAATCAGAATAAATCAGGCAATATTTTCCAAAGAGAACTGATTTTAATGAATTAACTGATCAGAAAATAAATTTTATTGTAAACCGCTTAAATGATTACTCCAGAAAAACACAGCATGCTAAAACACCAAATGAATTATTAAGGAAATACAAGCACGTTTACTACCAGATTAACAATGTTGTACTTATTATGTAATCTCACCGAATCTAAATATAATTAAAATAATTTTGGTACTGTATTACACAATGCAGTACCATTTAGTTATTATCACTATTTGATCTATTAATTTAGATAATTTTATCTTCACTCATTTTTAATTTTTCAAAAAAATAAAGTAGAAGGGCACAAGAAAACGCAGATAAAACACTATAGTCAAACACACTTTTTAATAAGCCGGTTGTTGCCATTGCGATGGCAAAAATTAATAGCAGGATTGCACTTATCAATGCACTTTCTTTGATTTTAAAGCCTACCATTAGGCATATTGGTAAAATGATTTCCAAGAGAGTAACTCCCCAGCCCAAAATAGGGATCATAAAATCAGGTGCCCAAGGGTTTAAACGTTTAACAACGTCAAGGAATACAGTGAAGTTACCCCATGTAATTTGCTCTTCACCATATCCACTATGAAAACCCAGTCTGTCAGCAACTGCGACTAGAAATGCAATAGAAAGTGAGTAACGTGCGATTAACATTGCATATCTTAATTGATTTCCACTTAACATAGGATTTCCTTTAGTCGTGAAACTATCATGTCTTATGAAAATAATATTCATAGAATATATTATTTAACACATCAACTAAGTTGCAAATAATGGAAATTTACTACCCATTATCTCCAATGCTTACTGCCATTCTATTCAAGGCATTCATGACTGATATAGCAGCAGTCAGATCAACAATTTCTTTTTCTGAAAAAACCTCTTCTAAACGTTCTCTGATAGGGTCAAGATTTTTTTTCTTAATGCTTGTTGTTAGCGCTTCACACCATTCTAATGCCAATATTTCTTTCGGACTATAGATATTGGAATTAAACCAGCCTGGTAACTTATCGAACTTTTCCTCTTTTATACCTAGTTTACGCCCCATTTCTGCATGGAGCCTGCAACAGTAAGCACAACCATTAATTTGTGAGGTTCGCATTTCAACTAAAAGAATAAGCGAGTGATCTAATTCAGTTTTCTGTATTTCATCATAACTTTTATACAGTGGGTTTATTATTTTAGGGGATATTTTTGCGTAATTCATTATAACCTCTGTTTACTATTTTATAAAATTAAAATATAAAATACATTCTCTTTATATATTATTGTAACAGATTTATAGAAAGATCATCTTGTGAAATTCTACCACTTCTCAAAAGTAAAGAGATAGAAAATTGTAAAAAGTCATTTGAAATTAATGAATCAACATTTTCAAACCAAGATTGAGAGTTTTTTGCTGCTATATGTAAATTTAATGATTCATTTTGCCGGCACTGTTGGTAATGTGCAAGGTTGGTCAGATCTAATCTATTGCATGACCTTAAATTTTCCGCTAGTGCAATTGCATCTCCTATTGCTAACTTTGTTCCTGAACCGATAGAAAAATGTGTAGAATGCGCAACATTTCCTAGCAAAACTTTTTTATCGTGATACCAAATTTTGCTTACGGGAGAAACAAAACGACGCCAATAGATTTTTTTTCTAAATATATCATTGAATTTTAATGGATGGCCATGTAAATGTCGGTAAAAAGTTTTTTCCAAAAAATTTATTGTTTGCTTTTTATCCATATATAAAAATCCTGTTTTTATCCAAGTTTCATGTGAACATTCAACAATAAACGTAGAACAATTTTTCTCAAACTTGAAACAATGCGCCCAAAACCAACCTGTTTCTGTTTGTTCGAAAATAAAATTAAAGGTATTATTAAAGAGTTGTGAAGTTCCTAACCATAAATATAAATTATTTCCTTCATGAAGTACTGTATTAAATTTATTTTCTAACTGATTTCTTATTTTACTGTTGGAACCGTCACTTATAACCGTCAGATCAGCGGAAAGCTTAATAAGATCTTCATATTTTAATGAAATATTAAAATGTATTTTGATACCAATATCCTGTGCTCTTTTTCTCAGAATATTGACCATATTTAATCGACTGATAGCAAGAAGTTGTTGCTTGGATGAACGGACTATCTTTCCTCTAATGTGAATATCAATATAATTTAACGTTAAAACATGAGACCTGAGTTGTTCAACAATAATAGGATCAATTTTGGCTAATTGTTGTAAAATTGATTCAGAAAGTGTAAGCCCCCACCCGGTTGTAACGTTTGGTAAATGACGTTCATATATAACAATTTCATGATGGTGATTATGCATTTTTGTAAGAATGGCAAACACTAATCCGGCAGGGCCTGCACCAATACACTGTATTTTCATTTATTTTCTTCCCAAATTATTTAAATTTGAAAGATTCAGATACATCATTGTAAGCCATACGCAACACGTTTAATGTTGACTAAGTGTTTCCAGATGATCGGATCAGTCGTATGGTTGCTGCCAAAAGTTCCGCTACCTTGCATAAATGATATAGGGAGCTCAGTTGTTTCTCCAAGCATGCCATGTGTTGCCGCAGTATTCACCAAAATCCTCCCGGCAGGCATAGCGAGCGAGAATTGATGAATTTCATCGGGATCTTCACTATGTATTACGGCTGTATGACCAGCGCCTTCTTTACAAATTAACGAATAAGAGAGGTCAATACCATTTTCTTCATTGGCAGTATATAACGTTAATATTGGTGCCATTTTTTCATTACTGAGAAAATTATATCTCCCTAATTCAGCGGGTATAACAAGCAATTTAATTGGATAATTGCGCGATAAATGAGCTTTTTCTGCCAATGATGCGGCATTAAGACCAATATTTTCCCGCTTCAGATATTGGGTCTCTTGGTTAAATAACATTTGGATAGCTTGTTCAATTTCACTGTCTGTCAAGATAGCTGCACCATCTGCTTCTAAAGCTATGATCAGGTCATTTCTACAGGCAGGATGTGTTATAAGATTACTTTCTGAGCCACAAACTATACCATTATCATACATTTTTCCCTTAACAATATTGGCAGCAGCTTTTTTGATATTAGCGGATCGCCCAATATAAACCGGAACATTGCCAGGCCCCACACCAAATGCAGGCTTACCTGAACTGTAAGCTGCATGGACTATTGTTTTCCCCCCTGTAGCAAGGATCATATCTACACCAGGGTGCTGCATTAACATATGAGTTTTATCGTGACTTGGCGGTGTACAAACCTGAATCAATGAAATCGGCAAACCATGGGAAACAATAGTCTGTTGTACTAACTGAATAAATTCACTTGCTAATTTATCTGTTTTGGCCGGATAGCTGAAAATGATAGCATTGCGAGTTTTGAGAGAAAGCATGATTTTGAAAAGTGAATTTGGAATTGGATTGGTTAATGGAACAACAGCAAATATCAATCCTACCGGACTGGCATATTCAATGAGTCTTTGGCTTCCATCAAGGCGACCGTAGGTTTTGGTGCCATATAATCCTTTAAATACTTGATTAACAACTAATGCTAATTTGTGTTCTTTATCATCAGCATTGCCGATATGTGTTACAGTAAGCTCTTTTTCGGCCCATTGACGGCAGCGGGAGGAAAAGATTTTAGCTAAATCGTGCAGAACATTATCAATCTCTTCATCTGAGCATTTTTCAATCTCTTTTTGAGCCTCCCTTCCTTGGTAAATTAATGTATCTATATAAAGAGTTGTTTCAGCTTGGTGATCAGAGATATTAATATTTTCTTTTTTTGTCATGTTATTATCCTCAATATTGTTTATTTTATAAAGTTACCAATTGATAGGTTGACGAAATGCATAGAAATGCCCATGTTGTGTTCTGTCTTTATCTAAAGCGAGCCAAACAGCGGTATCAGCACCGTCAGCAGCAGAATTAGGGGCTTTTCGTGAATCAATTTGACTGTCTAGAGTGGTTCTGCACCAACCTGGGCTACATACACTGACAGAGATATTCGAATCGCGCAGCTCTTTGGCCCATTGTAAAGCAAGCATGTTTAAGGCTGCTTTAGAGGTGCGATAGGCCGGACCTTCAACCTTGTTGTACTTTGAATGGGGATCGGCTGCTTGAGATAAGGCAGCAAGATCAGTAGATATAAAAATCAGCCTGGCTTCTTTTGAACGTTGGAGTAAAGGTAAAAATGCCTGAGTGACAAGCCAGGGACCGATCAAATTGACCGCTAGAGTGTTATGAATACTATCCAGAGATGTTTCACTGGGTTTTTGAATTGAATCCAAAAAGATTCCTGCATTATTGATAAGCACATCAATAGTTGTATTATTACTAAGCATTAAATTTGCAGCAGATTTTATAGATTCTTGGTCCGTAACATCCAAATGTAATAGCTCGGCAGTAATTCCCCGTTGGGTTAATTGTAAAACACTTTTTTCAAGAGCTGATAAATAAGCTTTCATAATAACGATACACTCATTTTTCTCACTCCCGGCTGTTGCCCTGATGAAAAGGCGGTCATAAATTCTTCAACGCACACTAAGAGT
>NZ_NKHP01000024.1:0-15768 GCF_014467235.1 Xenorhabdus indica | reverse complement strand
TCAGTCCATTTTGGGATTTTTTTGATTTGGCGATTAATCAGATCGCAAAAATTGGACTGAGTTCCCTCCAAGTGATCTACTATTTTGAAAGCTTATTTATATTACGACCTGAAAGTATGACCCGCTGGCCTCGCTCACCTAATTTTTCAGCTATTTTAAACCCAATACCTTTATTAGCTCCTGTAATTAAACATGTTTTATTCATCTTAATTTTCTTCTTTAGTTATGATTAAATCATTCTCAGGAATACAATCTCTAATTTTTCTCTTGAGTTTTTTTCCTGTTACGCCTAGGTATTTATTGGCAGATTCATACACAATATTATCTATTAATGGCCATTGTTTTTTTCGGTTATAATAATTAATTTCCCGTAGTAGCGTGGTTGGGGATATTTTACATGCTGCTTTTAATTCGACGATAGCGGTTATCTGTTGAGTACTATCAGGCATAGAAATTGAGACGATGCTGATATCAAAAATACTATCAATGTTTTTCAACAGCCATTCTTCGCATTGAGTACTGTAAAGTGGACCGTCAGGAGTGTTAATCCAATCTGATGTACGATCAACGTGGTAAAAAAAACCGTCGTTTGTACGGTAAACTAAATCACCGGTTAACCAATAACCATTCATCCGATTTTTTTCAGTCATCAAGTGGTTATTCCAATATCCTGCTGTTACTGATTTTGAAATCACACCTAGCATACCGATTTTATTGTCAGGAAGCCTATTTCCATCTTTATCGAATATGACAACATCAACCCAAGAAAAGGGCTTTCCAATACAACGATCGTATCTTTCTGTTGTCGGTTGATAAATATTTCTGAACATGGCAAATGCGAATTCTGATGAACCAAGGTTGTCGATGAAAAAAGATCCCTGTATTTTTTTGCCATCAACGAAATGGTGACCATAAGAAATCAGTTTCCGTATATGTGATTCGTGGTTGGCATCACCTGTCGAAATCCAATGGGAAATAGAACTGAGATCCCAGCTATCGAGATTCTCCCTGCATATATCAACAAATATTTTAGGAAAAGCAGCAACGGTATCAGGTTTGATTTTTTCAATGGTATCTAAAATATGAACAGCCGTTTTCCTTGATTGAATATGTATTACCGCACCTCGCATCAACGTCAGCATTATCAGTGTCATTGAGGCACCGTGAGAGTGAGGAAATGTGGATAATATTTGTTTTCCTCGTTGCTTACCGACTTCTTGCAAGACGCCATAAAACATAGATTCGTGGGTAAAAATGACCGGTTTAGGAAAACCAGTTGTACCAGAGGTATGTCCCAGTAAGATAATATCTTTTGGATGGTGTTGATAATAGTCTGTAATAGGTTTCTTAAGTGTATTAAGAATTTTAAGGGTAATAAATTTAAAATCAGTAGATTTATTATTTAGCTCACTAATTCGTTGTTCATCTGAAACAATAAATCTCGCTCCACTATTACTCATAAACTGAAATGCAATATTACTACTGAGTTCCCCATTTACAAAAATGGGAAATGCACCTATGTTGTTCAAAGCAATAAAGTTAATTAAATAATCTATAGTATCATTAAAATATAATGCGACAGGCTCACGTTTTGGGACACCTAATGCAATATAGGCCCCTGATAATTTATTTGAGATATTAACAAGATCATTAATTTCAAATTGTGACATTTCTTCTGTATTATAGTATGTTGGTACATCACATGTTATCTTTATTCCACTTTTTCCCGTTTTCAGAAAATAATTATTTAAGTGATATATGAAATTACCAGCCCCGATGTTTTTTTCACTGATAATATTTTTTATATCTTCTATTGGAATCATTGGCAGATACCTCCTTGAACATTATCTCCTAAAGTTACCTGTTTATTTTCAAGATGATTTTAGGAGTATCAAGCATTAAAAATTATATTTCATTATTAAATTTTTTCATGATTTCATTATTCCTGGCATTCTTCTTAGCATTTTTATTTTCCATTTTTCAACAATTGAGATAAAATCTTTAAGTATATCCATGCCGGAATCAGAGAGAATGGACTCAGGATGGAATAATCAACCCAGTTGAGTTATGCTCTTCTATATAAGTATTAAATTATACCCCTCTTTGCTATATTCAAGGAATTCATTAAGTGTTATCATAATTTATTTTCCCTTGAAAATAAGATATTTTAGTATTGTTAATTTCTTGTTGAGCTATATTTATAAGTAATTTTCTATCAATTTTACCATTACTATTAAGTGGAAAATTCTTGATATTTAAATAAGCATAGGGATGCTTATAACTTTCTACTTGTTGGATTATGTAGTTAGCTATTTTTTTACTGACTATTGCAAATTCATCAAAAGAAACGCTCAAACATAAAACGGGTCTGTATTCGCAGGTATTATCTAACCAAGGAACGATAAACACATCTCCTGCTTCTGGAAACGCAATGTTCACAATCTTCTCTATTTCAACGGGCACAAGCCAGCGACCAAATACCTTAAATTTATCATCGTCTCTACCATAATAATAAAGATACCCTTCTTCATCCTGAGAAAACAAGTCTCCTGTACGATACCAGCCTCCAGAAAATTTGGCTCTTGTATTTTGAAAATCATTCCAATACCCAGAGGAAAGGGATTTAGAACTCAGCATAAGAACACCAGTTTCCCCAACTGGCATGATTTTTCCATTTTGATCTGCAATTGTTCCAGAATACCCTGTAATAAGTTTTCCAATACTCCCTGAACGAGGGGGATAACCATAAGTTGTTGCAAAAGCATGGCATGTTTCAGTTGATCCAAATGCATCATGTATTACAATATTAAATTTATCTAACCAGGCTTTTTTTAAAGAAAAAGATAACATAGAGCCTGAAGAAATAATCAAACGGAGATGAGTGTTTTTTTTGAATTCATCATCTTCGAGTAACAAACGAAATATAACTGGGCCAGAAAAAAGAACCGTTGGTTTAAACTGTTTGATGTTATCTGCCACTCTTATCATTGAAGGCCAATCACTATCTATGATTGCAGTAGCACCAGAATATAAGGGAAAAAATAGGGTATTCCCCATACCATAACCAAAAAATGTTTTTGATGTTGAATAGATAATGTCATTTTTGGCTATCTTTAACTGATTTCTAGAAAAATTTTCACAAGAGGCCAGGATTGATGAGGCACTGTGAATAACCCCTTTAGGTTTTCCTGTTGAGCCAGAAGTATATTGTATGAAAGCTGGTTCAGACTCAGTTTTTTCCAAAAAATTATTCCATGTACTATCGGAGTCTTTAGGCATCCAATCAGAAAATGCCGAAAGATCATCTGTTCTTTTGATACGTATTAGATTTATTTTTTCTTTCGGTTTAATCGGCATTTTATTATCTTCATCGATGAAAACAAGTGAGTTATTAAATTCATTGAGAATGTAATAAAAATTATTTATGGGCGATTTTGGATTAATAATGACAGGTAATAAACCAATTGCTAAACAAGAGAAGAATAAAATGACTAATTCTCGACTATCGTTGAGACATAAAATAACTACTGTATTCTTTTCTATCTTTTTTAATTGTAGAGCTGAGGCACTTTTTTTGACAAAGAATGCAAGTTTAGAGTAACTTATTGAACCATCAGGTCCGATAAAACATGGCTTATCAAGAAACTCATTTTCTAAAACAAATCGTTTTGCTAAATTTATTGATTTTGTTTTATTATCAATTATTCCCCTGTCAAAGACGCTATCTTTCAAAATCTTTTCTAAAGACATAATAATTACCTTTCTATGAGTTATTCTAATTCTTCTCGTAATGCAATATTGCCTATATTTTGTAATAGTGGTGCATTCTCACAAGCAATATACAGACATTTTTCTTTACATATATTTATATGTTTATGTTCAGCCCAAGGTGGAATATAAATGGCATCTCCTGCTGACCATTCAATATTATTATCTCCAATCTTAGACATTCCTTTTCCTTCTATGATATAAATAATGGTTTCATAATTATGTCGATGTAAATTAGTAGATTGATTAGGGTCAAGATGACCTAATGTCATACTGATTGTTTTAGCTGGCAAATTAACTATATTTACTTTATGTTTTCTTTCTTTTGAAAATTTTTCCTCACTATAACTATTACTATTTGTGACATTTTTATGAATTAATTTTTCTGATTCTGGAATATAAGAGAGCAAATTATTATTGACCCGCCAAAAATCATAAGAATTAAATGAAGTGTGCTTTTCTTGATTGTTTAAATTAATATTTTCTTCTTTCTTATTAATGTTATTCCAGATATCATCTAGAATTTTGATACGATTTTTTACCATTTGACTGCCAATATGAATGGCTTTGAGACGTAATGATTCATCTTGACCAATTAACCTAGTCATTATGCTGAACATTTTAATTGCATGAGTTTCATCTTCTTCAACATGAAGACTGAAGAACTCTGTTGCATCATTATCGTAGTTTAATGTGAGTAAAAAATCTAATACGGGCTTGTAAATTAAGGGAACAATAGCTTCAGCACCAAGGCACATTGCTGATAAACCTTCTAAAGGATCGTCAGCAAGACAATAAGTAAGCATAGAATCAACCATAGCAGTTGTGTTTTCAAAAGGTTTTTGGCTATTTATATCAGCTCCGACAGTTGCTAATGTCCTGTGAAAAAGTTCTGCATGGGTGATTTTTTTATTATCCTCTAATCCCATTTCTTCCAATAAATTCTCAAGAAGATCTTGTATATCTTCCAATAAAGGTAATTTACTTATAAGTGCGATCAGATAACGTGTAAAATAGCGGGAATAGTAATAATGTTGAATTAAAAACGTTTTCAGCATTCCTTCACTGGCAGTGCCATGACTAAACGCCTGGAGTACAGGGTGTCTTGTCAGATTCTGCAACTCTTTCGAGTCCAACCAGTCAATCCATATATCATTTATATTTTCTTGAGGTAGACTTGAATTCTTTTTTTCTATTTTTAAGCTCATTTTTACCCTCTTTTTTATATTAATAATATAGTTATTATTGTATTAACTCGGTGTCTTTATACCAATACTTAAATCACAAGAATTAAAAAATCTATTTAATATCAAATAGATAAATAAATCATTATAACTAAGATTAATAAAAAACATTCCCTATCTTGATATAGCCTTAATATTTAGATAGCAAAAACCCAGAACAAAATTATATGTTTTTTTATTGTTATTATTTTAGTGAGTTAAATTTTATTTAATTAAGTAAGTTAATCAGACTTTTAAACATTAATAGCGAGATGTGATATTAATGATATATTTAATTCATCATTGTTAATAAAATGATATTTATTCTTATTATGCATATTATTTGACTGCTGATATGTCGCTTAAAAACTATGACATAAATAATATGATAAGAATTACACTTACTGTTAGGGACTGCTGACGTTTATTATTCATTATTTTCTCAATCCACATCGGCAACCAAGTTTTTTCAAAATTTTCTTGCGTGTTTTCTGACTTCGTCCTCCGAAAGTATGTGCAATGATACGCTTTAACCGGGATTTCCAAGCATACCATAGCTAACGTTGTTGCTTTTTGTTTCCAACAAAAGGCCCCCATTTCATCAGCTTCGCAGATAAGCTGAATTTCCACGTTATCCAAATATACATAAAGAACAACGCGTTGAATGTATGATCGAATATACCCAATGGAACGGGTATGGCCTGCTATATTATTGCAGGCCAACTCTGGTTTATCCTCCACTTGGGAAAATCAACGTCTGTCCCGGCGCTTCACGGTTCAAATGAATAAAATTCAGATGTTTTTCATAGTGATCAAGAATATCGCTGATTATCTGTTCTTTTGTATAGCCCATTAAATCATTACCCTGTGTGCCTTCCATCAGAAAGGTTTCCAACCGGAAGTAATAAGACTTACCCAACCTCGCACGATAGGTAAATCCGGGTACGGAATAACGCTGCGGCCAGATTTGGTAAATAAAATTCTGTTCTTCCCCCAAATCAACAATCAGTTCAAGCGGACTAAGACGCTTGTCCTCCTCCGAAGGCAGAGTACTAAACTGCACTTTCGCACCGCGTAATTCCAACTCTTTTGCAACTTCCTGCATCGCAGGACGACACACCATATCCAACATACGTTGGGTACTTTTCGTTCCCGGAAAATGCATCATACGACTCAGGCGCTGCTTCCAGTTCAAAGAACCATTGTCGTGCACCAATGTTGGAGATGTATTCTGCAATGCACTGGCCTTACGAAAATCTTCCACCCGCAACGATTTATACAACCCTGCCATAATAAAGAAGATCACAAAACTAAATGGTAAGCCCATAATTACCGTGGTGTTTTGTAAAGCAGAGATACCATCCGTCATCAATATACCCAATGTCAACACACCAATTGCCACAGACCAGAATATTCGCAGCCAGTTTGGTGCATCATTATTAATATCACTGAGGTTAGATGTGAAATTACCTAAAACTAATGCTCCCGAATCAGCCGATGTAACATAAAATAACAGCCCGGTGATCGTAGCAACGGAAGCACTAAAAGTGAAAGCCGGATAAAGTGCCAGCAGATTATAAAAACCTCGCTCTGGATGGTTCAATATCGTTTCAGCTAATTGCCGATTGCCGTGAAGAATTTCATATAACGCACTGTTACCAAAAATGGATAACCAAAGCAGCGTAAAAACAAATGGAATAACCAGAGTTCCCATTACAAACTGGCGAATTGTTCGACCACGAGAAATACGCGCAAGGAATAATCCAACAAACGGTGACCAGGCAACCCACCATGCCCAGAAAAACAGTGTCCAGTTATTCATCCATTCGGTCGGGCGTTCAAATGCGAAACTATTGAGTGTCATGCTCATAAAACGGCTGATGTAGTCACCAACATTCTGTACCAGTCCATTAAACAAAAATTCTGTATCCCCCACAAACAGGATAAATAGAATTAACCCTAATGCCAGTAACACATTCAATTCGGACAAAAATCGAATGCCTTTGTTCACACCAGAGGTGACGGATACCGTTGCCACGATCACTGAAAGCAGTATTAATCCCCCCTGAATACCCAAGCCCTGTGGCAGCCCGAAAAGTACTTTCAAACCGTAATTTAGCTGCACCACACCGATACCCAACGTAGTTGCAATACCGAAAATCGTCCCTATCACCGCAGCGATATCCACGGTATGACCGATAGGCCCTTTGATACGATTGCCAAAAATAGGATAAAGCGCTGAACGGATAGTTAATGGCAAGTTGTAACGATAACTGAAATATCCCAATGCAATCCCCATCAGAGCATACATAGACCAGCCCGTCAGGCCATAGTGGAACAATGTCCACACCATCGCCTGACGAGCTGCTTCAATCGTTTCCCCTTCCCCCGTAGGTGGACGCATATATTGTGTAACTGGTTCAACTACTGAGAAAAACATCAAATCAATACCTATCCCGGCAGCAAACAGCATTGCCGCCCAACTGAGCAAACTGAATTCAGGCTTAGATTGTTCCGGCCCTAGCTTGATAGAACCAAAACGGGAAGCGGCAACAAATATGACAAAGACAATGTAAAGCGTTGCAGCCAGCAGATAGTACCAGCCAAATGTTTTAGATACCCAATTCAGCGTACTTTTTATCCAGATACTCGTTGTATCCGTAAAGAAAAACGTGAAAAGAGAAAAGACAATAATTAATACTGCTGAGATAAAAAAAACGACAGAGTTCAGTGTATCCTTCTGAGTGTTTTTTGGACTGTCTTGTATATTCATAGGCAGTTCCTGAAATAATAAAAAGAAAAAACAAAAAAGAATAATCCCAATAACAATATGAATAATAAATAAAAATTTAACTCTCTCTCAATAATCCCAATCCCTATTTGTGAAAATATTGTAATAAAACATATTTAATTTTGATTGAACATTCAATTAAAAAAAAGTTTAATAACGGCCGAATCATTGATTTTCTGAGTGTAAGGTCATGCCCAAAATTGGAATACAGTCGATAAGAAAACAACAACTCATTGATGCAACATTAGCGGTCATCAATGAAGTTGGAATGCAGGAAGCAAGTATTGCGCTGATAGCCAGAAAAGCCGGGGTTTCTAACGGTATTATCAGTCACTATTTCAAGGATAAGAACAGATTACTTGAAGCGGCTATGCGGCATCTATTGCATCAACTCAAAATGGCTGTAGCACGACGGTTACGGCTACTCGATAATGCCACCCCAGCTCAAAGGCTAACAGTCATCGTTGAAGGAAATTTTGACGCCAGCCAAATCAATAGTGCAGCCATGAAAACCTGGCTGGCTTTTTGGGCCAGCAGCATGCACCAGCCCAATTTATACCGATTACAACAAGTGAATGAACGTCGCTTGTATTCCAATATCTGTGTTGAATTCAGAAGGGTTCTGCCCAAAAGAGAAGCACAACTGGCAGCACAAGGGCTGGCAGCTCTGATTGACGGTATCTGGCTGAGAAGTGCCTTAAGCAGCAAGCCTTTTGATATAGAAAGTGCCTTCACTATCACCATCGATTATATCGAGCAGAAACTCAGATAACAGGTGTACCCTGAGTTCTGACCTAAGGAGACGCTATGACCCGTTTTGGTTTACAGAAACTTTATATCCACGGTGCTTATGTTGATAGCACCAACCCTGACAGAAACATTTTTGATGCAATCAATCCAGCCAATGGTGAAGTCATTGCTCAATTACAGTCTGCAACGGAACAAGATGTTGAGCTGGCTGTGGAAGGTGCCCAAAAAGGACAGAAAATCTGGGCCGCAATGACTGCGGTAGAGCGTTCACGGATCTTACTTAAAGCGGCAGATATTCTCCGTGAGCGCAATGATGAATTATCCGAACTGGAAACACTGGATACCGGCAAACCGCTCTCTGAAACTCAGGTAATTGATATCCTTACCGGTGCCGATGTTCTGGAATATTATGCCGGTCTGATCTCTGCGATTGAAGGTCAGCAAATTCCATTGCGTGAATCCTCTTTCATCTATACGCGCCGTGAACCACTAGGTATCGTAGCGGGTATTGGTGCATGGAACTATCCAATCCAAATTGCATTGTGGAAATCAGCACCAGCGCTGGCAGCCGGTAATGCCATGATTTTTAAACCCAGTGAAGTAACTTCCCTCACCGCGCTGAAACTCGCTGAAATTTACACTGAAGCAGGTCTGCCTGACGGAGTATTTAACGTCCTGACAGGCATGGGATATGAAGTGGGCCACTATCTGGCTGTCCATCCGAAAATCGCCAAAATATCTTTTACCGGCGGTATTGTCACCGGTAAGAAAGTAATGGCTAACGCATCCGGCTCAACATTGAAAGAAGTCACAATGGAACTGGGTGGTAAATCTCCGTTGATCATTTTCGATGATGCCAATCTGGATCGGGCTGCCGATATTGCCATGATGGCAAACTATTTCAGTTCAGGTCAGGTCTGTACCAACGGCACACGCGTTTTTATCCCGAAAGCACTGGCTCCTGATTTTGAAAATAAAATTCTTGAACGTATCAAACGGATCCGCATTGGCTCACCGCTTGATCCGAATACCAATTTTGGCCCATTGGTCAGCTTCCCGCATATGGAATCTGTCTTGCGCTACATAGAAAGCGGCAAAAATTCCGGTGCCCGTCTGCTATATGGCGGCAAACGCCTAATGGACGGTGATCTGGCAAAAGGGGCATTTGTTGCACCAACTGTATTTACTGACTGTACCGATGACATGCTGATTACCCAGGAAGAAATTTTCGGCCCGGTGATGTGTATTCTGACCTACGAAACAGAAGATGAGGTCATTGCTCGTGCTAATAACACAGATTATGGCCTTGCCGCAGGAATAGTAACGAAAGATTTATCCCGTGCTCACCGTGTTATCCACCAATTAGAAGCCGGGATTTGCTGGATCAACACATGGGGAGAATCACCCGCAGTTATGCCAGTTGGCGGCTACAAACATTCTGGTGTCGGACGCGAAAATGGGCTGGTTACTCTACAACACTATACACAAATTAAATCAATACAGGTTGAACTAGGAAACTTCGAATCCCTATTTTAACCCACGACTGAAACAGAGGAGATAACAATGGTATTTGACTACATTATTATCGGTGCTGGTTCAGCGGGTAATGTGCTTGCAACTCGTTTGACGGAAGATCCGAATGTTACTGTCCTGTTGCTGGAAGCAGGTGGGCCAGATTACCGATTCGACTTTCGTACTCAAATGCCAGCAGCGCTGGCATACCCCTTGCAGGGAACCCGTTATAACTGGGCGTATGAAACCGATCCTGAACCCTACATGAATAACCGTCGCATGGAATGTGGACGGGGGAAGGGATTAGGGGGATCTTCATTGATCAATGGTATGTGCTATATCCGTGGCAATGCAATGGACTTTGATAATTGGGCAAAACAACCTGGTCTGGAAGACTGGACTTATCTCGATTGTCTGCCTTATTTCCGCAAAGCAGAATCACGGGATATTGGTCCGAATGATTATCATGGTGGAGATGGCCCTGTCAGCGTTACCACCCCCAAAGCAGGCAATAATGCGCTTTTTCATGCGATGGTAAAAGCAGGCATTCAGGCGGGCTATCCAAGTACTGACGACCTGAATGGCTACCAGCAAGAAGGTTTTGGTCCAATGGATCGCACTGTCACGCCCAGAGGCCGCCGCTCCAGCACTGCACGCGGGTATCTGGATCAAGCCAAATCGAGATCTAATCTGGCCGTTATTACTCATGCACTAACAGACACCATCAAATTTGAGGGTAAAACTGCTGTTGGTGTTGATTTCTACCAAAGCAATAGTTCAACACTGACACAGGCCAAAGCACGCAAAGAAATTTTGCTCTGTGCCGGAGCCATCGCTTCCCCACAGATTTTACAACGTTCAGGCATTGGCCCTGAGAATGTATTACATGAATTGGGTATTCCTGCGATACATATTTTGCCCGGTGTAGGGCAAAATCTTCAGGATCATCTTGAAATGTACCTGCAATATGAGTGCCTCGAACCTGTTTCTCTCTATCCTTCTTTGAAATGGTATAACCAACCGATGATTGGGGCTGAATGGTTATTTAAAGGCACGGGTATTGGTGCCAGCAATCATTTTGAAGCCGGCGGTTTTATCCGTACCAGTAAAAAATTTGCCTGGCCCAATATTCAGTATCACTTCTTACCTGTTGCCATTAACTACAATGGTAGTAATGCAGTCAATAAACATGGCTTTCAGGCTCACGTTGGTTCGATGCGTTCTCCAAGCCGGGGACGTGTGAAAATCAAGTCACGTGACCCACGCCAGCATCCAAGTATTTTGTTCAACTATATGTCTACAGAACAGGACTGGCAGGAATTCCGCGATGCCATTCGCATTACACGAGAAATCATGGTACAACCCGCCCTTGCGCCTTATTGTGGCCGGGAGATAAGCCCCGGCGCTGATATCCAGACAGATGAGCAGTTGGATGCCTTTATTCGTGAACGTGCCGAAACAGCTTTTCATCCATCCTGTAGTTGTAAGATGGGATTTGATGAAATGGCGGTGGTTGATGGTCAAGGGCGAGTGCATGGTGTTGAAAACCTGCGTGTCATTGATGCGTCTATTATGCCGGAAATTATTACCGGCAATTTGAATGCCACCACCATCATGATGGCAGAGAAAATCGCCGATAAAATCCGGGGACATACCCCTTTGCCCCGTAGTCAGGCAAAATATTATGTCGCCAATGGTGCTCCGGTACGTAAATCGCCGGTCAACACATCATCAAAAATTTCCTGAAAAAAAGGGTGATCACGTTCAGATCACCCTTCCTATATGAATAAATTATCAGAGTGATAAATTCTGACACATTGAATTAGCCTTCCTCTTTTTTACTATTATCACCTTTAAGACTATTGATTAAATCATCCGTTTTTTTATCAGTATCCGATTTGATTTCTTTCGTCTTCGACTTTATTTCATCTGCAAACTGATTAATTTTATCCGTGGCCTGTTGTTGTACCTCCCCCGCTTTGGCTGCCACCTTATCCGCTGCGTCATTTAGCGATTTTGTCACATTATCCTTTACATCAGCCGTCTTAGAAGACGGCGTTTGACTTACCGCATCATGGGTGGAATGGTTGATGTTACCCTGTGTTTCCCTGGATTTATCTACCGACCCACGTTCTCCACCCGTAGCATTGTCTTTCATGCCTTGTGGTTTTTCTTTTTTATTGTCTGTATCCGTCATTTCTGAGTTTTTTTGCTCAGTATCCGTTTTCATTTGAGATGCACTATCTTCAGTTTGATGGGTTGAATTCTCCGCTTTTTTGGAAGCATCATCACAACCTGCAATAAATGCCACAATTCCTGCCAAGAACAGCGTACTAAGAATCTTCTTCATTGATTAACCCCTTGCACTTACGGAAATAACCTTGCGAATGAGTGTCCTGGTTTTTATACCACAACATCCCATAAGCACTTTGCAGCAAACGATGTCTATAAAAACTATGTCTATAAAAACCATGCCTATAAAAACTATACCTATAAAAAAACTGTGCTGATAAAAAACATACCGTTAAAAAATACACATATAAAAATAATTCTCATTTTCATCTACCCGATTTACTTTCCTGGGTGACTTATAACAATGCAATATTTCACACAGACACTTTTCGGGAAATTTATGGCAAATAATAGTCAAAATTTGGAAAAACACCCAATCGCAACTTTTATCCGAAAAATTTTAAGCGGAACATTCTCTGGCACTCTGGTGCTAGGCACTGTATTTTCCGGCTCAGTTTCGGCTACTGAGAATCCTTCAGGACAAGAGTCAGAAAAGAAAAATGAGGTGATGCAGCTTTCTACGCTTTCTGTTGTAGGGAATACACATAACAGCACCAGTGCGGGTAGTTCTGCACTTAAAAAGGAAGATATTGACCGTACTCAGGCGGATAATATTGCTGAGCTGCTTGGACAACTTCCCGGCGTTTCAATGTCTGGTTCACCACGTCCCGGCGGACAAACATTAAATATCTGGGGGATGGGTGACCAAGAAGATGTCAAAGTGACACTGGATGATGCCCCAAAAGGGTTTGAGAAATATCGCCAGGGTTCCATCTTTATCGAACCTGAATTAATCAAACGGATTGATGTGGATAAAGGGCCACATAATATATTGAATGGCAACGGTGGGTTTGGTGGCTCGGTTAAAGTTGTGACCAAAGACGCCAGCGATTTCTTGCGCCCTGATGAGGATTGGGGTGGTTTTATTAAACAAAGCTACCATACCAATGACAGGCAGTGGATCAACAGTGCTGCATTATATGGCAGAGATGCCAATGGCTACGTTGATGGATTACTGTATTTCAGTAAACGCGATGGACATAATATCAAACGCCCTGATGGCACACGCTTTGAGTTTTCACAAAACAATCAAACATCCTATTTATTGAAAACCAATTTCTACCCCAGTGATGCGCATACAATAAGTTTATCTGCAATGCGCTCTGAATCGGATGGCTGGCAGCCGTGGGCGGCTAAACGGGATAAGATGACCGTTCCATCAGCCGTTGATGTAGAGAAATACGGTTGGAATGACGCCTGGAAAAGAAAACTGATTTTCCGTGATCAAATCGATCAAAACTATTCCGCCAAATGGAATATCGCCCCCGAAGATAATCCATGGATTAATCTGACACTGACTTACGCTTATTCCAAAACCAAACAAAACGATAGTCGCCCAGGAAACGCTACTTCTTTTTTCAGTGGCTCAATGGGGAACAAAAGTTGGACGGATTACACCGACAATATGGCTGAGATCAACAATAATAGTGTGTTCTCAACAGGTGTAATCGAGCATGAATTAATAGCCGGAATCCGTTGGCATAAGAATCAGCGCAACGTTTTAATGTTCGATAAAAGTAAAAGTAAAAATATACAAGACAATGCTGAGTATAATTACGGCTATTATCAGCCTCACTATATGCCATCGGGCACTCAGCATACCTACAGCCTCTATATACAGGACTCTCTGAAACTGGGTAACGTTACAATTACACCAGGAGTGCGCTATGACCATGTAAAAAATACGGGTGAAGAAAATAAGGCCCCCCGTTTTAACAATAAATCCCCCGAAGCCAATCATGACTACAGCAGTGTAACTTATGCTGGCTGGACACCTCATCTGGGCTTAATGTGGAAAACTACTCCGAATCTCTCACTATTTGCAGACATCAGCCATACATGGAGAGCACCACTGGTAGATGAACAATATGAGGTTCAGTCAGAAGGAACCAACGTTCCGGGTTCCAGCCGTAACCTAAGTACTGAAAAAATGACAGGAATACGATTTGGTGCCATTTTTGATTACGATAATCTGATGCTTGAGAATGACAGTCTACAAATCCGTACTACGCTATTCCATAATCGGGGAAAAGATGAAATTTTCAAAAGACGTGGAATTTATTGTGAGGAACACCGCAAAAGTGGTTTATCTAATGCATGTGGAAAACCATTATCGAATCACCGCAATCTGCCCGGCTACACCATACAAGGGTTGGAAATAGAAACTTTCTACGATAGCGCCATTCTGTTTGGTAAGTTATCTTACTCCACGATACGTGGACAACGTGATACTTCTCCGCGTGACCCATGGATAGGACACAAAACCTGGTGGGATCAAATACCGCCAACATCATTGCACACCACGTTCGGCTTTAAAATCCCGCTCTTGCAAATGACAATGGGCTGGAAAGGTGACTTTATCCGTAAACAAGATCGTTCACCTGTAGATGACGACCCAGAAGCTGGATATTGGTCATTACCAAAAGCCAAAGGCTATGCCCTGCACGGCCTGTTTGCAAGCTGGCGCCCGTCTCTTATGAAAGGCTTTGAAGCACGGATCACTGTAGATAACCTGTTCAACCGTGATTACTATCCATACTTAGGAGAAGCTGTTTCTGGTATTGGCCGTAATTACAAATTCAGTATTTCACAGCAATTCTAACTAACACTTAACGATTCAACTGATAATCCTCTTAATTTTTAAGGGGATTATCACTGCAATGCCCATTGACTTCCACTAATTAAATAAAAATAATAATCATTATCGTTTTTATTCTACTCCATCAGGCAATATCACATGGCTGTGCAAAAAAGCACATTCGGGCACAATGAAATAGCCCAACAACTCTACTGCGAACACCACAATTGGTTATATAACTGGATCAAACAAAACTGTGTTTATTCACACCATGCAGAAGATCTTGCCCATGACATTTTCATCAAATTGATACAATGTCCAGATCTAGCTGATATCCGTTATCCTAGAGCTTTTTTAATTACCATTGCCCGCAGGACTATCGCTAATTACTACCGCCGGAAAAAACTCGAAGACAATTATCTGGAGTCTGTCAGTACAGTACCGAGCAATACTTCATGCCCATCAGAATATCAGCTTGCACTGTTAGAACAATTAGAGAGGATAGATAAGATCCTTGATGAACTGCCGAAAAAAGTCAGACAAGCGTTCCTGCTAACACGGCTACAAGGAATGCACTATAAAGATGTGGCAGCAAATCTGGATGTTTCAATGAGCTCAGTGAAAAGCTACTTGCAGCAAGCTCACAGGAAGTGTCATCCTTTTAATACCCTGCTTTAACCGTAACCGTCCGCCAAGGTCATGCTCCCAATAATTAGATATTGTGATAAACTTCCCATTTTTTATTATGGGTGAGATATGGCTAAAGTTGATGTGGTTTGTCGTTACTGTCACAA